>CANQWS010000018.1 GCA_947627615.1 uncultured Muribaculaceae bacterium | reverse complement strand
TAGAGCGGAAGACGAGGCTCAAACTCGCGACCCTCAGCTTGGAAGGCTGATGCTCTATCAACTGAGCTACTTCCGCAGGAGATGTATGTGTGGGCGAAGATGGATTCGAACCACCGAAGGTAAAAACCAGCAGATTTACAGTCTGCCCCATTTGGCCACTCTGGTATTCGCCCTTGTTTTATTTTCAGCTCTTCCGGACTCTTCCGGAGAGGTTTGTTTCAGCTGGAGCCTCTTGTCGGATTCGAACCAACGACCCCGAGATTACAAATCACGTGCTCTGGCCAACTGAGCTAAAGAGGCGGGTCTGTGCCTTTGTTCAACTGCCTTGCGGCCTCAAAAGCGATGCAAAGTTATGACTATTTTTTTATTCCACCAAATATTTTCATGTTTTTTGCGCTCATTTTTTCTTCCATTCTCCCTTTAATTATCATAACAAGCTGGTAAACAGAGCAATTTGACAAGAGAATAAATTACATGATTTTTCATCGCCGGATGCCGGCCATCTTTATCATGAACTCCCATTGATTCCATCAGCGCATCATTTGAAAATTTCACAGGCAGGATTATTATGATTGTATGCGCTTTTTTCGTATTTTTGCCATTGATACCATCTGCGGCGCCCACCTTATTATTATATAAAGAGGCAGAGATTATTATATAAAGAGGCAGAGCCGGCAGAGACAGAATCACGTTCAAATAACAGAAAAACAAGATAAATCATTCAAGAAAATGAATCCAAAAGAAACCGACGCGCGAATCCAGGCGCTGCGCGATGCCATGCAGTCACAGGGCATTGACGCCGTTATCATCCCTCAGACCGACCCTCATCTCGGCGAATATCTCGCCGACCATTGGCAAGTGCGCCGATGGCTTTCAGGGTTCACCGGTTCGGCCGGCGATCTCGTAGTGACCCGCGACCGCGCATTCGTATGGGCTGACTCCCGCTACTGGCTTCAGGCAGCGTCACAGCTCGCCGACACATGCATAGAGGTCATGGAGGACGGCAAGCCGGAAGTTCCGTCGATTGCCGGATGGCTATGCTCCAATCTTCCGGCCGGCTCTACGGTGGGAATAGACGGCATGGTGTTCTCGGTCAATGTAGCTGAAGATCTCGAAAACAGCCTGAAGAAATGTGGTTGCACGCTGAGGGTCGATTTCAACCCCATAGACCTGATATGGCTTGACCGCCCCGCCCTGCCCAAGGACAAGGTATTTATCCACGAAGAGAAATATTCGGGCGAAGCCGCAGCCGACAAGATGCAGCGCGTGATGGAAAGAGTGGAGGCCCAGGGCGCCACTTCGGCATTCATCTCGGATCTGGCCGAAATAGCATGGACTCTGAATCTGCGTTCATCGGACGTGGAGTGCAACCCGGTGGTCACATCGTTCCTCTATCTCCACAGCGGAGGCGGCGACATTTTCGTTGACATCGACAAAATCTCGCCCGAGGTGGAGAGCTACCTCAGCGGCTGCAACGTCTCGGTCCACTCCTACAGCGAAGTCAAGACATTCCTGGCCGCCCTCCCGGCCGAGTCAAAGGTGCTGGTCAGCGCATCCCAGACAGGAGCCACCCTGGCATCCATACTCGGTGAGCGCGCCATGAAGGGCAGCTCGCCCATAGCCATGCTCAAGGCCGTGAAGAACGAGGTGCAGCTCGGAGGCGTCAGGGACGCGATGGTGCGCGACGGCGCCGCTCTGGTGCATTCATTCATGGAGATCGAGCGCCGCATGGCCGATGGAACGCCCACAACCGAAATCGACGTGGCCGACATCCTGCTCAAATACCGCTCGGCCGGACCGCTTTTCTTTGACCTCAGCTTCGACACCATAGCCGGCTTCGGGCCTCACGGCGCCATTGTCCACTATTCGGCAAAACCGGAGACCAACGCCACCCTCAGCCCCGACAATCTGCTTCTGGTGGATTCCGGAGCCAACTATCTCGACGGAACAACCGACATCACGCGAACCATCTCGCTGGGCAACCCCACCAACGCACAGCGCCATGACTTCACACTCGTGATGAAAGGCCACATTGCCGTGGCCACGGCCATCTATCCTGAAGGCACCCGCGGCGCGCAGCTCGACGTGCTCGCCCGCATCAACCTGTGGAAAGAGGGCCTGAGCTACCTCCACGGCACGGGACACGGCGTAGGCCACTTCCTCAACGTCCATGAAGGTCCGCAGAGCATCCGCCTGAACGACACCATGGCCCCGCTCACGCCCGGCATGATCACCTCGAACGAGCCGGGCCTCTATCGCGAAGGCCAGTACGGAATCCGGTGCGAGAACCTTGTGCTCACCACCGAAGCCTTCACCACGGAGTTCGGCCGGTTCTACCGCTTCGAGACACTCACGCTCTTCCCGTTCGATCTCAGCCTTTTCGATGTGAATCTCATGACTGACGCCGAAATAGACTGGGTCAACGCCTACCACGCAACCGTCTGCCAGCGGCTGCTGCCGGTGCTCGACGCCGAGGCTCAGGCATGGCTCATCAAGAAAACCCAGAAACTAACCCGATAAAAATCCGATACATACAAAATGGCCCTTATAATTCCAGTCCGCGGCTTCACTCCGAAAGTGGGCAATGACACCTTCCTTGCCGAAAACGCAACGCTCGTAGGCGATGTGACCATGGGCGAAGGCTGCAGCGTGTGGTTCAACACCGTGCTGCGCGGCGATGTAAACACAATAACCATAGGTGACCGCGTCAACATCCAGGACGGCTCGGTGCTCCACACCCTCTACCAGAAATCGACAATAGAGATAGGCAACGACGTTTCAATCGGTCACAACGTGACGCTTCACGGATGCAAGATCCATGACCTGGCCCTGATAGGCATGGGCGCGGTGGTCATGGACGACGCCGAAGTGGGCGAAGGCGCCCTCGTAGCCGCCGGTTCCGTGGTGCTTTCACGCACCAAGATAGGCCCCAACGAACTGTGGGGCGGCGCTCCGGCAAAATTCATCAAGATGGTGGATCCGGCCACCGCGCGCGAGCTCAACCAGAAAATAGCCCGCAACTACCTGATGTACTCCAAATGGTACACCGAACCTGACTCCGTGCAGGAATAACAGAGGTACCGTTCCCCGATACATACCGTCATGCTCCGGAGATGAAAATCCGCGGCATGACGGCTTTTTATGTCCCGGCGCAATGAAATTTGGCCGCAAGTGTCCGTTTTTTTGCCCAAAGGCTTGATATGGGGAGCAAATTGTATTAATTTTGCACGAAATTCGGTATTTTAGCAATGAAAGGCAAGTCAAAAAGCAACAAACGCATCGATGCGTCGCGGCTCATAACCGTATTCAGCGTGGCCATGGTGCTTCTGGTTCTCGGCATGACCATAGTCATAGGCCTGGGAGCCCGCAAGGCATCGCAGATGATACGCTCCAACATCGGTTTCGTGGCCGTGGTGAATCCGGCTTACGGTCAGGCATCGGTTGACAGCGTCAGGCAGATACTGGAAAACGCCCCGTTCACTGACCGCCTCACCGTACGCGACGCCGACGAGGTGCTTGCCCGCTGGGAAGAGATGATGGGACCCGAGGAACTTCTCGATGTCAATCCGTTTCTTCCGGAATTCGAGGTAGCGGTGAAAGAGCCGTGGTCGCGTCCCGACAGTCTCGACCGGATTTGCGAAGGACTCAAAAGCATAAGCTGCATTGACCATGTGCAGCATCATTCGGACATAGCCGGGTCCATAAACCATTCCATAAGTTCGGTGATGCTTCTGCTCATCCTGACCGGATTTGCCCTGATGGTTATCTCGGTGGTCCTCATAGCCAACACCGTGAAGCTTCAGGTCCACTCCCAGCGATTCATAATCCACACCCAGCAATATGTGGGGGCCACAGCCTCCTACATCATACGCCCGTATATCAGGCGGGCGGCCGTGAGCGGCCTGGTTGCGGCGCTTTGCGCCTCGGCCGCACTGGCCGGAATAGTGTACTATGCCATGGCCATCGACCCCATGGCCGCGGCGCTGGTCACCTGGGCCGGCGTGGCGGTAACATCGGGCGTACTCATCATCCTCGGCACAGGCATCTGCGCCATAACCGCCCGGATAGCGGCCCTGAAATACATCAGGCGCAGCTACGAGGACATTTTCAACTGACAGTGACACATCAACGTTATAACGTATATAAAACTGAATAATGACAAAACAGACAACAAAGACAACCGACGGCACTGAGGAACGGCAGGAACGCCTGTCGGAATTTCCGCTCGTCAGAATCAACTTCATCCTCATGGCGGTTGCCGCCGTGATGATTGTGGTGGGATTTGCCCTGACCTCAGGGGGAGGATCGGCCGACGCCACCCAGTTCAACCCTGAAATATTCTCGGTGCGCCGCATAGTCATAGGCCCCAACATAGCTTTCCTCGGCTTCCTGTTCATGGCCTTCGCCATAATCTGGCCGGGCAAAAAGAAGAAAAAAGAAAATCAATAAGCAAAACCTATCCTGACAATGAATTGGCTTGACGCCCTCATAATGGGCATAGTCCAGGGACTGTCGGAGTATCTTCCGATAAGCTCCAGCGGACACCTTGAAATTTTCCGCACCATCCTCGGCATAGACCTTAGCGGTGCCGAGGCGCTTGAATTCGTAGTGGTGCTCCATGTAGCAACGGTATTGAGCACCATAGTGGTGCTGTGGAGGGAGTTCGTTCCCCTGTGCACCTCATTCTTCACTCTGAAACGGGACGACAACACGCTCTACGTGCTTAAGATTCTCGTGTCGTGCATTCCTATAGCCATTGTGGGTCTCGGCTTCAAGGAGACCATCAACGGCTTTTTCGGCGGCTCGCTCTTCACCGTGGGCATCTGCCTGTTCATAACGGCCGCCCTTCTGACGTTTGCCCACTATTTCCGCGGCCGCGGCCACAAGACCTACGGCAGCGTGCTTCCGCGCGAACACTCCATCAATTTCCGCGACGCCTTCGTCATAGGATGTGCTCAGGCCGTGGCCACTCTGCCGGGTCTTAGCCGTTCGGGCTCCACCATAGCCACGGGCCTTCTGCTCGGCGACCGCCGCAACGAGATAGCCCAGTTCTCGTTCTTCATGGTAATCATACCCATACTCGGCGAGGCGCTGCTCGACGTGATGAAGATACTCAAGGGCACATCGCCCGCCGGCGAGATTGGCCTGCTTCCGCTGGCCATAGGATTCATCTCGGCGTTTCTGGTGGGATGCTTGGCCTGCAAATGGATGATCAACATTGTGAAACGCGGCAAACTGGTATGGTTCGCCGTCTATTGCGCCATAGTAGGCCTCGTCTGCCTCGTCTGGTAATAATCAACCCCCGCTGACCGCATGGATTTTCTGACCGGAGAGACACTGCTGATTGACAAGCCGCTGGGGTGGACATCGTTTGACGTGGTCAAGCGTGTCCGCGGGACCCTTACGCGCCGCTACGGGCTTAAAAAGATGAAAGTGGGCCATGCCGGCACCCTCGACCCTCTGGCCACGGGCCTGATGATAGTGGTCACAGGCCGCTCCACCAAACTCATCGAAGAGCTGCAGGCGGGAGTGAAGGAATATGTGGCCACGCTGCGGCTCGGAGCCACCACGCCGTCGTTTGATCTGGAGACGGAGATTGACCGCACATTTCCCACCGACCACATAACCCGCGAGCTGGTGGAGAACGCGCTCCACAGATTCCGCGGACGCATCGAGCAGGTCCCGCCCACCTACTCGGCCTGCAAGGTCGACGGACGACGCGCCTACAGCCTTGCCCGCAAGGGTCAGGAGGTGGAGCTGAAGCCCAAGGTGCTCGTGATTGACGAGCTGGAGCTCCTTGACTACGCACCGGAGAGCATCACCATAAGAGTGGTGTGCAGCAAAGGAACCTACATCCGCGCACTGGCCCGCGACATCGGCGAGGCTCTGGGAACGGGAGCGCATCTGACGGCCCTGAGGCGCACTCGGGTGGGCGACTGCCGGATCGAGGACTGCCTCAACGTGGAGCAGACGGCGGAACTGCTGAAAACAGTGGTCATAGACAAGCCGGAAAATGCCGACCTCATACCCGACAAACTGAAAGACAAGAATTTTTCGCAATTATAATACAAAAACTCATACACCAACTTCATGAAGTTATCGCAATTCAAATTCAACCTGCCCGAAGAGCTGATAGCACAGCATCCCACCCCTCAGCGCGACGAGTCACGCCTGATGGTTGTGAACCGTGCGACGGGCGAAATTGAACACCGCGTTTTCAAAGAAATAATCAGTTACTTCGACGAAGGCGATATTTTCGTCTTCAACGACACCAAAGTGTTTCCGGCACGCCTCTATGGCTATAAGGAAAAGACGGGAGCAAAAATCGAAGTGTTCCTTCTCCGCGAACTCAATGCCGAGAACAAATTATGGGATGTGCTCGTGGAGCCGGCCCGCAAGATACGCATAGGCAACAAACTCTATTTCGGAGAGGGCGAATCGATGGTGGCTGAAGTCATTGACAACACCACCTCACGAGGCCGCACACTGCGTTTCCTATATGACGGCCCCCACTCCGAATTCAAGAAAGAACTTTTCAGTCTGGGCCAGCCCCCGCTGCCCCACTATATACTCCGCGAGCCGGAAGGGCTTGACGCCGAGCGCTATCAGACCATCTACGCCGAAAAAGAAGGCGCCGTTGTTGCTCCGGCGGCAGGTCTGCATTTCAGCCGTGAGCTGATGAAACGCCTTGAAATCAAGGGCATCCATCAGGCATTCCTGACCGTCCACAGCGGTCTGGGCAATTTCCGCGAAATCGATGTGGAGGACCTCACCAAACACCGCATGGACTCCGAGCAGATGGAGGTTACGCAGGAGTTGGTCGACATTGTGAACGGCGTCAAGGACAACGACCACAAGGTCTGCGCCATAGGCACATCCGTGCTGCGCGGCATAGCCAGCGCCGTAAGCATGGGCGGCCACATGAAGACCTATTCGGGATGGACCAACAAATTCATCTTCCCGCCTTACGATTTCACCGTCACCGACGCGCTTCTCAGCAATTTCCATCTCCCCTACTCCACCATGCTCATGATGGTGGCCGCGTTCGGGGGCTATGACCTCGTGATGAAAGCCTACAACGAGGCCGTCAAGGAGAAATACCGCTTCGGAGCCTACGGCGACGCCATGCTCATAATCTGACGCAAACCCTGATGAGCAGCGAATTCCGCACACTTGCCGGCCCGTGCGAAAGCATTGTCCGGGAAAAAATGAGCCGTTTTCTGGCCTTTGCCCGCCCTGTCAGCTCGGCGGCCGAGGCCAGGGAATGGATAGCGTCCGTGGCCAATGAATACCACGACGCGCGTCATGTGTGCTGGGCCTACATGCTCGGGGCCTCCGGCTCGGAATTCCAGTGGTCCGACAACGGCGAGCCGTCGGGCACCGCAGGCAAACCCATACTCGGTCAGATCCGCTCCAAGGAGCTGACCAATGTGGCCATAGCCGTGGTCCGCTACTTCGGCGGAATCAAGCTCGGCACCTCCGGACTTATCGCCGCCTATCGTCAGGCCGCCTGTCAGGCCCTTGAGGCTGGCGAAATAATCACGGACTGGGAGATGGGCCAAGTGTCGTTCACATTTCCCTATCTGGCAATGAACTCCGTGATGCGCATGGTCCGCGACAGTCAGGCCCGGATAACGGAACAGCAGTTTGACAACACCTGCTCCATGACTCTGGCCATACGCGCCGACCGCGCCGACGACCTGGCCTCGCGCATAGCGAAAATCGACGGCACCTCGCTGCTGCAATGACTTCAGGGAACGGCAACCGCAATCACCCTCACCTAAACAAACCACATATCCCGCAATAAAATGGAAGAAGCAATAAAAAAACTGGCCGATGACGCCGACGGACTTGCAACCTACGAATATATAGCGAACAACATAGAAAATATCGACGCCGTGCTGCCGGCCCTCACCGACAACATGATAAAAGTGGATTCCTGCGGCCAGTTCACAGTGTCGGCCGCCCGTTATCTCCACGCCATTGACTCCGAGAAATACGCCGCCGAAATAGACCGTCTCATCTCGGCCGCGATTGACAAGGACCGCGAACGGGTGTACATCGGTTCGCTGCTGAGCGACATCTGGGGCCAGGATTACACTGAACGCATCGAGGAACTGAATTCCAGCGACAACAACTTCCGCCGCATCTACAAACGGCTCTACCCCAAAGGCATAATATGAGACATTGCCGTTTTCTCTCCGCTACGCTCTGCCTGATAATTATGGCGCTGGCGTCAGTCTCCGCCCGCGCCGAAGGCGATAAGGGCGACGTCATGGTAGAGATGGTCACCGACGAGGGCAGCATGACCCTGCGTCTGTTCGGCGACACGCCTCTCCACCGCGACAATTTCGTGAAGCTCGTGAACGAAGGATACTATGACGGACTGCTGTTCCACCGCGTGATAAATGACTTCATGGTCCAGACCGGCGACCCCGGCTCGCGCGATGCAAAGCCCGGGAAAAGGCTCGGAGACGGCAGCCCGGACTACACCATTGAGGCCGAAATCCGTCTGCCCGGACATTTCCACCGCCGCGGCGCCATAGCGGCCGCACGCAAGTCCGACAATGTGAATCCGCAACAACGCTCCGACGGGTCGCAGTTCTACATAGTCACCGGGCGGCGGTTCACCTCCGGTGAGCTTGACCGCATGGAAATGGACCTGATACGCCGTCAGCGCGAGTCCATTGCCGCAGGCCGTCTGCCGGCCGACACGCCTCTCGGATTCAGCCGCGAGCAGATAGAGGCATACACCACCGCGGGCGGCACTCCGCATCTTGACGCGAGCTACACCGTGTTCGGTCAGGTGGAGAAAGGATTCGATGTGATCCAGCGCATCCAGACGGCCGAGTGCGACACCTACGACCGTCCGGTCAAGAATATCCGCATAATCTCAATGAAGGTGATAAAGTGATAGACTACACAGTCCATACTCTCGACAACGGGCTCAGGGTGGTGCACCATCATGACCCCTCGACATGCCATGTGGTGCTCAACACGCTCTACAACGTGAGCGCACGCGACGAGTCGCCCGAAATGACCGGCATGGCCCATCTGTTCGAGCATCTGATGTTCGGAGGGTCCGTGAATGTGCCGGAATTCGACAAGGCGGTGGAGACCGCCGGAGGAACCGACAATGCGTGGACTTCGAACGATTTCACCAACTTCTACACCGTGGTTCCCGCCGTCAATGCCGAAACCGCCTTCTGGGTGGAGAGCGACCGCATGCTCTCGCTCGCGTTCACGGAAGAATCGCTCGAAGTGCAGCGCAAGGTGGTCATGGAGGAATTCAAGCAGGTGTGCCTGAACCGCCCCTATGGCGACATGGGCCACAGACTGCGCGCCCTGCTCTACCGGACCCACCCCTACCGTTATCCCACCATAGGCCGCGAACTGAGCCACATAGAGCGGGTGACCATGGCTGACATCAAGGCTTTCTTCTATTCCCACTATGCGCCCAACAACGCCGTTCTGGCCGTTGCCGGCCCCATATCCGAAGCCGAGACCCTGAGGCTGGCCCGCAAATGGTACGGAACGATACCGGCCCGCGATATAGCCCCGAGGACCTACGGCCGCGAACAGCTGCCCGATTCGCCGCGCCGCGAAACAGTCAGGAGCGATGTCCCGCAGGCCCGCATGACCATTGCCGTGCTCATGGACGAGGCCTCCCATCCCGATTACAAGACCGCCGACCTGATAACCGACATACTTGCCTCCGGACAATCGGCCCGCTTCAACCGCCGGCTGGTGATGGGCACCGACCTTTTCACCTCGGCCGACGCCTCGATTTCCGGCAGCGAGGAACAGGGATTCCTGATGGTCAACGCCGCGCTCCGCTCGGATTCCGACGAGGCCCTGCAGCGGGCCGAAGAAGCTATCTGGAACGAGCTAATACTGCTGACTCGCGAGGAACCTGACGAAAAGGAACTCGAGAGAGCCGTGAACCGTTTCGAGAGCAATCTGACCTTCTCGCTGATCAATTATCTTGCCAAGGCCTCGCGGCTGGCACGGTGCGTGATGACCGGCGAGGACATCAACGGAATCACCGCCGATTACCGTTCGGTCACTCCCGCCGACATACGGAGAGTGGCCACACGGCTCTTTGACAGAAACCGGGCAGCCACTCTGATATATCGTCCGAATTAATCAGGCTCTGCGGAGCATCCGCGTCTCCATGCCTATGCGGGTGTAACGCGTCACGGCGTATGCCGCGAGCATGTAGACCGCGGCAAGAATCCACAGCATGGTGTAGGGGTGGCTCTGCTGCCACAATTCGCCGCCGTTGGAATTCATGCGGATGAATCCTTCAACGCCCCATGTAGCCGGGACAGCGTCACCGATCCATGTCCAGAAGGAATTCATGGCATAACGCGGCCAGGTCAGACCGGAGAGGAACAGGAACACCACGGAGGTGAATACGATGACAAGCATTGACGATTCCCTCTCGGTGACAAACACGCTTATGGCCTGTCCGAGGAATGCGGTGGCAAGAAGCATGGGGAAGATGAACAGATACATCTGCCTGAAATCGCCTACGTGGGGAAGGCTGAACATGAGCGGCACGAGGTCAAGCACATAAATGCACAGCGGCAGATACAGAGTGACGTAACAGAGCGCCTTTCCCCAGATGGTTATCATTGGGGATGTCTGGACCGATTCCGGGTCAAAGCCTCCGTTTCTGCGACGGCGCTCCTTGATACCGGCCGCAAGCATGGTCACGCCGAGAAGCATGCTCTGCTGCAGAATCAGCACAACGATGCCGGGCATGATGAACGAGGCGAAACCCTGCGTTGGGTCGCCTATGAGGTAGGCCTCCGATTCCACCGGCATCTTGTTGACATCCTGCGCCGGAAGCCCTATCATATCAACAAGTTCCTGCCGGATATCGGCGCCGGCGGCAAGCTGCACGTCGGCCAGACAGCTCATGAACGTGCGGTAGCGCAGCAGAAGCGACATCTCGGAATAGAACGTAGCCACAGCCTGCTCGCCGCGGCCCAGTCTGTGGGCGTAGTCCTCCGGTATCAGGAGAATGCCGTAGACCTTATGCTCGTTCCACAGCTTCCGCGCCTCCTGCATGTTGGCCACGCAGTCATAGACCTCCATGCCCTGCGTGGCGTCGATCATTCTCGTCAGCTCGCGGCTTGCGGAGGTTCTGGAATTATCCACCACCGCCACCGGAATATTCTCGAGGATTTCAGGATTGTAGATAACAGTGTAGACTATCGGGTAGCCCAGGGTAAGGAGAAAGAAGAACAACAGCACACCGGCATCGTGGAACACGAGATAGAACTCGCGCCTCCACACGCGCATCAGGTCAACAGCCCCGGATGATATGTTTTTGAAAATTCGCTTCATAGTCAATCTGTTGAAAAGAATCCGTCAGCCAATATAGACCATATCGAGCATTCTGCGTTTCATGCGCCACAGCAAGGCGAGCGGCACCACGGGGAACAGGGCGAGAGCCATGTAGAAATATCTCGAATAATAGAGCGGAATGCCGTTGAGGGCCTGGTCGATATAGATTTCAAAGTAATAGCGCACGGGGAGTATGTAGCTGAATACACCCACCGCGGGATACATGTTGGGGACCGGGAAGGAGAATGCCGCCAGAGAGAAGGCAAGGATTCCGCAAAGGCTGCATATACTTACCGCGAGTCTCAG
Organism: uncultured Muribaculaceae bacterium; assembly: GCA_947627615.1. Lineage (GTDB taxonomy): Bacteria > Bacteroidota > Bacteroidia > Bacteroidales > Muribaculaceae > Paramuribaculum. The sequence continues at coordinate 49,885 of CANQWS010000018.1, read as the reverse complement.
ATTAGTTATCAGACAGCACACCGTGACGGCGAAAGCCTGCGAGGCCAGCACCATCATGGTCATGGCCAGAGCGATGTGCCACGGCGGACAGTTCAGCGGGAAATGATTGAATCCGAACATGATGGCCAGACAGGCCAGAGCCACGCATATCTCAATCACGGCCTGAGGTATGAGCTTACCCGCGAGAGCCACCACTATGGAGCCGCCAGCACGGTCAAGCCAGCGTCGGGAGTTGCCGCGCTTTATCTCCGAACAGATGCTGTAGGAGGTCACAAGCACCACCATGAGGGCTATGATGGCCGGCACGAAGGAGTTGGTCAGATAGTAATTGTAGTTCACCCAGGGATTGCCTATCTGTTGCTGCTGTATGGCCACCGGCTGCACCAGAGTGGAGGCGGTTCCGTCGGTCAGACCGCGGCTTATCAGGTTGGTCTGCACGATTCCGCCGGCTGTGGTCACGGCCGTGGTCTTGAATCCCTTGAACATCAGGGAGCCGGGCACAAAGAAGGTCAGATTGCAGTAGTAGGAAATCGTGGGCTGCTGTCCGTTTTGGGAATCACGCTGGAAATTCTCGGGAATCATGAAGAAACCGAAAGTCTTGCCCGAACGCACCTTTTCCATAGCCTCGTGGAATGATTCGGAGCGGTCAACAATGTCAACCAGTTCTGAAGAATTGAGCGAACGCACTACATTGCGCGACAGCGTCGAGTGGTCCAGATCCACCACCCCTGCCGGCACCTTCCTCGGCAACCCCTCATCCATCAGATTCAGGAAAAAGAGGGTGAAAGCTATGGGCACGACAATCAGGCACACGAGATAGACACGTCGTGAGGTGAGGGTTTCATAACCGTCCCTAAGAGCCTGTTTCAGATACTTTAATGACAATTTATTCAGATTTGGGAGGATTGAAATAATTTTTGACTTGAGAGCCTCGGATTTATTTCCGGAGAACCACGGTCATTCCCGGACGCAGGTCCTTGAGAACCTCCGTCGGACGGCCCTTGACCTGGAATGTGCGGCTGTCCCATTCGCCGGTGCTCTTTGTGGCGCGCCAGGTGGCGTAGGAACCCATGTCACGCACATAGTAGACCTCCAGATCGGTCTCCTTCTTGTCCAGAGCCGGAATCATCACCTTGATTTTGGAACCGAGCTTGAAATCGCCGAGCAGTTCCTCGCGCACATTGAAAGTGACCCATTTGTCAGCGATTTTCATCAGGCTCATCAGCGGAGTGCCAAGCGACACGAGTTCACCCACCTCGGGATAAATCTCGTCGATCTGTCCGTCGCAGGGAGCCGTGAGATATTGGTCCTGCAGCAGGGCGCTGACCTCGTCGACACCACCCTGAGCCACGCCTACCATGGCCTGGGCGCTGCTCTTGTCCTCTTTCTGCGCTCCGGCCAGAGCCAGATCGAGCTGACTCTTGGCGGCTTTCTCGCCGGCCACCGTGGCATCGTAGGCGGCTTTGGCCTCGTCACGTTTCTGGGCGGAGACCACACCCTCGTTATAGAGGTTGTTCATTCGCTCGTAGGTTTTCTGGGCTATTTCACGCGCTGCAGCGGCCTGCGAAACGAGGTCACGTGCGCCCTGGATTATCTGGCTGCGCGTGCCGGCGTCGATTTTACGGTTCTGAGCCTCGGCAGCCTTTTTCATTTCCGTAGCCTGAAGCATTTTGGCCTCGGCGAGTGACGAATGGATATGTATCAGGGTATCGCCCTCGTGGACCATATCTCCTTCCTTCACAAAAATTTCAGTCACGCGTCCGGGAAGCTTGCCGGAAATACGCACTGATGTGGCCTCGGCCTGTCCCTCAATCACCTCGGCAGGCGGTTTCAGCAGAAACAGTCCGCACACGGCAAGGGCGGCAGTGACAAGGACGATTAAAACAAGGGAAACCATGAGAATCCGCGATTCGCGGCGCTCCGGTGACTGGGATTTATCTGTATCGGCCATGATTGTTTATGTTTGATGTTTTATTATCGGGTTAATAACATTGGGTTCAATAATTTGTGGGGTAAGGCAGAGTGCCGAGGACTTTTGACAGATAGACGTCACACAGATGCACGTCAATCATCGCGTCGACCTTTTCCGAATTGGCCTTGAGCCATGCCGTCTGCGCCTCCATGACATTGTCGGTTGTCATCACGCCCTCGTGGAAGCCGAGGTTGGCCTGACGGAGATTCTCGTTGGCTTTCTCGAGATTCCTGACCGTCATCTCGTAGGTCTTCATGGCTTCCTGAGCCTTGAAGGCCGACTGACTCACCTGCAGGTCAATCATTTCCTTGGCGTTCTCAAGCTCGAGCCGGGCAATGTTGGTCTTGACCTTTGCGGCGCGGTACTTGTTGTAGTTGCCTCCCCAGTGCCAGAGCGGGACCGTGATCATGGCGCCCACCGAGAAAGCCCCGTTGAAGCGGTTCTTGAATCCGTTGAACATGTTGGGATTGCTGAATGAATAGGCACCCACAAGAGCTATTTTGGGCAACATCTCTGAACGGGCCACATCGGCCTGTTTCTCGTAGATGTTCACTCCGAGCTCAAGCGCCCTCAGGTCCTGCCTGCGGTCATAGACGTCCTGCATGTTATAGGAAGTGGCCACCGGGGCTGACTGCCCCACCATCTCGTGGTCCTCGTCGGCAAGAACCATCTGAGTGTTGACCGGAAGGCCGCACACCTGCGCCAGGGCCATGCGCGAGAGCACCAGACCGTTGTCGACCTTGGTCAGATCCACGTTGGCCTGATTCAGCTTCACGTCGACCGTAAGGAGGTCGCTCCGGGTAGCCACGCCCTGCTTTACCATCATCTCCACATTGTAGTGGAGCGTGTCGAGCAGGTTGACATAGCTTCGGGCAAGTTTCTGCTTGGCCTTAAGCGATACCACCTGCCAGTAGGCGGCATCCACGGCATAGATAATGTCCTCGGCCGAACTGTTGTGCATGGCGCGGGCAAGCTCTTCGGCATAGTGGGTGATCTTGTTCATAGCCACTATCTTGCCGCCCATGTAGATGGGCTGCGTGAGGGTGACGGCGCCGAAAAACACATTGTGGATATCGAATTCCATAGCCTCTTTCGGAATCAGGGCCACCTGTTCCGGAATAGGCTGTCCGTCAGGAGTCAGTATCGGTTCTCCGGTCATGGGGTTCTTCACCAGACCGAACTGATAGCTCTTTGTGGCGGGGTCAAACGTCTGCACGGGCAGATGCTGGTCCGAATCGAATATCGAGAGCTTCTTCTGGTTGTACATGTATCCGCCGGTGAAATCCAGCGACGGCAGATAGGCGGCAAATGCCTCATCCTTCTGATATCCGGCAGCCTTTACGGCCTCGGCTTTCATCCTGAGATTCTTATTGTTGGCAAGCGCCATTGCCCGGCAGGAATCGAGAGAAACCGTCGTTGCCCGGCATCCGAGCACAGCCGCTACGGACAGGACCAGCAGGATAAATCTTCGTGACATTACCATAACTTGATTTGTGGTTATAGAAGTGATGTTTTGCATATAGTTGAATCCGGCAAAAGGCATCGTCAAGACCGAAGCCGTCAGACCGAAAAAATTCATTAGCGTGTGCAAATATAACCTATGAAACCCTATAAAATGTTTTCGCCGCAACACAAATCCTACATATCTACCATTTTTTGGTAGAAAATACCAATACTTATAATCATTTTTGTACCTTTGCGGAACAGATAACAACACTGTTCCAAGCAATTTTTGTACCTTTGTAGAACGTATGGAACCTTCATCAGACACCACATTTCTCGACAGAGTGCTGCAACGCGCTCTGGAGGGCGTTCCGGCTTCGACGGCTGACGCGCTGGAACTTGACAGACTCTACAGCACCGACACTCTCTGCGACGCCGCCGACAGAATACGCCGCCGGTGGAACGGCAACATTGTCGACACATGCTCTATCATAAATGCCCGTTCCGGACATTGCTCCGAGGACTGCAAATGGTGCGCGCAGTCAGCGCGTCACCACACGGGCATAACTGAATATGACATAGTGGATTCCGACGAAGCCGTGGCCGCGGCCAAAGCCAACGGCGAAAGAGGCGTAAGGCACTTTTCGCTTGTGACGAGCGGCCGCAAGGTGGCTCCCGCCGACATGGACCGTTTCTGCTCCATATTCCGCAAGATCGGGAAGGAAACCGGAATAGGCCTCTGCGCCTCGATGGGACTTCTCAACCGGGCCGAGCTCCGTCAGCTCCGCGAGGCCGGCGTCACCCGCTATCACTGCAATCTCGAGACATCGTCGGATTATTTCCCCACGCTATGCACAACCCACAGCCATGCCGACAAACTGCGCACCATAGCCATGGCCCGCGAAGAAGGGATGGAAATTTGCTGCGGAGGAATCATAGGCATGGGCGAGACAATGGCCGACCGCCTGAAACTCGCCGAAGAGGCCCGCGAGGCCGGAGCCATATCGATTCCGGTCAACATACTGTCGCCCATAAAAGGAACAGCCCTTGAGAACACCCCGCTCATAAGCGAGGACGAGATAGCCCGCAGCGTGGCACTGATGAGATTCGTGGCCCCGAAAGCCATACTCCGTTTCGCCGGCGGACGCGCCCGTCTGTCGCCCGAGACCACCGAACGCATATTGCTCGGCGGCATGAACGGCTCCATGATAGGCGACCTGCTCACCACCATAGGCAGCCGCATCGATCAGGACTACGCCATGTTCGACCGTCTCGGTCTCGAACACTGACCCCTAATAACGCACCGTCACACAGCCATGTCAACGCAATCCTCCCCGGCCCTTCCTGCCGGCACAGTCATAGATTCAGGCTCCGCAGCCTATACAATCCGCTCCGTGATAGGCTCGGGCGGTTTCGGCATAACATATCTCGCCTCCATGCCGGTGAAGGTGGGCAATGTCAAAGCCTCCATCGATGTGGCCATAAAGGAGCTGTTTCTATCTTCCGACTGCGAACGCTCGGCCGATGACGACACCACCATACGCACCTCGGGGCCGGCGGCACAGCGCATGGCACTGGCCCTGAAGGATTTCATGGCCGAAGCCACGAGACTGCACGAAATTTCAGGCCTCAACGACAACATTGTCAACGTCAACGAGGTTTTCCGTGCCAACGGTACGGCCTACTACGTGATGGAGTACCTCCGAGGCCCCTCGCTGCGTGATCTTGTCACCAAAAACGGTCCGATGGACGAGAGGCAGGCGCTCGAATTCATCCGCCCCATAGCAAAAGCCGTGGAATTTCTCCACAGCCGTAAAATCATGCATCTCGACGTGAAACCGGCCAACATAGTCATAAACGATGATGCCGGGCAAGAGGGTGACGGCAAAGGTCGCGAACGCCCGGTGCTGATTGATTTCGGCCAATCGAAACACTTTGACAACAACGGCTCGCTGACATGCACACTCTCGTCGACCGGATTCTCCGAGGGATATGCGCCCATGGAACAGTATGCCGGCATAACGAAATTCTCGCCTGAAGCCGATGTCTACTCGCTCGGCGCCACACTTCTGTTCTGCCTGACAGGCCGGAAGCCGCCGCGGGCCATTGAGATGAGCAGAGCATACATTGATTCCGTGCTGCCCAAAAGCATAAGCCCCGCCACGCGCAAGGCTCTTCACAAGGCCCTTGCGGTGATGCCGGCCGAGCGCACAGGCTCGGTCCCGGAATTTCTCGCCTCGCTCCCCACCGCCACCGCAGAGCCTGAGAAGCCGAAACGCGATACCAACAAACTTCTGAAGAGGATAATAATAGCGGGAATAATCGGAATAGCCGCCATATCGGCCATTCATATCTACAGGTCATCACACAGCGAACCGGACTACTACGGGGAACCGGTGACCATTACAGACAGTGACGAAAGCCCGGTCGAAGCCGCGGTTCCCGACAACACAAACGAATCCAACACTGCGCAGGAAGCCGCCGAGACCGAGGAACTGGCCGCCGCCATTGAGGAAGGCCCTGCCGCCATTGAGGAAGAGGAAGTAAGGTCAGGCACTCCGCCGCCGCTGATGCACACGTATAATTTCTCCGGATACTTCACCGATGGCCTCACACGATGGCCCGTGAAACTGACAGCCCGCACCGACAACAGCGGCAACTGGGGCAACTGCGTCTACACGAACGTGAGTCAGAACGTGGTCCTGAACATGAAAGGCTCAGGCTCGAACGATTCATTCACCTTCCGCTCCGAAGGGTCAGGCACCGGCCTTACGATACATCTCTCCTACGAAGGCGAAGGCACATGGTCAGGAACAGCCACCTCCGGCTCAACGACCCTCAATGTGGTTCTTTACGAGTAGCAGCTTATTTTTTGCCGACCGGCCTTTTGGGATTGGCCGGGAACCATCCGCGCTCAACCCTCTCCTGCTGTTCGGAAATCTCCCTTATGGTCCAGAAGCAAGTGAAGGCGAGCACTCCGAGCAGTGTCGACCAGATGACATCGCGGACCAGCACCGAACCGGCGCAGGCGGCTAATCCGGCCACCAGAAACCACCACCGGCAACCGGTGCCGAAATAATAGTGGCATTTGACCACTATGGGATGGAACAATCCGATTATCAGAAAAGTAAACAGGCCTATGGTAAGACCAAGCAGTCCGTGGCTCTGTAGAAATTCAGTCATAGTAACAATATTTATCCGAGATTTTCATCACCATCCGCCGGTTGCGCCTCCGCCACCGAACGAGCCACCGCCGAAGGAACCGCCTCCGAATCCACCGCCAAAACCGCCACCGCCGCGGCCACCGAATCCGCCGGGACCTATTATCACCACCGGAGCGGCAAGCTTGGCTATCTCGTAAGGCCGGCGGATATTTCTGTTGCAGTTATGGCACAGGTACACCTTTTCGCCGAGGCCTTTCTTGGAGGTGGTGGGCTGGACCACTGTCCTCGTGGCCACCAGCTGACAGGCGCGGGCGCCACACTCCGGACAGACGGTCAGCGATGATTTCTTGTTGACGTAAGGAATCACGTCCTTCTCGCCGCAGTTGGGACAGAGCCACACGTCATAGTCAACGGAGTCAAGCTGTTCCTCGCGGTCCTGGGCAGGGGTGAGATATTTGTTGTCGGTCTCCTCATCGAGCTTCGTCATGGCATGAGTGCAGTTGGGGCATTTGCGCGGATGGTTGCGTATGTTGCGCATCATCAGCACACAAAGCAGATAACCGAGTACCGGGATGCCCATGCCGAGGAAAGACAGGAACAGCGCCACGGGACGGATTTCCGACAGCCGGTCATAACGCACCACGTCAGGCTTCCCGCGATTCGAGAAAAAGGACACCAGAATCCATATCAGGATTCCTATAAGTTCTATGAAACCCATCTTCACCACGAAACCGAAGAGGTCAAAACTCTCTTCGCCCCCTTGGCCGGCCTCCTTTGACCGGATTTCGGCGGCATTGGCCGGATTTTCGAGCACAGAGCAGACGGCCCGCGTGGCGGCGTTGATTCCGCCGTCGTAGTCTCCGTTGCGGAAATAGGGAATGGCCTTGTCACGGATTATACGGTTGCAGAGCGCGTCAGGCAATATGCCTTCCACGCCGTAGCCGGTGGCTATGGTCATCTGCCGGCGGTCGGTGACAAGAAGAATGACCACTCCATTGTCCATATCCTTGTGTCCCACGCCCCATTTCATGCCGAGCGCCACGGCATAGTCTATCATCTCGTAGCTGTCAGGAATCTGACTGAGAGCCACAACCACGGTCTGGGCGGTTGTCTCCCGCCATGACGCTCCGATCATGGCGTTCAGCGAATCGACGCACGCGGCCGACAGAATTCCGTCGGGGTTGCTGACAAACTGCGTGCTGTCAGCCACATGCACGTTCGGCACGCCGTCAATATCGACGGGAGCCGCCATAACCGACGAGAGACCCGTCATGACGGCAATCATACAAAATATTATCAGTTTCTTCATTTCAGTATGTTTAGTGGGCTTCAAGCCAGTTGTGACCGGTGCCCATCGACACTTCGAGAGGCACACGTCCATGATAGGCATTCACCATTCTATCTGCAACAACACTCTTCACGGTTTCAAGTTCATCGGGCACCACATTGAATATCAATTCGTCATGGACCTGCATGATCATCCGGGAGCGGAGTCCCAGGCGTGTAAACTCACGGTAGATGTCGACCATGGCAATCTTGATGATGTCGGCGGCCGAACCCTGCAGCGGCGCATTTATGGCGTTGCGTTCGGCATAACCGCGCACCACGGCCGAACGGCTGTCAATGTCAGGAAGCATGCGCTTGCGTCCCTTGACCGTGGTCACATATTTCTGTTCCCTCGCGGTCTCGATGATGCGGTCCATGTAGTCCTTCACGCCGGGATACGTACGGAAATACCCCGATATAAGGCTCTTGGCCTCGCTTCTGGGTATACCGAGCCGTTCCGACAGTCCGAATGCCGAGATGCCGTAGATGATGCCGAAATTGGCCGTCTTGGCGTTCCGGCGCTGCGCGTCGGTCACCTCGTCAAGCGCGGTGTGGTAGATTTTGGCAGCCGTGGCGCGGTGTATGTCGGCGCCTTCACGGAACGCCTCGACCATATCGGCGTCGCCTGACAGGTCGGCCATCAGCCTCAGTTCAATCTGGGAATAGTCAGCCGAGAGGAATATGTCGCCTTCGTCGGCAATGAACGCCCTGCGAATCTCGCGGCCGTCGTCGGTGCGCACGGGAATGTTCTGCAGGTTGGGATTGGTCGACGAGATGCGTCCGGTGGCCGTGACGGTCTGGTTGTAGGAAGTGTGGATTTTTCCGGTCCTCGGATTCACCAGCGCGGGCAGCGCGTTGATGTAGGTGGCGAGAAGTTTCCGCAATGCCCTTATCTTCAGAATCAGGTCAACAATCTCGTGGTCATGGCGGTGTTTCTCGAGAATCTCTTCGGTTGTGGAATAGGCCCCGCGTTTGGTCCTCTTTGCCTGAGGGTCGATTTTCAGGCGGTCGAAAAGGACTTCGCCTACCTGCATGGGCGAGCCTATGTTGAACTTCGTGCCGGCTATTTCGTAAGCTCTTTCCTCCATGGCGTTCAGACGCGCGGTATAGGCCTCCGAAAGCTTCATGAGCTCATGCACGTCGACCCTTACCCCGGTCCACTCCATTTCGGCAAGCACGCGGATGAGCGGAAGCTCTATATTGTCAAGCAGCGGTTTGAGCTGCTGTTTCTCAACATCGTCGAGAAGCACCGGGGCAAGCCGCAGAGCCACGTCGGCACGTTCGCAGGCCCGTTCCGATTTCTCTGTCGGCGAAAGACCGGCCTTGCCTTCGGGCGGGAGCATCTCGTAGTTCAGATAGCCTAACGCGAGCTTGGAAATGTCATGCTTCATTTCGGGCTGGAGCAGATAATGGGCCACGCCAGTATCGAAATAATCGCCGTCAATTGACGATTTCATTCGTTTGAGCAGAAGATAGTCGCGCTTTATGTCACTGCTTGCCAGAACAGGCGCGCCGGAGCCAAGCAGCGGGCTGATTACCTCGATCATGGTAGCGCGGGCTTCATTATCGAGAGGTAAGTAGGAGGCGCGTCCGTCGCCGAGGGCCACAGCCACGCCGTCGATTCTGGCGGTCATGGCCTCGTCGCCGTAGGCCTGGACGGCTATTCCGACCATTGGACGGGTTGCAGCGGCCCGGACAAGTTCAGCGGCTTCGGCCACATCGGTCACCACATTATAGAGATGCGTCACCGTTGATATGGAATCGGCCGCCAGAACAGGCATGGCGGCTGTAGGCTCGGGAATATCGAACAGAGAGCCCATGGAGCCTGCGGCCGGAGCCGGGGTCGTATTGCCCGCGGCCTTCTCCTTCGCCTCGGAATTTCCCGGGAGATTGCCTATCAGACGGTTGATGAACGTACGGAATTCGAGCTTGCGGTAGATTTCCAGCAGGCGGTCAAAATCAAGCTCCTTCCGCACGAGCGAATCGACGGTGAGGCCTGACGGAAGCGGGACATCGGTATTGATGGTGACGAGCCACTTTGAAATCTTTATCTGGTCGGCATTTTCGGTAATCTTTTTCTTCAGGGCACCCTTCAGGTCCGACGTGTGTTCAAGGAGATTTTCAACCGAACCCCATTCGGCAATGAGTTTTGCGGCAGTCTTCTCCCCCACGCCCGGACAGCCGGGGACATTGTCGCTCACATCGCCCTCAAGCGCGAGCAGATCTATGACCTGCGCCGGCGAGGAAATGCCGTAACGCTCGCACACCTGCTCCGGCCCGCGGACCTCGAAGCCCTCGCCACGCAGCGAAGGGCGGTACATGAACACCCGGTCGGTCACCAGTTGCCCGTAGTCCTTGTCAGGCGTCATCATATAGGTTGTGAAGCCCTCCTTCTCGGCCTGACGCGCCAGTGTTCCTATCACGTCGTCGGCCTCATACCCCTCCACTTCAATGGCCGGAATCCTGTAGGCCTCTAGGATTTCCTTTATCAGGGGCACCGATGCCGTAATATCCTCCGGCTGCTTGTCGCGCTGGGCCTTGTACTCCGGATATTCCTCATGACGGAATGTGTGGCCTCCGCGGGGGTCGAAACAAACCGCAATGTGCGTTGGATTCTCCTTGCGCAGAATCTCGTCGAGAGTGTTGCAGAATCCGAATATGGCCGATGTGTTGAACCCGGCCGAAGTGACGCGCGGCGACCGGATCAGGGCATAGTAGGCGCGATAGATCAGCGCGTAGGCATCAAGAAGAAATAGACGTCTGTCCATGGGGTCAAAGTGGTGTTGGTTATGTTCAACGAGCATTTTAAAGGATAAAATTAGTAAATAATTATGATTGTTGGCAACGTTACAGCACTTTTTTTGTAAATTTGCACCTGATATCAGCGACAAAATGAGTCCCATAAATTCCATCCGCGAAACCATAGCCCCTGAGATAGAACTTCTTAACGCCCGAATCAAGGATGCGTTAGCCTCGTCCAACGGATTGATGAACCGAGTGGTCGACGGATATCTGTCAACCAAAGGCAAACAGATACGCCCTATTCTCGTGATTCTCACCGCCAGACTGTTCGGAGAGGTCAACGACCGCGTAATAGCCGCGGCAGCCGCAGTGGAGATGCTTCACAACGCCACCCTCATCCATGACGATGTGGTTGACGAATCAAAGATGCGCCGCTCCCACCCGACAGTAAATTCAATATGGGACAACCAGATAGCCGTTCTTGTGGGTGACTTCTTCGTTTCAAGCGCCCTGCAGCAGGCCATATCCACCGGTGACCTCCGCATTGTCGAAGCTCTTGCCCATCTCGGCAAGGTGCTGTCACTGGGAGAAGTGGACCAGATCTACAACGCCCGCTATCACTGCCTTGACGAGAAGGCCTACTTCAACATCATTTCCTACAAGACCGCATCGCTTTTCGTGAGCTGCATAAAGATGGGCGCCTACGCCGTCGGCGCCGATGGCGACAGACTCAGGGACATGGAACGCTTCGCCGAGCTTCTCGGCCTCTGCTTCCAGATACGCGATGACATTTTTGACTATTTCGAGGACGAGAGCGAGGTGGGCAAACCCACCGGCAACGACCTGCGCGAGGGGAAAATAACCCTTCCCCTGCTTTACGCCCTGAACCGCACTGATCTGCCCGAGCATGACGAAATGCTCGAACTGTCACGCAAGGAAATTCTTGAAGAGGACGAAATCAACACTCTGATAGCATTTGCCAGAGCGGCCGGCGGTATAGAATACGCCTACGCCACCATGGACCGCCTGCGCGACGAGGCCTACGCCATTCTGGACCGTTTCTCCGATTCGGAGACAGTCAGCGCTTTCAGAGCCATTTTCACCTACATCATAACCCGCAGCCACTGATTCTATCAGCAGTCAGGCTCAAGGCCCGCCGCAAGCAAAGCTTCGCGGCGCTCCACGCATGTGCCGCAACGTCCGCAATGTTTCTCGCCGCCTTTATAGCAGGAATAGGTGTGGGAATAATCCACTCCGAGGTCACGGCCGCGCACTGCAATCTGGTTCTTGGTCAGGCTTGTATAGGGCGCGGAAAGGGTTATATGTTCGTATGTCCCGGCATCGATGGCCTGTCCCATGGCGTTGATGAAGGCGGGACGGCAGTCGGGATAGATGGAATGGTCGCCGCTGTGGTTGGCAATCATGACCGTCGAGAGGCCGCGGCTCTCGGCGAGGCCGGCGGCAACGGAAAGCATGATGCCGTTACGGAACGGCACAACGGTGGAGCGCATGTTGCCGTCATCATAGTTCCCTTCCGGAATGGCGTCGGCGCCGCTCAGAAGAGAACTTTCAAAGTAACGGCCAATGAAGCCGAGGTCAATCTCCACCAGCTCTATGCCGAGACGGCGGCAGTTGTAACGGGCGCATTCGGCCTCGCGGAGATTATGGTTGGCACCATAGCTGAAATTGACAGCAAGGGCTATGCGGGAAGCATATTCATAGAGCATGGTGGTGGAGTCCATGCCGCCCGAGAGAACAATTAGGGAATCCTTTTCCATTACATTGAAAGCTAAAATTCGTTACGGAAAGCCGCGAGCATGCGTTCACGCACCATCTGCTGATGGTCGGCATCGCCATAGTTGGCGAACGGATAGATGGATATGCCGCCGCGCGGAGTGAACAGACCTATCACCTCCAGGTAACGCGGCTCCATGAGCCGGACAAGGTCCTTCATGATGATGTTGACGCAGTCTTCGTGGAAATCGCCGTGGTTGCGGAAGCTGAAGAGATAGAGCTTGAGGCTCTTGCTCTCCACCATGCGCTCGCGCGGAATGTAGTTGATTATGATTTTTGCGAAATCCGGCTGCCCGGTCTTGGGACACAGGGAAGTGAATTCCGGGCACATGAACGTGACAAGATATTCATTGTCAGGATGTTTGTTTATGAAAGTCTCCAGAATTTCCGGAGCATATCTGTCAGGGTATTTCACGCCGGTATCTCCAAGCAGTGTCACGCCTGAAAGCTGTTGGTCTGTACGCATTTATCCTATTGGTTATGAATTATTGCCGGCCTTATTTTTTCCGGCACAGAATTTAGTCAGCTCTATATAAAGACGCAGGAACGAGCGCGCATACCGGTCATTGGCGGCCCATCGGCCGGAGAGTTCCGCCCAGGTGGGAGCGACTCCGCGGCTTACGAGCTTGAACCTCGGGTCAAGCAATTTTTCGCCTTCGGGCAGCGGGTCGCTGCATGCGTAGGCGTAGAGATGCTGCATCTGCGCTGTGACGCCCTGCTCTATGGTGTCGAACGAATGGCCTTTGGAGCCAAGTTTCACCACTCCGAGGCCGCAGTAGTTATGCTGGTCGGGGGTCACACAGGTGCCGTCGGCGAAACGGAACCAGCCCGTTTCAAGAATGCTCTGGCACAGCGCTATGTCGCCCCTAATCCCATACCGGCGCCCGACGGTTATGTAGGCTTCGGCTATGGCTATGTCGAATTCGGGATTGTGGCGGGCCACAAAGTCCCTCAGCGCACCGGCATCTATGACCGATTCGCCCATTATGCTCTGTTTCATCAGCAGCTCCACCTGTTCCTCCACCGAAAGAGCGGCAACCGGCTCGGTGAATGAAGGCTGCGCCACCGGAGGCTCGGAGAATGAAGGCTCCGCGTAATCCGGTATTTCCTCGGGCCACGGCTCTTCGTCAGGCACGGCTACAGGCTTCTTCACCGGAGCGAGCGCCTCTTTCCTGACCGCCTGTTTCTTCTTGCGGTGACGCCGTGCCGAGGCGGGGAACGCCACGACGGCTGCAAGCAGTAATATGACGGCGGAGGCGGCTCTCATCATCTGTTGAATTTCAGTTCCTTACCGCGTGTCTGCGAGAACAGGACCCCGAAACGGTAGGCCACACGTCCGTTGACCATCGTAAGGTCAACCTTGTTGCTCACCGTCAGGCCGCTCAGCGGCGTCCATCCGCATTTGCTTATGGCCCAGGCGTCAGTAATGGTGTATGGCTCGCAGTCATTGTCGACCAGCACCAGATCGGCATAATAACCGGGCCGCAGGAAGCCGCGGCGGTCAATATCGTAGATTTTCGCGGGATTGTGACACATTTTCTCCACTATGGTCTCAGGCTCGAAAAGGCCCTCTTCGGCCATCTGCAGCATCAGCGTCAGGGAGAACTGAATGAGCGGCATCCCGGACACCGCGGTCAGCGCCGTGCCCTGCTTCTCCTTGAGCAGATGGGGGGCATGGTCGGTGGCTATGGTATCGATGAGTCCCTCATTGACGGCTTTGCGGAGGGCGTCGCGGTCAGCCGGACGTTTTATGGCGGGATTGCATTTTATGCGGGCACCCAGCATGGCATACTGCTCGTCACTGAAAGCGAGATACTGCGGACATGTCTCGGCGGTTATCAGCTTCCCTTCCGGTGAGCCGGGAGAGAGAAGCTGCAGCTCGTCGGCGGTCGACACATGTAGCAGATGCAGTCTGTGATTGAGCCGTCGGGCCAGTTCAACAGCCTTGCTTGAGGCCGAGAAACAGACCTTGTGGTTGCGGATTACCGGATGGAACTCCATCTCGAGATTCTCGCCGTAACGCGCCACGACAGCCTCGCGATTGGCACACAGCAGTTTTTCGTCCTCGGCATGAACGGCCATCAGCACCGGGACCTCCCTCATGATGCTTTCCATCATGTCAAGGGAATCGACAAGCATTCCGCCGGTCGACGAGCCCATGAAAAGCTTTATGCCCGCACACCGGGTATAGTCGGTCTGTTTCAGTTCATCGAGGTTGGTGGAAGTGGCTCCGATGAAGAAACCGTAGTTGGCGAGCGATACCTCGCTTGCGCGCCTGAGTTTATTGTCAAGAGCCTCGCGGGTCACAGTGAGAGGCTTGGTGTTGGGCATGTCTATGAACGAGGTCACTCCGCCGGCAACGGCCGCGCGGCTCTCGCTCTCCATATCGGCCTTCTGCGTGAGTCCCGGGTCGCGGAAATGGACGTGGGTGTCAATCACTCCGGGGAGCAGCAGACGTCCGGCTCCGTCAATGGCCTCGCAGTCCGAAAACATTTCAGGCGAAGGCTCGCCCTCGCCTACGGCCGAGATGAACTCGCCCTCGGTCATAACGTAGCCCAGGAACCGGCGGCCCTCGTTGATGACTGTGACATTATGTATGAGGATACGCGAATCTTTCATTGCTCCACATATTTGGGATATTTCCTGAACCAGCTTGACACTTTGAGGCGAATAACACCGAAGAAAGCCTCTCCGAATATACCGCCCGACATCTTGCTCGTGCCGAGCACCCGGTTCACGAACACTATGGGGACCTCAACTATCCTGAAACCGCACTGGGCGGCGGTGAATTTCATCTCAATCTGGAAGGCATAGCCCTTGAACCGGATTTTGTCGAGTTCTATAGTCTCGAGGACCCGGCGGCGGTAGCACACGAATCCGGCGGTGGTGTCATGGACATCGAGGCGTGTGACCATTCTCACATAGACCGATGCGTAGTATGACATGATTACGCGCCCCATGGGCCAGTTGACCACATTGACGCCGGTCACATAGCGCGACCCCACGGCCACATCCGCCCCGCCTTCGGTCACGGCCTTGTAAAGCTCGGGCAACGCGTCGGGGTTGTGGGAGAAATCGGCGTCCATCTCAAAGATGTAGTCATACTGCTTATGGTCAAGCGCCCACTTGAAACCGGCTATATAGGCGGTGCCGAGTCCGAGCTTTCCCTTGCGTTCCACCAGATGGACGCGTCCGGGATGTTCCTTGATTTTCGAGCGGACTATGTCGGCAGTACCGTCAGGCGAACCGTCGTCAATTATCAGCACGTCCATGGGGTTCGGCTGACGAAGCACAGCCTCTATTATCGCGGCGACATTCTCCCGCTCGTTGTAGGTGGGTATGATCACCACACTGTCAGAAGCGGAAGCGCTGCCCGGAATCATTTGATTGTCCTGGTTCATAACCGGTAGTTTTTATTGGATGTTCTTAGAACTTGTATGACACACCTGCGAGGCCGCCTACGCCCTGCGAAGGCAGTCCGCCGATGAGTGTGAAGCGATGGTTGAGAATATTCTCCACATTGGCGAATGCGCTCCACTGCGGGGTTATACGGTAGATTCCGCCCACCGAAAGCGCATTGACGTTACCGAGCGGCATCAGCTCGCCTGTGCCTGTGCCGGTCATACGGCCGCCACGGTAGGTCCAGCCGATATTGATGTCAAGGCTGCTTATGGGCGACACGCGCAGATTAGCCTCGGCCACATTTTTGGCGCGGTCACGCCACAGGAAGAAGCCTCTGTCCACTTTCTGCGGAGCCCGCTCGAAACTTATCGAGGCCTCGGCCAGATTGCGGTATCTGTAACCGAGCGCTATGTGCAGTTTGTAACCTTTCATGTCAACGGGGCTGAACATGGTGGTCTGCGGATCGGGCATCAGGGGCATCAGCCAGTCATTGGCTATGGCATAACCTGCGGCAAGTTCGGCATAGAAACCGCGGAACATGCCTATTGTCACACCCACCTCGCCGTTGAGGGGCACATGGGAATTGTTGTATGCAACGTTGGGAATGGAATAATATGTCACGTCAAAGAGCGAGCCGAGAGTGTTCTGGCGTTCGCCGCCGTTGGCCTTGACATAGACCGCCACGAGGTCGGCAGGTTTCCATGTGGCCTGGGCCGAAGGCGATATGTGGAACACACGTCCGTTGTTGACGGTCACTTCGAGATTGGCGCCGAGGTCAAGGTCTATGTGGTTCCATGTGGTGCGGTAATAGGGACGGAACGAAAGCAGCCCGTGGGAGAACGACCCGAGGGGTCTCAGAGCCATCCCGCCGTCGGCCCAATCGGTACCGGGCAGTACGGCCACCGCGGAATTGCGTCCGTAGGTGAGATACGAGAAGTTGACCGAAAGGCCGGCGGCTTCGGCACCGAGCACCTTGCCTGCCACGAAAGCATGGGCGGTTATGCGGTCCTCGCGCACAGGGCGTTTAGCCTTGTCAACAAGGGCGGGCCAGTCTTCCACCGGAGTCTGGTCGGCTGATTCGGTGAAATAGGAGGCGTCCATGTTGATGAGATTGCCGTAGGCGAAGTGTCCGTACGAAAGTCCTGCGCCGCCGTTCCATTTCCCGGTGTTTATGGTCCAGAGGCCCTGAAGGTTGAACCGATGCACGTTCTGGTTGTCCATTCCGTCGCAGGAAGGAGTGTTGAAACGGGCGAACGTGTAGTCAAGCCCCATGTCGATGAATGACTGACGGCCTACAGCAGTGTGCAACGCACTTCCGAGGGTCACGAAGTTGCGGCGCAGACGCACGCTCTCCTTGTCGGCCACGTCGGCAGGCTGCCAGGGCAGATCGCCGCGATAGCTCGTCCCGTCATACTGCAACCAGCCGTTGAGACGCACGCGGTCGTTGTCAATGAATTTATAGCCGGCCGAGGCTCCGAGGTTGAGCATGGGCAGATAGCCGAGTGATGCATATCCTTTGTAAGGCGACACATATATAGTATCGCCGTATGCGGCGGGCGAAAGCGAGGAAATAGAAGCCGGGACGCCCACACGGATCTGGCGCATGCCGTAGGTGAGACGGCTTGCCTGCAGAGGGGGCATGGTCACCACCGGGCTCGCGTTGATTTTCACGGCGTCGGTAGGCTTCACCTCTTCGTGATGTCTGACGGTTATCTCCTGTGTGAGATTTTCCTGAGCTGAGAGGCCGGGGCCTGCGGCAAGAAGCATCAGGGCGGCCAGAGCTACAGATTTATGATTGAGTATCATAAGTTTATTTGGTGTTTGATACGGAATGGTTCGGTTTTGTGGGGAATGAATCCTTTATTTATCGGTCGAGACGTTCGTTTATCATCAGGAATATATCCTCGTCGTTATCGGGATAGTTCGCCTTGAGGTTCTTGAGATAAGCGTCGGCGTCGTATGTCTTGCCCTGTTTGCGCAGCGCGTCGGAGTAGACTATGAACGCACGGGCGAGCCAGTAATTGTGGGGCGTCTCGGCGTTGATCAGAGCGTCAGCGGTGCGCAGGGCGCCCTCGGCATCTCCGCCGCGCAGGAGCGATTCGGCGAGATAGACCGAGCTCTTGGCTCCGTAGACGTCGCTCGGAGTCTCCGCGAGTTCACGCCAGATGCGGTAGGCTTCCTCATGGTTGCCTTTGGCATCAAGCGCTTCGGCACGGGTGAAGTCCACCTCTTCCATTTCAGACGTTCCGGGGGCCGATGTGGAGGCAATCTTGTCGGCGGCGGCTATCACATCGTCATATCTGTGCAGCTCCAGAGCCGTGCGCATGATTCCTTTGCGGGCCTCGTTAAGCATGGAGGGCGACGAGGCGCGGCGCTCCAGCTCGGTGTAGGTGTTCAGGGCCACCTCCGTCTTGCCCTGGCCGAGCTCGTTGTCGCCCTTCAGGAGCAGAGCGGCTTCGGCCACCTCGGCATCAGGATAATCGGTCAGAATGCCTGACACATATTCAAGCGCCGTATCGCTGTCGCCGTTGTTCGACGAGGACTCAGCGAGATAATAGAGCACCTGAGGCTCGTAGGCGCCGTGGGGATAATCGCGCAGATATGCGGCCAGTCTGGAAGTGTGGCCGTTGTCAATGTAATCGGTCTCGGCGGCCTGGAATGCGGCGGCGTCAAGCGTGGAGGCGTCGATTTTGGGGGCGTTGGGCACGGAGTTCACGAATTCAGCGAATTCCGAGAGCCTGTCTTCGGCAGCGTAGAGCTGCTTGAGGTCCTCGATGGCCGTCTGAGCTTCCTCGCTGGTGGGATATTTGCTTATCACAGCCTTATAGGATTCGATGGCGGGAGCCGTGTTTCCGGCGTTGAGCTGCGTGACGGCAAGTTGCAGGTAGGCGTTGCGGCCCTGCGAAGTGCTGGGATAGGTCTTGGCGAGCGATGAATATGTCTCCAAGGCATCGGCGGTCTGACCGAGGGCCACGAAAGCCTGGGCTTTTTCAAGCATGGCCGCCGGCACGAGCGGAGAAGCAGGGAACCGGCTCATCATCTCGTCCATGGCGTCGATCAGTGCGGCATTGTCGCCCTGACGGCCTTTCATCAGAGCGGCCTGATAGAGAGCATAGTCGCCGGACTGGGGATTTGCCTCGTAGGCCTCGGTATAGACCGTGGCGGCCTCATCGGGGCGCTCCTTATAGTACAGACAGTCAGCCAGACGGTTCAGGGCGTCGGACTTCATGGCCGAGCTTACGCCTGAGGCATTGGAGACTCTGCGGAAGTTGGTTATGGCGTCGTCCCAACGGTTCTGACGGAAGCGTGTGTAGCCGAGATTATAGTATGCGAGCGGGCGGTTGGCATCAGTGGAGGGAGCCGCCTCAAGATAGCCGAGATAGCTGCGGGAGGCATCCTCAAGCTTTCCGGCATCGAGCTGGGCGTTACCGAGCCAAAGCAGGCTCTGGCGGTGAATTTCGGGTGAAGCTCCGCTGATTTCCGAGGCGCGGTCCAGATAGTCAATGGCCTTGGCGGTGCGCTGTGACTGATAGTCACGTGTGCCGAGCATGAAGAGTACACGCTGCTTGGCGGCGATCATATTCTTCGACGGATCAGCCGTGGATTCAATGATGCGCAGCGCGCTCTCATAGTCATTGTCGCTCATGAAACCGGTTACAAGATTCTGGCGGACATCGTCGGCATACCGCGACCGCGGATATTTGTCAAGGAATTCCTCCATTATGCTGACCGATTTGCCGAACGGCATGCGGCCGCCGTCAACACGGGCCACAATATAATTATAGAAGGCCTCTTCGGCCACACGGCTTTCATAGTTGTCGCGGAAAGCTTTCTCGAAAGCCATCATGGCGCCGTCGGGCTGTCCCTCCTTGACATAGCACTGTCCCAGATACAGGTTTGCGCTCTGTCCCATTGCGTCAGGCATGTCAGTGGCCTGACGGAGCATGTCGGCTGCCTCGCGGTAATTGCCCGCATTGTACTCGCTCACGCCGAGGATATAGTAGGCGGTGGGGCGCACATCGGCGGTCTCCGACACATAGTCACGCAGATACGGTATGGCCGCCTTCTCGTCGCCGAGATTGTAGAGCGATTCTCCGGCTATGCGGTTCATTTCCGGGCGGAACTGCGCCACGCAGTTGCCGCCGAGCACCTTGCGGGCCAGCTGCAGGGACTGGGAGTAGTCCTTGTCCATGAAACAGATCTGGCTGATGTAGTAATCGGCCGCCGTTCCCGGTTCGCGTGATGTATCGACCTTGCGGAACCATGCCATGGCCTGGTCGAAGTTTCCGTCGAGGTAATAGAGATAAGCCTTATAAAAAGTGGCGGCGTTGGAATATTCCTTCGAGGCCGTCAGCAGGTCAAACAGCTCGCCGGCGCGGGCGTAGTCACCGAGAAGCATCGATGAATAGGCCTGACGGTAAAGCATTTCCTCACGGCGGTCATCGTCAAGGGCGTCGGGGTCAACCTTCTGGTAGGCCTGCAGAGCCTCGGTATAGGAGCCTCGGGTGAAATAATAATCGCCTATGGCGACCGTCACGTCACTGCAGCGATGGCTCTGTGGATAGCGGCGCAGGAAATCGTTCAGCAGGTCAAGAGTCTCGTCATCGCCACAGTAGAGTGTTGACATCGCTATATAGTAGAGGGCCTCTTCCTGCTGGGCTGTCACCGGGTCAAGGTTACGCACCTGCAGGAGCTGGTCAAGGCATCCCTCATAATTTTTGTCATTGTACATGGCCACGCCACGCGACACGTAGCCGGCAGCCGTAGCGCTGTTGATCTGCGCCTCGATGCGGCTGCCTGACAAAGCTGCTGCCGCCACCATGGCACCTATAACGATTCGTCGTTTCATCTGGAGGGTGTGATTCAGGAGTGAATACGTTGATATATAAGCATTATGAGACTTCTGGGTGCTTCCATGCGGAAATCACCGAAAGGCCTCGTGTGGAATTTTCTACAAATTTACATGAAATTTGCATCCTGACCGCATTTCTCTCCAATTATTTTTCTTTTTCACATCCAGGCCCATAATTGCAGGTCTTTAAGGCAATATATTCAGGAAAAAATTCCATAATTCGCCATAATAAGCTATTTTTGCAATAGATTTTCGTAAATTAGCATGAAACCTGACTTGACATATCTGCGCTGGCCGCTTGTGATCATAATAGCCGCCGTTGTTGCGGCGTGCGCCAGTATGGGACGTCCCGAAGGAGGCCCCCGCGACGAGGACCCTCCCGTATTCGTTAAAAGCCGTCCCGCTCCCGGCGCGCTCAATGTGAAAAGCGACCGCATAATCATAGAGTTCAATGAGAACGTGGAGGTGGATGACCCGCTCAACAAGGTGGTCATCTCCCCTGCCCAGAAAACACCGGCCAAAATTACCGGCGTGGGCCACAGAGTGACCGTGGCCCTTCAGGACACCCTGCTGCCCAACACCACCTACACCATTGACTTCACCGATGCCATCAAGGACCTCAACGAGGGTAACCAGCTCGACGGATTCGCTTTCGATTTCTCGACCGGACCGGTGCTTGACTCGCTGTGCATTTCCGGAATGGTTTTTGCGGCCGAGAATCTTGAGCCGGCCCAGTCAATGCTCGTCGGCGTGCACTCCAATCTGTCGGACACCGCCCTGACAAAGGTGCCGTTTGACCGCATCACCCGCACCAACCAGCTGGGACAGTTCACCATCAGGAATCTGAAGCCGGGACAGTACCGCGTGTTCGCCATCAATGACGTGAACCGCGACAACAAATGGGACCGCACGGAGGATATAGCCGTATTCCCGGGACTTATCTCGCCGTCGGCCCACCGCGAGAACCGCACGGACACCGTCAAGGCCTCCGACGGAGAGACCGATTCCACATTCGTCCACGAGATAACGGTGTTCACCCCCAACGACCTGCTGCTCACATGGTTCAACGAAAACTACAAGTCACAGTACCTGACCAAATACGAGCGCAACGAGCGCAACAAGATTTATCTGGAGATGGGCGCCCCGTCCGATACGCTGCCGGCGCTGCGTTTCGTGGGCGGCCCGTATGACGGCGAGGATTTCACTCTGCGCACGGTACTTGAGGCTTCGGCCACACGCGACACCCTGACCTACTGGATAGCCGACACGGCCATCAGCGCTCTGGACACCCTGAAACTGGCCACGACATATCTGCGCACCGATTCTCTGGATCAGCTGTCGTGGACAACCGACACCCTGAACTTCTCGCTCCGCGGCAGCAAGAAAGCCAAGAAGGAGAAAGAAGCCGAGGCAAAGAAAAAGAAGAAGAAAGACAACGATTCAATTCCGGACCAGCCCAAGATTGAGCTGCTCGACATAAAGACATCGCCCGGCGCCGATGCTGAGGTGTATTCGGTTATGGACATCGAATCAAGCCAGCCGCTGCGCTCGTTTGACCTCAATGGCTTCCATCTGGAGATGATGCTGCCCAAGGACACGGTGTGGACTGCCGTGGAGACTCCCGATTTCCATTATCCTGCGGAACTCCGTCCGAGGAATCTGACCGCGGCCTACAACTGGAGGCCCGGATGCAAATACAGGCTGACAATAGACTCGCTGGCTCTGACCGGAATCTACGGAATCCACAACGGCAACGTCAAAATGGAATTCACGGTTAGATCGCTCGAGGACTACGGCAACATAGTGTTCGCGCTCTCAGGTCTCGGTCAGGAACCGGCCTTCGTGCAGCTGCTCAACGGTCAGGACGCCCCGGTCTATACCGAGGCCGTGAAAAATTCCACGGCCACATTCGCCAATGTCATTCCCGGCACCTATTACGCCCGTCTGGTAATTGACCGCAACGGCAACCGGAAATGGGACACGGGAAATGTAGCCGACTCGCTGATGCCGGAGGCCGTCTACTACTTCCCCAAGAAAATCAACCTGAGGAAAAACTGGGACATCAACCAGCCATGGGATCTGAATGAAACGCCCGTCGACCTCCAGAAGCCGGCTGACATAAAGAAGAACAAACCGAAGAAGAAAGCGGGCGAGAATGATTATCCCTACGACGAGGACGAGGACCAGTACTACGACGAGTTCGGCAATCCGGCCGTTGACCCCGACGACCCCTTCGGCAAACGCAAGAACAGAAACTACAACAGGACCAACCGCAACAACGCGGGTCGCAACGGTATAGGCAGCGGCATGGGCGGTATGGGCACACGCGGCGGTACCCGCGGCAGACTCTGACAATGTAAATCAAACCTACATAAATAAAGAACAAACCTGATGGCTACAGACAAACTCAACGGCAACCTGCGTCCGATGATTCCGGAACCGACACTGCGGCGCCTCCCGTGGTATCTCGCCTACATAAGCCTGCTTCGTTCACAGAATGTGGGATACGTCTCGTCGACGGCCATAGGCAAGGCCATCAACGTGGATTCCTCCCAGATAGCCAAGGACCTGTCAGTGCTCAACATCAAGGGCAAGACGCGCATAGGCTACGAGGTGAACGCGCTGGAGGCCGCGATAAAGAATTTTCTGGGGTTCACGGCAAGCCATCGCGCCGTAATGATGGGCGTAGGGTCACTGGGAGCTGCCCTGATAGCCGACCGCGGTCTGCAGCGTTTCGGTCTTGACATTGTTGCCGGATTCGACACCGACCCCTCCATCATAGGCAACACCATCAAAGGCGTACCGGTGTTCGACACGGTGGAGCTGAAACCGCGGCTCAAGTCCTACGACGCCGGGATAGGCATTGTGGCCGTGCCGGTTGAACGGGCGCAGGAGGCCGCCGACATGCTCATGGACGCGGGAGTCCACGCACTGTGGAATTTCACCCCCTTCCGTATAGCCGTAAAGCCGGGGATAGTGATAGAAAATACTTCAATCTATGCCAATCTGGCCGTGATGTACAGCCGTCTGTCGGCATGCGAAGCCTCAGAAAAAGAAAAGTCATGAAAATAATTGCGGTAAATCCCGAGCTCACATACTTTGAACTGATAGCCGATTCGGCCCTGACGCTGCCGGGCCGTCCCACGTTCATTCCTGACTGCCGCGAGGCCGTATCGTGGCTGGCGGAGCCCCGGATAGCCATAAGGATTTCACGTCTGGGCAAAAGCATCGGGCCTAAATTCGCCGACAGATATTTCGATGCCTTCACTCCTGCCGTGCGCCTTCTGCCGTCCGACGCTGCCGGCAATGTGGTCACCGACATCGCTTCCATAATAGATTACGCTCTCACCATAGGCAACTGGGCGGATATACCCGGAGAAGAGACCGCGATAACATTCGAGCCGCACGGGACCTGCACGATTTCCGTTGCGGAAGCAGCAACCGCCGCCGTTGTCTCGGCGAGCCGGCACACCACCCTCAAGACCGGCGACATAATACTTCTGCCCGCCCCGGGACTCTGCGCGACGAAAGCCGAGCCTGACAGAAATGTCACGGCCACCGTCAACGGCGAGCTGGCAATGACCGTAAGATTCAAGTAATCAACAGTTGCCCCAGACATTTCTCACCACCATCCA
Organism: uncultured Muribaculaceae bacterium; assembly: GCA_947627615.1. Lineage (GTDB taxonomy): Bacteria > Bacteroidota > Bacteroidia > Bacteroidales > Muribaculaceae > Paramuribaculum. The sequence goes on along the minus strand of CANQWS010000018.1, from coordinate 25,555 downwards.
CACCGCCAGCAGAGCCAGCAGCACCCACGTCAGGGTCATGGAGGTGACAGCGGCATGGTACCGGGGGTAACGTTCCCGGAGGAACTCGGCCGCAAATATGATCACAAGCATGGGAACGACCAACAGCAGCATGGCATTGTAGTGCCACGCACCTGCTATGTCTCCGTGAAGGAGCGCATGGATGGCCCGCTGCGCCCCGCATCCGGGACACTGGATTCCGGTCAGGGCATAGACCGGACACTTGGGGAAAAAGTTCTCCGACGGATCAAACAGCCAATAGACTAATATAGCGACCGCCAGAAAGGCGGCCACTATAGAGAATATCATCAGGCGCCGGCGCGAACCGGGCTTCATAACAGCAGCATTTCAAAAGGAATGAGAACTATTCCCACCGTGATGCCTATTATGAGCCACATCTCGGCCTTTTCCGAAGCCTTGACAGCGTCTTCGTAGCGTCCTGACTCATAATAGCCAGTGACTTTCGACGCATAAATCACCGATATGACGCCGGTCACCACACAGCAGAGCAGAATCGAAGCGATGCTCCAGCCCAGATATGTGGGAGGTTTAGGCGGGATGGCCGATTGCGGCCTCATGTAAGGCGACATCACCGGCGGAGCGGGAGGCGGGGGCGGAGGAACCGGCATGGGCTTTACGGGCTTCTCCGGTCCGGCAACGGTAACCGTCACCTCGGACTCTGACTCTTTCCGGCCGTCGGGCTCTTCCGTGTCCGTAACGGTTTCCGTAACCACCACGTCAGGCTCTGAAACGGAAGCGGTTTCGGAAAGGGTCACCGTGGTTTCGGCGTCCTCGGCCGGAGCGGGTGCTGCGGTTACGAACAGGTCGGCCAGTTCGGCCAGCTCCCGGGCGCGCACCCATGCCGGCAGGCCGCTTCGCCACACGTAGGTATCCTCTTTCAGAGGCATGTTACGCGCTTCTTCCAGCGTGAGCGGTCCGAATTTACGGCGGTCTATGACTACCCAATAATTCATTGTATCTTGTTTCAGTTCAATTTGTCAGAAAAATTTGGTTTCCTCGCCGAGGATGTCCGACAGCAGATTGTTGGCCAGACGGCTTGCTCCTATGCGGAAGAACTCGTTGTCAAGCCATTCCTCGCCAAGCACTTCCTTGACTATGGTGTAGTAGCCGAGAGCCTCGTCGGTGGTCGATACACCGCCGGCTGGTTTGAAGCCCACCTTGTTGCCGGTCTGCTCGTAATATTCCTTTATGCACTGGCACATCACGTAGGCAGCTTCCAGCGAGGCGCCGGGATAGCCCTTGCCGGTGGAAGTCTTGATGAAATCGGCGCCGGAGTACATGGCGAGCACCGATGCCGCACGGATGTTCTCGGCCGTCTTGAGCGCTCCGGTCTCGAGAATGACCTTCAGATGCGCGTCGCGGCATGAATGCTTCAGTTCCGAAATCTCGTCACATACTTCCTCCCAGTCGCCGTCAAGGAAATTGCCCAGATTGAGCACTATGTCAATCTCGTCGGCTCCGCCTTCAACGGCCAGTGCCGTCTCGGCTACCTTCACCTCGGGGAATGTCTGCGACGAGGGGAATCCGCCGGAAACGCAGGCAATGTTGACCTCACTCACGTCAAGCACCGTGCGCACAACGGGCGAGAAGCAGGGATAGACGCAGATGGCGGCCACCGGCGGCAGGTCGGGGTGCTCTTCCTCAAAATCGTTGACACGCTCGGTGAATCGGGCCACTGACTGGGGCGAGTCTGTAGCGTTGAGGGTTGTGAGGTCTATGCAGTTGAACAGCAGCTTGAGCACCTCCGGAGTGCGGTTGGCCTCCATCTTCTCGGATAATATGCGTTCAACTTCGGCCTTGACGAAATTGTCGTCGGTCGTCACGCGGCTCTTGGCCACCTGTTCATGATACTTGTCAGTCATCGTTTTTTATGTTTTTATGGTTATGATTGCTGAGTTTTGGATTTGCGGCGTGGCGTGCTGCATCGCGCCGCGTCTTCTTTTCAACATTCCGGGCCACGGCTTCGTTCAGATCCACGCCCGTCTGGTTGGCTATGGCCGTTATGACCCACAGCATGTCGGCCAGTTCATCGGCCAGTTCCGGCCGCGGCGCGCCTTCGCGCCATGACTGCTCGCCGTATTCGCGGGCCATTATGCGGGCCACCTCCCCGGTTTCCTCGGCGAGTATGGCCATGTTGGTCAGCGGTGAGAAATAGCCGCAGCCAACGGTCGATATCCATTGGTCCACCATCTGCTGCAGGCCTTTTATAGTAAGATTTTCACGTTCCATATCATTCACGAAGCCGGGAGTCAATAATTATTGTGACCGGGCCGTCATTGACGAGCTCCACGGCCATGTCGGCGCCGAACACGCCTTTGCCCACAGGGCGGCCGGTGCGTTCGGAAACCATTTCGCAATACCGGTCATAGAGAGCCGAGGCAAGCTCATGGCCGGCCGCCCGGATATAACTCGGACGGTTACCCTTGCGGGTCGAGGCCGTCAGGGTGAACTGGCTGACGGCAAGCACATCGCCGCCGGCATCGGTTACCGACCGGTTCATTACTCCCGCCCCGTCAGGGAATATGCGCAGAGCCACGGTCTTGTCAGCAAGCCAGCGGGCATCGGCTTCCGCATCGCCGTTCTCCACGCCGACAAGCACAAGCAGTCCCGGGCCGATATCACTGACTGTCAGTCCGTCAACAGTTACCGATGCGCGCTTCACACGCTGAACAACAATCCTCATTTTTTCAGAATATGTTTGTAACCACAAAAATACACAAATATATTTCAAAAACCAACTTTTTCCGTCAGGCTCATTTTTCCTGCCGGACTATTTGTCCCCGTTATGGCTGGTTTTAACATTATTAAACCACGAAGGGGCCACATATCTGCCCGCAATCATTTAACTTTGCATAATTTCAATTCATTAACCCTTATAATTGACTTATAACCATGATTAGACGCCTTATCTGCCTGAGCGCGCTGGCCGTTGCAGCCGCCTCCGCGCTGGCCGATGATTTCAAGACTCCTTATGTTGAGCCGACTGATACCGCAACCGTCGACACCAAGGGTTGGGCCGATGTAAAGGCTCCCGTTACATTCAACTGGGCTTCCAAAGATATCCACTACCGCCAGATGGCCGCTCCGCCGGCTCTCGACAAAGCCGACACCACCGTCAACGCATGGCGCGGCGAGCGTATAGGCCTCGAAGCGCTCATAACCGCCACCGAGAAGACCGGCCCCCTGCAGGTGCGCCTCTCGGAGTTCCGTGACAGCCGCGGCCGCAAGGTAACGGCCCCTGACAGCTATGCGGCCTTCATGCGCTACGTGACCACGACGGCCTATAACAAGTGCGGCTATCCCGACCCGGGTCTGCCCACATATACCGTGGCCGACATGATTGACCTGCCCGATGCCACCGTGGAGATGACTCCGCGCACGGTGCGCCCCGTATGGTGCTCCGTGGAGATTCCGCACGACATGAAGCCCGGTACCTACACCGCCACCCTGTCACTGCTCGCCGACGGCGGCAAGAAAACCGTTGGTCAGCTCAAACTCGATGTCAATGTGACCGACCGCGCTCTCCCACAGCCCAAGGACTACGAATTCTATCTCGATATGTGGCAGCAGCCCTACGCCATTTCGCGCTACTACAATGTGGAGCCGTGGAGCAAGGAGCATCTGGAACTGCTGAAGCCCTACGCCGAAATGCTTGCCCGCGCCGGCCAGAAAACAGTGAGCACCATTCTGTTCTACGAACCCTGGGGCGAACAGAGCCATGACAAGTTCGAGCCGATGGTGAGCACCACACGCCACGCCGACGGCTCATGGAGCTATGACTACACCATATTTGACCGCTACGTTGATTTCATGGCTAAGAACGGCATCGACGAGAATATCTCCTGCTTCACCATGGTCCCCTGGGAGCTGAAGTTCCGCTATCTCGACGAACCCACCGGCGAATATAAATTCCTTGAGGCCCCCATCCCCTCGCCGCAGTATGAAGAGCTGTGGACCTCGTTCCTGAAGGATTTCACCCGCCATCTGAAAGAAAAAGGATGGTATGAGAAATCAATGATAGTGATGGACGAGCGCGGACTGCCTCAGATGCTCGAAGCCTACCGCGTGGCCCACAACGCAGTGCCCGACATAAAGATGTCGCTTGCCGGCTCATACCATCCCGAGCTTGTGGACTCGCTTGAAAGCTACACGCTCATCAAAGGCGATTTCTTCCCGGCCGACGTGCTGAAACGGCGCCATGACCGCGGATTCATCTCGCTTATGTACACCTGCTGCGCCACTCCCGCGCCGAGCCAGTTCTCCAACTCCGAACCGGCCGACGGAGCCTACCTGCCCGTCTATGCCACAGCCACGGGCCATGACGGCTATCTCCACTGGTCATTCTCCAACTGGAACGACACCCCCATGACCGACACGCGCTTCCGCATGTTCGCCCCCGGCGACACATATTTCGTGTACCCCGACGGACGCTCTTCCATACGTTACGAACGCATGCTTGAAGGAGTGCAGCTCAGCGAAAAAATCCGCCTGCTGCGTCAGGAAATGAAAGCCGCCAATGACCTCGAAGGCCTCCTGCTTCTTGAGCAGACCCTCGAGCCGATACGCTCAGGCGCCATGAATCCATGGTATCCCACATCACGCGTGGTCAATGACCTGACACGTGCCATAGACACCCTGTCGGCACGCTGACCACCATCTCCAACTCATATTCGCCACGAGGACCACATTCCGCCGGATTGTGGTCCTCGTCACATTGTAACCGGATTGAAACCGGGAATGCTTGCAAAGTTTCTAAACGGATGTTAATTTTGCAGCCATCAATTCTGTTCTTTAAACCAATTCATCACAGACACAATGAAAAAATACTTGATTTCAGCGCTCATGATTCTGACGGCTCTCGGCGCATCAGCCATCGACAATGTGTTCAACCACCTCGGAGCCGGCGTAGGAATCGGCACCACCGGTATCAGCATCGAAGCCTCGACCCCCATCACCCGATGGGTGACAGTGCGCGGAGGCATAGCCATTATGCCCGGCATAACATTCTCCACTGATGTCGACGCCTATTACGCCCATCCCGCAACCGGTCAGGAAATCAACGAGACCATCGACGTTGACAGCGACCTCGGACGAGTTCAGGGTTCTATGATTTTCAACATCTACCCCTTCCCCAAAGGCTCATTTTTCGTGGCAGCCGGCGCCTACTTCGGCGGCAACAAACTGATAAAGATATCGGGCCACAGCGACGCGATGGAAAACTATGGCGGACTCGTGGAAATCGGCGACTACAACATTCCGGTTGACAAAGACGGTAACGTGCGCGGCGGACTGAAAGTATCGTCGTTCCGCCCCTACCTCGGCATAGGCTGGGGCAAATCCATACCCAAGCACCGCATCAACTTCAACGTGGAACTCGGCGCCCAGTTCCAGGGCAAGCCCAAAGTCTACTCCGAGACCGGCGAAGTGACCGACCTGCTCGAAAACGAAGCCTCAAACGACTTCCAGGACGTAATCAAATACCTGAAAGTCTACCCCACCCTCACCTTCCGCATCTCCGGCAAAATCTTCTGATCCCCCCATTTTGCATTATGCATTGCGCATTCCTAATTGCGCATTCCGCATACTGAATTCCGAATCGTCTTCCCAAATCGAACAGGAGGTAAACACTACTCGCAGGTGTTTATCTCCTGCTTTCGCATTCACCGTCCTCCCTCACCACCTCACGTGCCGTACAAACTATGACTATGCGCAAGAAGGGAGTGGCTGCTAAGTCTGACGGATGAGATGAGGCGTTTATAGCCCCGATAGGGGCTATAAACGCCTCCAAGTGGGTGGGTGTTAGGTGTGTACGGGGGCGAGGATTAATCGACGTCTTCGACGCCAGGGAATTTTTGCGCCGCCATACCCCATACCGGAAGGCCTCCTCGTTTCTCGGCTGCTTCCGATATGGGGCTACAATTTGCACGCCTCTTCGAGGCTGAGAATACCTTATTTATCAGGGGGGGGGAAAGATGCAGGGGGGAGCGGCGGCGGGGCCGGTACGGGACCGGGGGTGCGGGACCGGGGCTCCCCCCTGCGGGGGTTGGGTAATTGTACCAAAGGAATGTTAACCAATATTTATTCAATCATTACCAATCTTTTTTGAATGCGTAATAAGTACTACTCATATACAATGGATATGAGTATGAATAGGATGTCATATATGAGAAATCTTCAGGCATAGGATATTTACATTGGTCAAAAAGTGATGCAAAGGCCCATACATTTTCCTTTCCATAATCCATATATGGAATATCATAAACTACAAAGACATCCGTTCCGCTCATTGGGGTAAATTTCATCATATTTAAATAGGGCCCAAATACCGGATTTTCGAAAAGCATCATACTTTCTTCTTCAGAAAACATTGCAGGGTCTCTCATGAAAAAAGTTCCATATTTACTTTCTTCAACATTAGCAAGTGGCCTTATGGTTGCATCAGGTTCGTATGGGGCAATATAATCTTCAAGCGAGCTCCAGGCATAATCAATGTAATCACCTACCCTAATACCTTCAACATCATCGCATAGAGCCTCCGTTGTCGCGCGGGTGTCGACGAGAGTCAGGAGTTTGTCAGGCATGGCGGTTTTGATGGATTTTATGAGCTTGGCGTAGGATTCGGCTTTGACGGGGGCTGCACCTTCTTTGTCATAACCGGCACCTTCATCCCAAAGATTTATGCCGTCAAGTCCATACATATCAATCAAGACTTTGGCAATATTACAAAATTGGGTAATCTGCCCATCTGTCATATTTGAAAAACCAACTCCTGAATTTCCACCTTTAATGCAAAGGCAAACATTTAGACCTTCTTTTTGCATCGGTGCAATATATTTGGCTCTGTTTTTTAGTACATATTCCAAATCGGGGGTTAATTCGATTGATATGTTGCCGTCTTTATTTTTAAGAAGAGAAGTCCTGACATTCAGAATATCAAAAAAAGGACCGGAATAAATTATTATGTGTTCACCTGTAAGAAAGTCATCCTTGGAAAGTTCATAAGTAAATTTATCCGTAATCAAAGGATTCATTACCTCTGTATCAATATACCCGATGAAAACCGAGGGTTTCTTTCCAATAATTTCGGCTTTTTCTTTTTGCGGCGTTACAATATAATTGGTTTCACATAATAATTCTCCGGTGGTTTGATCTGTTACCTGAATTGGGAACAAATAGGATTCCAGACTAAGATTATCTCTTAGAAAACATAATTCTACTTCTTCCGATTCTAAACTTCCTGCTTTTATTTTTACTGTTGTGTAAGTATCGCCATTAACGGTGAGGTCTGTATAAGATGGAAATGTTACTTTATAACCATGCTCTTTATTAAATTTTAATATTATGCCAGATGCATAACCTGCATCGGACATATACTCCTGAGCCATTCCGATTCGAAGAACAACATCTTTGTCAAAAGGTGAGGACAGAAGAACTTTTACATAATCTTTTCTACCATTAATCGTTTGTTCCTGACCTGAGTTGCCCGACTCGCCAATATTAAAAAAGACTAAATCGCTATTTGGCGAATAACGACTTGAAAGCACCGTTGCTCCGGCGGTTTCGTCCGGGAGGGTTGAGGGGTGGCCGGGGTCGGGGTTTATAATGGTGGTGTCGTCCTCGCATGCGGTCAGGGCGATGGCCGAGAGCATGATCAGCGACAGTGTTTTGAGTTTTATCATAATGCTTTAAGTATAAATCATTAATAACGGTTGATTATTCCCAAGTGAGGCGGGGCACTTCAATGCCTGAGGGCCAGAGTTCGGCGTCGGTTTTGGGCTGCTGCGCGGTGTGGTTGGCGTCGGTCCAGTACGGCATGACGGCGGCGTTGTTGCCGTGGCCTGATTTGTCCTCGATGACGGTTCCGGTTCCTTCGTCGAATTTCCAGTAGGCGCAGAGGGTGGTTTCGGCGGAGGGGTTCTCGATGTTGTACATGGAGGCGCGTATCTGCTCAAGGGAGCGTGCCTCGCTCCAGATGCGTGCTTCGCAGAGTTCGCCGTCGAACATTCGTGACAGATCGTGGCTGTCGCCGTAGGAGCGTCCGAAATAGAATCCGAAGTCACCGCCGTTGCCGAATTCGTCGCGGGGCGTGCGGTCGGCGAGATTGATTTCGGTGAGGTCGCTCTTGCCGTGGGCGGTGGATATGCTCTGCAGCTCGCCGTCGAGATAGAAGCAGATGGTTGAAGAAGCGAGGTCCCATGTCAGGGCCACGTGGTACCAGCGGCCGGCCGTGAGAAGTTTCTGTTTCGATGCTTCGGGGAACTTGCCGAACGCGGTCTGGGTCTGCAGCTGCTGGTTGGGGAAGTTGGCATCGCCGATGCGCATAAGGAAATACTGCTCTATGCCCATGAGCGACGAGATTTCAGTCTGGAAGGAGTTGACGCGGAAAATGCATTCCATGGTCACGGCCGACAGATGGTTGACGACACCACCCGTGGGGCTGTCCTTGACAAATCCGGGCACAGCCACATAGCAGTTGCGGAGGTTGATGGCGGTGGTGATGGCCGACGAGCGGCGCACCAACCAGTACATGACGCGGGAGCCTTCCATGATGTCGATGCCGGAGGCTGAGGTGATGGCCACGGGGCATACGTAGGTAGCGTCGATGTCCAACTGGTCAAGGTTGCGGAAGCGGATCTCCACGTCCTCTGACTGGGTCTTGCCCGCCGGGATGGTGACGGAGGTGTGCGACAGCTCGTAGTTTTCGGCGGGAAGAGTGGCCCACTCGGTGGAGTTTTTGGCATTGTAGACCGCAGTGAGCGAGGGGTCCACGGCAATGTTGGCCGTGACCTGCGCGGGGGCGGGGTTGGCCAGACGGACGGCGAAGGTCTTGGTCTGGACAGTGACGCGGCGGTTGAAGGTGAACATCTCCGAGTTTTTGCTCGCGGCCACGTTGAGGTAGGCCGAATTGTCAAAGGGCGATTTCTCGGAGTAGTCGGTATTGTCGCAGGCTGCGGCTGCCGGGAGAATCAGGGCAGCGGCGAGCCATCGGGAAAGTCTTGATATGTTCATGGCACAATTCATCATTTGGCGGCGGGATTCAGGAGCTGAATGGCACCGCGCGTGCGTTTGTAGATAATGTCAGGGTCATAGTAATCGGCCGCGATGTCGTTGACGGCTATTCCGGCGAGTGGCTGCGAGAAATCGCGGGCAAAGATGGCCGCACCGGCTATGGAGTTGCGCACGGTGCCGGCCGCATCGGCTATGGAACCGCCGGGGACGGTGCAGAGCAGAATCCGTGAGGCCGGGATAGAGTTGAGGGCGAGGCGCACCTGATATTCGAGGTCGAAGTCATCGGCGGCTTTGGAAACGTCGAGCAGGATGTAGTCAAAAGCCTCCAGAGCGGCAGCGGAGATTTTCAGCGGGCTTCCCTCGAAAATCATGACGGCGTCGGCGAGTTCGGGCCGGGCTGCAACGGCTTCGGCGGCCTCGGGCGAGGCGACGGTAACGCCGTCGAACTGTCCGGCGGCCACGGCGGCGGCAGCGGCAGCGACATCGGAGGGCGAGGTGACGTAGTAGAGCACGCGGGTGCCGAAATCGGCGTGCACGAGCTTCATGTCCTCAACGTCGGAGCCGGAGAGCGCGGCCGAGTTGCGCATGGTGACGAAGTCAATGCTGTCAGGGACGGAGCGGAGGAAATCGCGCTCCGAAACGGGGCGTTCGGGGGCATTGTCGAGCCGCGCGCAGACAATCTGATGGGGCGATGCCTTCCATTGGCGCAGAGCGGCGGTGTAGGCTGCATATCCCTCCGGGTCACGGTCCTTGAAACCGTTGACCGTCACCTCCCGAGCCTCGGGCTCGTTGGCGTCGCCGCACGAAACGAAAGCCGCGGCGGCGACAAGAGAGAGAAGTATGATGGATTTATATTTCATAAATGTCTTGATAAGTAAGTGTCAAAAATTAGTTTTAATCCAAAGTAAGTTTCAGGCTTATGATATGAATTCTTTTGAGCGCTTTTCATGTTTTCATTCGGTTGTTTAGCTCGCTAAACGCCCTCATTCAAACCCGAAAATCATCTCAAAATCTTAAAAAATATCTATAAGCTAATTTCTTCCACTTACTTATGGGTGATTAAACGATTGGTTCAGAGAGCGGCGTCGGCGGAGTGGTCCTTGACGTCCCACCAGAGGCGGGTGCCGGCGGCATCGGGGCCTCCGAGCATCTGCACGGCCTGCTGAATGAACTGAGGATTGTCGGAATACTCGTCGGCGGGATAAGGCAGGCGGCGGGGACCGATGGAGATGTCGACGCTGCCGTTGGGGTCCTTGTTCTCCACCACGGGGAGCAGACGGGGGTAGCCTGTGCGGCGGTGTTCGGCCCAAGCCTCAACTCCGAGCGGGAAAATGGCTATCCATTTCTGGGTGATGATGCGTTCGAGGTTACGCTCGAAGCCGGCGGCCTCGTCCCAGGCAATGGTTATGTCGGAAGCTGCGGCGCGGCTGTAGGCAATGCCGTTGCCGTCCATTGGGTTGACGTAGGGCGCGGGGGCGCTTGCGGCGTCCTTGATGTAGGCGTCGGCACCGGAGGCGCCGCGTTCCTCGAACGAGAGGGTTATGCCCTGCTCATAGAGCGAGCGGGCGTCGCCGCCCATGGCCCAACCGCGGAGGGCGCCCTCGGCACGGAGAAACGCCACTTCGGCGGCATTCATCCAGAGATAGGGGTCGTTGGCGGTGATTACCTGCTTGGAGTAGACGCCGATCATCTCGTCCTTCTTCTGGGTGAAGATTCCGATGCGCACGCCGTAATAGCCTTCCTTGCTGACTAATGTTCCGTTCTCGTTGACTGTCGCGGTGCCCTTGACGAGCATCTTTTCCATGCGGGGGTCGTTGTAGCCGCCCATGATGGAGACGAGGTCGGCCGAGATGCGGTAGTCGTTCCAGTCATTGAACATCAGGGCGGAGCGGTTTTCGGCCACGTGGAGCATTGCGTTGTCGGCATTGGCGGTGATCACTCCTGCGGCCACGGCCTTTTCGGCTGTCTGCCGGGCCAGGTCAGGCTCTACATAGGCCATGCGCATGGCCATGCGGAGCTGCATGGAGTGGACGAAGCGGCGCCATTTGGAGATGTCGCCGTAATAGAGGTCCTCAAGCTTGCGGAAGGCCTCGGCGGAGATGTGTTCGTTTTCGGCAAGCACGGCGTCGGCCTCATCGAGTTCGGCGAGCATGGCGTGGTAGACGTCGCGCTGCGAGTCGTAGGGTACGGCCAGATTGTCGCCGGAGTTGTCGGCATCGAGCATCTTGGAGTAAGGGATGGGGCCGAACATGTCGGTGACGCGGTGCATGGCGCAGACGCGGAGAATCTTGCCGAGGGCGAGTGCCACGGGGTCGTCGGTCTTGGCCATCATGTCGCGGTACTGCGGATAGAGATTCTTGATGGGGTCGGCGAAGGGGGCCTTGAGCCATCCCTGTTCGGGGTTGAAGGTTGAGAACTTCATGACCCAGGTGTCGACGATGCCCTCCATGTAACCGCCGTGGGAACCGCCGGCCATGGCGTCCATGAACTGGTAGAGGTGTTCCTGCGTGGGGATTACCAGAGCCTGCATGCCGCGGAGCGATGCGCCTACGATATGGTTTTCGCGGTTCATCTCGTCGGAATCGGCATCGTACATGCTGCGGTTCACATCGTCCTCGAAACATGACGACGCCAGCGGCATGAGAGCCAACGAGAGAATCAACGCGGGGATTTTACAGAAATTTTTCATCATATCAGAAGTTGATTTTGAGATTGAAACCTATGTTCCGGGTGCTCGGCATCATGAAGTAGTCGATGCCCTGATAGTAGTTGTTGGTCGTTGCCACGGCCTCGGGGTCGAATGGGCTCTTGCAGTAGATCATCCAGAGGTTGCGTCCCACGAGGGAGAGGTTGACGTCACACACGCCTCCGAGCCAGCGGCGGGGCACGGTGTAGCCGATGTGGGCTTCGCCGAGCCGGACGTTGGTGGCGGAATAGGTGTAGTAGGTGGGCAGACCTGACTGCGAGGCCACAACCTCGTAGAAATTCTGCGGATCCACGGGAATGCGGCCGTTGACCATTACACCGCCGGCATCGCGGGCTGCAGCCGAGGCCTCGGACACGCCGTAGAGGTCAAGGTAGGCCTGGGTGGCGGAGTAGGTTATGCCGCCGATGCGTGCCGTCACAAGGAATCCGGCGTTGAAGCCGCGCCATGAGAAGGAGTTGTTCCACGCGAGGTTGGCCTTGGGCAGGACGGATCCGAGCTTGATGTCGCCGGCGTTGTCCACGGCTGTCACGTTGCCGTTGTCGTCGATGAGTACATTGCCGTTGACGTCGCGCTTGAGGTCGGCGTGGGTGTAGAGGTCGCCGAGCGTGCCGCCCTCCACGAGGATGAACTTGGCCTTGCCGAATCCGCGGCCCTCGTCGGTCTTGAGCTCGAGCTTGCTGACGTTGTAGACCTTGCCGGTCTCGGGGTGAACGTAGTTCTTGACCAGTTCCACAATCTTGTTCTTGTTCGTGGAGAACGAAAAGCTGCTGCTCCAGGCGAAACCGCCCCAGTTGTGGGAGTAGGAGAGCATGGCCTCGAAGCCGTAGTTGCGCACGTAGCCGGTCTGGACGTAGAGCTTGTCATAGCCGGACGAGACGGGCAGACGGGGGTCGAAGGTCTGGTTGTGGGTGTTGGCGTAGTAGAACGATCCGCTGAATTTCAGGTCGTTGAAGAAAGCGGCGTCGATGCCTGCCTCCCATGAATCGGTGCGTTCGGGATATAGTTTGCCTATGGGATAATGTGTCTGCGACGACCAGTCCTGTTTGTTGGCGTCGTAGGTGTAGGTGGGGCAGGTCAGGAATTTGGGATAGGGGTTGCCGACGGACGAGAACGAAGCGCGGACCTTCAGGTAAGGGAGCCACCAGGGGAGCTGCACCATTTCGTTGACAACGCCCGAAAGGCCCACGGAGGGGTAAAAGAACGATGACTGCGGGGAGTTGACCAGCTGCGAGGCCCAGTCGTTGCGCCCGGTCACGGTGAGGTAGAGCATTGAGCGCCAGCCGAGTTCGGCGGAGGCGAAGATGGATTCGGTGACCTCGCGCCAGCCGTACTGAGTGGCTCGTTTCTTGGTGTTGTCAAGGTCAAAGACGTTGAACAGGTTGGGGATACCGGTGTCGCGGATTGGTCCGGCGTAGCCCAGTTCCTTGTCGGCCATTCGGGCGTAGCTTGCGCCGAGGTTGGCCACGAGGCTGAAATCGCCCATGCGCTTGTCGGCGTTGAGCAGCACGTCAGCGTAGGTCTGGTTGTAGGACTGATTGTTGACCGTGTAGTGGCCCTGGGTGGAGCCGTCGGTCAGAGTGGTCGACGTGGAGGCGTAGAGCTTGCCCTCGTACTCGTTGGTGGTGTTGTCGATGCGCACGCGGCCTTTGGCGCTCAGCCACGGGAGAATCTGATAGGAGAGCGCGGCGGAGAGCATGTAGCGCTTCTTGTTGTTCTCGCGGAGGTTGCGGTAGGCAATCCAGTAGGGGTTCTGCATGCGGAGGTCGCCCTCGCCCTGCGGCCAGTACTGCACGGGAATCTTGCGGGCATCGTCCCAGCGCTCGAAGCTGCGTATGAGCGAGAAGTCATCGCCCCGCGGGAAGAGGTAGGCCGACACGATTGGGTTGGAGTACTGTCCCTGGTTGGTCATGTTGCGGTCATCCTGCATAATGTAGCTGGCGCCGGCGTCGAGCTGCATTTTGTCGTCGAGAAACGAGGTGGTGTTGCGGAATGTGAAATTGTAGCGGTTATAGCGGTTGTTGGGCACGAGGCCTTCGGAATTGACCGCGGCGGCGGAGAAGAAGGTCTGGTTGCGGTCGGTGCCGGTGGATAGTGTCACGCTGTTGGTGTAGACGTGACCGGTCTCGAAGAAATCGTCGGGTGTGTAGCCCGTGCGTGCGGCCTGAGGCATGAGCTTGCCCCACGAGAGGATTGACGAGCTGCCGTCGCGTCCGCGGCTTCCGGTTCCGTAGCGGTTCTGGAATTCGGGCGTCTTGAAGGGCTTGAGCCAGTCAATGCCTGACGAAACGGTCACTTAGAGGCGTCCGGCCTGGCCTTTCTTGGTGGTGATGACAATGGCGCCGTTGGCGGCCTGGGAGCCGTAGAGGGCTGCTGCCGCAGCGCCGGTGAGCACAGAGAGGCTTTCGATGTCGTCGGGGTTGAGGTCGGCAATGGCCTCGCTGGCGCCTCTGGAACCGAACTCGGTGTCGCCGCCTCCGCCGAAGTTGAACATGGGCACGCCGTCAATGACGTAGAGGGCGTTGGAGCTCTGCTCAATGGATTTGGTACCGCGCATGACCACGCGGCTCGCGCCGCCCACGCCCGACGAGCTTGAGTTGATGGTCACGCCGGCCACCTTGCCGTTGAGCGAGTTGACGAAGTTGGCGTCAGGCACCTGGAGGATGTCGGCGCCCTTGACCTGCTGCACGTTGTAGCTCAGCGCCTTCTGCTCGCGCTTGATGCCGAGGGCGGTGACCACGACGTTGTCGAGCTGATGAGTGTCGGCCGACATGCGGAAATCGAGACGGTTCCTGTCGCCCACCTTGAGTGACTGAGGCGCATAGCCCACGTAGCTGACGCTGATTTTGGACTGTGCGGGCACTTCGAGCGAGAAGTTGCCGTCGGCGTCGGTCATGGCGCCTGTGGAGGCTCCTTCGGCGCGGACGCTGGCCCCGACGAGCGGCTCGCCGTTCTCGTCGAGCACGCGGCCGGTCACCCGCTTGCGCGGGGCGGGAGTCTTTGTGGCCTGCTTTTTGGGAGCGGGCACTATGAGAATGTATTTTCCCTCAAGCTGATAGGTGTAGCCTGTATTTTTCAGGATCTCCGCAAGGGAGGTCTCGAGGGGAGCTTTTTCGAGAGATAGATTGAGCGAAGGGGTGTCCTTGAGCTTCGATTCATTGTAGCCAACGGAGAGTTTTGTCTGTTTTTCCACTTCTTTCAGGGCCTCGATCACGGAGATGTTTTTCTTGTGGATTGTGACGCGATGGCCACTGCCCTGTGCCGCGGCGGACACTGAAAGAACCAGACAGCACAAAATTAGCATAAAAGCCCTCCGCAATGACGGCTTATTGACTAAATATTTATAAATTTGCTGCATCTTCTTAATGTTGGTTTATTAGGTTAAATTCTGTAAATAACGTGCCGGTCCGGACCGGCGCCGGCATTAGGCAAGATTTCACATCCGGGAGAAGGATCCAGCTTCTTCCGGATATTTTTTGAGCATAGGCTTCGGGGTAATTTTCATGGGTTTACGGTATAGGGTTAATGAATTGATGAATGCGGTTTGTATGGCTTTTAGCGCCTTGCGGCCGTTTCGACGGGGTCGATGTAGCAGCGGTCGGCCTCGATGCGGAACCGGATGTCGCCCATCACTTTCGATATGATGCCCATCACTTCGGGGAGGGAGGCGTCGGCGGCGAATGTCAGGGTGTAGCGGTCGGATTTAAGGCTGTGGGGGCTATAGACGAATGTGTAGGGGTATTTTCTGGCCAGACAGGTGAAGATTTCGTCGGGGGTGAGACCGCGCATCACCGTCTCGCCGCGCTGCCATGCGGTGACGTCGGAAATGTCGGCCCGGGCAGTGGCCGCGGAGCGGGTCCGGCGGTTGTAGACAAGCTGCCGGCTCGGGGTGAGGATTTCGGAGTGTGACAGGTTGTCATAGTCCACGCGGACTTTGCCTGAAATCAGTGTGGCGGTTATCTCATCCTCTTCGGGATAGGCGGTTACGTTGAATTCGGTGCCAAGGGCCGTCACCTGAAAATCGGATGTTTTCACGATGAACGGGCGCTCGGCATCGCGGGACACCTTGAAGCTTGCCTCGCCGGTGAGATAGACGCAGCGCTCGGCTCCGGCGAATGCCGGCGGATACAGGAGCGTGGAGTTGGCGTTGAGCATGGCCACCGTCCCGTCGGGCAGCGTTATGGTGCTCTTCTCGGCTTTGGGGATATAGGCCTGCAGCAGGTCAGGCTGCATGGCCGGCTGCTGCGAACGCGGAATGAGCACCGCGGCGGCCACAGCCACCAGCAGCGCCACCACGGCGGCGGAGTTATAGAGCCTCAGGCGCAGACGCAGGCGGGAGAGCGTGCGGCGGTCGGCGATTCCGGTGAAGCGGCGCATGCGCTCCATGGACTGCTCCAGGTCAGGGACAGTGTCGGAAACGGCTGATTCCCACAGACGCGACAGCTCGCGGTCCTTCTCGGCATCGTGGCTTCCATCGGTGAGCCACGACCGGAATTCCCGGTCAACATCGGCAGGATATTCGTTTTCGACGTATCCTTCGATAATATCGCGTACTGGATTTTTCACTTTCTTGGGTTTTCTTCAGGAATCGTAATACATATTAACTATTCCCGAGGAATAAAAACTACGGAAAGAGACGGAAGAAAATAACAAACATTAACACTTTTCGCAGTTCGAGCAAGGTTTTATAGATGTGGTCCTCTACGGTACGGAGCGGAATATCGAGCCTTGCGGCAATTTCCTTGTTGGGGAGACCCTCGAAACGGCTCATCTCAAAGACTTCGCGGCGGCTGGCGGGCATGCGCCGGAGGGCCATCTCTATGAGCATGAGTTTTTCCTTGTAATAGATGTCGTCAAGCGGGGTGGAGGCGTTTTCGGCCCAGAGTTCGTCGACAATATGGCTGCGCTCCATCTTTTCCTCGTAACCGCGCTCGATTTTCTGGTGCCTGAACAGGGCGAAAATCTCGTTGCGGGTCACGACATAGAGGTAGCCGGCCATGGATTCGGCGTTTTCCCAGAGGTCAGGCCGTATCCACAGTTTCATGAAGATGCTCTGGGCAATATCCTCGGCATCTGCTTCCGATTTGGTCAGGAGAAGAGCGAAATTCTTGACCTTGGGGAAGTTGTCGGCATAAAACCGTTCAAAGAGGGAATCCTTGTCGCTTGTTGTTTTACTCATTGTTCAGTGCCGTTGCGAAAAAACGGCCGACAAATATACATATATTTTTTCGGCGCGAGGTGGTTTTAGCGGATTATTGTACATTTGCAGCGGAAGATTGAACAATTCTGAAAACATTCACGCATGGACAAGGAGAGAGAAAACAGCATAGAGAATCTGAGAGCCGGGAAAAGCATCAACGGTTTCACGGAAGAGATAGGCCGCATGCTGGCGCAGTGTCAGGATGAGTGCTACGCCTTCAATTCGCTGCCGCCGTCGCACAAGGAGGAACGGCGCCGGATAATCCGGCGGCTGTTAGGCTCCATTGGCGACAATTTCTCCATCAACCAGCCCTTCCGCTGCGATTTCGGATTCAATATCCACATAGGCAGCAATTTCATTGCCAATTTCAACCTGACGGTTCTTGACGAGGCCGACGTCAGGATAGGCGACAATGTGTTCATTGGGCCGAACGTGAGCATCTGCACCATAATCCATTCGCTCGTACCGGCGGAACGCAACGCGGGGATAATGCATGCGCGGCCGGTCACGATTGGGAGCAACGTGTGGATTGCGTCGAACGTAGTGATTCTGCCCGGCGTGACGGTGGGCGACGGGGCGGTCATAGGGGCCGGAAGTGTTGTGACCAAGGACGTGGCGCCCTACACTCTCGTGGCGGGTAATCCGGCCCGTTTCATCAGGGACATAGACGCCGGGGCCGGGCGGAAATAAATGGCGCGGCGCCCTATCTGGGCGACATGGTCACCACCGGAATGAGCATTTCCTCCATGGATATGCCGCCGTGCTGGAAGGTGCCGTTGTAATACTGCACGTAGTAATTGTAGTTGTTGGGGTAGGCGAAAAAGTCCTTGCCGGTGGCGAATATGTAGGCGGTGCTGACCTGGGGCGACGGAAGGCCGAAACGCTGCGGACGGGTTATCTCGTAGACCTGACGGGGATTGTAGTTGAGGTTGCGCCCGAGTTTGTAACGCAGGTTGGTGTTGGTGTTGCGCTCGCCCACCACCCTGATGGGGTTGTCGACGCGTATGGTGCCGTGGTCTGTGGTCAGAATCAGCCGGTAGCCCTTCTCGGCGATGCGGCGGAAAATGTCGATGGCCGAGGAATGGCGGAACCATGACTCGGTGATGGAGCGGTAGGCGGCATTGTTGGCGGCGAGTTCCCTGATCATCTTCGATTCGGTCCTGGCGTGCGAGAGCATGTCAATGAAATTCATCACCACCACGTTGAAATCATAGGATTCAAGCGAGGCGAAATTCCGCAGGAATTTCTCGCCGCTGACGGAGTCGTTGATTTTGCTGTAGGAGAAGCGGCACTGGCGACGGAAGCGCTTGAACTGGGTCTCTATGAGCGGTGACTCGTTGAGATTCTTGCCTTCCTCGCTTTCCTCGTCGACCCACAGCTCCGGAAACATCTTCTCTATCTCGGCCGGCATCAGGCCGGAGAATATGGCGTTGCGGGCATACTGGGTGGCCGTGGGCAGGATGGAGCAGTAGAGGTCGTCATCGTCAATGGTGAAATATTCCGCCAGGAGCGGGCTTATCGACCGCCACTGGTCAAGCCGGAAGTTGTCGATCAGCACAAAGAACACCTTCTCGCCCCGATCAAGCAACGGAAAGACCTTGGTCTTGAAAAGGTCAGGACTCATCAGGGGCCTGACTGTGTTGTCGCGGTCCATCCAGTCCTCGTAGTTCCGCCGGATAAATTTGACAAACGCGGAGTTGGCCTCGGTTTTCTGCATGTCCAGCAGCTGGTCCATCGAGGTGTCGGCTTCGGCCAGTTCGAGCTCCCAGTGCGTGAGCGTGCGGTAGGTCTCCATCCAGTCATCCATGGTCTCGGCCGAATTGATCAGGTTGGAGATGCTGCCGAAGTTCTGCTGGTAGCCCGTTGACGATTTCACGGACACGAGTTCCGAGGAATGCAGATTTTTCTTGATGGAGAGCAATATCTGGTTGGGGTTGACGGGCTTGATGAGATAATCGGCTATCTTGCTTCCCACGGCCTGGTCCATGATGTTCTCTTCCTCGCTTTTTGTGATCATGATTACCGGAGTGGCGGGACACACCAGCTTGATGCGCTGCAGTGTCTCGAGTCCGGTCAGTCCCGGCATGTTCTCGTCAAGGATAATCAGGTCAAACTGGCGTTCGCCGGCCAGAGCCAGGGCGTCGGCTCCGTTATTGACGGTCTCTACCTCATAGCCTTTGGCCTTGAGGAACATCACATGGGGCTTCAGCAGGTCTATCTCGTCGTCGGCCCAGAGTATCGTATGGTGGTTTGTCATCATCTTGCGGATTTTATCGGGATGGGAACGTTCAAAATATGGTCAATCTAAGAGCGGGTCGTCACCTTCGCTGCCTACGGGTATCTCGGGCAACTGCGGCTGTGTCTGCGGCGCTGCGGGACGCTCGGGCCCTTTCTTCACCGGTTCGAGCGGCTTCGCCTTGCCGGGAGCCGGCGGCAGCAGTTCCGGCTCGAACAGCTCGTCGGGCAGGTCTGTCCCGCCTGTCCCGTAGGCTGCCGGCGGGATACCTTCGGGCGCCTCTGCCGGAATTACCGGCTCGTCATATTCGTCGGGCGGGAGCACTGACTCGTGGACCTTGCGCAGGCGGTCGTCGCCCACGGCGTCGAAGTATTCGTCGAGCGTGCGTCCCTCGTTCAGGAGAATGTCGAAGTCAGCCCGGGATATGGCCAGCGGCACCACTCCTTCGGGGAGTCTGAACAGGGCGGAGCGTTCAAGGGAAGAGCGGTAGGTATCGACCTCCTTGCGGTTGTTGAATCCGGAGACCACGAGAATTCCGAGCTGACCGAACGAGAGCTGTTCGAGGTCGAAATCACGCACGGAGTATGTGGCGAAGTTGTGGCGCGCCACATCGAAGAGCAGCGCGTTGGGGTCAACGACAGACGTGTTGTAGATCAGCAGCATCACCTGGGCAGTGTCGGTCCTGAATCCGAACTTGGGCGGTTCGCTGAGGCTTACGCCGGTGGAATCGTTGGACAGACGGGTGGACCATACAAGGCCCTTGACATTAGTGGCCGAGGTGTTGAGCTTGCGGCCTTCGGCGAGAAGTTTCAGATATGACGACGCGAGCGGCGCGACATCGGTGTCGGGGTAACGCTCCGTAAGCAGTTTCAGGGTCTCGGCGAATTTTTCGGCGTTGTTGCCGGTGACGTAGCTCAGAGCCTCAAGGAACATGAACTTGGGCATTATACGGCTCATCGGGAAATCCTTGGTCACCGTGCCGTAGACCTGATGGACCGTCTCGTTGTCATTGTTCATATAGGCTTCGTAGGCTTTGTCATAAAGCCGTCCCTCTTCCTGTGCCATCCGGCGCAGTTTGTCCATGTATTCCGGGTCTGCGAGGGCTTCGCCGTAAGGCGTGTCGGGGAAATCCGAGAGTATCAGCTGCCGGTAGGTCTCGGCCTTATCCGGATGACCTGACAGCATGAACATAAGATACAGATTATAATAGGTGTCAAGCCTGTAGATGTTGTCAGGATAGCGCGAGAGCAGAGTCTCGAACTCCCGTTCGGCTGCCGGATAGTCGCTCAGGCGGTCTTTCAGTATGAGGCCCATATTGTAGAGTCCCTCCTGAATCACCTCTTTTGAGATGGTCTTTTCGGCATCGGTCTTGGGAATCTGACGCAGATAATATTCGGGGAAGTGGGGGTCGGAGGCCCGCTGCTCGGCTTCGGGCGATGTCGGGCCGTCGGTTCCTTCAGCGGTGTCGATGCTGTCGGCCGCCATGCCGCCGTTCTCATCCTCGTCCGTTGTTGCCGGCTCTTCGAAAGCGCCGAACGATGCCTTGTTGCGCCTGCGCCAGTCATCTTCCAGCTTTCTGCTTCCCCAGCGTTTCTGGAATTCCGTGCGCCCTGCATTGCGGGTTGCCTCGTTATAGAAGTACCATGATTTGTCAGTGTTCATGACAAAGGAATTGGGCGTCGATGCCCCGGACTGGTCCAGTCCGGTCCCTTTTGAGGACTGTTCGGAAAGATACTTCTCGCGGGCGGCCTCATCGGCTTCCTCTTTCTCTTTCTTTTTGAGGTCCTCGATTATGCGGTCAACCACCGCACGCTGCTCTTCTGGCGACATTTCGGCGAGCTTCAGCAGCGAGTCCTGAAGAGTAACGTTCTGGGAATAGACCGCCAGTTCGTCAAGCACATCGGACCGCTGCTTTATTTCCGGATAATCCGGGTAGTTCCCGGGCAACTGCGGGACGGCCGCCGAATAACACGGCTGAGCCTTGTCATAACGTCCCTGAATGAAATAGAGACGTCCGAGCGCCAGCTGGGCCAGAGCGCATTCAATGCCGTTGCGTTTCGTTGACTCTATGGCCTTGGCGTAGTTCGAAATGGCCTGCGCCGTGTCGCCGCGCGACAGATACAGATTGCCTATGGCATAATATATCTGGTCAAGATATTCCTGATTGGCTCCGTAGCGTGTCAGGCCCCGCAGTGATTTCACCTCTTTTTCAATGTCGCTGCCCTGAAACACTTCGCTGCGCCGGATGCGCGCGTTGAACTTGGTTCGGTAAGGCACGCTGCTCATCGAGCCCACCTTACGGAAAGCCTCGTAGGCATCGGCATTGTTGCCGGTCAGCTGATAGAGCTGGCCCAACAGAAACAGGAGTCTTGCTTTCTGGCTTCCTTTGGCCGATGACGATGCTCTCTCCAGATATGGAATGGCCTCCTTGTATTTGAGCAGCCTTATATTAAGGTCGGCCATGTCATAGTCATACAGTCCTGAAAGACGCGAGTTGACCAGGTCCTTTTCCTTGACGGACGACAGGATGCCCTCGGCCTCCACAAGCCAGTCCGACGCTATGTAACTTCTTGCCTGCCACAGCTTGGCCTCGGTGACGGTTGCGGGAAGCCACCAGAAGTGCTTGGATATGTAGAAGAACGTTGATGCGGCTCCGAGGAAATCGCCGTTCATGTACTGGCTGCGCCCCATCATGAGCCATGCGTTGTGGAGAAACGGGTTGTATTCCTCGCGCTTGAGCCATTTCTTGTATTCCGGACTTGATTTTCCGGCCTTGCGCCGGGGACGCTTCTTTATTGAACGCAACTGGATTGCCTTCTGGGCCTTCTCTATGGAACGGGTGAAATCACCCGTGGGCTGCGGGGCTTTGTCGTCGCCCTTGGCCTCTGCCGGATGCATGAAGAGCGTGGTCCGGGTATAGTCGTCGGGATAGCCCGATTCCATTTCCCCGAGAGTCTTTTTGTAATGCTCGTCGCCGTTGAAATAGATGTTGTAGCGTGTGATGAAAGCAGTGTAACGCCGCGATGCCGCAGTGTTCTTCTTAAGGCTGCAGCTCTGGAACGCAAGTGCCATGACTGTCAGTATTATCAATATTACGCGTGCCGCTTTCATCAATTGGTCGTTTGTTGGCAAATGTCAGGCCGGTGGGATGATACCGGATCCGGCCTGTCCTTTAATCAGGGGAAATTGTGCCGAGACTCTGTTACCGGGGATTAGAAACTTATTACTTATTATTGGATAATAACGTGACATAGAGGCCGGTTATTGCGCCGCGGGTCTGAACCTCGCGGCAACGCCCGTCACAAGCCGCACCAGAATATATGCCGCCACCATTGTGGTTACTATCAGGGCCGAACACGGCACATTGACAAGTGCGCTCAACATGAGGCCTGATACGGAACATATCAGGGATATGACTACGGAAGCCGCCATCATGGTGTGGAATCGACGGCAGAATATCTCCGATGTTATCTGGGGCAGCACAAGCATCGACATCAACAGCATTATTCCCACCAGTTTTATTGTCAGGACTATGCAGACGGCCACGAAGACCGTCATGGAGTAGCTGATGAACCGCACGGGAACGTGCATAACCCTTGCGAAATCGCGGTCAAACGCGCAGGCCAGAATCGGCCGGTAGAACAGGGCGAAGAACAGTGCCAGCACAAGGGTGAATATGATGAATGTCACGAGGTCGGGACGGGTGATAGTCAGGACATTTCCGAACAGAAAGGCATTCAGTTCGGGAACATAGCCCGGTGTTAGAAACACAAAGACAATGCCCACGGCCATTCCGAGCGCCCACACCACCGCTATGGCCGAGTCCTCGCGCATGCGCTGCCGCGACGACAGCCATTCCACTCCGGCCGAAGCTCCGATGGCAAAGGCGGCTGCTGTGATCACCGGATTTATCCCGAGGAAATATCCCAGCCCGAGGCCGCCGAAACATGCGTGGGTGATGCCGCCGGATATGGCCACGAGCCGTCGGGCCACGATATAGGTCCCTATGATGGCTGCGGCTATGCTTATGATAACCACCCCAAGCAGGGCGTTCTGAAAAAATTCGTATTGGAAGATGTCCGACACTGTTATGAGAGTTTATTTGAGTCTGTTATGGGAAATCCGTTTCTAACGCGCCGCCCGGGCTTCGGCCACAATCATCAGCAGCTCTTCACGCACCTGGGAGGGAAGCTCTATGCCACGCAGCTGGATGCTGCGTCCCCACCCTGCTATATCCGACGGCAGGAGGGTGAGAAGCACATTGCGGAATTCCTCTATCTCGTCGTCGCTGTAGTCTTCGGGGCCGCGTCCGCGGAAACGGTCGAGTTCCTCGTCATCGTAATATTCGATTCCGTCGCTGACTGAAGCCAGCAATGAATCCCGCTCGCAGGTGATGTGCATGCCGCAGCACTGTTCAGGCTCGGCCGGCTCAGGTTCCTGACCGGCGACGGGCGGATTTCGGCGCATGTCTCTGCGGTGGAGCGCATACAATACGGCGCCCACGGCCACCAATGCTATCAGAATATATAACGCGACAATCATCACTCGCCCTCCGGGTAGTTGCCGTTCATGAGATCATTGTATGACACGTCTCCGTCAACGAGAGTGAAACCGGCCTGTTTCAGATGGTCCCAGAACTCCGGATAGGACTTGCTGACCACCTCGGCATTGCGGATCTTTATGCCCGGAATGAAAAGCGACACCGGGGCAAACGCCATGGCCATGCGGTGGTCGCCGTAGGTGTCGAATTCAGGCACCTCGGTCAGCGGAGACCTGTCGCCGAGCCACTCCATGGTGCCTCCGTTGATCTCCACGTTGATTCCCAGCTTGGCCAGTTCGGTTGCTATAGCCGCCATGCGGTCACACTCCTTTATGCGCAGAGTCTCGAGACCGGTGAGCCGGAACGGGATGCTGACAAGAGCGCATGTGACGGCTATGGCCGGCGTGAGGTCGGGAGTGTCGGCAAGGTCCAGAATCAGACGTCCGTCCAGATCCGGCGATCCCATCAGTTCGGCGGCCGGACCCTGCCCGTTGTAGTCGGAGTTGAACTCGGTTGTAGCCCCGAGGCTCGGATAGATGCCGGCAAGAGCGGAATCGCCCTGGGCGGATTTTTCTTCCAGACCGAGCAGTGTTATGAACCCCGATGAAGCCGCTTCAATCTCATACCAATATGATGCGGCGCTCCAGTCAGCCTCAATGTGGGTTATCGGGTCAGTGTAGCCGCCTTCCTCCACCGTTATGGTCAGCCGTTCGCGCTCGGCCCTGGCTCCGGCCCGGCGCATCATGTCGAGCGTGAGGTCAATGTAGGGCATCGAGCCTATGTCGGAACTCAGCCTCAAGGTGAGGCCGCCCTCAAGATACGGGGCAATCATCAGCAAAGCCGATACGAACTGGGAACTCATCGAGGCGTCTATCACGAGTTCCCCGCCATGAAGCTTCCGTCCGTTGATCACGAGCGGAGGGAAACCCTCCTCGCCCGCATAGCTGATGTCGGCGCCCAGCGACCTCAGAGCCTCCACGAGCGGCTTTATCGGTCTGTGGAGCATACGCTCGTTTCCGGTGAAATGCACCTTGCGGTCAGGCTGCATGGCATAGAAAGCCGTGAGGAAACGCATTGCCGTTCCGGCACCGTCGATGTCAATCTCTGAAATTCCCGATTCCAGACCGGCCGCAAGCAGCCTTGTGTCGTCACATTCGGCAAGCCGCAGTCCGTCAGGCGTAAGACCCGACAGCGCATTGATGATCAGGGCACGATTGCTCATGCTCTTGGAAAGAGGAAGTCTTATTTCAGCCTCCGGCAACTCTGACGGAGGTAATATTCTATAATCCATTGATTAAAACTTTTTCCCAAAAATACATATTTTTCCCCACTCCGCAAAAAAAATCGCCCTGAGTCCCCGCTGCGGGTGTTTGGGTCTTAATAGCTTGATATATTGCATGCTCAGTGTGAATTTATTGAATGACTAATGATGGATTCAGCATAAAATTTTTCCGGAAAAGCTCATCATGCTCGAAAAAACACACGGAAAATGTTGGTGGAATAAAAAAATGATTGTAACTTTGCAGCGCAAAAGCCAAAAGGCCTTGCAACATACCAACAATAAAAAATGACTCCGTAGCTCAGTTGGTAGAGCAAGTGACTCTTAATCACTGGGTCGAGAGTTCGAGCCTCTCCGGGGTCACAGAAGGGTCTATCAGACCGATGAATTCCTCTGAAAATCGTTGATTTTCAGAGGTTTTTCTTTTACCCCCCCCCAATCGGCGCAAAATATTGGCGTTGAGGCTAATCTATGGCGCATAGTAAAAAACCTGTGTTTACGGAATAAAAATTATACCTTTGCAGTCTAAACAGATTGCGATGGAAAAG
>CANQWS010000017.1 GCA_947627615.1 uncultured Muribaculaceae bacterium | reverse complement strand
GTGAACATAAGGATATCAATGTAAAAGCTATCAGAATATTGAAACACGGCAAGAGAGCCAAATCAATAATCAAGTATGGTCTGGAAGAAATCGCAAACGTTCTTCTAAGACCGCTCTACAAGCCGAAATTCGATGTGTTCAAATTTTTGTCATGTGCTTAATCTAAGTGTGATAAAGGAAATCTACGTCCAAAAGTTGCAGGAATGCGCATTGAGGATTAAAATGTAGATCTGTTGAATTTATATAAAGAAATTTTTGGAGGATATTTATTAAATTTGCAAAAAAAACATTCAATTATGAAGAACTTAATATATTTTATATCGATTGCTCTTATAATCGCATCGTGCGCAACCAAAAATAATGAATCAGCACAGGAGAATTTGTCTATGGCTCGTTCAAATATCAGCTTGCCTGAGAATTGTTTGCAATTTGATTCCGTGGGAGTTGGAATGAAATTCGATGACGCAAGAATAATTGTCCTTACCGATTCGGACTTTACTCAGGTTGAAATAAGAGAGCTGAATGGAGACTCGGTAATAGAATTCCAACATAATTTTTATTTGCAGGATGGAGGTGTTACAGGTTTCAGAGGTAAGATAAATGAATATAATGACAGTGTTGAATCAATTGTTTTGTCTTCACTTGACAGCGGATATGACTATCCACATCGATTAATGGGTACTTTTTTGAACGTTGCTCTTACATACAAAGAAAAGTACGGTTTTGAACCACCTTGTCGTGACTATAATCCGAACTCTTCCACAAGTTGTAGAGAATACACATGGCGAAAAGGCAAGCAAAAAGTGACTGTCAGCTTTGAAACAGAAACATTACATCCTGATAATGCTAAAATACTTTACACAGGTAAACTTCAAATCATGTATGTAGATGATTCTTTGCGTCAGCAACATATTTCAGATATAAATAAAAAGCAAGAGTTGAAAAAGAAGCAAATTCTTGACGAAGCTCGAAGAAATACTGCAAATCAGAATATATAATAGAATAGAAGGTCCGAGCGGGTTTCAAAAGAAAACACAGAAGACTCCACCGAAAGAGATTGACCGGGCTGTAAGAATAATGAACGATTACTTTAACGACAAAAACGAAGCACAATGAAAAATATACAGATTCTCGACCAGATCAAGACCAAATACTACGGTGAGGTGGGAACTCCTGAACGCGACAGGCTTGAAAACGAGTTGGAAGCGCCCGTATCGGATTCAAGATACGAACTGCCCGTGAGAAATTAAACATGACGCAGGAACAACTTGCCGAGCGTATCGACAAGAAACGCACCTACATATCCAAAGTGGAAAATGACGGAGAAAACATCACACTCCGAACATTATTCGACATAGTTGAGCGAGGCCTGGGTGGAAAATTAAAAATCAGTTTTGAACTCTGATGAAAATACAACACGCAAATCAGAACTGCATTTATGCTTAAGTCAGCTGTCGCTGTCAGATTGTGATTTCGGCGGCATCCTGTATGAAAAAAGGATGTCGCCGAGGATATCTATCGGTATTGGAAGCTGTTATTCTCTGGTGAGGCTGAATGTGGTGGCGGAAAACCGTGTGCCGTCCCACAAAGTGTTCGGACTTTGGTTTGTCACACCGTAGGTCAGCGTGCTGTCAGGCCCGACTTCAATGCCGGTCACTCTGACGGTTGACCATCCGTAGCCTTTTTTGTCATGAGTTCCCGCGATTTTTTTGAGCCTTTCTTTGTCGGCAATTACAGCAGTATCGGCCTTAAGAGACGCGCATGCGTCGGCCCAGATGTTTCCGCCATGTCGTCCGCACACAGGTACGGCCGCGCTTGATCTTTTTCCGGAGCCGTTCACGGCAAATATCTCGCAGCCGGTGCCGTCCGTGCGTGCTATCGCTTCAAGGGTGTATTTCCCCGGAGCTACTTTCATGTTGCGTACAACCTCGTAGACCATCGAGCCGTCACGGCTTATTCCCTCAATGTATGTGCGATGTCTGTTGCCCGAGTAATGTTCTCCGTTACCGAGATACTGGTTGTCGAGATTCCGGGCCTCGACAATGCGCCAACCGTCTTCGGTGAGCAGACTGCGGTTTTTCTCGGCGGATTCGGAGGCGTTCTGCCGGTCAATTTCTCTGAAGTGTTCCCTCATTTCGGAGTCATGCTGGCGTATGTATGGGTAGATGCGTATCCAGCTTCCGGTATAACCCACGGCGGCAAGGAGAAGAACGGCGAGGCTCACCATCACCGTCCGGCGGTTGAGATGATGGGGCTTTGAAACGGATTTCAGAATGAGCTGCACGCCAAGATAAAGCATAGCCGACAGCATGGCTATGAGACTCAGGCAGTTGAACCATACAAGCCACATCGGGATGATGCTTCCGAGGGGTATTATTCCGCAGAAATTTCCGCAGACTTCGGAGTATTCTCCCGACGGTGCGAACAAGAGGAAGCAAAGACCTATAAAGGCAATTACCAGCACAACCGCACATCCGGTCAGAACAGCAATGCCCAGACCGATGAGAACAACCTTGAAGACCGAACATATAAACCGGAGTATGCCGTTAAGGAAGCGCTCACCGCTTTTCAGAGTGGGTCTTATTTTCTCGGATTTCAGGAACTCGTCACGCAGACTTGTCAGATTCACCGGCTCTCCTTTCATTTCAAGGCGTTCGGCCGGAGTGGTTGCCGGCGGAATCACGCACCAGCATATTATATATGCGAGAATGGCAATGCCGAACGACGGCCATGCGAGTAGTACGGTGGCTATGCGCAGCCATAGGGGATTGACACCCAGGTAGCATCCGAGACCGGCTATGACGCCGCCCAGCATCTTATGGTCCATGTCGCGGAACAGTTTTTTGCGGGGACGCACATCCTCAGATGTCGCGGATTCTTCCTGTCCGGGGATTTCCGCTTCGGCCTTAGAGGGCACATTGGCTCCGACCGTATCAATTTCTTCCGGATTGCCTATGCGGCCTATTATTTCCTGAACATGCTCTATGGTGATTATGCCTGATTCCGGGCCGCTGAGTTCAGCCATCAGTTCGGCCACGCGGCTTTCAATGTCGTCGGCTATCTCGGAACCACCGGTCTGATTCGAGAAATAGCTACGCATGTTGTTCACATAATCCTCAAGCAGCCTGTAGGCATCTTCGTCAATCGGGTAGAGGACCCCGAACATGTTGACTGTTATGTTTTTCTTCATTGCGGATAGTTTTAGAGTCAGTTTTTGATGAGTGATACGGTGGTCACAAGTTCATTCCATGCGGCATCGAGCTGTGACAGGAACTCATGACCTTTTTCGGTCAGAGAGTAATACTTGCGGGGAGGTCCTTGCGTGGACTCCTGCCATTGGTAGCTTAATAGCCCGTCGTTTTTGAGACGTGTCAGAAGAGGGTACAATGTCCCTTCCACCACAATCAGCTCGGCCTCCTTCAGACGGGAAATGATGGAACTTGCATAGCATGCCTCTTTGCGCAACAGAAGCATGACGCAATATTCGAGCATTCCTTTCCTCATCTGTGATTTTGCGTTATCTACATTCATAATGTATGGGAAGATTATGATTCATGCTGCAAAGGTATGTATAATTTGTGTACTATGCAATACATAGTACTATAAAAATATGGATATTTTTTTGACGGCTTGTTTTAATAGGCTGCAAATAAAGCAACTGCCACCCTGAGTCCGGTTCAGGATGGCAGCGGCTGTTCGTTAAGCATTGGCCAGTCGGGGGCATGCACGTCATTTTTTTGGTGATGTCGTAAGTCATGCCGTTGTATCTGATTATGATTGTGTCGGAGCCGAAAGGAGCCTGGCAGTAGGGATTGTCATATCTGTAATCACCTTTGAGGCTGACGGTTTCGCCGTTAACGGTGAGAGGCCGCTCCCAGCCGAATGACACCGTGCCGGCGAAATATCTGAGAATATTCATGGTCAGGTAATGTTGTGATTGGTTCCGGCAGTAAAAGTAGTCTCTTTGCGAGACATGGCTATGTCCTTGAGTGACGTTTGTGAATTACGGCCATCGGATTCGGCCCTAAAAACAGATTTGACCGTATCACATACATGGAAAATACAACCTCCGCCATGCGGTCGGTGCAGGCGGAGGTTACGGGGAATTTACGGGTAATCGCCCGTTATTTCTTTTTGCTGAGTTTCTGCTCTATGACAGGGGTGATGATTGACTCCATCACCTGATAGCAGTCGTTGTTGGGGTGTACGCCGTCGCCTGTGAAGTTTTTGTTGAGGCTGCGTCCGTCGGGGTCCAGCAGCTTGCTGTAGTAGTCCACAAACGTCAGGCCGTTGTCGGCGGCATATTTTTTGAGGCGTTCGTTAAGTCTTGTTATTTTCTCGGGACCGTCCTTGATTTCGGGATTCCATCCGAAATGGCCGGCGGGCAGGGTAGTGGTCAGGATCACATCTATGCCGTTGGCCCGGGCTATCTCAACCATTGAACAGATGTTGCCGAATGTGCGGTCCTCGTTGTAGCGATGCGTGTTTTCGGCTATGTCGTTTGTGGCGGCGTTGATCACCACTATGGCCGGATGCAGGTTGACCACGTCCTCGCGGAATCGGGCAAGGAACTGATAGGTGGACTGTCCGCCTATGCCGCGTCCGGTGTAGCCGTGCGAGGCGAAGAATTCCGGGCGGCGTGATGCCCAGTTGTCAGTGATTGAGTTTCCGAAGAACACAACCCTGCGGCCGTTGTCGGGTTGGGATATAAGTTCGGTGTTGGCTTTGGCATAGCGGTCAAACTGTGCCCAGTCAGGTTTCAGAGCCTCGGCTTCGGGGCTGAAGACGGTTCCGGCAATTGCTGCCATGGTGATTGCTATTATTTTACGCATATATTTGAAATTAAAAAGTTGTTTAAAAAGGGTCTACATCGGGATGTCGGGCATCGTGGGGTCTTCGTCATGGAAATCCTCGGAATGGGAGTGTTCCTTTGCGCTGTGGTCAATGGCGTCCTGATGGCCGTTGAGGGCGGCGAACGAGGAAAACTGCGCCGCACGGGCTTCGGCCGTCATCGGTTTTCTTGTTGCCGAGACGTGGTGAGGCAAATCTATTATGTCGTCATACTTATTCATGGTGTCCTCCTATCTGGCGGTTGCGGTTGCGTTGCGTGGCTCCTTCCGCGAAATTCAGCCCGCGGAGTATGGAGTTTTTGCCAAACGCCTTTTTGATTCTGAGCACCGTTTCCTGAAGCCGGCGCTCTTTGGCTTTTGACTCGCGCCGGCGTTGGTATTCGGCCGCCACAGCCTCGTAATCGGAGAAAAGGTCGAGCTGTACAGCCTTGGGGGCGCGTATTTCCGATTCCGGAACTATGCGGTTCACGGAAATTGTCAGTCTCCTGATGAGCAGTATGGGATTGACTATGCGGTCGAAAAGTCCCGTAACCGCCTCTGTTATCTCGCTTACCGATGATGTCGGGGTGTCGAGGTTGGCCGTGCCGTGGGCGTGAAACGGTACCAGACGTCCGTAGCGGTCTTTTGTTATGCGGCCTGTGTACCGGTCGCGGATCTCCGGCCGGGTGAGGCTTTCGGTGTCGTAGCCCACCTCGAGTACTATCTGGTCCGTGGCCATGCGTTTGTCAAGCAGGTCCAGAGCCACGCCCTCGGCCATCTCCATAGCCACTGTCGATGCCATCGCGGCTGTGTAGGGCTTCTGCAGAACCTGTCCGCTGCACAGGGAGCGTGTGGCCGGCCGGTAGGCCTTGACCTGGGCCATTGTCACCGGCTCCCATCCCCACGCATGGTCTATGAGAAGTTCGGCGTTGACGCCCATGAGCCGGTAGAGCAGATTCTCATTGCGGAGCGAGCACTGCGCAATGTCGCCCATGGTCACTATGCCGTACGGTTCGAGACGCCGGCTGATTCCGCGCCCAACGCGCCAGAAATCGGTCAGGGGGCGGTGGTCCCACAGCAGTCTGCGGTAACTCATCTCGTCAAGTTCGGCGATTCTCACCCCGTCGGCATCGGGCGGCATCTTTTTTGCCACTATATCCATGGCCACCTTGCACAGATACAGATTCGTGCCGATTCCGGCCGTGGCCGTTATGCCGGTCTCGTCCAGCACTTCGCGAATCATCTTCATGGCAAGTTCGTGTGGCGTGAGGCCGTAGGTCCGGAGATAGGAAGTCACATCTATGAACACCTCATCAACCGAATAGACATGGATGTCCTCAGGCGCTATGAAGCGGAGATATATCTCATAAATCCGGGTGCTGTAGGTTATGTAGTGGGCCATTCTTGGCTTTGCCACAATGTAGTCGGCCTGAAGGTCGGGACGTGAGGCGAGTTCTTTGGCCGAGACGGAACTGCCGGCACGGCCCCGGCTCCGGTTCACATCCCGCATCCTGCTTTCCACCTCGAAAAGTCTTGCCCGTCCACCTATGCCGTAGGATTTCAGCGAGGGCGAGACCGCAAGGCAGATTGTCTTCGAAGTGCGTTCGTCATCGGCCACTACAAGATTGGTGTCGAGCGGGTCCAGTCCGCGCTCAACACACTCCACCGAAGCATAGAAGCTTTTCAGGTCAATGGCTATATAGCAACTCCGGGCGTCTTTTTCCATAGCAGGCATCCTGTCTTGTCCTGCAAAATTAAGCAAAAAATCGCGCGGATTGTTACGCAGCCGCCAAAAAATCAAGTCCGAAACAAATTACCCGCCTCAGATACCGCCCTTTCTGCCCATCCGCTAATAACCAACGAGAGGCCATGTTAAAAAAATTTTTTGTCGGCCATCTGTAACGATTTGGCTGAATTCGCGTCTAATAAGAAAAATACTTCAAATACAATTCGTTATGATAGCCCACTGGTATGTATATGTGACAATAGGATTGATAGCCGTTCTTCTGTCATGGATTTGCGATAAGTTCCAAATTATCAAGTCGAAACCTTTGTGCAACTTCGTCGTGATTTTAGCAGCAGCCATAATCGCTTGGGTAATATTCGACCTCCTTCTCGGTATTGAATAAAGTGCCGATGGCCTCACGGCGGTATTTCTCAGTCATATCTGAGTTTTTTCGGCGAGATTAGCAATAGGCTCGCTGCCGAGGTCAACGCTGTTGAGCCTGCCGTAGGCTCATGGCGAATTTGGGGGAAACTGTCAATATCAGCAGAATTATTGTACCGTCATTAATGCCACCTTTCGCAGTTGAGATATTCAAGAGCCATAAAACGCAACGGGTGACCGGACAAATTTCATGGGGGATGTTTGGCGGGATTAGAGGATTTGTTGTAAATTTGCAGTCAAAGATTTCCACTTTGTTTACAACAATGAAAAAAGTACTGCTCTTGGGCTCCGGCGCCCTCAAAATCGGACAAGCCGGCGAGTTTGACTACAGTGGTTCGCAGGCACTGAAAGCCATGCGTGAGGAAGGCATCTCAACGGTGCTGATTAACCCCAACATCGCAACGATACAGACCTCGGAAGGCGTGGCCGACAGGGTTTATTTCCTGCCTATCACGCCTTTCTTCGTTGAAGAGGTAATCAAGAAAGAACGTCCTGACGGAATCCTGCTTGCATTTGGAGGTCAGACGGCGCTTAACTGCGGAACCCAGCTTTATCTCGACGGAACGCTTGAACGCTACGGCGTGAAGGTGCTCGGCACATCGGTGGAAGCTATAATGATCACCGAGGACCGTGACCTTTTTGTGAAGAAACTCGATGAAATAAAGGTGAAGACACCGGTGTCGGAAGCCGTGGAAACGGTGGAGGATGCCGTAAGGGTGGCATCACGTATCGGTTATCCGGTTATGGTCCGCTCGGCATACGCGCTCGGCGGCCTCGGTTCCGGAATCTGCACTGACGAGCCCGAACTCCGCAAGCATTGTGAAAGCGCTCTTGCATTCTCATCGCAGATTCTCGTAGAGGAATCGCTCAAGGGCTGGAAAGAGATAGAGTTCGAGGTGATCCGCGATGCAAGCGACCTTTGCTTCACCGTGGTGCCTATGGAGAATTTCGACCCGCTCGGAATCCACACCGGCGAGTCAATCGTCGTTGCGCCTATCGTTTCGCTCTCCGACGACCAGATAAAACTTCTTGAAGAAATTGCGCGCAAGGTGGTCCGCCACATAGGCATTGTGGGCGAGTGCAACATCCAGTATGCGTTCAATGCCGAAACCAATGACTACCGAATCATTGAGATAAATGCCCGTCTGAGCCGTTCGTCGGCTCTGGCATCGAAAGCCTCAGGCTATCCGCTCGCTTTCGTGGCCGCAAAACTGGCTCTCGGCTACAACCTTGACCAGATTGGCGAGAAAGGCACTCCCAATTCCGCAGCAAAGGCTCCTGAGGTGGACTATATGATTGTCAAGATACCTCGCTGGGACCTCACCAAATTCGTAGGCGTTGACCGTGAAATCGGTTCGTCAATGAAATCCGTGGGCGAGATAATGTCCATTGGAAAAAGCTTCGAGGAAATCATACAGAAAGGCCTCCGCATGATAGGCCAGGGAATGCACGGATTCGTGGGCAATAACGACATAGCTTTCGATGACCTTGACAAGGCGCTCTCGCATCCCACCGACATGCGCATCTTCGCCATTGCCGCTGCCCTTGAGGCCGGCTACGACATTGACCGCATAGTTGACCTGACAAAGATCGACCGCTGGTTCGTGAGCCGTCTGGCCAACATCGTTGACTACGCACACCGCCTCAAAGGATTCGGGTCGATAGGCGAGATCGATGCCGAGACCATGGCCGAGGCCAAGCGTCTCGGATTCTCCGATTTCCAGATCGCGCGTCTTGTTGAAAATCCCTCGGGCAACATGGAGAAGGAGAGCAACCTCGTGCGTGCTCGTCGCAAGGAACTCGGCGTGTTGCCCAAGGTATGCCGCATAAACACCGTGGCCTCAGAACATCCTGACCGCACCAACTATCTCTATGTCACTTACGGAGACGCCTCCAAAGCGCGCCACTATACCGGCCTGCCCACCAACAGCGTGGTGACCCTCGGTTCAGGCGCCTACCGCATAGGCAGCTCCGTTGAGTTTGACTGGTGTTCGGTCAATGCCGCCTCGACATGCCGCAAACTCGGATATGAGGCCGTGATGATCAACTATAACCCCGAGACCGTATCGACGGATTACGACATGTGTGACCGTCTGTACTTCGACGAGCTCAGTTTCGAGCGCGTGATGGACATCATTGATCTGGAACGTCCTCACGGCGTGATTGTCAGCGTGGGCGGTCAGATTCCCAACAATCTGGCCATGAAGCTCTATCGCGCCGATGTGGCTGTGCTCGGAACCTCGCCCGTTTCCATTGACCGTGCGGAGAACCGTCATAAATTCTCGGCCATGCTTGACCAGCTCGGCATTGACCAGCCCAGATGGAAGGAAGTCACCACAACCGAGGAAATCGACCAGTTCGTCCGCGAGATAGGATTCCCCGTACTGATCAGACCGAGTTACGTGCTTTCAGGCGCGGCAATGAACGTTTGCTACGATTATGAGCAGATGCACCGCTTCCTCGGCATGGCTGCCAAGGTGTCAAAGGAATATCCTGTGGTTGTTACGGAATTCCTCCAGAACGCCAAGGAAATAGAGTTCGATGCCGTGGCCCAGAACGGACGCGTGGTGGAATATGCCATATCGGAGCATGTGGAATTTGCCGGCGTTCACTCCGGCGACGCCACTCTCGTGTTCCCCGCACAGAAAATATACATGGCTACCGCCCGCCGCATCAAGCGCATCTCGGCACGCATAGCCAAGGAGCTGAACATTTCCGGCCCCTTCAACATACAGTATCTCGCCAAAAACAACGATGTGAAGGTGATCGAGTGCAACCTCCGCGCATCACGTTCGTTCCCGTTCGTGAGCAAGGTACTCAAGAAAAACTTTATCGAGACAGCCACACGCATCATGCTCGGCGAGAACGTAGGCAAGGTGGATACCTCCACTTTCGACATCGATTATATCGGCGTCAAGGCCTCGCAGTTCAGCTTCGGACGATTGCACAAGGCTGACCCGGTTCTGGGTGTCGACATGTCATCGACCGGCGAGGTCGGCTGCATCGGCAAGGATTTCGACGAGGCTCTTCTGACCTCCATGCTTGCCGTCGGCATCACGCCTCCCAAGGAAGCCGTGCTTGTCAGCTCGGGCGATGTCCGCGGTAAGGTTGACATGCTTGAGGCATGCCGTCTGCTTGACGAGGGCGGATTCAAAATCTACGCCACCGAAGGTACCGCCCGTTTCCTTAACGAGAACGGCATAGAGGCCCAGCCTGTGGGATGGCCCGACGAGGAAGGCGCAGAGAATAATGTGCTTGACCTGATTTCGCAGCACAAGGTGGATTTCATCATAAACATCCCCAAGAACCACACCAAACGCGAACTTACCAACGGATACCGCATACGCCGCGGAGCTGTTGACCACAACATACCCCTGATGACCAACGCCCGTCTCGCATCGGCTTTCGTCAGGGCGTTCCTTGCCAAGCCGGTCGAGACTATCGGAATCACCCCCTGGCAGGACTATAAATAATCTCGCTGACCATGGAGAGTTTTCACGAACTGGCGGTACGCCGTCACAGCATACGCCGTTACACCTCGGAGCCTATCAGCTCCGAGGATGTAAGGCTCATTCTTGAGGCCGCACTGTTGGCCCCCACATCGAAGAGCAGCCGTTCATGGCAGTTTATATGCGTGGAGGACCCCGAAATGCTTACGCGTCTGGCCGAATGCAAGCCGGCGGGCGCGGCTCCCGTGGGCCGCTGCCGTCTGGCCATTGTCGTTGCCGGCAATCCGGAGCTGAGCGACCCCTGGGTCGAGGACGCTTCAATAGCGGCAGCCTACATGCAGCTTCAGGCCGAAGACCTTGGCCTCGGCTCCTGCTGGATTCAGGTCAGAGGACGTTTCACGGCCTCCGATATTCCTTCTGAGGAATATGTTCAGGAACTGCTCGGAATGCCGGGAGAGCTTCCGGTGCTGTGCATAATGACTTTCGGACATAAGGACGAGGTGCGCAAGCCTGTTGATACTTCCAAACTGCTCTGGGAGCGCGTCCATGTAGGTAAATGGAGCAACCGCGAATGAACGGACCGTTGCGCGCTGTCATCATAGGTTCCGGCAATGTGGCTTCGGCTCTCGCTCCTGCGCTTGAGAATGCCGGAGCCATAGAAACCGTTGCCGTCTACAGCCCCACGCCCGGACATGCTGCCGCTCTGGCCTCGAAACTGAAATCGGCTGTGGCGGTAAGCGACAAGAAGGCGATTCCTGCCGATGCCGATTTATATCTGATGGCTGTAAAGGACGATGCCATCGCCGCTCTGGCCTCGGAACTGACACCTGTGACCGAGGCCCTGTGGCTGCATACGTCGGGGGGTGTGCCGGCTTCGGCGCTGAGTCCGCTCTCCGGCCGTTACGGGGTGTTCTATCCGTTGCAGACTTTTTCCAAAGGCGTGGAGGTGGATATTGCCGAAGTGCCGATATTTGTCGAGGCGGCGGATAAGGCCGACGAGGAACTTGTCGTTTCCCTGGCCCGGACCATTAGTCCGAAGGTGCATCATGCCGATGGCACTACACGCTGCCGCATGCATGCCGCGGCTGTGTTCGCCTGCAATTTCACGAACCATCTCTGGGCCATAGCCGACGACATACTGCGCCGCGAGACAGGCACGGACCTCACGGTGCTCTATCCTTTGCTCCGGGAAACCATGTCAAAGGCCATGAAGATGCGCCCCGCCGAGGCTCAGACCGGTCCTGCGGTCAGAGGTGACCGTGGCGTTATCGATAAACATGCGTCGTTGCTGCAGCCTGACGAAGCTGCCCTCTACAGAACAATCTCAGACTCAATCCTAAAATACTACGATAAATGAGCTCTATTGCCTACGACCTGAAAAAAATACGTGGCGTGGCGTTTGACGTTGACGGCGTGCTGTCGCCTTCAACCATTCCCACCTCCGCCGACGGTGAACCTCTGCGTATGGTAAACATCAAGGACGGATATGCCTTGCAGTATGCCGTGAAGACCGGCCTTAAGATTACCATAATCACCGGCGGCCGGTCAAAAGGCGTTGATGTGCGCTACCGTGGTCTCGGAATAACGGATATATTCATGGGCGTGTCGGAGAAAATAGAGTGCTTCCGTTCATGGATGGACCGGAATGGCCTTGATGCCGGTGAAGTGGCGTTTGTGGGCGACGATGTGCCTGATTACCAGTGCATGCGTGCGGCGGGACTCAGTGTGGCTCCGGCTGATGCGTGCGATGATATAAAAAACATAGCCACCTACATATCCCCCGTGAGCGGCGGCTACGGCGTGGCCCGCGACCTGCTTGAACAGATACTCCGGGCCAAGGAGCTGTGGATGGCCGGCGGAAAAGCTTTCGGATGGTGACTATGAGGGCTCTTGAATCACTTGACCGTTACCGCATTGTGCTCGCGAGTGCTTCGCCACGGCGCCGGGAGCTGCTTGCCATGCTCGATCTGGATTTTGAAGTGCGGCCGCTGAAGGATATTGATGAAAGTTATCCAGCGGAGCTTGATGCCATGGAGGTGCCGGGATATATAGCTGCAAAGAAATGCGAGGCTTACCTGCCGCTGATGGCTCCCGACGAGCTCGTCATCACGGCCGATACCGTTGTGATATGTGACGGTCAGGTCCTCGGGAAACCGGCCGATGAGGCCGATGCGTGCCGGATGCTGTCAATGCTCTCCGGCAAGAGTCACACGGTGGTGACCGGAGTGGCGGTAGCGGCTTCCGGACGTATGCTGTCGGAGAGCGTCGCTACAA
The DNA here is from genome assembly GCA_947627615.1 of uncultured Muribaculaceae bacterium. Taxonomy (GTDB): domain Bacteria; phylum Bacteroidota; class Bacteroidia; order Bacteroidales; family Muribaculaceae; genus Paramuribaculum. The sequence continues at coordinate 49,758 of CANQWS010000017.1, read as the reverse complement.
GAGTGGTTTTCGCGGACCTGTCGGCTGAAGAGATAGCCGAATATGTGGAGCGTTACCGGCCTCTTGACAAGGCGGGTGCTTACGGCATTCAGGAATGGATTGGCGCCGTTGGAATCAAGGGCATCGAAGGCAGTTTCTATAATGTGATGGGGCTCCCGCTTCACGTGCTCTACGGTCTTCTTCGCCGATTCTGACCGTATCACTTTGACTCCTGAATCCACTCCTTTTTCAAAAACACAAAGTGAAATCGTTCAAAAACACAAGAAACTTTTGCCGCCTTAAAACAAATGCCTTATTTTACTTATGTAATATGGTGGTTGTTAGGGTGTTGTTGGCTTCCGTGGTGATTCCGGGGTGATGGTGATAACCGGGGCGGAAAGAGGGAGATCTGGTGCGGGAGGCTCGATGGAAAATGCGAGGGCTTCGTGGGGCAGGACCTCTCCGGCAAGAGCCACACGCAGCAGGGCTTTTCGCCATGGAACGCGTCCGGATTTTTCGGCAAGGAGGGCCGCTATTCCCATTGTCATCCGCAGGTTGACCTCAATGCACGGAGCAACGGCTATGGCGCCACGTTCGGTACGGTAGCTCAGCATGTCCACTCCGGCCCATCCGGTGTAGTCATGCCCGAACACCTCCGTCAGGGCAGGAGTAAGTGACTCTATGTAAGGAGTCAGGTCAATGCCCGGAAGCGACCAAAGCTCGCTCTGAGGTGCTATTATGTTGCCGGTGTAATTGCCGGACCGGTCTGTGGCAAACACTGACAGCCCCCGGTATTCGGCCTTGCCGTCTGACAGATAGTATAATGTGGCGAAATCCTTTAACCGTTCATAGCGTGGTTCGATCATCACACTTCCCTGACGCCTGATCATTCCCTCTACAGTGTCCCGGAGCCGTCGGTGAGGCATGGCCCGTGTTGCCATGATTCCGCGTCCGCTGCATGACCACGGCAGTTTCACTATGGCGTCCCCGTCCATATCCCTGATGGCTTTTATGGCCGAGTCTGTGTCGGTGGCTTCTATGGGAATGAACCGTTCCGGAGTGCCGCACAGCCGGAGCACCTTGGCGGCGGAGCGTCTATGGCTGAGTTGTCTGATTCGGCTGATTTGCTCTTCCGAGGGCATGAGTCCGGGATTTGCACCCTGGTGCAGAAACACAGTACGGGTGTACTGGCTCCAGCCCCATGGAGCGGGGGTGTAATCGCCGGCAGGTATCGGCATGTCGCTGTCCGTGACAAGCACCATGTCATCGGGCGCGGCCCATAAAGAAGGAAGCCACGCTCCGGCGCGGCGCAGGGCTGCGGCAGGGCGTGGCGGTGTATAGTTCGACAGGTCTGCGGCTAAAGCAAGGTCATTCTCGGGGTTGAACCAGTGGACTTTACTCATGGCGCTGCTTCCCTGCGGCGATTGGTTTCAGCTCAGAACTCGGCAGCGATGGCTGCTGCTATCGATTCCATTTCCTCGCCGGGAAGCGAGAGCTTGTGCGAGAAATTCAGGTCGCCTTCGGTGTTGATGGGCACCAGATGGATATGGGCGTGAGGCACTTCGAGGCCTATCACGGCTTCGGCTACACGCTTGCAGGGGAGTGCGCGGTCCATGGCCTCGGCCACGCGCTTGGCAAAGAGTTCTAGCGACAGATATTCCTGGTCGTCCATGTCAAAGAGATAGTTTATCTCTTTCTTGGGAATGACCAGAGTGTGGCCCGGAGCAACCGGATTTATGTCAAGAAAAGCCAGATGTTTGTCATCTTCGGCCACCTTGTAGCAGGGAATCTCGCCTGCGACAATCATGGAGAAAACGGATGCCATAATTAATATTCAATCTTGACTATTTCGAATTTCATCATTCCGGCAGGCACTTTGATCTCAACTACTTCGCCGAGCTTGTGGCCTATGAGGCCCTGGGCAATGGGAGTGCTGGAACCGATTTTCTTTTCTTTCAGGTTGGCTTCGGAGTCAGCCACTATGGTGTAGGTCATCTGCATTCCGTTGGCCACATTCTTTATTGTGACAATGTTGAGAATCTGCACTTCCTCGTTGTTGAGGTTGCTTTCATCGATAATGCGGCAGCTTGCCACAAGGTCTTTGAGCTGGGCAATCTTCATTTCCAGCATACCCTGGGCTTCCTTGGCTGCATCGTATTCAGAGTTTTCCGACAGGTCGCCTTTGTCGCGGGCTTCGGCTATGGCACGAGAGATTTCAGGTCGTTTGACTGATTCGAGGTAGGCTATTTCTTCCATTTTCTTTTTGTAGCCTTCCTTTGTCATGTAAGTGATGGGCATGGTGTATGTGTGATTTTAATGTTGATATTACAGAGCAAAAAATTTAGAAATCCCACTGCCAGTTCTGACTGAGATTCCATCGGTTGACCGTTTATTTCGGTGTTATGTTAGCGTTTACAAAGTTACGGCTTTTATTTTAAACTCGCAAATTTTTCTCCCGAAAGAATGCGCTTCTCAATTTTCTCAGCTCATGCAATGAACTCTCGAAGGCAGGTGGGGAAAGATGCCATTCCTTGCTGTTCTCCTATAATTTTTCCAGCGTTGATTCTATCTGCTCTATGGATGGCAGGGAACTTTTTATCTCTTTGGGAATAAGTTTGGACAGCTCGTATTGAGATATTCCAAGAGGAAGATTGTATGCCTCTAATGAATATTGAGCCTCGATGTTGTCCTTATCCTTGCATATCAACAGCCCGATAGTAGGATTGTCGTATTCCGTCTTCAGCTGATGATTGACAGCCGTGACATATAAACCTAACTGCCCGAGGTGGGATGCCTCGAATGAGCCCGTTTTCAATTCTACGCAACAATAGGCGTGTATACGGGTATTGTAAAACAGAAGGTCGATGAAGATTTCTTTTTCGCCTACCTGCAAACGATACTGTCTTCCCATGTAAGCGAATCCGGTACCCAGTTCAACAAGAAATTTAGTCACGTTGGCGACAAGAGCGTCTTCAAGTTCACGCTCGTTATAGTTCTCCGTCATCGTAAGGAAATCGAACAGGTATGGATCTTTGGTGGTCTGCTGGGCAAGATCACTTTGAAGTGCCGGAAGCGTTTTGCTGAAATTGGTGATGGCTTTCGCCTGACGCTCATATAAGTCAGTGCCGAGGAAATTCAGCAACACATCGCGTCCCCAGCCATTTTCTATAACCTTGTGGACAAAGAAGAGAGCCTTGTCCGGATTCTTCTTACATTTGGATACGATTCTGCATTGATGATCCCACGGAATGGAGAAGATTTCTTTTAGTAAATCGTCAGCACTCTGCCGACGATTTAACGAGGAAGATTTTGCAGCAGCCTGCTGCAAAATCTCAATAGTCTGACTATATGTATAATAAAAGTCATACATATTTCTAAGATTTCTCTGAGAAAAGCCTTTCTCTCCGGGCATTTCCAATCTCAAATCACGGCTCAACGTCTCATAAAATTTGGAGCCATAAGTGTTGGCATACTGTTTGTCGGCGATGTCTCGTCCAACGCTCCAATAGTATTCCAACAATGTGCGGTTGGCATCTACGGAGGCTTTAAGACGAGCGGCCAGGTACCGCTGCTTGAGTTCCGTAACTCAGCTACGGTACTCTTTATTCTGAGAGAGTGTCAAATCCTGTCTCATAATACAAAATTATACATTATTTTCCAATTCTCAATTTTCTCAGCTCCCTTTTGTCGGACGAAATTTCTGACAGATTGCGGGCTATTGGGCACTGAAATCCCGTGAAAAATCACTATTTTTGTAATGTGGAAATAGCACGATGCACCGAAGAAGATTATGAGACGCTCGCCGGGATATGGGAGCGTTCGGTAATGTAATGGCTACGCATGATTTTCTGAAAGAAGAAGATTTCAGTGGGATAAAGGCTGCTTTGATTCCTGACTATTTGTTGATCTCTATGCCATTGCTGACAAAGGGGTGTACGCCGGATTCATCGGATTGAGTCCTGACGCAATAGAAATGCTATTTATTGACAGCGACCGTCGCAGTCAGGGCTATGGGACTGCGTTAATGGAATTTGCAAAACAACGAGGTGCGATAAAGGTTGATGTAAACGAGCAGAATCCCTCGGCATTGAATTTCTACAAAGCGAAAGGATTCCGTGTAATATCACGCGATGAAACTGACGAAGCAGGTCGTCCTTATCCGATACTGCATTTATCCCTATAAAAATGTAAGCTATCTACATCCTGTAGAAAATTTGTATGTCTGAAATCGTCCGCAACCTGCGGACGATTTTGCCGGCGCCTTAATCGAGGCGGTTGCCGTGTTCTTTTTTTAGCTCCATGTTCTGGAGTTCCAGAATGTAGTCATCGGCGATGTAGTAGTCACTTTGGACGTACAGCCCTGTGCTGCGGTCCTGAAACCGTCGGCATGTGGCGCTGCGATAGAAATTCTTAAGAGCCTGAAGCGGAGAAATGCCGAGCAGTTCTGCAATGCGGCAGGCAATGACTCCCATTCGGCTCCATCTGAGTATATCCAGTACTTCCTTGCTGTAATTATCCATCAGTCTGACAATTTAATTGATTCATTAAACTCAAGATATCTGTCAAGTATGTCCTGATTCAGGATACAAATCTGGTTGTTCGGTCTGAGATAACGTAATCGTCTGATGGCTCCTTCTTCTGATATCAGGCCGTTGATATATAGATTGACGGTGTCAATCACGCGATCGTTTGCCACTCCGCCTTCAATATAGTCATACTCTTCCCACACGTGCTCGCCCTTTCTGCACGATACAATGAAGTTGAGCCATTCTTTATCATAGTCTTCAAAAACCTTGATGCGAGCTTCCTTAAACATTTTGTCGCGGTCAAGCAGGTATACATTAAGTATTGCAGGCAACTGTCGTTCGGATGCGCGACGGGTAGCCCACATCACAGCCTGATCGTAGACATCGGTCATATAGAACCCTGGGCCGAAGTCAAGGTTCTTACGTCCTATGCCGCATAATGGCTTCATGATTGTTTCCGTAGACGCATGGTATATTTCTATCTTATCCTTCATGCCTTACGTGTTTTGTTTGATTCCCAGCGGTTAAGTGTTTCGATTATGTTGTCGGTCAGATTGATTCTGTCTTCAGTGTGAAGGGCGTCGTAATGGGGATATATATAATTGTCAATCAATCCAACTGCCTCCATCCTGTCAAGCATTTCCTCATATCGGCAACCGATACGTTCTGCAGCGCTCTCTATGCATGAGGCAACGAATCCCATTTTGATTTCAGTATCTGAAAGTTGGTTCCAGGTTTCCATGGAGTTGAATGTTATAAGTTGGTGTACTCTGCCGGATTGTCTGATTAATCTTTATCCGCATTGACTGAATTATTGTTCATTCAAGTGCAGGATAACGCAAAGTTACGCATAATTGACGACAATAAGATTGTAAGGGCCATTTAAATTAAATGGAACTGCCTTTTTTCGTGAGGTGCGGTTGCTCAGAGGACCGATTCTGAAGGGCAGGTCACTCGTAATAGGTGATTTTGCAGGTCTCTTCCCTGATGTAGGATCTGTTGATCTTTGCCGTCCGGCGCGTCCAGTTGCCGTATTTGTCGCGTTCGATTACCTTGTAGACGGCCGCGGAGTAGGTCTTGTTTCCCGTCGGCGAGGTCACGATGATGGTCTCAAGGTCAAGGTCGCCGTTTCCCGTTGACAGGGTGTATTCGTACTCGAGGTCCTCGGACTTGCCTGTGAATCCCCTAAGATAACCTTCAGGTGTGATACGAAAGGTCTCCTGGTGGTTTCCTTTCCATGATTCATATCTGAAAGTGACGGAATCCTCTTCGCGTGTCACGGTCATCTCTCCCAGTTCGTCGTTAGGCAGCAAGGTGCCGTCTTCTGAAAATGAGCGGGTGACAGGTTCGTTCGCGGGAAATGACTGGAAAGAGATGACGGCATCGAATGTGGCCGTTTTGACCGGACCTTTGAGATAGAAAAGCTTACGGTCGTCGGCCACAGCGGTCATGACCGCAGACAGCAATAAGAGCAGACAGAGCCGGCGGGTTCCGGATATGAGGGATTTTTCTGACATGAGTGTGGGCTTATTGATGGAGATGTGAAGATGTTGTGATGGTCAAGGGAGCGGACGCCGCTCGAAGGCATCGATGAAGCTGCCGGGGGTGGAGTTGAAGATTCTGACTCCACGATATTCGGCGTAGCGGCGCACGGTGAAGTAGGAGCGGAAGGCCACATAGAAACTGTACATGAGCTGATGCAGGCGTATGTCCTTGTAGACGGAGGCAACGCGCTGGGCCTCGGCTTCATTGTCCTTGTAGAAATGCGGCTGAATGCTGACCACCAGATTGTCGTCGGTCACGTCAAGCGTTTTTGTCCAACCGTGGTCGGCGCCTGTCAGGTAGATTTCCTTGTATCCCAGCATCATTCCGAGCATTATCGACGGAATGAGCACATTGCGGGGCCTCGGCATACCGGCGCCGGATCTGTAGGCCAGATTCTCGAGCCATGCGAAACCCTCCACGCCAACCGGATTGAACCGCTGCACGCCGATGTTGGCCGGAAGAGTCACCGGAATCTTTGCTTTGACGGGCACAAGCAGCGTCATGGGCCAGTCTATGCGGGTTGCAAGATTGTTCCAGAGCAGCTTTATGTTGGGATGGTCAAGCAGAGTGAACAGTCCCGAGTCAACCATCACGAAGTAGTCAGGCCGGAGACGGTAGAACTCATCGGCATTGGCTGCGAAATTGACGGCCAGCAGCCGGTTCCCGGCCAGCGATTCCTGACAATCGCGAATGGTGTCGGCAAGCGACGGGCCGTTGCCCATAATTATCAGCCGCTCGCCGGGGGCGGCGACGGGACGCACGGTGGGCCGGCGTGACTGCAAGGCCATCTTGACCAGACTCTTGAGTGAAGAGCCCAACCGGCTGAAAAAGCTTGATGTAGAATCTGCTGCTGCCATATTACGGATGCAAAACTAACAAAAAAATGCCAATCTGGCAATAACCTCGGTCAGGGCCTGATTTTTTATTGCCGCAGCGGCTGAAGTCTCATGATTTTTGCGTAAATTTGCCGACACAATCATTACACGGTAAGAGTTATGAATACCAACAGCCTCGTTTCAATCGACGACATCTCGCGCGACGAGATTCTCGACCTTATCGAGCGGGCACGTTTTTTTGAAGAGCACCCCAACCATAAAATCCTGGACGGAAAGGTTGTGGCGACTCTTTTTTTTGAACCCTCTACCCGCACCCGTCTCAGTTTTGAAACCGCAGTGAACCGTCTCGGTGGCCGAATAATCGGTTTCTCGGATGCTTCAACCACAAGTTCTTCCAAGGGCGAGACCCTCAAGGATACCATCAAAATGGTCAGCAACTATGTGGACCTGATAATCATGCGCCACTATCTCGAGGGCGCCGCGCGCTATGCCACGGAAGTCACCGAGACTCCGGTGATAAATGCCGGCGACGGAGCCAATCAGCATCCCTCGCAGACCATGCTTGACCTCTACTCGATCTACAAGACTCAGGGAACGCTCGAAAACCTCACCATCACCATGGTCGGGGACCTCAAATACGGCCGCACGGTCCACTCCCTGCTTATGGCTCTGAGATATTTCAACCCCACATTCCGCTTTGTGGCATGTGACGAGTTGAGAATGCCTAAGGAATACCGCGATTTCTGCGACGCCAACGGCATACGTTACACCGAACATACCGAGTTCGACGCCGAAGTGCTTGCCGATACCGATATCCTTTACATGACTCGCGTGCAGCGCGAGCGGTTCTCTGACATCATGGAGTACGAGCGCGTCAAGAACCTCTATACTCTGCGCAATGACATGCTTGAGGACACCAAACCCAATCTGAGGGTGCTTCATCCGCTGCCCCGCGTCAACGAGATTGACCGGGATGTCGATGACAACCCCAAGGCTTATTATTTCGAACAGGCACGTAACGGACTTTTCGCACGCCAGGCCATTATCTGCAAGGCCCTCGGCATAGATATTTACAAGGAGGCTGAATCATGACACAGAACAAGAAGGAACTCGCCGTGGCGGCTCTCCGCAACGGTACAGTGATTGACCGCGTGCCCTGCGGTGCCCTTTTCCAGGCAGTGCGCATACTGGGCATTGAAAAGATGACCAACAACGTCACCATCGGCAATAACCTTTCGAGCCGGCATCTCGGCACCAAAGGAATCATCAAGGTGGCCGATGTGGAATTTCCCGAGGATGTGCTCAACAGAATAGCCCTCATTGCACCTCACGCTAAAATCAACATAATCCGTGACTATGAGGTGGTGGAGAAGCGTCCCGTTGCTCTGCCTGACGAGATAGTGGGCATAGTGCGCTGCGGCAACCCCAAGTGCATCACCAACAATGAGCCTATGCGCACCCGTTTCTGGGTGACCGACCGTGACAATGTGACCATCCGCTGCCATTATTGCGGCCACACGGTGAAAGCCGGTGACGCCATAATCGACTGATTGTTTTTTACAGACCCCTTTCCAGTCATCTCCGAGAGCAATGAAGCAACAGTGGAAACCGGGAACCATGATCTATCCGCTGCCGGCGGTATTGGTGAGCTGTGGAAATTCCGAGCGTTCCAATCTCATAACCGTAGCCTGGACCGGGACCGTGTGCACGGATCCGGCAATGTGCTACATTTCGCTGAGACCTGAACGCTATTCCTATCCGCTGGTGCGTGACAATATGGAATTCACCATAAACCTGACCACCGAGGCCATGGCTGGAGCCACGGACTGGTGCGGAGTGCGTTCGGGGCGTGACTACGACAAATGGGCCGAAACAGGCCTGACTCCTGAACCGGGAGTGGCCGTATGCTGCCCGTCCGTGGCGGAATCGCCTGTCAGCATCGAATGCCGGGTGAAGCGGATTCTGAAGCTCGGCAGCCACGACATGTTTCTTGCCGAAGTTGTCAATGTCCTGGCCGACGAGGCCCTTCTGGACCCCGAAACCGGAGCTTTCAGGCTTGACCGTGCCGGACTCCTGAACTATGCCCACGGTCAGTATTTCGGTCATGGCGACGCTCTGGGGCGTTTCGGCTGGACCGTGATGAAGAAAAAGAAATCAAACAATCCAAAATAAAATAACAATTCTAAGGTATTACGCTATGCAACATGACAATGAAATCTTCCAACTGATTGACAAAGAGTATCAGCGCCAGAAAAAAGGCATCGAACTGATTGCTTCCGAGAACTTCGTTAGCGATGACGTGATGCGTGCCATGGGCTCCTGCCTGACCAACAAATATGCCGAGGGCTATCCCGGCCATCGCTACTATGGCGGTTGCCAGGTGGTTGACCAGGTTGAGCAGCTTGCCATAGACCGTGTTAAGAAACTTTTCAACGCCGAATATGCCAATGTGCAGCCCCATTCGGGCGCCCAGGCCAATATGGCCGTGTTCATGGCTTGCCTGAACCCCGGCGATAAATTCCTCGGACTCAACCTGTCACATGGCGGACATCTGTCACACGGAAGCCCCGTCAATTTCTCCGGACTGATGTTCCAGGCTCTGGAGTACAACGTGGATGCCGAAACCGGACTGGTTGACTACGAGCAGATGGAGGAAGTGGCCCGCCGCGAGCGTCCCCGCCTCATCATAGGTGGCGCGAGCGCCTATTCCCGTGAATGGGACTATGCCCGCATGCGTCGTCTGGCTGACGAGATTGGTGCCATCTTCATGGTCGACATGGCTCACCCCGCCGGTCTGATTGCTGCCGGCCTGCTCGATAACCCCGTGAAATACGCCCACATCGTGACTTCGACCACCCACAAGACCCTCCGCGGCCCGCGTGGCGGTATCATCCTGATGGGCAAGGATTTCCCCAACCCCTGGGGCAAAACCACTCCCAAAGGTGAAGTGCGCATGATGTCGGCTCTTCTCAACTCTGCGGTGTTCCCCGGCGTACAGGGCGGTCCGCTCGAGCATGTGATCGCCGCCAAGGCTGTGGCTTTCCACGAGGCACTCCAGCCCGCGTTCCGCGAGTATCAGATGCAGGTCAAGAAAAATGCCGCCGTTATGGCAAAGGCCATGATGGAACGCGGCTACAAGGTGATTTCGGACGGCACTGACAACCACTGCCTCCTGATTGACCTCCGCACAAAATTCCCCGAACTCACCGGTAAGGTGGCCGAACGCGTTCTCGTGGAGTCAGACATAACCGCCAACAAGAACATGGTTCCGTTTGATTCCCGCTCGCCGTTCCAGACCTCGGGTATACGCCTCGGCACTCCCGCCATCACCACACGCGGCGCCAACGAGAGCCTCATGGAGGTTATCGTGGACCTGATTGACACTGTGCTGTCATCGCCGGAGGACGCCTCCGTGATAGCAAGCGTGAAGGCCAAGGTCAACTCCATCATGGAGGCCTACCCCATGTTCGCATACTAACAATATAAATCTATATAAATCTATGCCTAAAAATCTGACTTTAAAGGCAATGACGCTCGGAGCGGCCGGCGTGGCGGTAGCCTCTGCCTCCGCTCAGGGTGTAGCCGAAAGACCTAAGGAGAAGCCCAATGTGGTGATTATCCTTGCCGATGACCTCGGTTATGGCGATTTGAGCTGTTACGGAGCTAAGAATGTGACCACATCCAATGTGGATGCCCTCGCCTCTCAGGGCGTGAGGTTCACCAACTGCCATGCCACCGCCGCCACCAGCACTCCTTCGAGATACTCCATGCTGACCGGCGAATACGCATGGCGCCGAAAGGATACGGAAATCGCTCCCGGCAACGCCGGAATGATAATCCGCCCCGAGCAGTACACCATGGCCGATGCGTTCAAAAGCGCCGGTTATGCCACCGCCGCCGTGGGCAAATGGCACCTCGGTCTCGGAGACAAGACCGGCGAGCAGGACTGGAACGCCCCGCTGCCCGCTGCGCTCGGCGATCTCGGCTTCGATTACTCCTATATCATGGCGGCCACGGCCGACCGTGTACCCTGCGTGTTCATCGAGAACGGCAAAGTGGCCAATTATGACCCCTCGGCACCCATTGAAGTCAGATATGACAGAAATTTCCCGGGAGAACCTACCGGCAAGGACAACCCCGAACTCCTGACAAACCTGCGTCCGAGCCACGGACACGATATGTCCATAGTCAACGGCATCTCGCGTATAGGATTCATGCGCGGTGGAGGCAAGGCGCTCTGGAAAGACGAGAATATCGCCGATTCAATTACCGAGCATGCCGTGCGTTTCATCCGCAATCATGCCGACGAGCCTTTCTTCCTCTATTTCGCCACCAACGACGTGCATGTGCCCCGTTTCCCCCACGAGCGTTTCCGCGGAAAGACAAATATGGGACACCGTGGCGATGCAATAGCCCAGTTCGACTGGTCGGTGGGACGCGTGCTTGAAGAACTCGACCGTCTCGGCCTGTCCGACAACACACTTGTGATTCTGACGAGTGACAACGGTCCGGTTGTCGACGACGGCTACGAGGACCGAGCCAAGGAACTGCTCAACGGCCATTCGCCCACGGGCGGACTGCGCGGCGGAAAGTACAGCGCCTACGAGGGCGGCACCAGAGTCCCGTTCATTGTCCGCTGGCCCGGCAACACACAGTCCGGTCAGGTCGACGAGGCATTGTCATCGCACATTGACCTGCTTGCCTCTCTGGCTTCGATGATTGACGCCCGCATACCCCGCGGCGCGGCCCCCGACAGCTACAACCGTCTTGACTGCTTCCTCGGCAAGAGCCTTGCTCCGCGTCCCTGGGTGATGGAACAAGCCTACGACAATACCTTGTCGCTTCTCACCCCCGAGTGGAAATACATAGTGCCCAGCGACGGTCCCGCCATAGTTCCCTGGGGAACTGAAATAGAGACCGGTCTGACCAAGGAACCGCAGCTCTTCAAGGTTGATGACACCGGCGAGCGCAATAACGTTGCCAAGTCCTATCCCGCCGTGGTGCAGCGGATGGAGATGATAATAAAGGATGTCAGAGACCGCAACAACTCCGCCCTGAAAGCTATCGACGCCTTGCCCTGACAGCTCTTCTGACTGAATTTTTAACCGGCAGGAAAATGCAGCCCCCGCTATGGGATGGCCGTTTTCCTGCCGGCTATGTTTTGTGTCCGCATCAGAGAACCTTGGTTGTCACCGGATGTTATTATAACATGAGCAAGAAAGATAATATCAGACGACTGTGGATTGAGTGTTTCGGCGATTCGCCGGAGTATGCCGACATGTATTTCTCGCGTGTCTATCATGATGAGGATGTCATGACGGTCACCAATGACGACGGGCGCATTGAAAGCAGTCTGCAGATGGTCCGGTTTGACATGACCATGGCCGGGCAGCGTGTCCCGCTCAGTTATCTGTGCGGTGCGTCAACGGCCCGGCGCAGCCGCGGAAAGGGCTACATGACTTCGCTCGTCTGTCAGGCAATAGAAATTTCGCGTGAGCGCGGGTCAATGATGTGTGCCCTGATTCCGGCCCATGACTGGCTCTACAGCTATTTTGACCGTTTCGGCTTCTCCACCGTCTATCTGGCGGACCGTCAGTGCTTCACCTCGTTTCACCCGTTTCCGGTGGTGGAGAAATATCATCCGGTCGATGACCTGTATGCGCCGGAGGTGTTTGATTCGTTTGAGCGGTATGAGCTTGCGCGTCCCGGAGGCGTTATCCATTCCCACCGTGATTTCCTGAACATAATGGACGACCTCAGTTTCAGAAAAGGCGGGAAGTTTGTGGCCGTGGGGCGCGAGGGTGTGCCGGTGGCCGGCATGGCGTGGGCCGTTGACCGCGACCGTTTCGTTCAGGTCAATGAATTGCTCGGCATTGACGAGGATGCCCGGACCGCGGCCCTGAGGGCGCTGAGGGAATCATTCCCTGACCGGCAGTTCACCGTGCTCGCGCCGGCGACCGACGGCACGGGGCGTCATCTCTATCCGCGGGGCATGGGCCGGCTGGTCAATCCGCTGATGTGTCTCGGCGTACTTGCCGCGGCCAATCCGGCATGGAAATCAGCCGTCAGAGTCTCGGACCCGCTCATTGATGACAATAATCACATCTTTATTGTGGGCGGAGGCTCGTGCCGGATTGACGACGGCTATCGCGGGTCGCTTGATTTTGACGTGACCATTGAAGTCCTGACCCGCATTGTGTTCAGTTCCCGCGCCACAGGGGAGATGCTGAGATTCCCGTCGGAACGCACCCACATATCCCTCATGCTCCACTGATGCCGGATTCCCCTCGGACGGCAAAATGGGGCTCCGGAGTGTCAGAAAGGTCGTGAATTTGGTGAAAATGTCGGATTTTTTGGTGCGTTTGGTGCTTTTTTGACTTGCTCTGTCAAACCTTTCGTCAAAACGGTTGTCATTATAATACGATGAGAAATCATCCCTTATCTTAAATTTATAACTATTAAAACACCTACGGTCATGAAAAAATTTATTACGATATTTGTCATAGCGTTGCTCGGAGCGACATCGACAGCAGTAGCCGATACCGGCTTTTCATTCTCAATAGGGACTGACGGTGTTTCAATGTCAGTCAACTCCTACCCGGGATATTTCCTTCCGCCGCCTCCACCCCATCACCACCATTACCGCCCGCGGCCTCACCACCGTCATTACGACAAGAAGGCCCGCAAGTACTACAAGAAGCAGCGTAAGGCTTACGAGAAATATCGCAAGGAGACCTACAAGAACTACAGGAAATATTACAAGCACCGTCACCATCACCACGACGATGACGACGATTGATTCAGAGGAATACTGATTGAATAATAAGACACTGAAGCGGACCCGCAAGGGCCCGCTTCGCTTTGCTAAGTTATCGTTATCCGGCTGTCAGTCGTCCAGTTCGAGGAAGAACCGGGGCACGTTGCACACGAACACCTCCGGATTGTCAAGCAGCGGCCTTACGTCTATAAGGTCCTTCAGCCTGATGGTGCCTTTCACATAATTGGCTTCGGCTGACTGGAACATCTCGCCGATGCTAATGAACGGGATGCGGTCAAGGAATTCCTTGTCGGGGTAACGCAGATAGATTTCGAGCGTTACGTCGGTGGTGTAGTCCGGGCGGTTCACATATTCCATTTTCTTGTATTCATAGCGGTAGCCGTGGCGCCGGGCCATGACGTCGCTGAGAATAGACGATGCCGTGGGCAGGCTGCCGGCTCCTTTGCCGAACATGAACTGGCGGTCGTAGCATTCGCCGCGTATTACCACGCCGTTGTACTCGTCGTCGACACTGTAGATGTATCTCGACGGGCTGACGAACTCCGGCATCACGAACATGGTGAACTGGTCGTCGGACACTTTCACCACCTGAGCCACGAGTTTTATCTTCATCCGTTTCTCGCGGGCGTAACGGATGTCGAAATCCGACAGCGCCGTGATTCCGTAGGTGAATATCCTTTCCGGCTCCACGTACACACCCAGCGCGTGCACAGTGATGATTATCAGCTTGAACAGCGAATCGTAGCCCTCGATGTCAAATGAAGGGTCGCTCTCGGCGAATCCGAGCTGCTGGGCGCGCCGGAGTGCCGACTGATAGTCCTCGTCGTGGTCAAACACCCGCGAGAGTATGTAGTTCGACGACCCGTTGAGAATGCCCTTCACCTCAAGAAGCAGGTCATTGTCATAGTATTCCTCGAGGTTGCGGATGACCGGGATTGACCCGCATGACGAGGCGTCGTAGAGCAGGGCTGTGTCATATTCGCGCTGCAGTTCAATCAGCTCGGGAAGATGGCGGGCTATCATAGCCTTGTTGCCCGAGACCACCGGTATGCCGCGCCGCAGGGCGGAGGTGACTATGCGGTAGGAGGCTTCGGCATCGTCCACCACCTCCACAATCAGGTTTATGTTGCGGTCGTCCAGAATGCGGTCCGCGTCATCGGTGAGCAGCGAAGGGTCAACCGCCAGCTCGCGCGGTTTGTTGACATCGCGGACGCATATCCGGCTTATGACCGCGTGGGCGTTGGTGGCCCGGTTTATTACTTTATATATGCCCTGGCCCACTACGCCGAATCCGAAGAGGCCTATGTTGATTCTGTTCATACGAGAAATTTGTTAAGTATGTCATTGAGTTTCTGATGCTCCACGAGAAATCCGTCATGCCCGAAATCCGATTCTATCTCCTGGTAGACGGCGCCGGGAATCATCCCGCACAGCCGACGCATGGATTCCGGCGGGAAAATCATGTCGGTGGTTATGCCTATGGTCATAGTCCCGGCTTTTATGCCTGAAAGCGCTTTTTCGAGGCCGCCGCGTCCGCGTCCGGCATCGTGGGTGTCGAAGGCGTCGAGGATGGTCATGTAGGAATAGGCGTTGTAGCGTTCGCACAGTTTTTTGCCCTGATGCTGCTGGTAGGAGCATGGGCGGTGGCTTTCGCGCGGCAGGATTGTGCCGTGGTCGCCCGTAGGGAGTTCCTGCTGCGTGATGTTGTAGCCTTCGCCGCCGCGATAGGTGAGCAGCCCTATGGCGCGTGCCGCCGCCAGACCGGCCATGCCGGCGTCGGGGCGCGGTTCGCCGTAGGTTGAATCGGCCTCTATGGCCATGCGTTGGGTCTCGTCGATGGCTATGGCCCACGGCGAGGCCTTGGCGGCCGTGGCTATCAGGATGAGCCGGTCAAAACGCTCCGGTTCGTCCACGGCCCACTCCACGGCCTGAAAGCCGCCCACGGAGCTGCCCACGAGCGCGTGGATGCGGCCTATGCCGAGAGCTTCGGCCAGAATCTTGTGGGCGTTGACCATGTCGCGGATGGTTATCTTGGGGAAATCGCCGTAGTACGGTTCTCCGGTCGCCGGGTTCACCGACAGCGGTCCCGTGGAACCGTAGTGCGAGCCGATGATGTTTCCGCACACCACAAACCAGCGCGACGGATCCAGAAAACATCCGGCCTCCACCGTATGGGGCCACCAGTCGGCCACATCGCTGTTGGCCGTCAGGGCGTGGCACACCCACACCACATTGTCGCGCCGCCGGTTGAGGCGCCCGAATGTATGATAGGCAATCTCAAGGCCCTGCAGCTCGCCGCCCAGCTCGAGTCTGAGCGGTGTGTCGTGACGGTAGGTCTGCATCGTTTTCAGATATTTGCTTTGTCAAGGGCCTGACGGAAGTCAGCTATTATGTCTTCCACGTCCTCCAGTCCCATGGATATGCGGAGCAGTGTGGGGGTCACGCCGGCCGTGGCCATGTCGTCCTCCGAGAGCTGCTTGTGGGTCGTCGATGCCGGATGCGTCACCACCGTGATGGAATCGCCTATCATGGTCATGTGGGCGGCGAGTTCGAGTGCCTCCACGAATTTCACGGTTGTCTCCAGCGAGCCTTTCAGCTCCACAGTGAACACGCATGAGCCTCCGTGGCGGAAGTATTTCTCCACATGGCGGTGGTAGGGGTTGTCGTCGAATCCCACGTAGCTCACCCGCTTCACCCTCGGGTCGTCGCGCAGGGCCTCGGCCAGCCGGCGGGTCGCCTCGGCCTGGTGCCGCACGCGCAGCGACAGGGTCTCCAAACCGAGCATCATCAGATAGGAATCGAAAGCCGACGGGCATGTGCCTAAGTCTCTCAGCCCGTCAACGCGGCATTTCACTATGAACGCCTGATTGCCGAACGCCTCGCGTAAGTTGAGTCCGTGGTAACCTTCCGACGGTCCGTCGATCTGGGGGAATTTGCCGTTGGACCAGTCGAAGCGGCCGCTGTCGACGATGATGCCGCCCATGGCCGTGCCGTGGCCGTTGATCCACTTCGTGGCCGAGTCCACTATTATGTCGGCGCCCCAGTCAAAGGGGTTGCAGAGATAGCCTCCGGCGCCGAAAGTGTTGTCCACGATGAACGGCACACCCGCTTCGTGGGCTATTCCGGCCAGTGTTTCCATGTCGAGCACGGCACATGTGGGGTTGCCCATGCTTTCCACGTAGACGGCTCTTGTGCGGTCGTCGATCAGGGAGCGGAACTCTTCCGGATCCTCCGTCCGGCAGATGCGGATTTCTATTCCGAGACGGCACAGGGTCTGGCGGAACAGGTTGTAGGTGCCGCCGTAGAGAAACGAGCCGGCCACAATGTTGTCGCCCTCCGAGGCCAGAGATGTCACGGCCACGAGAATGGCCGACATGCCCGAGGATGTGGCCACGGCTCCTACGCCGCCGTAGAGCGCGGCCACACGTTCCTCGTAGGCCGTGGTGGTGGGGTTCTGCAGACGGGTGTATATGTTTCCGGCTTCGGAAAGGTTGAAAAGATTCGCGGCGTGGTCGCATGACTGGAACCTGTAGGCTGCTGTGGGGTAGATGGCCATTCCGCGGGAGCCTGTGGGCTCGTGGGCGTTGAGGCCTGCATGAATCTGACGTGTCTGGAAGTGCAGTTTGCTGAAATCCATAATATAGAAAAGTTAAAAACCGGTTTCTTTGATGGAAGCCGGCTGGTTGAAAGTTGATGAAATTACAAGGCAATTGATCACCCCCGGCTTGAAGGCTGGCGCATGCACATCTGCATCATCATGTCGTTTGCCGTCATGACGTGGTCACGGAATGCTATGTTGGAGCCGGTGAAATCCATCTGGGTGATATTTGCTGCAAAAATAATGAAAAATATTAAAATACCATCATCCCCGCTCCGAAATTTGGCTTAAATTTCCCCGAAACTATTTCATGACGGTTGCAAAAGTGGGTATGAACTGGATGCCGAGTTGCACACTTCCGCCGTATAGCCCAGAGTCATAGCCAGCCTGATGAGCGATTCGAACGCTATGAGCCCTTTCTGCTCGAAGCGAGCCACGGTTGACAGCGGCACGCCCGACAGCTCGGCAACTCGCTTCCGGGTGATGTTTTTCTCCACCCGACGCCGGCGGAAATTCTCCGCGACCTCCCGGGCTATGTCGTCGGCATTGTCCAGCGTGAAGCCTTCCAATAGTGTCAACAAATTGTCACTATTGCTATCCTGAGCCATAATACTGCTAATATTATGATACAAATATAGTCAATTGTTCCGAGATATGCAAATCAAGGGGCGGCTTTATCCGGGCGGCCGGAACGGGGTCTTAATTGGCCGATTCGGCCGAGGGTTCCACGGATTTTTTCTCGATTTCAATGACGTTTGAGGCAAACTCTTCGGCCGACGGTGTCTGCTCGAAGAAGTTGTAGCTTGCGTGATTGCCGTTGACGTCGGAGCTTCCCACCACCCAGGGAGTCATTATTGACCGTTCGAGGAAGTAGACCTTGAAGGCCTGGCCTGACGGGACAAAAGCAGCATACAGGGGTATGGGGCATTCGGTGGGTTCGGGATAGGTCCAAACATAGACCGTTGTCCCGTTCCGGTCAAATTTCTCGGATTTTATCTGATCGTTCCTGAACGGCGAAATCACACCTATGGCGGCGGTGAGCCGGGTGTTTATCTCCGCGGGGTCTGACAACACCTGCTGCGCTAATGATTCATTGATCTGCGAGGCTACCATGGGGAGGAATCTGAAAAAGTACTCATAGTCACCGATCTGCGGTATTTCCTCGGTCTCGCTATGATTGTCCGTCGATGCCAAAACGGACAGGGGACACAACAACAGCAGTGCAATAGCTGAAATAAGTTTCTGTTTCATAACGGTATGATCTAAGGGGTGGATGATGTCAGAGACGGACTCCAAGACCGAGCATCAGGTTCTGGGGGTCCTTGAAATTGCCCAGACGGTAGCCTACGTTGAGAAACACCTTACGTGTCACGAAGGTCTTCAACGTCAGTGACTGATAGAAGCTCTTGTCGCCCTTGGGGGTTATGAAGTCATAGCCTATGCCGGCGTTGAGGGCGAATATGGGCATTATCAGCTCGGCGTGGGCCGACAGTCCGGCGCTTATCTGTTTGCCGAAGGGGGGCCGGCGGAACTTTATACCGTCCTGATAGGTGCCTTCAACCCAGTAGGGGGCCAGTCCGGCGCTCTCGTCAAACTGAAGGTCGAGGGCGGCTCCGGCAGCAAACATGCGGTTGAACTGACGCATGGGCGAGAATTGGAATCCGGCCACACCGAATTTCCCGGGACAAAGCGTAGGGGCATCGGTCACGGTAACTATGCGCCGGCGCCAGGCGCCGTAGGCCACTATGTCGTAGAACCACCGTCCTCTGTCGGCCTCGGCTTCAAGCGCGGGGCGTGAGACGGGGCGCTGAGGCATGGGGTTGATTGTGTAGGCGAGTCCCACGGCTGCCCCCAGGGTGTTGACGCCGTTGTTGGGCAGACTGGTGTTTCCGTTGGAGAAGTGGGTGGCCTCCACGCCGGCCGACAGGCTCCAGCGGTCGGAGAGTCTGTAGTGGAGTTTCAGAGCCATTGACATGCGGGCGGTGACGGAGGTGCTGACCGGAACGGTGTAGTCAATGGCATCCTGCCCGGTGAGGTGGCGCCATCCCATGGCGGCGCCGAATTTCCACTCGTAGCCCAGCCAGAGACGGTCGGAAAATTCAGCCACGGGCGCTTCCTGATAGACGAAGACGGATACCGGCGAGCCGAGCGGCTTTCCCGAAAAGAAGCGGTGGATGTCAACGCCCAGGCCCTGATACGTTCCGGGATAGAGAATCCCCTCGCGGCTTTCGGGGCTGAAGCTGAAGCCGGCCCTGAGACCGCCGCTGAAACTGCTGTTGATTTTCTTCTCATCGGGATTCCAGCCGCGGAAAAAACCGTTTGTGGCAAACACGTGGGCCGGCGTGGCTTCGGCACCGATGCTCCACCGGGGGTTGCGGGCGAATCCCGACGGAATGGTGTCGGTCTCCGCCGCGGTCAGGCCGAGGCAGCCCGCAATTGTCAGGGCGATGATGCATGCCCGTCTATTCAGCGTCTTCAATCCGGATATCATAGCTTACGGGATAAATTGTGGTTGATGTGAAGGGGAGATCGAAATTCGTATCGGCCGAAGGGTTGCGCATCAGGATTTTTCCGCGGCCTGTGGCCTGCGAATAATTCACCGTGCTGACAATCCGTACCGACGAGTTGGCCGGTATCTCGATTTTTACTTTCAAGTCCTTTTCCCATACCGGCGGCAGGTAGACCGAGCCCAGATGGACGTCGGCTGATTCCATCAGGCCCCAGTGGCCGTCAAAGTAGGAGATGAGAGGCATGTCAAGGCTGATTCCCTTGGCCCAGCTTTCGTCAGGCATGACCTGTGACTGTGCCCTGGCATTGATGTAGGGCTGCACGTAGACGGTCTGGGGAATGGGGCCGTCATTGGTGTATGAGATGGTTCGTGTCACCCGGTCGAAATTGTCGGTCACGTCAAACTTGGAACCGCTGTCGTAGTCCGTGAATATCGGCTCCAGCTGTTTGCCGGGCAGGATGACTATGTAGATGTATTTCACCCCGTAGTCAAACTCCAGACGCACAGTCACCGAGTTGTCCCGACCGGAGCAGTTGTAATAGCTTCTGAAATCGAGTATGTCGCCGCTGAGCGAGAGCGTAAACATCTGCAGGCCGTTTTCGAAATCTATCTGGCGCAACTCCGAAGCCGGGCAGTCGGGCGGAACGGGACGACTTTCCTCGCCGTAATATCTGAAGTATTCCGCATCTTCGGCTGTGTGCTCTATGATGACTTTCTTCAGCTCTTTCCGTGATAGCGCCAGAGAGAAGTGGCCGTGGTCACCTTCAATTATTTTTCCCGTTTCCTCAGGCAGTTCTTCGCCGTCGACAAATATGTCGCCGTTGCAGCCGGTCAGGGCCGCGGCGATAAGCGCGATTATGGAGAATGCTGATATGATATGTCTGTTCATAGCTTTTGGTCAGTTTCCGATTTTCTTTCCGCAATAGTATGTGCTCCATGCATCCTTGGCATAACCGCCGCGAAGCACCTGAAAAGAATCCGGAACGGCTCCGGGAATCTTCACCCCGTCATAATAGACAGTCCACGCGTCGCGTGCATATCCTTTTCCGAGCACCCTGAACGAATCGGCGTTCGCGCCCTGTATTTTCTCGCCGTTGAACCATACGGTCCATGCGTCGCGGGCATACCAGTCGCCGAGGCTGCGGAATGAATCGGAGTTGGCACCCTGCAGCTTTGCACCGAGATAATAGACCGTCCATGCGTCTTTGGCATAGCCGAATCCCAGCACTTTGAATGAATCGGAGTTGGCGCCCTGAATTTTCTCGCCGTAGAAGTAGACGTTCCATGCATCGCGGGCATATCCGTCGGAGAGTATCTTGAAGGTCATGGCGTTGGCGCCCTTTATGAGCCGCCCTTCAAAAAACACATCGTGATTTCCAATCAGGTAGGGCTCGTACTCGTCATGGTGGCATCGGCCATGGATGCGGTTTTCGTCATGACGGGGCGGGAGTGCCGAGACCGATATTGCCGGAATCAGGAGAGAGAACAGGAGTAGCAGGAGATGTTTCATAGCAGAGAATCCACTGAGGTGAGTAATGATTGGGCAAATATATAACTAATTATTTAGTCCGGCAAGTTATTGCCTGTGATTTTTATCGGTGTGTCTTTACCGGTCGTGGTTTACTGAGCGTCGGGAATCCGGAAAATGGAGAAATTCACGCTTCCGTAGGCCACGTGACGGGAAAAGTTGGGGAGACCGCTATAGTCCCTTTTGCCGGAGTGTTCCAGGATGAAGATGCCGCCGGGACGGATGATTCCGGAAGCGAGCACTTTGCGGGGCACTTCGTCGAACTCGGGAAGGTCGTATGGCGGATCGGCGAACACGAAATCGAAGCTGCCTTGCGGAGCCGAGGCAATGAACCGGAAAACGTCGCCTTTTATGAGCCGGAGGTTTGTCTCGCCGAGAGTCTGTGCCGTCTTGGCGATGAACCGGTACTGTGTGGCGGCTTTTTCCACGGCCGTCACCCGGGCGGCGCCTCTCGAGAGCAGTTCCAGGGTTATGGCACCGGTGCCGGCAAACAGGTCGAGGGCCTCGATGCTCTCAATGTCGGTCATGTTCTCGATGATGTTGAATATGTTCTCGCGGGCAAAATCCGTTGTGGGTCTTGCCGTGATGTTGCGGGGGACGTCGAAGCGCCGGCGTCCGTATTTGCCTCGGATTATTCGCATATAGGGAGAACCAATAGGGGGAAGGGAATCAAAAGAGTTGAGCGTGACACGCGGTAACGCAGCGTGGGAAACGGCACGGCGCGGATGTTTCTGACGTATGGCCTCAGCGTACCGGCCAGAGTGTCATCGGCCGTGAGCGATTCGCCGTGTATGGCCAGGTCCACGTTCTGGTCGGCCGGGTCGAAGCCCACGGAATTCATGGCCGAGAGTACATAATAAGCGGCATCCGTGCGTGACCTGAACTTGAAATTGTTGGCCGCAAGCAGCCGGTTGTCACGGATGGCCATGAATGTCAGGCGGTTGTCGCCCATGAGGACTATGGCCCGTGACGGCTTCAGCCCGCCGGAGTGGGATATGAGATAGCGGGCGAGGACGGGAGTGCGTGCGTGGAACTGTATGTTGAAGAATGTGCGGCGCAGGAAGGCCGTGGTGTCCGGCTCGAGTTCCTGCAGTAGCAAGGCGTTTTCGGCAACCGGAAAAGCCACTGTTTCCTCCGGGTCCTCCGCTGTGCCGGTCGCCGACATGAGCAGCGGAAACAGCTCCGGCTCGGTCAGTTCCGGGACAAGAACGTGGTTCGGAGAATCGATGATGCAGTCAACGCGCCTGAAATCGTTAAGGAGCAGCGGATTGTCGTAGATGATGTCCTCGAGGGCGCGCAGCCTGTCAGGCGCGGCCGAATCGAGCGGGAATGTCCGCCAGATTATTTCCTCGCGGGCCACAGGCGGGTAGAGCGCCACGTGGAGGGCGCCTTCATCCAGCATCAGCACCAGTCTCCAGAGTTCGGACTGGCTTATCAGGTCATTGTCAAGTTTGCCTTGTAACATGCTACAAAGTTAATATTTTTAGAGCGCAAATCAACAATAAATGGGATTAAATAGGCAAATCTGTTTTGGGATTCAGTATTTATTGCTAAATTTGCCAAGCTAAAACGCCCCGGTAGTTCAACGGATAGAATAGAGGTTTCCTAAACCTTAGATAGCAGTTCGATTCTGCTCCGGGGTACTTTTATTTAATCCTCTCACCTTAATTCCACCATCAAAACAGTCCAAATAATTCTATGTCCAAGTCATTAGCCTCTGCACCGGCAGCCAAGAAGCTCTCGCCCCTGTCATGGGTCCCGTCGGTCTATTTCGCTATGGGCCTGCCCTTCGTTGCCCTTAATCTGGTATCGGTGATCATGTTCAATAACCTGGGCGTCGACAAGGTCCAGATTGCGTTCTGGACATCGCTGCTCACCCTTCCTTACACTCTGAAGTTCCTCTGGAGTCCGTTGCTTGAGATTTACTGGACAAAGAAGAATTTCGTGGTGGCCACGCAGGCCATCTCGGGATTCTGTTTCGCGCTCATCGCTTTCCTGCTGCCTCTGCCCGATTTCTTCAGCTGGGTAGTGGCCGTGATGGGAGTCATAGCCATCTCAGGCGCCACCCATGACATAGCAACTGACGGAGTGTATCTGACGGCGCTCGACAAGACCACCCAGTCACGCTTCATTGGCTGGCAGGGAGCATTCTACAATCTGGCCAAGGTGCTCGCCAACGGCGGCCTCGTCTGGCTTGCGGGAATGCTGATGACCACATTCAGGGAAAATTCGCCGGAGCGTGCACCGTTCTATGCCTGGATGATAATCATGGGCCTCATAGGTCTGATTCTCGTGGGACTTTCTATCTACCACTTCTTCAGGCTGCCTGGTTCCACCCAGTCAAACGTCGGGAAACCCAAGAACTTCTCGGAGTCCATGAACGAGATGTACCGCGTGCTGGTTGACTTCTTCAGAAAAAAATATATCTGGATCTATATCCTGTTCATCGTATGTTATCGCCTGACCGAAGGATTCGCCATGAAGATGGTGCCCATATTCCTGCAGGCTCCGCTCTCGGAAGGCGGAATCGCCCTGAGCAACGAGGCCATGGGAACACTTTACGGAGTGTTCGGCACCGTGGCGTTCATCGTAGGCTCGATTCTGGGAGGCTATTTCATAGCTCACTTCGGTCTGCGCAAGGTGCTTTTCACGCTCGTGTGCATATTCAACGTTCCCTTCGTCATCTACTTCCTGTTCTCGGTGTTCCAGCCGCAGAATCTTGTGGTTGTGGGCTCGGGCCTTGTAGCCGAATACTTCTGCTACGGCTTCGGATTCGTAGGGCTCACGATGTTCATGATGCAGCAGGTGGCTCCGGGCAAGCATTCAATGGCCCACTACGCATTCGCGTCGGCCATAATGAACCTCGGCGTGATGCTTCCGGGCATGATTTCCGGATGGATCTGCGAGCAGACAGGCTATGAACTCTTCTTCATCATAGCCCTCGTGGTCTCTGTTCCGGCTTTCATCCTCGCATGGTTCATACCGTTCGCCCACTCCGACAAGGAGGCCGGCGTTACGGAAACAATAGACACTGCGGTCAAAGGTGAGGAAGATTCGCAGTTCTGATTGAACCAACGGTCCCCGTCGAGGGTTAAGACTCTATAGATTAACATAACCAAAACCATTTACTATCAGAACCAATAATGAAAGAACTTGAAATCATAGGGCAGCCTCTTCCCGACATGCCTTGGGAAGACCGTCCGGAAGGGTGCAAGGATGTGCTCTGGCGCTATTCGGCCAACCCGGTAATACCCCGCGATATTCTCTCCACCTCCAACTCGGTGTTTAACTCGGCAGTAGTTCCGTTCAAGAAAGGGAAGTACAACTATGCCGGTGTGTTCCGTGTTGACGACACCAACCGCCGTATGCGTCTGCATGCCGGCTTCTCTGTCGATGGCTTCAAATGGGACATCGACGAGGCCGATATAACCGTGACCGGCGGCAATGAGGAAATCAGCGAGTGGGTCTACGGCTATGACCCCCGCGTGGCCAAAATCGACGACAAATATTATGTGACCTGGTGTAACGGATACCACGGCCCCACAATCGGTGCCGCATGGACCACGGACTTCGAGACTTTCCATCAGCTCGAGAACGCATTCCTTCCCTACAACCGCAACGGTGTCATGTTCCCCCGCAAGATCAACGGCAATTTCGCCATGCTCTCGCGTCCGAGCGATACCGGCCACACTCCTTTCGGCGATATCTTCTACAGCGAATCGCCTGACATGGAATTCTGGGGTCGTCACCGCCACGTGATGTCGCCCGCCGCATTCGAGGTAAGCGCATGGCAGTGCATGAAGATAGGCGCCGGTCCCATACCTATCGAGACATCCGAAGGCTGGCTGCTGCTCTATCACGGAGTGCTCCGTTCGTGCAACGGTTACGTCTACGCTTTCGGCTCGGCCCTTCTTGACCGCGAGAAACCCTGGAAGGTTCTTGCCCGTTCGGGTCCCTATCTTATTTCGCCCCGCGAGATTTATGAACTGACCGGAGATGTGCCCAACGTGACATTCCCCTGTGCCGCGCTTCATGATCCCGAGACCGGCCGCATAGCCGTTTACTATGGCTGCGCCGACACCGTTACAGGCCTCGCTTTCGGATATATCCCCGAAATCATAGAATGGACCAAGCGTAACTCTATTGTCTGACGCCGGTTCTAATCCCTACGATAACGTCTTTTCCCCCGGACCTACCCACAGGCCTCCGGGGGATTTTCGTCTCCGGACAACCGGGGTAATCGTCCGGGAATATGGTAGCTGAAGCAGCCAGTCCTACCGGCTAGTGGGTTTCCAAAATGTCAATGTTCTCTCGCCATGATTCGGGCTTTCGGACCGCGCGGCCATGGCGCCGCATATTAGAGCAAAGCTCTTGAATCAGATTGATGGGTCTCGAGTGGCTCTCTTGCCTGTGGAGACCCGTGGGGATTGTCGCTGAGGGTGATTTCGGTGATGTCGAAGCCGTCGGCCTCTCTCGGCTCTGGCGGGTCTTCGGGCATCAGCACGGGCCACGGTGGTGGTCCGAGGCCGTCGGCACGGTCGGGTCCGCGAAGCCGGCGCACTTCGCTCGTGAAGTGGTTGACACGTGTGCGCGGACGGTAGGTGCCGTGGATAACGGCCAATGTGCCGGCCATGGGGGAAATACATGGGCAGACCGAGCTCCACACTCGTTTCAGATGGCGGCCGCGGCGGGGATAGGCATCACTGTCAAGCAGCAGGGCCATGCCGAAGTTCAGCCCGCGGCAGTATTCCGGACTTCGGGCGGTGCCGAGTATCGGCTGATACTTGGGATCGGGGAGCCGCCTGATGTCGGCCTTGGTGATGAGCCTCTTGACCTGATCACGGTTGCGGCCCACGACATAAAATGCCGTCTCGGGGCGGACGACCATTGCGAGCCAGCGGACGTAGGAAGCCAATGCGCGTTGCATGACGCCACGCGAGGCGTCGCGGTCGCAGACGTAGAGGCGCTGGGGCTGACGGCGGGCACGCTGACGCTCCAGGATGGCCACGGCGCGGCGGGCGTCGGGGTGGAGCGAGTAGCCCAGCCAGCGCTCGAACTGCGCGGCATGGTCGCGGCGGTCGGCGTGGTAGCGCGATGGGGTCTTTATCAGTGCTGTGCGTCTCATGGAAGCAAAGGTACGACGGCGGAGACGGGGTCTGAGTGCGAAAAGCTAAAAATGAGAGGGGTGGGAATAATGGGAATAGTGGGAGAAATAGGTCCAATAGGCCCAACAGGACCAATTCCATCCTACCTTTCCCACCTACCTTATAGGGAATCACTCGCAGATAAGAGGGGTGGTCTGCGCCCGATATACACCTTATATATGCTAAAAAGATAAAAAAATCATATCGGCGACATAAATTTTGAATAACTTTTCCTAATTTTGTCGCCGATATCTGATTTCAGCCCTTTCCGGGGCCAGTTTTTTTGTATAAAACGCACTCATCTAAGCATGGCTTCAATAAAAAATCTCGTTATAGTGGAATCTCCGGCCAAGGCCAAAACCATAGAAAAGTTTCTTGGCAAGGACTATAAGGTAATGTCGAGTTGCGGACATATCCGTGATTTGAGCAAGAAGGATTTTTCAATCGGCGGAAACCACTCCTTTGAACCGGAATATGAGATTTCACCGGATAAGGTGGAGATTGTTGACAGTCTGAAAAAAGCCTCGCGCAGCGCCGGTATGGTGTGGCTCGCTTCCGATGAGGACCGCGAGGGAGAGGCAATAGCATGGCATCTCTATGAGGTGCTCGGACTCAATCCGGAGAACACGCGCCGAATAGTTTTCCATGAGATCACAAAACCGGCCATACTCAGCGCCATAGAGCATCCGCGAGCCATTGACCTGAATCTGGTTGACGCGCAGCAGGCCCGCCGTCTGCTTGACCGCATAGTGGGCTTCGAGCTGTCGCCGGTGCTGTGGAAGAAGATAAAGCCCGCGTTGTCGGCCGGAAGAGTGCAGTCGGTAGCCGTAAGGCTCATCGTTGAACGTGAGAATGAAATCCGCGGATTCAAGTCCGAGCCTTATTTCCGTGTGACGGCCCGCTTCATGGCACCTGACGGCCAGACCGTCAAGGCCGAACTTTCAAAGCGTATAGAAACCGAGGCTGACGCCCGCAAGTTCCTTGAGGACTGCGCAAAGGCTGACTTCAAGGTGACGGACGTCACAGTGAAACCGGTGAAAAAATCGCCGGCACCGCCGTTCACCACCTCCACACTGCAGCAGGAGGCGGCCCGGAAACTCGGATTCACCGTGTCGCAGACCATGATGGTGGCCCAGCACCTCTATGAGGCCGGACACATAACCTATATGCGAACTGACTCGCTGAACCTGTCGAAACTGGCTCTGAACACCATAGCCGAGGAAGTGAAGAAAGAGATGGGCGAGATTTATCTCAAAGTACGCCAGTATCACACTAAATCAAAGGGCGCTCAGGAAGCGCACGAGGCAATACGCCCCACCTACATTGACCGCCATGACATTGACGGAACCGCTCAGGAGCGCCGGCTCTACGCGCTGATATGGAAACGTACCATAGCCTCGCAGATGGCCGATGCCGAGTTTGAGAAAACGTCCGTAGACATTCAGCCGTCATCGCGGCCGGAGCATTTCAACGCTCAGGGCGAGGTGATAAAGTTCGACGGTTTCCTCCGTGTCTACAGCGAGGGCACCGACGATGTGTCGGCGGAGATGCCCGAAGGAATGCTGCCGGCCATGAAAGCAGGCGACATGCTCGGACTCTCCGACCTCACGGCGTCGGAACGCTACACCCAGCATCCGCCCCGCTACACCGAGGCTTCCCTGGTGAAGAAAATGGAAGAGCTGGGCATAGGCCGTCCCTCGACCTACGCGCCTACAATATCGACCATCCAGCAGCGCGAATACGTGACCAAGAGCGACCTCCCGGGCGAATCGCGCAAGTTCCTGACCATGACGCTTGCCGGAGGCAAGATAAAGGATACGGTGTCGACATCCACCATCGGTGCCGACAAAGGAAAGCTGATGCCTACGGATATAGGCGTGGTGGTCAACGATTTCCTGACCGAGCATTTCCCCAACGTGCTCAACTACAATTTCACAGCCGACCTTGAAGAGCGTTTCGACCTCGTGGCCTTAGGCAAGGCCCAGTGGAAGAGGGAGATAGGACAGTTCTACGACGTGTTCCATCCGGAAGTGGAGAAGGCTAACGACATGCGTCTCGAACACAAGGTGGGCGAACGTCAGCTCGGCGTGGATCCCGAATCGGGGAAACCGGTCTCGGTCAAGATTGGTCGTTTCGGTCCGGTTGTCCAGATTGGTGAGAGCACCGACGAAGAGAAACCGCGGTTCGCTTCTCTGCGCAAGGACCAGTCCGTGTTCGACATCACGCTCGAGGAAGCCCTGAAACTCTTTGAACTTCCCCGCGAACTCGGAACCTACGAGGACAAGGACGTGACGGTGGCCGTGGGACGCTTCGGTCCTTACGTGAAACATGCCGGCAAGTTCGTCTCGATACCCAAGGGAATCTCTCCGATGGAGATAACGCTCCCGCAGGCCATAGAACTCATCAATGCCAAGCGCGAGGCCGACAGCAAAAAGGTGGTCAAGACATTCCCCGAAGATCCGGAGATGCAGATTCTGAACGGCCGTTACGGCGTTTATCTGAGCTACAAAAAGGCCAACTACAAGCTCCCCAAGGAAATTGCCGACCCGGCTTCGCTCACATATAAGGACTGCATGAAGATTGTGGAGGAACAGGATTCGAAGCCCCGTCGCCCGACGGCATCGCGCCGCCCCGCCACAACCCGGCGCACACGTAAATAATCTTTTTCACAGGACTTTCAGTTATAGACACGATGCCACGAAACAAACAGCAGAGACCTCGTCGGGGCGGATTCGCTCCGGAAGTAATCAAGGAATTTCCGGTTGCCGCACCCACGCAGCTTCTGGCCCATCTGATAGCCTCGATGCCTGACCGCAAGCGCACTGTGATAAAGCAGTATCTCGCCCATAATCAGGTGGCCGTCAACGGGCGTCCTGTCCGGCAGTTCGACGTGGAGCTGAATCCCGGTGATTCGGTGAAGGTGAATTTCACCCATGAATTCAAGGTGTTCTATAACCGGAGGCTCAAGATTGTCTACGAGGACAACGATATAATAGTGGTCAACAAGGGCTACGGACTCCTGTCCATGGGCAATGACAAGACCCCTGACGGCACGGCCTACTCGCTGCTCCGTGACTATGTCAAATGGTCCGACCCGAGGAACAAGATTTTCATCGTGCACCGCCTTGACCGCGACACCTCGGGGCTGATGATGTTTGCCAAGAGCATGGAGGCCAAGGAGCGCATGCAGCATAACTGGAACAACATGGTGCTGAGCCGCACGTATGTTGCCGTGGTGGAAGGCATGATCGATCCCGCCGAGGGAACTGTCAGAAGCTATCTGGCGGAGAACTCCAGATATGAGGTGTACTCCACCGACGACCCTTCGGAGGGACAGCTCGCCGTGACCCGCTACCGCACCGTGCAGGGCAACGGAAAATTCTCTCTGGTGGAACTCAATCTCGATACCGGCCGCAAGAACCAGATACGCGTGCACATGAAAGATCTGGGGCATCCGATTTCGGGAGACCGTAAGTACGGCGCCGAGTCCTCGCCGTTGCACCGGCTGGCCCTGCATGCAAGCACCCTGAAGTTCATCCATCCGATGCGTCAGGAAATAATGGATTTCTCCGTACCGGCCCCCGCAGGATTCATCGCGATCACCCGACGGTGACCAGACCGGCGCGCACGCATATCTCACCGCGGTCCATCAGTTCCCTCACAAGCGGAACAATCGTTTCCGGCCTTACGGAAAGCTGTCGGGCAATGTAGTCAATGGAAGTGTCACGCGGCTGTGCGGCTATTCTTACAATCTGTGACATCATATCTTCCTCCTGCCGCCGGCGCCCTTTCGCGTCGGACGATGCCGCGCTCTTCCGCGCACGGCAGAAGTCGCACTTGCCGCACGGCTCCGGGCTGTCCTCGCCGAAATATCGGAGCATGGAGGCCACTCGGCAGCCGTCGTCGGCGAAAATGAACCGTTTCATGGCGTCGATTCTCGTCTTCATTCTGTCACGCATGTCCTCGTAGACGGACCGGGGCAGCCGCACGTAGCGTGGCAGCTCCCGCGAGGTGGTGTAGATCAGATATGGCGACGCCTTGCGCGGCACGTAGTGCAGGGCATGCTGCCGGCCGAGTTCAATCAAAGCCTTGTAGACCCGCTCGGCCGACATCTGAAGCCGTCGCGATATGAGGTCCTCGGAAATATTCACATAATCGGCGAAAAGCCCCGTGTAGGTCCGCAGAAGCAGCTGGAGCACGCGGTCGGGGTCATCGTCAAGACGGAGCGAGTACAGTTCCTGCTTGTTCATGACTATCATCACGCGGGAGCGGGTGGTGATTTCATCGAGATATTCTATGTAGCCGGCGTTGGTGAGCAGCGCCAGCGCGCTTCTCGTGGTCCGCGGGTTGAGTCCGAACCTGTCGCAGAAAAGCTGGAAATTGAACTCGTACATGCGGTTGTAGCCGTCGCCCACGGCCACTTCAAGGAAATTTCCGGCGAGTTCGTAGACTTTGCGGATGAAATCCTTGTCGGGGAAAGCCTCGTTCAGGCGGCGGGTAAGTGTGGCCTTGTCGGCCGGAGTGGCTATGATCACGGCAAACGACGGCAGACCGTCGCGTCCGGCCCTACCGGCCTCCTGGTAATATTCTTCGAGCGACGAGGGCGGGTCTATGTGGACCACCGTGCGCACGTCGGGCTTGTCTATTCCCATTCCGAAGGCGTTGGTGGCCACAATCACCCTCATCCTGCCTGATTTCCACAGGTTCTGCTTCTCGCTTTTTTCCTCGGCCGAAAGTCCCGCATGGTAGTATCCGGCCTGAATGCCTTCGGCCGTGAGCATCATGGCGATCTCGCGGGTGCGCTTCCGTGACCTGACATAGACAATGGCGCTTCCCGATGTGGCCCTGAGGATGCGCAGAAGCATCTCCGGCTTGTGGTCGGCGTGGCGTACTATGTATGACAGATTGGGCCGGGAGAAGCTGCGGGCGAATACCTGCCGGCCGCGGAACTGCAGCCGGTCCATGATGTCGCGGCTCACTTCGGGCGTGGCCGATGCCGTCAGGGCGAGCATCACGGCGTCGGGGAACATGCGTCGGAGCTCGGCTATGCGCAGATATGAAGGCCGGAAGTCATAGCCCCACTGGGAGATGCAGTGGGCCTCGTCGACCACAATCATGCTTACCTGCAGCTGCCGCAGCTGGTCGGTGAAGCTCCCGGACTGGAGTTTCTCGGGCGACAGATAGAGCAGCTTGGCCTTACCGAGGCGGCAACGGTCCATGGCGAGCTTCTGTTCGGCCCTTGACAGACCGGAGTTTATCTCGCACGCCCGGATGCCGTGGCTCCGCAGATTGTCAACCTGGTCTTTCATCAGGGAAATCAGCGGCGTCACCACGATGGTCAGCCCCGGCATGAGCAATGCCGGAATCTGGAACGTCAGGGATTTGCCGCCTCCTGTGGGGAGCAGCCCGAGGGTGTCGTGACCGGCCATGACGGATTCTATGATGGGGAGCTGCATCTCGCGAAACGAGGTATAGTCCCAGTATTTCTCCAGAATCGAGAGGGGAGTGGCTGAAGTCATAGGCTGTGACGGGGAGCGGTCTATTTGCGCGGGCGTATGCTTTTGATGAGCAGCTGAATCGACGATGTGGCGCTCTGGTGCTTGTTGTCCTCGATGGTATAGCAGATGTCAAATGGCTTCTGCGAATGGATGTAGGGGAAATGCTCGGCCATGTTGAACGCTATGCCGTTGAACACTTTGCCGGAGGTGTCGTCCACAAGTTCGAACTTGATATGCTCCAGATTCTTGCCCACGAGTTTGCTGGTGCCGAAGTCCATGACGCCGTGGGTGCAGAACACGGGCTTGTTGTTGCCCGGACCGAAGGGGTTGAAACGCCGGAGGGTGTTGATGAACGTGGGGGTTATCTCGGAGAATGTTATGTAGGCGTCGATGTCGAGCTGCGGCTCAAGCTGGTTGGGCCGGATGTTGGCCGCCACATAGCTCTCGAACCGGCTGATGAATTCCGGGATGTTCTCTTCCTTGAGGGATAGCCCTACGGCGTAGGGGTGGCCGCCGAAGTTCTCGAGAAGGTCACGGGTGGAATCCACGGCCTTGTATATGTCGAACCCCTGCACGGAACGGCTTGACCCTGTGGCGAGGCCGTTGGCGAGCGTCAGCACTACCGACGGCTTGTAATACAGCTCCGTCAGTCGTGAGGCCACAATGCCTATGATGCCCTTGTGCCAGTCCTTGTTGTAGATCACTATGGATTTGCGGTCAGAGTGCAGCTCGTCATGTTTCTCCAGAATGGCGTTGGCTTCCTCGGTGATGCG
Source organism: uncultured Muribaculaceae bacterium (assembly GCA_947627615.1). Lineage (GTDB taxonomy): Bacteria > Bacteroidota > Bacteroidia > Bacteroidales > Muribaculaceae > Paramuribaculum. The sequence continues at coordinate 17,044 of CANQWS010000017.1, read as the reverse complement.
TTTGTCCAGTTCCTTGCGGTCCTTGTTGTACTGGTCAATGGCCTTGCCTTTCTCGTAGGCGTCGGCCACGTCGCGGGCCACGAGAAGCTCCACGGCCTCGGCTCCGCTCTGCATGCGGCCCGATGCGTTGATGCGGGGCCCAATCTTGAAAATCACGTCGCTGATGGTGATTTCGCGGTTGGAAAGCCCGCAGATGCGAATTATGGCTCTAAGCCCCATGTTGGGGTTGGAGTTGAGGCGCCGCAGTCCGTGATAGGCCATGATGCGGTTCTCGTCGACCATAGGGACAATGTCGGCGGCTATGCTGACCGCTACGAGATCAAGCATGCCTTCAAGGTCGTTCATGGGGATGCCGTTGCTTTTGGCGAATCCCTGCATGAATTTGAACCCTACTCCGCAACCCGACAGGTGGGGGCACGGGTAGGTGCTTCCCTCGAGTTTGGGATTGAGGATGGCCGTGGCCGGCGGCAGTTCGTCGTCGGCCACATGGTGGTCGCAGATAATGAAGTCAATGCCGAGGCTCTTGGCGTAGGCTATTTCCTCGTTGGCCTTGATTCCACAGTCAAGGACAATGATGAGCTTCACCCCCTGCTCGGCGGCCATGTCGATGCTCCGCATCGACACACCGTAGCCTTCGTCGTAGCGGGTGGGTATGTAATAGTCAATGTTAGAATAATACTGGCGCAGGTATTTGAACACCAGAGCCACCGCTGTGGTGCCGTCCACATCATAGTCGCCGAACACCATGATGCGTTCCTTCCTTCCCATAGCTTTGTTGAGCCGCCCGACGGCCTTGTCCATGTCGGGCATCAAAAACGGGTCGTATAAATCCTTGAGCGAAGGGTGGAAAAACTTTTCAGCTTCCTCAAGCGACGTAATGCCGCGTTCAACCAGCAACTGGCTGATAGGCGGGCAGTCAGCGAATTCCTTAGCTAACTGTGACTCGGATTTTTGCTCTTCGTATGTGAGGGGTGCATAATTCCATTTGCTTGTCATTTATGTCGTTTTTTTTATTTTCGCTCTGAGGCGGGCCCCTGTAGCCACGGAATCAATGCCATAGACTGATGCATGGCCCGGACCCTGTGAAACCGTCGCGCAATCCCGCCTTTAAGGAGAGCGGCGGCACGGACGATGAAAAATGCACTATTTCAGCATTTCCGCAAATTTAGCAAAAAAAATCGGCATTCTGTTCTCACGGCCAGTGAATAAATCCTAAAATTTTGTCAAAATGCAATCGCTGGGTCGGGAATTGACATGAAATCACGGCCCTCCGGCTTGCATTCGGCTTGCCGGATTCCGCGGTCTCAGCGGGAGGGGAGTGTCACATGGAAATGAGGCGATGGAGTATGCTCGCGGTAGATGATGTCAATCATGGATTTCACCCTGTCGGGGTAGTAAGGCGCGAGGTCAGTGTCCTCGTGGATGTCACAGTCGAGATTGTAGAGATGGGGCTTGCCTTTCTTCACGATAAGTTTCCACGGTCCCTGTCGGACTCCTATCTGGTCCGTCTCGTTGAACTCCCAGTAGAGGAAGTCATGGACCTTTTCCTGCTTGCGGCCGAGCAGGGCGGGCGCGAACGATATGCCGTCGAACCAGTCAGGTTTCAGCGCCGGATTGGAATAGGCCTCCGGGAAATCGGTTATACCGGCGAGGTCGGCGAATGTGGGCATTATGTCGTAGAACGCCACGGGCATGTCCTGGACGGATCCTGCGGCCACTTTGCCGGGCCAGCGCACTATGAACGGCACACGGATGCCTCCCTCGTGAATCTGGCGCTTGATTCCGCGCAGCTTGCCGTCGCGGCCAAAGAATTGCGGATCGGCACCGCCTTCCTCATGAGGGCCGTTGTCACTGGTGAAAATCACGATTGTATTGTCGGCCAGCCCTTTCTCGTCAAGCTTGTCAAGCACCTGGCCCACGTATGCGTCCAGACGCGAAATCATTGCCGCGAACTGGGCATGGGTGTGGGTGGTGGCGTTGTAGCGCGACCCTTCCTGACCCGGCCATGGGGGATCGTTGCTGAACTTGTCAATATAGCCGGCGAGCAGCGAGTCCTCGGGCTGGTACAGTTCGGCATGGGGCAGGGTGTAGGTGAGGATTCCGAAGAACGGTCTGTCGGGCTGCTGACGGTCAAGCCATTCCATGGCCTGACGGTGAATCATGTCGGCCGAGTACTGCGTGCGTTTGCGGTAATCGGGTCCGAACATGGGATACCGTATGTTTTGGTCCATGACCACCCGCACCGTCGCCGTGTCGCCCAGCCGCGGACTGTAACGGTTGAGGAAGTTGGGATAGTACAGATGGGCCTGAAACTGACAGATGTAACCGTAGAATTCGTCTATGCCGCGTGTCTCCGGCACCGAGACGGAGCCTTCGTAGCCGCCGGCCCATTTTCCGAACATGCCGGTGGTGTAGCCGTGGGCTTTGAGAAGTTCCGGCAGGATTATGTGGGCTGTGTCGTAGGGGTGCTGTCCGGCCACGGCATAGTCACGGTTGATGCCGTAGGTCACCTCGGGAGCATTCCGCCAGTACTCCTTGTTGCCGCGCACTTCGCAATGGCCGGAATGCTGTCCGGTCATGAAAGAGGCTCTTGACGGGGCGCTTACAGGGCTTCCGGAATAGGCCTGGGTGAAGCGCATGCCTTCACGGGCAAGTGAGTCAATGCGTGGAGTGGATATGTAGGGCTGTCCGTAGCAGCCGAGGTCGCCGTAGCCCATGTCGTCACACATGATGTAGATTATGTTGGGCTTCCCGGTTTTTCCGGCGGCAAAGGCTTGAAAGCCGATAATTGTGGACGAGGCTCCTACGAGCAGAGCTAATTTTTCAGCAGTGGCGTGGCTCATGACGGTTTACAGACTGATTGAGGGGACGGAGGCTCCGTTGGGAGCCCGCAGGTTGAGAATGCGCGAGAGGGTGGTAACAAGCGCCCGGGCGTCGACTGTTCCCGGAACGTTTTTCTGCCTGAGGCCGGGCGCGATGAAGAATGCCGGTATGTCGACGGCCGTGTGGCGCTGGACTCCGGATGCTTTTCCGGAACCGTCGTCAACGATCTGCCATCCGGGGCTCACTTCTATTATCACATCGCCGGCATGGCTCAGCGAGGTGTTGCGTTTGAGCGCCGCAGGGTTCTCGCCGGCACGCGATGCAATGATGTCATCAATGGTGACGACGTTGGAGATTCCGGCCATGCGGCCGAGGAAGTCAGCCACTTCAGAGCGGAAGTCCTGAAGGCTGAGGCCGCGGTCCTTTATGAGCTGCCGGTTCAGGAAGAAATTCCGGTCATGGTATCCGAGAATCCAGTCACCGTTTCCGTGCACGGCCATCAGCTGGATGCTGAGAAGCGACACCGCCCGCTTGACGGAATAGAGGCCCGAGGGGATGTTCCATTTCTTGTCGTCGGGCGACGAGCCGTTGACCGTAGGCAGACCGGCGAGAAGCACCGTGGTCTGTCCCGGGCCCGAGGCCTTGTCAAGCGCGGCAAGCAGGCGCGCGAGGTCACGGTCGAGTCTTACGTAACTGTCAATGATTTCGGCTCTTGAACCGTCGGATGGCACGGTGTAGCTCACGGTGAGCAGGTCAGTGTGGCCGCTCCGTCCGAGCTGCAGCTCGTTGACAAGGTCAATGGCCACGTCGGTGACTTCGGTGTTGGCTTTGGGCGAGGTGAGGAATCTGCGGACGCGCTGCATGTCTTTGCGCGGATAGGTGTTTTTGAACGGGGTGATGAATTCGTCCATGGTGAGACCGGGGTAGAGGCTCAGATTCAGGAGCGGAGTCCACCGCATGGTGTCGAGGCGCGAGGCGAGGCTGTTGCTGTAGTTGCGGTTCTTGATGGCCAGAGGCATCTCCTTGTAGTAGGCCGACGACGCCCAGTTGGCGGTCATGTCGTTAATCCAGTAGGCTCCGTTTCCGGCATGTCCGGCTCCTGCCAGGGCTTCATGGCTGTATGGTGCCACGGCGTAGGCCCTTCCGTGTCCGTCGGTGTCAATGCGCAGCTCGTCGGCCAGCGTGGAGACTTTCAGCGCTTTAGGCGAAAAGGTCTCGTCGGTGAAGTTGCCTATGGTCGATGGATCATGCAGGGGTGAACGGGGCAGTTTGGTGGTAGTGTCGTAGATTTTGGCCGAGGGTATGCCGTTGACCATTGGTGCCGCTCCGGTGAAAAGCATGGCCGAGGCAGCCGCGGCGTCGAGTCCGGGACCGTAGTCCAGACGGTCAACGTTAACGCCGTTGTCGGCGAGTCTTGGAAATCCACCCGGGCCGAAAAGAGGTTCAAGCAGGCGCAGGTATTCGCCGGAGAGTCCTTCGACGGTTATAACGGTCACCAGAGGCGGACGCTTGCCGGCTTCGGCGCCATGCAGCAGGGCCGGAATGATGGCCGACACGGTCAGGAACAGCAGGCGGAGATCAGTCAGTATTTTCACGAGTGAGTCTTAAATAAGTGATAGACATTATGATGTCGGCAAGCGCCATGGGCAGGAATGCCAGATTTATGCTCTGGGTTCCGAAGCCGCAGGTTATGCCGTAGAGAATAATCATGGTAATGTTGACAATCATATAGATCCGCACCGCCTTCAGCGCTTTGCGCCAGAATACAAGAAGCGGCACCAGCAGACACAGCGGGTTGAGCCACAGTATTATCCAGTTGGGCGAGGTGGCCTCATGGGTGGATATACACACAAGGAATGCCACTATGCATCCGGCCAGTCCGGCCACACTGAAAAAGAGGGCCTGCCATCCGCGGTAGAGCCTGTGCCGGCTCACGGCGGTGACGTAATAGACTATTGAAAGGCTCAACAGCAGCAGCATTGCGGCCATAGGCGTCAGGTACCACGGCGTGGGGGGCAGGATGGGACCGTCTTCAGGTCCGGGCGACAGGATTCGGGTGGAGGTTACCAGCGGGATTGAATCGCCGATGGTGGCCGACGAGGCGAGGTCTTCGAGGACCACCGGAGCGAACGCGGCTTCTCTGGCGGTGATGGGATAGTCTATCCCCGAGCCGAGGGCCAGGTCAATTCCGAACTGATACCACGGATAATTGGCATGGAAACGCCGCATGACGTTGCGGAAAGTGGTCGTTCCCTCGGTTATCTGCGCCTTGCTGTCGAACCGTACGGAATCGCCCGTGGCCATTTCTATGAACCGGAGCGGACGCGTGGCGCAATTGTCAAGTACGTAGTTGTAGCGGTAGGTGCGGTTTTCAGGCCGGGCCGCAGTCAGAACCAGCTCAATGAGTCTGAGCGACTGCCCGCGGGTCAGGTTGAGGGTCTGTTCGGTCACCCGGCGCCCCCTGACCATGTACTGGTAAATGAAATCGTTGAAATCGGTTATGCCCAGACAGTAATCGGTCTCGCCCTTGACGAAACGGTACACGAAATTGGGCGAAGAGAAGTCAAAGAGGCCCCAGTTGGCCACTATGTCGAGACTGTCAGTACGGATGCGGAGACCCGAGTGTCCTTCAAGCTGATAGATTTCCGGACCGGGATCGGCCGTCAGCAGACTGACCGTCGGACCGGAGCCGTGACAGGAGTCCGGTAATGAAAGTTGAGCCTTGGCTGTCAGACAGACAGCCAAGGCGAATATGAGAGTCAAGCAGTATGATTTAAACATCAGAGTCAGTGAAGAAATGGGAGTGAGGCGGCCGGCAATCACATGATTCCGCGTTCGCGGAGCTTGCACTGCCATGCCCATGCGGAGCGCATGGTGTCCTCGAGGGTGGAATCGGCTACCCATCCGAGAACCTCGTTGGCGTAGGTGGGGTCGGCCCATACCTTCTCGATGTCGCCTTCGCGTCGTCCCACAATCTTGTGGGGCACTTTCACTCCGGTTGCCGATTCGAAAGTGTTGATCAGTTCGAGCACCGAGGTTCCGCGGCCTGTGCCGAGGTTGAAAATCTCGATTTTGTCCTCGGACTTATCCTCAAGCATGCGTTCAACGGCAATCACGTGGGCCTTGGCGAGGTCAACCACGTTGATGTAGTCACGGATGCAGGAACCGTCGGGGGTGTTGTAATCGTCGCCGAACACGCTCAGTTCCTTGCGGATGCCCATCGCTGTCTGTGTCAGGTAGGGGATGAGGTTCTGGGGCACTCCGTTGGGGAGTTCGCCGATTTCGGCGCTGGGATGCGCGCCTACGGGATTGAAGTAGCGGAGAATCACACTCTTGAAGGGCGCGCCGGAGTTGATGACGTCAGTGATGATTTCCTCGGAAATCTGCTTGGTGTTGCCGTAAGGCGAAGTGGCCTTCTTGATGGGTGACTGCTCGGTCACGGGGTTCACGTCGGGTTCGCCGTAGACTGTGCAGGATGAAGAGAACACTATGCCCTTGACTCCGTGGGGACCCATGAGGTCAAGCAGGTTGAGCAGGGTGTTGAGGTTGTTGCGGTAATAGAGGATAGGTTTCTGAACAGATTCGCCGACGGCTTTGGAGGCGGCGAAGTTGATGATGCCGCGAATGTCGGGATAATCGGCAAACAGTTTGCTGAGGGCGTTGAAATCGGTGCAGTCCGCTTCAACGAAGTCCGGACGGATGCCCGTGATGCGTTCAATGCCGTCAAGGACATCGATATTGGAGTTCGACAGATTGTCGATTATAACTACCGGATAACCTGCGTTTTGCAGTTCTACTACAGTGTGGGAGCCAATATAGCCTGTGCCGCCTGTTACAAGAATTCTATCTTTTTTCATTGTTATGAGATTTATGATAATTCAAGGCAAAGAGTTCATTACTGCAAATGTAGTCAAAAGAGTGCAGATTTGCAAAAAAACATTCACCGCCTTTTGCCTGCGTTACCGCTTTGAGGGGAGGTGGACGAGGTGCATGCGGCAGGCGCGGCAGTCAAAGTCCAGGCGGAAACGGTCGGGGCCGCTTTCAAGATACAGTTCGCGGGGCCAGTCACGACCGCCGGGGGTGAGAAGGCAGTGTCCGGTTTCGCGCCGCAGACAGTAGCGGGTGGTCATGACGCGGGTTTCGCGGGGTGCCGGGGCGGAGGTCTCGAGCGCGCAGGAGGTTTCGCTGACTCCGTGGTCGCGGTAGAATTTCGCGGCAAGAGGGTTGGCCACATTGTCGTGATAGGATAGGCCGGTGCCTTCGGGCCATTGTGCGGCAGGTTCCTCCTTGCGGCGGCGGTCAAAGGGATGGGTGGCGGCTATGGCATCGGCGAGTGCGTCGGCTGCCTCACGGCGGAGGGCTGCAAGGCGTGATAGCGGTATGAAAGTACGGCCCGTGGAGTCATTTATGTCGCCGGCGGAGAAATCGGTGTCACCGAGTTTTGAGAGTGTGGCGAGGCGGGCTTCGGCCTGAGGTTTCTGTGCGTTCTCGCGGGGCAACTGTGTGGCGGCCGAAGCGCTGTTGCCGAAGCGGTCGGCGATGTCGAGAGCTATTCCGGATGGCGTAAGGCGCAGGTCGAGGTCAACGGTTATGGTGCGGCGGGCGGTGTCGGATGCCAGAGCGTTGTCCCACAGGCTGTTGTGGTTGCGGTAAAGTTCCGTGCCCGGACGGAGTGTCTGGGGCGATGCCGGGAAAAGGGTGGAGCCTTCCGCGCGGTTCACCCTGAAGCCCTCGAAACGGCCCGAGGGGGTGAAATATCCGAGTCCGTCACCGTTGGCCACAGGGACTTTGAGCCTTGCTCTGATGGCTTTGCCGGAGCAGCCGATCACGGTACCTATCGGTTTCCCGGCCCATTTGGGCGTCAGCATGGAGGCCATGGGCGCCTTGGGGCGCGAACCGGTGGTGAAATATGACGTGTAGCCGCGGTTGAAACTTTCGCTCAGGTCGGGGGTGAATCCTAAGGCGGAACTTCCTATGGAGACGCGCTCGAATTCCTCCGGCCGTTCGGCTATGGCGCGGTCAATAATGTCGCGGTAGGCGGCTGTTACGTTTTTGACGTAAGCGGCATCTTTCAGGCGGCCTTCGATTTTGAAGGAGTCTATTCCGGCCTCGAGCATCTGCGGAATGAATCCGGCGCGGTTGAGGTCACGCAGCGACAGAAGATGGCGGTCGCGGATTATGACGTTGCCCGACGCATCCGTAAGGTTGAAGCAGTGACGGCATATCTGCGGACACTCCCCGCGGTTGGCGCTGCGTCCCGCGGTGACGAATCCGGCCTGGCAGTCACCGCTGTAGCTGACGCACAATGCCCCGTGGACAAAGGCTTCGAGGCTCACGTCGGCAGGAACGGCATCGCGTACGGCTTTCATTTCATCGAGCGTCATTTCGCGTGGGAGTACCAGCTGCGAGAAACCGGCCTGAGCCATGAACAGGGCTTTGCGGGGCGTGCGGATGTCGGTCTGGGTTGAGGCGTGGAGGGCAATGGGCGGAATGTCCATGCGCAGAATGCCCATGTCCTGGATAATCAGCGCGTCGGTGCCTATACGGTAGAGTTCGCCGATGAGCCGTTCCACCGCCGAGATCTCATCGGAATAGACAAGAGTGTTGAGTGTGACATAGACTCTGGCTCTGAAGCGGTGAGCGTAGTCTATGACGCGGGCTATGTCGGCAATGCTGTTTGCCGCGGCTTTTCTGGCCCCGTGTGACGGCGCACCCAGATACACCGCATCGGCGCCATGACGCAGGGCTTCGATGGCAATGTCGGCGTTCTTTGCCGGTGAAAGCAATTCTATTCTGCGCTTTGACGGTTTCATCGGTCGATTTTTTCCCAGGAAAGGGTTCCCGGGGCGGTGAGACTGACGGAAATGTGTCCGGAAATGAAGCGCGTGGAATGAATCTCTCCGGTCAGCGGACGCACACTGACGGTTCCGTCATCGGAAAGCTCGATGTAGCTCATGGCGTAGGTCCGGCCGCCGAACGATATTCTGTGGGCTGCTATGCGGGTCATGGTCTTTGCCTTGGTTTAGGTACGGGGCCCTTTGGCGGCTTGGGAATCATGGCCGGTTTTTCCTGCAGTTTGCCTCCCTTTTCGGGTGCGGCATCCTTCAGGTCGGGCGCGGAGAATTTCACAAGGCGGGAATTGTCAATCTTCAGCGGCTCCGCGGGACGGTCAGCAACAGGAGCGGACGAGGAACCTGACTTAGTGGAAGAGCTGCGGTTGGTGCGGTTCTCGAATTTTATCACGTTCTGGCGCTGGTCGCGGTAATGTCCGCCCCATCGGGTACGCATCAGTGAGATGGAGTCGATGAAAGCTACCTCTCCGTTGACGGGGGTGTAGCTGATTACGCCATAGACTTTCTGGGCCTGACGGGCCGAATCGAGAACGAGCTGCAGGTCATGCCATCCGTCGCCGCTCATTGTGCGGGTTACGTATTCCATGCGTCCGTCGCCGTACTCGGCGGTGATGGTGTAGGTTACAGGGCCGCGGTTGTCAAGAGTCTTTGACCTGAGGGTGTAGACGTCGCCGCGTTCCCAGTACTGGTCGGACTGAAGCAGGAATGTGATCATGTCGTTGGGCATGGATTTGGAGAAACGGCGCCACCGTATGCCCGGCCAGACGTCAACGGAGTCACCAGACATGGCGGTGTTGATTTCCATAAGTCCGTCAGCTGACGAACCGGCCAGATCCTGAGCTTTCTCAAGCCTGTCCTTCAGAATCTCCACGGTGCGGTCATAGACTTCCATGTAGCGCTCAATGTTGTAGCCGTACCAGCGGAGCGACGAATCCACTTCTTCGCGGGTCACGCCGTGGGCGGCATAGATGGACTGCAGGAAGGCCCGTTTGGTGGAGTCGTCGGGAAACTTGCGGGAGTTGGCCTGAATCACGCTTTCGCCGGTGTGTATGTCGGCCATCAGCTGGGCCAGGTCCTCCTTCGACATCACCCCGGAGGGACGCCTCGAACAGGCTGCCGATGCCATGAGCAGCACTATGGCAAGCAGCGCGGTCAGTATGCCGTTATTTCTTCTGGTCATTGTCAGCTGTGCCGGCCTTGTCATCCTCATCGGCCGACGGTATGGTGAGTTGCTTGGGATAGAATATGAGCGCCGCGATCATTCCGCACGAAATGGCGGCATCGGCAAGGTTGAATACCGGCTGGAAGAACAGGAATTCCTGACCTGCCACTCCGGGCATCCAGTCGGGCCACGTGAAGGAGAAGAGCGGGAAATAGAGCATGTCGACGACGCGGCCGTGGAACAATGTGCCGTAGCCTCCGTCGGGCGGGAAAAGTTGTGCCACCTCGGGGGGCATGGGATTGTTGAATATCACGCCGTAGAACACGCAGTCGATTATGTTGCCTATGGCCCCCGCTATGATCAGCGACAGGCACACGAGGAATCCGGTCTTGATACGCGGCATGTCCTTTATGCGCCACAAGGCCCATATAAGGGCGGCTGCGAGTACCAGACGGAATATGGTCAGGAAAAGTTTAGGGCCGAGTTCCATGCCGAACGCCATGCCGTTGTTCTCGATGAAGTGGAGGTGGAACCAGGAGGTTATCTCCACATCCTCGTTGAGATAGAAATTGGTCTTGACCCAGATTTTCAGAACCTGGTCAAGGATTATGACGGCTATTATGATTGCCGCGCCGAGAAGTCCCCGGTGGGCGATATGGCTGGCTGAAGCCGGGCTTTCTGTGGATTTAGTCATTCTCGAGTTGAGTGGTGAGTGTGGGAGTGGAGGGTGTGGCCATTGCGGGAGGCTCAGCGGCCGGTCTGCTGCTTGGCCTCGATGGCGAGGGTGGCATGGGGCACGGCGCGCAGACGCTCCTTGGGGATTAGCTTGCCTGTCACACGGCACACTCCGTAGGTTTTGTTCTCAATGCGCACGAGTGCGGCCTTGAGATGGTTTATGAATTTCATCTGGCGCTCTGCCATTCGTCCGGCTTCCTCCTTGCCGAGGGTCACCGCTCCCTCTTCAAGCACCTTGAATGTGGGAGAAGTGTCGGCGGTGTCGTTGCCTTCGCTGTTGGTGATATAGGCGCGATAGAGATCATAGTCGCGCTGGGCTTTTTCAAGCTTCTGCAATATCAGCTCCTTGAACTCCTGGAGTTCCTGATCGGAATATCGGTTTTTTTCGGCCATAATGTTGATGATGTCTGGTTTATGCGTTTTTCAGCATAACGCTATATTGACCTTAATGTTCAGTCCGTCAATGTCAAGGGTCTCCACGCCTTCGGCAGTGTCAGCCATCGGGGCCAGCACAAGGGCATCGGCAAGAACCTGACGGGATATGTAGTTCCGATATTCGTTTATGGCGTCGTCAGCTTCGGTTCCGGCCTGGAACGTGAGCGATATTTTGTCGGTGATGTTGTAATCGCGGTCCTTGCGGATGTTCTGGATGCGGTTCACGATTTCTCTGGCTATGCCCTCGCGGCGAAGCCCGGGGGTGACTTCAATGTCGAGAGCCACGGTGAGGGAGCCTTCGTTGGCCACGAGCCATCCGGGTATGTCCTCGGAAATGATTTCCACATCGGCGAGGTCAATCACCGCATCGTTGCCTGACACGCTGACCGTGATGTTGCCGTCGGCTTCGAGACGGGCTATCTGTTTCTGGTCAAGGGTCTGGAGCATGGCTGCGACCTGTTTCATGGCTTTGCCGAATTTCGGGCCGAGTTTCTTGAAGTCAGGCTTGACTTTCTTGACGAGAACGCCGGCTTCGGAGGTGACGAGTTCGAGCGCCTTGACGTTGACCTCGGCAAGTATCAGAGGCTCTACCGAGAGCAGGTCGGCGCGCATGGCGTCGTCGTTGGCCGGTATCATGATGCGCTGCAGCGGCTGGCGCACCTTGATTTCGGCTTTGCGGCGCAACGAGAGCACCATCGAGGTGACGCGCTGGGCTATGCGCATGCGGCGTTCGAGGTCGGGGTCTATGACATCGGCGTCAGGCACGGGGAGAAGAGCCAGATGCACGGACTTGTCGCTGCGGGTAAGGTCGGTGTAGAGACGGTCGGCATAGAAGGGAGCTATCGGGGCTATGAGCATGGCCACGGTTGTCAGACAGCTGTAGAGAGTCTGATAGGCGGCAAGCTTGTCGGCGTCCATCTCTTTACCCCAGAAACGTTTGCGGTTGAGACGCACATACCAGTTGGAGAGGTCGTCATTGACAAAGTCGCTGATTGCGCGGGCCGCACGTGTGGGCTCATAATCGTCAAGGGCTTCCTCAACGGATTTTATCAGAGTGTTGAGCAGTGAAAGAATCCAGCGGTCTATTTCGGGACGGTCGGCAACGGGTACCTGAGGCGCCTCGGGATCGAATCCGTCGACATTGGCATAGAGGGCGAAGAAAGAGTAGGTGTTGTGGAGGGTGGCGAAGAATTTGCGGCTTACCTCACGGACACCCGCGGGGTCGAACTTGAGGTTGTCCCAGGGCGATGAGTTGGATATCATGTACCAGCGCAGGGGGTCGGAGCCGAATTCCTCTATGGCGCCGAAGGGATCCACGGCGTTGCCTTTGCGCTTGGACATCTTGTCGCCGTTCTTGTCAAGGACAAGTCCGTTGGATATGACGGCCTTGTAGGCCACCGAATCCTTGACCATGCCGGCTATGGCATGGAGCGTGAAGAACCATCCGCGGGTCTGGTCAACGCCCTCGGCTATGAAATCGGCCGGGAAGAGCTCGCCTGACTCCACACCCTCCCTGTTTTCGAAAGGATAGTGGTTCTGGGCGAAGGGCATGGCTCCGGAATCGAACCACACGTCAATGAGGTCCAGTTCGCGGTGCATGGGTTTGCCGCTTGCGCTGACAAGCACTATATCGTCCACGTAGGGGCGGTGGAGGTCTATTTTCTCATAGTTGGTTTTTGAGTAATCGCCCGGAACGAATCCCTTGTCCTTGAACGGATTGGATTTCATGACTCCGGCGGCCACGGATTTTTCGATTTCGTCATAGAGCGTCTGCACGGAATCGATGCAGAGTTCTTCGTCGCCGGCATCGGTGCGCCATATCGGGAGCGGTGTGCCCCAGTAGCGGCTGCGCGAGAGATTCCAGTCCTGAAGGTTCTCAAGCCATTTGCCGAAGCGGCCCGAGCCGGTTGACTGCGGTTTCCACTTGATTGAGCGGTTGAGGTCCATCAGGCGTTCGCGGACGGCTGTGGAGCGGATGAACCAGCTGTCGAGCGGGTAGTATAGCACGGGCTTGTCCGTGCGCCAGCAGTGGGGATAGCTGTGGACGTGTTTCTCGATTTTGAACACGCTGTCATGCTGTTTGAGCCACATACAGATTTCCACATCGAGGGTCTCGTCCTTGTCGGTCTTCGCCGGGTCGTAGGCGTTTTTGACGAATTTGCCCTGCCAGGGGGTATAAGCCTCCACATTGACCATTTCCTCCACAAATTTCGGGTCGAGATCATCGAGCATGTAGAAGCGGCCCTTGAGGTCGACCATGGGGCGGATGTTGCCGTCGCGGTCAATCAGGTGCAGGGGCGGGATATTGTTGAGCTTTGACACACGGAGGTCGTCGGCGCCGAAAGTGCCGGCGATGTGGACAATGCCTGTACCGTCGTCGGTGGTCACATAATCGGCGGGTATCACGCGGAAGGCACCCTCGCCGGGGTTGACCCACGGAATGAGCTGTTTGTACTGAAGTCCGGTGAGTTCCGAGCCTTTGAGGGTGGCAACCACCTGATAGGGAATCAGCTTGTTGCCTTTTTCATAGTCCTCGAGAGCCAGGTCCTTGGCTTTGGGGTTGAACAGCGAGTCCAGAAGGGCCTCGGCCACAACCACAGTGACTTTGTTGCCGCTGTAGGGGTTGTAGGTGCGGACAACGCAGTAGGGTATCTCCGGACCGACGGCCAGAGCGGTGTTCGAGGGCAGTGTCCACGGGGTGGTTGTCCATGCGAGCATGCAGGCCTTGCCCCAGCCTTTCATGACTTCGGGAGCGTCGGTCAGCTCGAACTGGGCCACGCATGTGGTGTCCTTTACATCGCGGTAGCAGCCTTCCTGATTCAGCTCGTGGGAGCTGAGGCCGGTACCGGCGGCAGGTGAGTAGGGCTGGATGGTATAACCCTTGTAGAGCAGACCCTTGTCATAAATCTGGCGCAGCAACCACCACACGGATTCAATGTAGCGGTTGTCGTAGGTGATATATGCGTTCTCCATATCCACCCAGTAGCCCATCATGGAGGTGAGGGATTCCCACTCCTTGGTAAACTTCATCACCTCGCGGCGGCAGGCGGCGTTGTAATCGTCCACGGAAATTTTCTTTCCGATGTCCTCTTTGGTTATTCCAAGAGTCTTTTCCACACCAAGTTCCACCGGGAGTCCGTGGGTGTCCCATCCGGCGCGGCGTTTCACATGGAAGCCGCGCATGGTCTTGTAGCGGCAGAAAATATCCTTGATGGTGCGGGCCATCACATGGTGAATGCCCGGCTTGCCGTTGGCCGAAGGAGGACCTTCAAAAAACACGAACGAAGGACACCCTTCGCGTTCTGTCAGACTTTTCTCAAAGAGACCCTGTTTCTCCCAGTCGGCAAGGACATCCTTGTTGACCGCGGAAAGGTTGAATTTATCGTAGACGTTAAACTTTTTCATTTGACTGAATGATGTTTTGCGCTGATTTACTTGTTGATGACTGAAAAGTCACAGGCTCCGGAAAGCCTATGATTTTTCAAAGTGCAAATTTACGTCTTTTTCTTTGATTGACAATGCCCTTACTCTAAAAAAGCGATGACGGCCGTTCAGCTCGTAAGCGCTGACAGCCGCCATCGGTAAGGGGTCGCTTTTTCCGCGGGACGGTTATTCCCACTCGATTGTTGCCGGCGGTTTTGAGGAAATGTCGTAGGTCACGCGGTTCACGCCACGGACTTTGTTGATGATTTTGTTGGAAACCTCTGCAAGGAAATCGTAGGGCAGACGGGCCCAGTCAGCTGTCATGGCGTCGGTCGAGGTCACGGCTCTGAGGGCCACGGCGCGTTCGTAGGTGCGTTCATCGCCCATAACGCCTACGCTCTGTACCGGCAGGAGGATCACGCCGGCCTGCCATACCTGGTCGTAGAGATTCCAGTCACGGAGTCCCTGGATGAATATGTGGTCGGCTTCCTGAAGCACCGCCACTTTTTCGGGGGTGATGTCGCCAAGGATTCGGACGGCCAGTCCGGGACCGGGGAAGGGGTGGCGTGAAATAAGACGCTCCGGCATGCCGAGCTCGCGACCTACGGCACGCACCTCGTCCTTGAACAGGAGGCGGAGGGGTTCGCAGAGGCGGAGATTCATCTTTTCGGGGAGACCGCCCACATTATGGTGGCTCTTGATAGTGGTTCCGGTGATTGACAGCGATTCAATGCAGTCAGGATAGATTGTACCCTGACCGAGCCATTTCACATCGGTCAGTTTGTGGGCTTCCTCGTCGAAGACCTCGATGAAATCGCGTCCTATGATTTTGCGTTTCTTTTCCGGTTCGGTCACGCCTTTGAGATCGGCGAAGAATTTGGCCGAGGCATCAACGCCTATCACGTTGAGGCCGAGGCCTTCGTAATCGCGCATCACGTCAGCGAACTCGTTTTTGCGGAGCATGCCGTGGTCAACGAATATGCATGTGAGGTTCTTGCCGATGGCTTTGTTGAGCAGCACGGCAGCCACCGATGAATCCACGCCGCCGCTCAGGCCGAGCACCACCTTGTCATCGCCGAGCTTTTCCTTGAGGTCCTTAACTGTTGATTCGATGAACGATGCGGCGCTCCATGACTGGCGGGAACCGCAGATGTCAACCACGAAGTTGCGGAGCAACTGTGTGCCGCACTTGGTGTGGTAGACTTCGGGGTGGAACTGAACGCCCCACATTTTCTCGTCGCGTGCGCGGAAAGCTGCGATGGGAACCTGGTCGGTAGAGGCGATGATGTCGAAGTCCTCGGGAAGAGAGGTGATGGTGTCGCCGTGGCTCATCCACACCTGTGCACCCGGAGCTATGCAACGCATCAGAGGGTCGGCGTCGTTGACTTCGGAGAGAAGTGTGCGTCCGTATTCGCGCGAATCGGCAGGCTCAACGGAGCCACCGTAGGTGCGGGCCATGAACTGGGCGCCATAGCAGATTCCGAGAACGGGCCAGCGGCCGCGGAGACGGTCAAGCTCCATGCGGAAAGCCTTGCTGTCATAGACGGAGAAGGGTGAACCCGAAAGAATCACTCCTATGACCGAAGGGTCATCGAACGGCATCTTATTGTAAGGCAGAATCTCGCAATAAGTGTTCAGTTCACGTACACGCCGGCCGATGAGCTGGGTGGTCTGCGAACCGAAATCGAGTATTATAACTTTTTCCATATATAGTTGAAGTGGTTTATTCCTGTTGCAAAATTAGCAAAATTATTTCAGATGGCCTTGAAATAGATCAGTGTCCGATGTGGGTGATGCTGAATTTCATTCCCCAGTACTGGTCCATGACCTGGTTGGGGTTCTCCACTCCGGGCAGAATGGCCTGAGCCTTAGGGCGGGATTTGGTTTTGGTCATCACGCAGAAATAGTGGCCGGGACCATAGTCGGCAGCGCTCACGCGGAAGCCCGATGTCTGGTTCTTCATGAAATAGTCCGAGATGTCCTGAGCCGCAACCGGGAAGGAGTAGATCTGCTCCACTATGTCGGGGTTGTAGGTGGTCACAATGCTCCACACGTCGCCGGCACAGACGGCGTCGGTGATGAAATATCCGGCATCGGCAAGTTCTTTTATCTGGAGTTCAAGGCGGGCGCGGTCATCGTCGGACGCGGGGTCGTTGAATGAGAAGAAAAGCTGCGGCCGGGCGGGGTAGACCTCCGTGGCTATGGCAAGCCAGTTGAGGCCATCGGAAGCCAGTTCGGTGATTGTGTAACCCTTGCGGTTCATGTCGGCCATGAATTCGGCGGGGTATTCCTGAGAGATATTGTATTTCTGGTTGCCCCATGATTCGTGGCGGGCTGTGGCAATCTGGAGTCCGTGGAATGTGAAGCCGGCGGCAATAATGTGTTCGTCATTGTCCCACGTGGCCCGCAGGAGGTCCGGCTCGAACTGAGAGCCATAGTCAAACGGGATAAGACTCTGACGGCCTATTCCGGTTCCCTGCGAGAGTACGTACAAGGCTCTCTGGGCCGAAGCCGGAATCGTTGTCAGGAGAACGGCTGATTTTAGTAGATGACAAAAATTGAAATTATGCTGTTAAACATTTAATTTTCAGTTGATTAAATTTGCAAAAGTCCC
>CANQWS010000016.1 GCA_947627615.1 uncultured Muribaculaceae bacterium | reverse complement strand
AAGGGCTGACTCCTGCAATAGGTGCCAGCCCTTATTTCGT
This sequence comes from uncultured Muribaculaceae bacterium, assembly GCA_947627615.1. GTDB lineage: Bacteria > Bacteroidota > Bacteroidia > Bacteroidales > Muribaculaceae > Paramuribaculum. The sequence continues at coordinate 64,102 of CANQWS010000016.1, read as the reverse complement.
ACCCGTCTCAAAAAATTTTATCGGACAGCAATAATAAGCAAATGGAGTCAGTTTTTAGGCTGGGATATGAACTACTTTGATCAGAACTTCAACGCCTATGACTTCGGTATTTCCCGCTCATTCCAAAATTTCACCAGCGACGACGCGAAATTGCAGGCTGAAGGTAGAGCGACCTTCTCTAAATACCCCCAGAGCGGCGACGCCCTCCCCATCAAACTCGTCCTCGAGTAACCCCGCACCCGCACTCCCCCGCCGCACGCAGCACCCGCACTTCCCAGCCGCACCAAAGGAGTGACGGCTTCAGCCGTCATTGAAACCCTCGCCGAAGGCACCTTATCCTCCTGTCATACAAGGTATTCTCCGCATCGGAGACGTAGGAATGGCTGCTTCAGCTGCCATCCAAAAATCCTCGCCGAAGGCACCTTATCTCCCTGCCACTCAAGGCATTCTCCGCCTCGAAGAGGCGTCCCGAGGCTGCTAACACCCTACTTCTTTCGGCACTCCGCGGTGACCACCCGCACCCTTGATCCTGGTGAGCCCACTCCTTGCCTATCAGACCCAAAAATCAAAAAAAAATGCTCTCTGGAAACATCATTCCCCCCCGAAAAATGCTTTCAGGAAAGAGCATTTTCACTATCTCAGCTGCTATCTCCCTCGTTTACCGCCCGAGTTACTGTTATTTGACCAGCATTTTCAGGCCGGCTTCGTAGGATTTGCGTATTTCGGCTCTCTTTTCAAGCGACACCTTGGGAGGGTTCTGCATGCGAAGCTCAAATCTCCGGGCATCAGAGCCATAAAGTATGGGAGTTTCTTTTATCGGTCGTGCCATGATTCTGATGTCTAAGAAAATGATGGTTAAACAGTTCATTTGCTTTTCGAGCGCTTACAAAGATACAACGATTATTCGTATTTTGCTGTTCCAGTGACGTAAACTTTAGGAATTTCGGAGATAAAAACCAACTAAGGCTATTTGGTTTGGGGCGGACGGGCGATTATTTGGCGGTTTTATCGCGGAAAAATTGCACAATAGCCAAAAAGCTATTAATTTTGCAATCCGTAAAATAGCATCGCCACATTTGAAGCGGTGCAATCGAATGAAAATAAAAAACAGTGTAACGATAAATCATGGCAAATAACAACACCAACGAGCCCCGTACAAGCATCGACGAGCTCAATGACTCTCTCACCGGTCTTGAACAGAAAGTGGAGAAAAACCAGAAAACCATAATGTGGGCCATCGTGGCCCTTACCGCCGTCATCGCGGTGATCCTGATTTACATCTTCGCTATCCGCCGGCCGGGCATCCAGAGCGCCGACAGCGCCATCGGTCAGGCCGACCTGGAGCAGATGATGGGCAATGACTCCACAGCTCTCGTGCAGTATCAGAAAGTGGCCGACGATTATGGCTACGAAGCCGGCAACCGCGCCGCCCTCAACTCGGCCATCATACTCTACAAACAGGGCAAATATCAGGAGGCTCTTGACTACGTGAAGAAGTACTCCGGCAAGGAAGACGTTATCGGCGCCACAGCAAAGGCTCTCGAGGGCGACTGCTATGTGAACCTCGACAAGTTCGACGAAGCTCTCGGTTGCTACGAGAAGGCCGTCAAGATCTCCGATGACAATCCTGCGCTCACCCCCTACTTCCTGATGAAGGAGGCCAACGTGTACAACGCGCAGAAAAACTATGCTAAAGAGGCCGAGGCCTACCGCACAATCATTGACAAATATCCCTCCTTCGGCGCAAGCACCAACATAGATTTCCAGAAGTATCTTGACCGCGCCGAAAATCTCGCAGGAAACAAATAAATAGGTTTAGACATAACAAATCTATAGGCGGAAGCCGGACTGAGCTCAGTCCGGCTTCTGTCGTTTTTACGCGCGGCGGCGGAATGGGCAAAAAAATATAGGGGATATTGAGTGCGCGTGACGGAATTATGAGTAATTTTGCACCGGAAAATTTAACGTCGAAGTGATATGGAACCTCTCAGACACGAATGCGGAATCGCCATGATTCGCCTTCGCCAACCCCTTGAGTATTACAAACAAAAGTATGGAAGTTATGCCTACGGCCTCGGAAAGCTCTATCTGATGATGGAGAAACAGCACAACCGCGGGCAGGAAGGCGCCGGAGTGGGCGTGGTGAAGCTCCATGCCCGCCCGGGAGAGGAATACGTGTGGCGCGAAAGAGCCGTGGGCTCCCAGGCCATCACGGAGATTTTCGGCGAAATCACCGCACGCCTCGAGGAATCGCATCCGGAGGACATGAGCGCCTCGGAGGCGGAACTGACGGCGCCGTTCATAGGGGAAATCTACATGGGCCATCTGCGCTACAGCACCACCGGGAAGCACGGCATAGGCTACGTGCATCCGTTTCTGCGGCGCAACAACTGGCGGTCGCGCAACCTGCTGATGTGCGGCAATTTCAACATGACGAACGTTGACAGCATCTTCCGCTCGGTGGTGGCCCAGGGGCAGCATCCGAGGCTCTACAGCGACACCATAGTCATTCTCGAGCAGCTGGGCTATGCCCTTGACAAGGAGAACCACCGCATTTACCGCGAGCTGCGCGACAGCATGGAGGACCCGGAGCTGACCATGGCCATAGAGGACCGCATAGACCTGCGCAGGGTACTGAAAGCCACGGCCCCGTCATGGGACGGCGGCTACGCAATGTGTGGCGCCACGGGCTCGGGCGACATGTTCGTGGTGCGTGACCCCAACGGTATCCGTCCGGCGTTCTACTATGTTGACGACGAGGTGGCCGTTGTGGCTTCGGAACGCACGGCCATACAGACCGTTTTCGGCGTGCAGACCGACGATGTCCGTGAGCTGATGCCCGGATGCGCCATCACCGTCAGCAAGCGCGGCGAAATAGACGTGACCCGCATTCTCGACGAGGGACGCAACGAACGCTGCTCATTCGAGCGCATCTATTTTTCACGCGGCAGCGATGCCGACATCTACCGCGAGCGCAAGCAGCTCGGGCGCAATCTGGTGGACAAGGTGCTTGACAGTGTGGACCGTGACTATGACCACACCGTGTTTTCCTTCATACCGAACACGGCCGAGGTGGCATTCCTCGGCATGGTCCAGGGTCTGGAGGCCGACCTTGACAGGATGCGCCTCGAAGCCATAGAGCGGATGAACGCCGCAGGCACTCTCACGGCCGATGCCGTCAAGGAGTTGATGAGGCGCAAGGTGAGGGTGGAGAAAGTGGCCATAAAGGACATAAAGCTGCGCACGTTCATCTCCGAGGGCGACACGCGCAACGACCTCGCCGCCCACGTCTACGATGTGACTTACGGAGTGATACGTCCGGGCGTTGACAATCTGGTGGTGATCGACGACAGCATTGTGCGCGGCACCACCCTGCGCCAGAGCATACTGCGGATGCTCGGACGCCTGAAGCCGCGCAGGATTGTGGTGGTCAGCTCGTCGCCGCAGGTGCGCTATCCTGACTATTACGGGATTGACATGAGCAGTCTGGGCGAATTCTGCGCGTTCCGGGCCGCCGTGTCGCTGATAGAGGATACAGGCCGCAGCGGGGTGCTCCGCGACATCTACCACGAGTGTCTGCGGCTTGCCGACGCCTCGGATGCGGAACTCTACAACCCGGTCAAGGCCGTCTACGAGCCGTTTACCGACGAAGAGGTGGCTGCAAGAATAGCAAAAATGCTTACACCCCCGGAGATTACCTCGGAGGTGCAGCTTATCTATCAGAGTATCGAAGGATTGCATCAGGCGGTGCCGGGATGTCCGGGCGACTGGTATTTCTCGGGCGATTACCCTACGGCGGGCGGCCTGCGGATGCTCTGCAAGGCCTATATCAGTTTCTACGAGAACCGTTACGGAAATCAGCGGTGACGCTCGGGCAGTCCACTGTGGACTTCCTCGTAGCACCGGCTTATCACTTCCGACATTTCGGCGCTGTCACGCGGCGCTGCCACCGGCTTGTGGATGGTGAGGATTATGCGGCCCGGGCGCGGAATCTTTCCGGTGCGCGGAAGCACCTCGAAGGAGCCGTCGATGGTCACAGGCACGAGCGGCAGTCCGAATTCCTCGGCAAGCATGAAGGCTCCGCGCTTGAACGGACGCATCTTGCCGGTGAATGTGCGGGCGCCTTCGGGAAACACCACGAGCGACGTGCCGCCGCGCAGCACCTCCTGGGCGCGTTCCATGGTGTGGCGGAGCGCCGAGGGGCTTGACTTGTCAACGTAGATCTGATGGGCTTTCTCGCAGGCGAATCCCACAAGCGGAATTTTACGCAGCGACGCTTTCATCATCCAGCGGAATTTATGGTCAAGATAGCCGTAGATGCTGAAAATGTCGTAGGCTCCCTGATGGTTGGCCACGAAAACGTAACTCGTTGCGGGGTCTATGTTCTCGCGTCCCTTCACGGTCACCCTCACCAGAGTGAGGATGCAGAACACACGGCCCCACAGGTGAGCGGGATAATATCCCCACCAGCGGCCGCCTCCGCATGCACAGCCCACTATGGTCAGCAAAGCCGCCAGCACTGTGGCCACGAGCATCAGCGGCATCATCACCAGCAACTGATATATACGGTAGAGGATTATCATCGGTCTGCGTCAGTAAAGGGTTATAATGACTTGTCGAGAAGCGCCTTGAACTGGGCTTCGTCCATGGCTCCCACCTGGCTTACGGGTTCTGCGCCCTCCTTGAGGATTATGATGCAGGGGATGGATGTGACGTTGTATTTGCTTGCGAGCTCGGTGCACTCGTCAAGGTCGGCGGTGTAAAACGCAGCCTTGGAAGCATATTCGCCTGCAACCTTGTGGAACACGGGCTTGAACTGCTGGCAGGGACCGCACCACACGGCGGAGAAATCTATCACGACAGGCTTGCCGGCTTCGGCTTTGGGGTCTTCGCCGGGTTTGATCACAGCCACTGCGTCGGCGGCTTCGGCAGGAGCGGGAGCTTCGGTGACGGCTGCGGCGCTGTCGGCGGCATCAGCTGTGGCTTCGGCCGAAGATTCGGTTTTTGACTGGCAGGATACGAGGGCCACAACGGCGGCCATTGAGAGAATGTGGAGTAATTTCATATCAGGATATTTTTCGGTTGATTTAGAGGCAAAGATAAGCATTTGCCGTCATAAAACACAATGCGGTTCAAAGTTTTTGACTAATTTTGTGGAAAAGCTGACGATTCCATGAAAATCATCCACACAAGCGACTGGCATCTGGGACATTTGCTTTACGGCTATGACCGCACAGCCGAACATCGCGACATGCTCCGGCAGATCATCGACATCACCGCCGCCTACAGGCCGGACGTGATGCTCGTATGCGGCGATATTTTCCACACCTCCCAGCCCTCCGCATCCGTGCAGACAATGCTGACGAACGCGCTGACGGCGCTACTGAAAGCATCGCCCGGCATGACCATAGTGACCATAGCCGGAAACCATGACAGCGCCTCGAGGCACGACATTTTCCGGGAACCATGGCAGGAGCTTGGAGTGCACACATTCGGAAGCCTTGACCGGACTGACCCGGCGAGCCACATAGTGGGAATCAAGGACAAAGGCTTCGTAATCGCCGTGCCTTACACCTACGAGCGCAACCTTCCCGACGATCTATTCCGGACGCTGACCGATGAAGTGGCCCGGCGCAACACCGGAAATCTGCCGGTGGTGATGATGGCGCATACCACAGTGGCCGGAAGCGATTTTTCAGGCCACGACGACGCCTCGGGCTTCTCGGCCGGCGGAATAGACGCCATAGGTCCCGAGCGGTTCGGCGACGGCTTTGATTATCTTGCCCTCGGCCACATCCACAGCCCGCAGACCCTCAGAGGCACCTCGGGCCGGATACGCTACAGCGGCTCGCCCCTCGCGGTCAGTTTCTCCGAATGCTATCCTCATTCCGTATCGCTTGTGGAAATAAGGTCGAGGGGCGACATCCCTGTCATAGCCACGGAGACAATCGGCGCCCTTTGTCCCGCGGTGTCCCTGCCGGCGTCCGGCCATGCCGGGTGGGACAAGGCGCTGGAGCTGCTCAGGGATTTCCCATCCGACATCGAGGCCTATATCAGGCTCAACATTAAATCCGGCGATGCCCTCCCCTCCGACATCCACAACCGCGCCCGGATGATATGCGAGGGCAAAGCGGCCCGTTTCTGCTGCCTCAACATCTGCCACGGCGGCAACGAAGCCCTGACCGGAGAAAGGACCATGACCGTGGAACAGCTCCGCGAGTCCGACCCCGTCGCGATAGCACGGCGCTACGCTGCCGATACCGGAACCGAGTTCCCTGACGAATGGTCCGACATGCTCGGCGAGGTTATCCGGGAAATAGATGAAGAGAAAAGAAACGATTAGCCCCACGGACAGAGCATCATGAGACTGAAGAAACTGACAATAACCAATCTGGCCTCCATTGAGAAGGCTGAAATAGATTTCTGCGGCGGTCCGCTGGGATCGGCCGAGGTGTTTCTCATCACTGGCGACACCGGTTCGGGAAAATCGACCATACTCGACGCCATTTGTCTGGCTCTCTACGCCACAACGCCCCGAATGGCCAACAACCGCATGCAGGGCGACACCGATGACCCGGAGGACGCCCGGACCTCGCTGAAGGATCCGCGTCAGATTCTGCGCCGCAACAAGGCAGAAGGGTCGGCGATTCTGGCATTCACCGGTTCCGACGGCATTGACTATGAGGCTTGTTGGGCCGTGAGAAGAGCGAGAGGCAAGGCCGACGGCCGGCTCCAGGGCAGGACATGGACTCTGATGAATCTGTCGACGGGCGAGCAGCTGCGGAAAGACCGCGACATACAGGCCGCCATACACAACGCCATAAAGCTGGATTTCAAGCAATTCCGCCGCACCACCATGCTCGCTCAGGGCGAGTTCACCCGATTCCTGAACAGTCCCGACAATGAGAAAGCCGAGATTCTTGAAAAAATTACCGGAGCCGACATCTATTCGCGCATTTCGGAAAAAATCTTCGAGATAACAGCCGGAAAGAAAGCCGCTGCCGACGAGGCCCAACGGAAATGCGACGGATTCAGGCCGTTGACTCAGGATGAAATTGCCGAACGCAACGCCTCGGTTGCCGACATCAGGCAGCAGACAGCCGCCATGGAGCAGCGAATCGCGGATATGGAGAAGTGTCTGCGGTGGGTTTCCGAGGAAAGCGCCCTGCAAAAGCGCCTGAATGACTGCGAAGAAGCGTCCCGGGCCGCTGTGGCCGGGATGGAATCGGATGAGTTCAAGGAAAAGATAGCCACCATCAGGCAGTTCGATGCTTCCGCCGAACCCCGTGCAGCGTTTGTCAGGATGCAGGAAGCCGAAACTGCGAGAGTCAGGAATCTGGCCGCAATAGAGAATATGCGGGGCCGCTACTGCAGACTCCTTGCCGGAAGGCTGTGGATGGAGCAGCGGCTCGGCACCATAGCGGCAGAGATTGAAAAGCTGAAAGATTTCATTGATTCGCAGAAAGATTATGTGGATATTTTCAGCAATGCCCAGACCATTGCCGGGAAACTCGACAGACTGGCCGAAGCGACGGACAAAATAGCTGACTACTGTGCGGAAAAAGAGCGGGCGGAGAAAGAAATGGCCGAAAAGCTGCGCCCCGCATTTGCATGCGCGGAAAATTCGTGCAAATCCCTTGAGGCGGAAATCCGTAACAACGACGACCTTGTCTCGGCCCTGCGCCGGCAGCCTGAACTCTGCGGTCTGAAGGACCGACGGGCGGAGAAAGAGCGTCTGACCGATACAACGGGACCCATCAATCTGGCTCTGGAAAGGATGGATGTGCTCGAAAACGCGGAAAAGAGTGCCGGGGCAAGAGAGAACGCCATTTCGGAATGCAGGTCCTCGATTGACAGTATTCAGGAGCAATTGCCCGCAATAGGTAAAGAGCTTACAGAAACCGCGGCGCTGCTTGTATCGGCTGAAAAATCGCTTGAACAGCAGAAGGATTCCGCCCACAAGTTTGCCCGGCAGATGCGCTCCAGACTTGAGCCGGGATGCCGGTGCCCGGTTTGCCGACAGATTGTCAGCGACATAATGCCTTCAGAAGGGGAAATAGAATCGATCTACGCTGATGCCCTGAAGCTCCGCGATGAAAGGAAGGCGCTGCACGACAGCATAGCCGACCGGCGCAATTCCTTGGAAGCAGCCCTCAGACTGCAAACCGCCGAACTAAAGCGTCTCATGGCGGAAGCCGAAACCGACCGCTCGGTCGAGACCGCCAGGACTGCCCTGACTGCGGCTCTCGGACTCTGCGGCATGAACGTTTCCTGCAGCCATCAGGAACTTCTGGAGCTCAAAAAACGCACCGAGGAAAAGATAGCCACCCTCAGTGCCAGAATCCGCGAAGCCGAAAAAACGGAAGAGCGGATAACCGCACTGACATCCGCAAATGAAAAAATGCGCCGGAATCTCGACAAGGCCACCGCTCTCGCCAATCAGGCCCGCGCCGCCATGGAATCAGCCAATACGCTGATTGCCGGAGCTGTACGCATGACAGGTGAGAAAAAGGCAGAACGCGATGCGGCAGTCAGAGACATCCGGTCACTGTGCGGCGAGATGTTTTCTGAAGCCGACCTCGCAGCCCCGAATGCCGGACTCGGCCGGAACCTATGCGACCGCGCCGCCCGCTATGAAAAAGCCGTAGGCACACTTTCGGACAAGAAGAACGAGTCCGGAAAATTGCAAACCGAAATTGCCGGTCTTGATACTGTGATATCCGAAATCAAAGTCACCGTGGGCAGCTGGCAGGACCTGACGGCCGACGCCGCAGAACCCGGGACTTCGGCACGCACCGATGCGATGGCCCTGCTCTCCAATGTCGGGAAAGCCATAGCGCTTGTCCGTGACGCGGAGGAAACAGTGCGGAAAACCAAAGCCGCCGTCCAACGGTGTGTCGGAGCCGACAAAGATATTGACATCCGTCGTCTCGAGTATCTCAGCTCCCTGCCGGCCGACACTATAGCCGGACTCCGCAAGGACATCCGTGAAGCCGGCGAGAACGTCAAGGCCCGCCAATCGCTCATGGATGAAGCCGGAAAAGCGCTTGCGACCCATCGCGACTCGCGCCCTGATACTGACGGTCTGACCGATCCGGAACAGATAGCATCGGAAATAACGGCTCTGAAGGAATCCGCGAAGGAACTTCTGCACCGCCAGATTTCCATTGTCAAGGAACTTGAGGATGACCGCAGGTGCAATGAAGCCTACAGGCAACAGCTTGAAGAAGTAAACCGCCTGAACGACGAGCACCTCCGCTGGGAACGCCTCAACGGCATGTTCGGGGAGAGAAGCGGCAACAAATTCCGCAAAATAGCACAGAGTTACATCCTCAGCTCGCTGATTGACTCCGCCAACACATATATGCGCCGTCTCACCGACCGCTACAGGCTTAAAGTTACGCCCGGCACGTTCGTCATCTCTCTGATAGACGCCTATCAGGGATTTACGTCGCGCTCGGCCGCTACCATATCAGGCGGCGAGAGCTTCCTTGTTTCCCTGGCCCTGGCGCTCGCTCTGAGCGACATAGACAGCCGTCTGGCCGCCGACACGATATTCATCGACGAAGGATTCGGCACCCTCAGCGGAGAACCGTTGCAGAATGCCGTGGCCACCCTTCGCTCCCTGCACTCGGGCTCCGGACGCAAAGTGGGCATCATAAGCCACATAGCCGAACTTCGCGAAAAAATACCCGTGCAGATCCACGTGAGCCGCTCCGGAAGCGATTCGGCCGCAAAAATAGAAATCAAAACCAACAATTGACCCATAGACATGAAAAAAACATTGACCGCCGGACTACTGCTGGTCGCACTGACCGCCGGCGCACTGACAACCAAAGAAATCCAGACAGTCAACATCCAGTCACCGGCAGCCGTGACCATAGCCCTTCCTGCCGGGTATGACTCCGTGGCCGCCGACCCGTATCCGGTAGTATACATGCTCAACGGACACGGAGGCAACAACCGTTCATGGTCGACCGTGATCAATCTTGACAGCCTCGCCACCGTACACCGTGTGATAATAGTCTGCCCTGACGGACGCAACTCCTGGTACTGGGACTCGCCCGTCGATTCCACGATGCAGATGGAAAGCTACATAACCGAAGAACTGGTGCCGTGGGTCGACAGCCATTACCATACCCGCGCATATCCCGAAGGCCGTGCCATAACCGGATTGAGCATGGGAGGCCACGGCGCCCTGTGGCTCGGGCTGAGACACCCCGAACTGTTCCGCAATGCCGGATCGACATCTGGCGGCGTGGATATCCGCCCGTTTCCCGAGAACTGGAACATGGCAAAATGCCTCGGCAAAAAAGCCGATAATCCCGAACGGTGGGACGAACACACCGTGATGACCCTTGTGGAAAAAGTGAAGCCCGGACAGTGCAACATAATCTTTGACTGCGGCACCGACGATTTCTTCTACAAGGTCAACTGTCAGCTTCACGATAAAATGCAGCGGCTCGGTCTGCGCCACATATATCTGACCCGGCCCGGCGCCCATACGCCAGCCTACTGGAACCAGTCAATCAGACCGCAGATGATATTTTTCCACGATATTTTCTATCCTGTCGAATAGCAGTGAGGCTTTACCTCAGATTAGATGGGTGAGATTCTGCTTGCGGTGACGGCGGCCGCGAATGCGGTAGCACAACGTGCGGAAAGGCGCGGCCCAAGCCATCCAGGGCACGGTCCAGAACAACGGACGGTTGCCTAACGCCACGGCCGTGCGCCGCCATTGCGTCATGGCTATGAAGCAGAAAACCAGCGACAGAATCAGCGAAAAGGTGGCCGGAACAAGACTCGGCAGACCCACGACAGATGCCGCAATGCCACATCCGGCCCATCCCCACCACATAGCCGATGCCAGTCCCATGCTGAGATAAGGACGGCGGGGAAGCATTCGGGCGGTGAACTCGCGGCGCATACGTTCCACCGGAGCAATGCGGTCAGGAGCCGATTCCACCAGAATGACTCTTGCATCGTCGCTGAGTTCCACGGCCGTATTGCTTCCCGTGGCTATCTCGTTGACAAACACATCGTCATCGCCATATTTCAGATGCAGAGTCTGTGAAAATCCCTTGTGCTCGAAGAAGAGGCGGCGCGCGTAGGCCAGATTCAACGCCGTGCCGCGTATGGGAAGGCCGCAGATGGCCCTTGACAGCCAGCGGACCGATTCGCGGTTACGGTCCCAGCTGAAACGGCGCGACAGCCTGCGGCTGCCCTCGGCCTCGCGGATTTCGGCATAGCCGAGCACCACCTCCGCACCTGCCGCCACATGGCGCATCATGCAGCGCAGCCACACCGGCGACGCTATGCGGCAGTTACCGTCGGTCAGCACCACGGTCTCGTAGCGAGCGGCCTTGATGCCGAGCGTGAAACTCAGCTTGCGGCGGCTCAGAGAGCGCGAGCGCTCCGGGGCGAAAGTCATGTAAAGATTGGGATAGTATATCTCGAGTTCCGACACTATGTTTTCCGTGTCATCGTCGGTTTCGTCATTAACCACAATCACCTCCATCGGCGATGGATAGTCTTGCTGAAGAATCTGAGGAAGAAGCGTGCGCAGATTGTGTCCCGCCGCCTGACTGTAGACAATGACCGACACCGACGGATAGCCCTCGGACGGCAGAGGCGCCTCCGAATCAGAGGCCACCTGCTTGCGTACGCGCAGCAACTTCGGCCACATTATGCAGGCCGCCACGGCCATACAGGCCGCCATGGCGCCGAGCAGCCACCAGGCCGCAGCCGATACATCCAATGAGTAATATTGCGGTTCAATCATAATCACCCGCAAAGTTACAACTATTTTTCCAGATTCCCCCTCCCCGCCGGTACAATATTTGGGCTTACCACACCGTTAAAAACTTAGTAAATAAGTGTAATATGCTCAGAATTGCATTGATAACCTATGAGACATCACCTTACAGAGGCTCTGAGGCCGCTGTGAGCTGGAATTTCATAACTCAAATGTCAAAACATGTGAGTCTTACAGTTATTTACGGTAATTATGACGATGTGCCGGAATACATAGCATCTAACCCCATAGAAAATGTAAGATGGATAAACATCCCTATGAAAAAATACAATGCAACGGGACTGATTGAAGACATCTACTACTATAGAAGTTATTCCTATTGGCTAAAGAAAGCAGCTGAAACAGTGGAGCGTCTTATCAAGGCCAAAGAAATTGATATAATACACTTCCTTAACCCAATAGGATTCAAACAGCCTGGCTTTTGCTGGAAATTTAAAGATGTTCCTTATGTCTGGGGGCCTATACAAGGAGTTGACAACAGACCCCTCAAACTTTGCTACGACCTTGACAAAAAATTCTTCTTCAAGGCAATAGTACGCAGGATACTCCACAATGGCATGTTCATGTTCATGCCGACAGTTCGTCAGGCTATCAGACGTACAGACTTGCTATATGCAGCCACTCCGGCCACAATCAAAGGATTGAATAGATATCATGGACGGAATGACGTCATAGCGCTTCCTGAACACAGCCTGCTTGAGATGGAAACGGAACAACCGAAAGAGTTGCTGCCCGGTCAACAATTAAGAATCATCTGGGTAGGAGCGATTGTAGAGCGTAAAGCTCTTGAGATTCTCCTGCTCGCGCTGGCCAAAGTTAAATCCGCGGACTGGCATCTAAGTGTTGTAGGCGACGGCCCCCTCAGAATCAGATTGCAGGAAAAATACCGACATCTTGCATCAAACATCACATTCCATGGGAAAATAAGTCGCCAGCAGACTCAGGATGTTTTCAGACAATCACACCTACATGTTATCTCATCTTTAGGAGAAGCCTCAACAACAGTACTCTTCGAGGCAATGGCAAAAGGAATCCCCACAATGGCCCTTGACCATTGCGGAATGGCCGGGATTATATGTAATAAATGCGGGATAAAAATTCCACTCGGCTCACTGTCCGAAGTTACCGATATGATGGCCGATAGAATCTCCGACATAATAGAACGACCGCAACGGATAAGAGAACTATCATGCGGGGTACTTAAATGCTCGCAAAACTTCTTGTGGGAACAAAGATGCCGAATTTTCATGAATGGCTATAACAGCTTAATTGCAAAAAACAACAAAAGCCGGACATGAATGAGGTGCAGACAAAATCAAGAGGAAAAAAATTCATCAATGATTTGGGAATCTATGCAATAGGCAATATCGGTTCCAAGCTCATCACGTTCCTGCTGATTCCATTCTACACTTTCTTCATTACCGATCCGGCTGATTTTGGCTACTATGATATTTGCTTAACTGTAGTTTTTATCCTTAACCCATTCCTGAGTTTCGACCTTGCCGAAGGCGGTTTCCGGTTCCTCATAGAGACCTCCGACAAGACCAGACACAAAGCCATCATAAGTTTCGTCCTTAAGGCTTTCACTCGCAACTCTATTATTCTTGTCGGCTTAGGGCTCATCTTGGGTTACTTTATCCACATAAAATATCTCTACTACATACTCCTGTTCGGTATTATCCAGACAGCCTATGACGTCACGCTTCAACTTGTAAGAGGACTCGGACGCACAAAAATTTTTGTTACAGCCGGAATATTCAATGCTTCCTCTATTGCCATGCTGAGTGTCCTGACCGTAGCAGTCCTTGGGTGGGGAGTTCCGGGAATATTCATTGCCAATATCGCAGCCAGGATATCCGCACTTCTTTTCACTGAATATAAGGTCCGAATCACTCGTGTGTTTTTCCGATTCAAATACATCAATAAAACGATTTCCAAGGAACTGCTCCACTACAGTCTTCCTCTGATACCAATGGTCCTGTCCTGGTGGGTTCTTAACAGTAACAACATTTTCTTCATCAGACATTATCTTGGCCTGGACGAAAACGGAATATATGCCATATTATCAAAATTCACAGGCATTCTTTTCATTATAGCCAACATATTTTATCAGACCTGGCAGCAAAACGCGGTAGAGCAATATCACAATCCAGACAGAGACTCATTCTTCTCCTTGATCTTTAACAACTACATCTATCTGCTCTGCTTCTTGGTATCCACGTTCCCTATCGCTTTAAGGGCAAACTATTTCTGGCTTGTATCGTCAGAATATGACCGAAGCGCCGATTATCTTTTCATCAACTCCGTTTTCGTGATGATATTTGCACTCGCGGCTTTTTTTGAACTTGGATATCAATGTTCCAAACAAACAAAAAGACTGATTCCGAGCATTCTGGCTGCAATGGTTATCAATATTGTCGGCAATTATATTCTGATTCCTTTGTTAGGTTTATATGGGGCTATCCTATCGAATATAATAACATATCTTTTCCTGCTAGTTTACAGGATTTTTGACACACACCGATACATGTATCTGTCATTTAACAGTCAAAACATGCTTTACCTGTTGTTTGTCATTATCTCAGGCATATACTTTCACCTGTTTTTCAGTTTGCTTACAGACATTGTTTTTCTTATCGTTTTTTCAACAGCGTTTGCTCTTTCCGCCCCTCAGTCTATAAAAAAAAATCTCAGGCTTAGTCGCCGGCCTAAATAACTAAACATAGTCGATTCATGTCCAAAGTCAGCATAATTGTTCCCGTATATAATTCCGTAGAACACCTTAGCCGTTGTATTGATTCCATTCTTTGTCAGACGCTTCACGACATTGAAATAATTCTTATAAATGACGGCTCTACTGATAACAGCGGAGATATCTGCAATCACTATGCAGAATCAGACAAACGAATCAAAGTACTCCACAAGAAAAATGCCGGGCAAGGTCTTGCTCGAAATGACGGTATAGCCATCGCTAAAGGAGAATATATCGGGTTCGTTGATAGCGATGACTTTATTGAGCCTGACATGTATGAGGTCATGTATAATAAGGCCAGACAGTCTGATGCGGATATGATTACCTGTGGCTATTATCGTGATTCTTCTAATAGCCGCGTTATTGAATCTACCACTCATGATGATGTATTCTCAGGAGTTGAATGTATTGAATATATGCAGTCAATAATCGGTGATGATTTTTCTAATAAAAGATTTGTTCACTCAACCGGGTCCGTATGGTCAAGCATTTATAAACGAGAGAACATAATTATTAATAATATACGTTTTTTATCGGAACGGCAGGTTTTGTCAGAAGATTCTATTTTCAACCTAACCTACATACCACATTGTAAGCGCATTATAACCATATCTGCACCTTTTTATCACTATTGTCTGAACGAGGGTTCTTTTTCAAAAAAATTCAGTGACAAGAGAGTTGACAACATGCTCGATTTTCATAAATTACTAACCGAATTATCTTATTCGACCATTGGTATAGATCTACGCAACAACCTACAGATGAGGCTTGACAATATGCTCATTCGGCACTCTATAATGGCCATTTCCGATGATGTCAAGTACAATCCTGCCTCAGGGAAGAAGACCGTCTCAAAGATCATTCACCTTCAGAGCTTAAACGAAGCCTTGAAACGTCAGCCTTTTTTCAATTTATCTAATGCTCATAAAATCATTGCTATTCTTATGAAATTGAAACTTTCATCTCTCATTTTCATCCTCTTTAGGATAAAGAACGGGAAACAAATATAAATTGGTTTTAACTTCATAAACAATATCAACACCTAGACAACGTTTATTAAAAAAACAGAAATATGAACAAACAGTTATACATAGCCTCTGTCACGGTTTTGCTTTTAGCCTTATTTTCATGTAGCTCTTCTAAAAAGAATCTGACATACTTTCAGGACATACAAAACTCATCAGAAGGCACTTTGCCGGTTATTGATTATACCACAAAGATTGAACCTGAAAACAATTTGGTTATTACAGTAAAGTCCGAGATACCCGAGGCCTCGGCAATGTTTAACTTACCATATCTAAATCCGGCATCTCCCGGCTCTACCGATATTTCAACCACTCCACAATTACAGACATACGAAGTTGACAACAAAGGAGATATTGACTTTCCCCGCCTCGGCACCATCCATGTAGCCGGTATGACCACTTACGAGTTAAAAGATTATCTTACCAAGCGTATAAGCGAATATGTCAAAGATCCTATTGTTACAGTCAACATGCAAGGTTACCGCATCGTTGTAATGGGAGAGGTTAATGCACCTCAGACAATCGTTACATCGGCAGACCGTTTCAGTGTACTTGATGCTCTGGCTCAGGCAGGAGATCTCTCTGACTATGCTCTGCGCGACAACATACTCGTGCTTCGCCGCACAGCCGACAATCAGATTGAATATCACCGTATAAATCTTTATGATTCCGACATTACACAATCTCCATATTTCTGGCTGAAAAACAACGATGTTGTAATGGTGTCACCTAATAAGATAAAAGAGGACAATTCAAAGTACAATCAGAATAACGCCTATAAACTATCTGTAATCTCCACCATTACAGGCATTAGTTCATCCATAATAGCCCTTATCATAGCCCTGACCAAGTAACTATTTTGAATGCTACGCGCTGATCGTCTATGTATTTATATACTTATGTTCGGACTCACATTATTGATTCCGAGCATCCAGTTTGTTACATACCTTGATGAATGTTGCGCGATGCTGTTTGCTTGTGTAGCTGCATTCGATTGCATTGTTAATCGCAATTGGAAAAAGTACTCCCTTCTTTGGATTATAATAGGAATAATGACCTTTTATGCCATCTATTCCATACTATTCCTGAATTTCAATACGCCTAAATACATCATAATGGATTGGGTGATTGAGATTAAACCATATATTCCGTTTTGCATATTTATCGCAATAGCTCCAGTATTCACAGACAAAGATAAATATATTATTAGCTACATCTCCACAATAAACGGCCTGATAATAGGGTTAGCGCTTTTATGCGGTCACACCGTGACAGAAGCTATAGTGTTTCATGTAACCTATGCAGGAGGTATATTATTTCTAAGTTCATTACTGATAATTTTCTGCAACATAGACAAGAATGGCAACTTTCAACGCAAGAAATTATATTTGGTCATGTTGCTTTTAACACTTGGCTTGCTCTGTACACGTTCAAAATATTATGGGATATACGTGATTACCCTGTTCTTCCTGTTTGTGTATCGACCAGGAATGTTGAGACGGTTTAATATAAGTCATATTATAATACTTATATTGTTATTCACAACTGTTCTTGCTGTCTCCTGGTCAAAGATAAATTTCTATTTTATCTCTGGTAATGGAGACACATTTGATCCGGAAGTCGCATATTCTTTTGCCCGACCTGTTCTATTCCTCACGGGAGGCCTTATTTTACTTGATTATTTCCCTTTGGGCTCCGGCTTAGCTTCATTTGCCACTTACCCGTCTCAGATAAGTTATGCAGGAACATATTATGAATATGGAATCAATACCGTTCATGGTCTTTCCCCTAACATGCCGGACTTCATTTGCGATGCATTTTTCCCATCTCTGGCCCAATTCGGGTTTATTGGGCTGATACTTTTTATTGCATTCTGGTGTTACGACTATAGCTTTTTACGTATTTTAGCACGGAACCCAAAATATAGATATCAATTTATAATCGGCGCACTTATAATCTGTTATATACTCATTGAATCTGTAGGGGGCAATACATTTACTCAGACCATTGGCATGTTTGCGATGAGTATATTGGGAACAATATGCGCAAAAGGAAAAGAGTTAAAAGTTAGTTCCAACGAGATAGGAGAAAAAACGAATTCCGAAATAGTTCTAAAACTGCAAAAAATATAATCTATGGAAAAGGAGACAAATGTCATAGATCTACGCCGATTCTGGCGTGCCGTCAAGCAACTGAAATGGCTCTATCTCGCCATGATTTTGGCTATGGGTAGCGCGGCCGTGCTATATGTGGTTCGCTCTCTTCCCAAGATTCCTATTGAAGGCGAAATACTAATTGGAGAAGAGAGTTTCGAATCTGCTTCAGGCACAAGTGCACTCGGCGGTAAAGGCGCCGGCGGCATGGGACAGCTCATGAAAACCTTCTCCGTTGGCGGGTTCAGCGGGGCAGCCGTTGACAATGAGCTCCTTGTTATTGCAAGCCATGACAACATGCTCCGCACCGTGCGCGCCATGGGGCTGAACCGCACTTATATAGGCAAGACTGCCGAAGGGGAAAAGGAGATGCTTTACCGCAACTCACCCATCACCGTTGCAGCGCCTGAGGAATATTTTGACACTCTCAGCACCGCTTTCAACGTCACAGTCAAGCTGCTTGACGGTGGCAAAGCCGACATCAAAGCCACCAAAGGATTCTTCAAGAAGACCATCGCCTCGGCCGAGAATGTCACGCTCCCCACGCTGCTCAAGACCCCTTACGGAAATCTCCAGATAATGCGCACCGAGCAATTCGCATCCTCCCCCTTCCGTACAGTCACCGTCGGAGTCTGCGGAAACAACCAGGCGGCTATGGGCCTGGGCTCGCAGGTCGACATAGGCATTGCGACCAAACTCAGCGATGTGATACACGTGAAGCTTGACTATCCAAATGCCGAACTCGGTAAGAAGATTGTTAACTCCATAATGGGACAATATAACGCCAAGCGCCTTGAACGCCTTCACGCCACAGCAGAGTCAACTGTGAAATATTACGATGACCGCATCGCCGAGACCCTCGGACGTCTTGAGGAAGCCGAGCAGAAGGTGGTACAGTACCGCAAGGACAAGGAGGCCATAGCTCCGGCTGAAGAAATAACCTATCTCAGCGGCGTGAGCCAGACGGAACTCATGGCTGCCATTCAGGCCCAGAACGAACTCAACTACTACAACAAGGTCAAATCCATACTCAAGGATAACCTCAACGGCACCCAGATAATCCCTCAGGTGGAAGCTCTCGGCGACGCCAACATAGCCAGTTACAACGAGCTTGTCATAGAGAAACGGAATCTCGAGAAATCGGCCATGCCCGGCAACCCCACTTTGATGAAGCTCAACGAGCGCATAGCCATGTTGCGTGACGTTATTCTCGAGAATGCCGAGAAATCGGCCATAAAGGCCCAGAAGGACATAAACTTCCAGCGTGGCATAGCCGGCTCGGCCAAGTCCCGGCTGACAAAGTTCCCTGCCATGGAGCTTGATCTCACGGTTTTGGCCCGCAATCAGGAGTTTCAGAGTTCGCTCTACCAGTTCCTCTTGCAGTCACGCGAGAATGCCCTACTCAAACTATCTATGGAAACAGAAGCCGGATTTATATTCCAGCCGGCCTACGTGCAGAAACCGGGTCTGCCAGTAAAGAAAATCATCTTGTTCCTCGGAGCTATCATTTTCGCCATTTTCGGTGTGACATTCCTCGCTCTCATTCTCATGCGTTTCTCACAAAAAGTCAAATCCCCCATGGATGTGGCATTTCTTGGATTTGATCAGCGTACTCTAAACTTATCGCAAGATAAAAATTCAATTCCAATCATGCGGACCATGCTCATGTCCTCCCCTGAAAGAAAAATAATCTTATGCGCATCACTTTCGGAGAAATGCACAGCGATTGAGTCTCTCATTGAATCATTTCAGGATGCAAATATACCGGTGTCGATATTGTCTGCCAAGACCAATTCATCCATTCTCTCACCTGATTTCTCAATGGAAATAAAAGAAAAGCTTGAATCATCTGATTATATTTTCATAAAAGTTCCTGAGCCGGAACGAATATTCGAGCTTGAGAATGTAATCGATTCAGATAATTCATCACTTCTTCTGATTATTTCTGAGCATATCAAGCGAAAATCTTTGAAAAATATTCTGAAACGACAATCCTCAAATAAAATCTTTGCATTTATAACAAAAGACTGAAAAAGATTGATACACATTCTATTTGATACTGCTGAAGGATATCAGTTCATCCCGCCCAAGTTGGGTACAGAATCCATAAGCCACTACTCCCCTAAAAGCCGAAAAAAAATGACATCCTGGCTAAAAGGGGCATGGGATACGGTAATTTCAGCAAAAAGGAACGATATTTTAATTTGTGTCTACGACTTTCAGGGTGTAATATGTTTCTGGTTAAGCGAAATTCTTCAAAAGAAATTAAATATACTCGCTATAAACATACTTCTGAAAGATAAAAGAACAACTAAAAACCGTATAGCTACATTTCTATACCGGAAGGCATTGAACAATATGCGATTCCTTGCTACGGCAACAACAGAAGAATATGGTACCGCACTAAAAAAAAGATTGGGCCTCAAATACAGCATTCCATTGTTGAGAGATGTTTTTTATTCATCTTACGATAATGTTAAATGCCATAAAGAGACTAAGGAGACATATATCTTCTGCGGAGGACGCAACGGCCGCAACTGGGAACTTATGGCTGAAATTGCCAGAAATATGCCGGATATAAAATTCATCTTTGCACTCCCTTTGTCTGAAAAGCAACGATTATACCCCACATCTGACAATGTAGAATACCTCTTCGACATCTCGATTGAAAAGTTCAACAACTTGATGGTCAATGCCTCTATTGTAGCACTTCCACTTGATACCGAGGCCCCTGCCGGATTGATTGTCCTGTTCCAATCTGCAGCTTGCAATAAACCGGTAGTTATAAGCTCTACGATATCAACAAGGGAATACATCGATTCTCAAAGAGGTGTGGCAGTTGAAAATGATGTTTCATCATGGATACAGGAACTTCGAGAACTTTTATCTGACCCGGACAGATGTAAGCTTCTCGGGGTCAATCTAAACACTTTTCTGCACGCCGAATGCAGCGAGGACAAATATGTGGGGCGTATCTCCCAACTGTTAAAAATACATTTCCCGGTGCATAATAAAGCACCGCAATGACACGTTTATATCTGTAGCTGTAGACATTCAACAGAAAGTGAAATTCAATCCCGACATGAGAATCCCTACGCCGACAGATGCCTCTATCATCCTGACCTACAGATGTCCAATGCGCTGCAAGATGTGCAACATCTGGAAATATCCCACGGACAAACGTGAGGAATTGAAGGCCGGGGATCTACGGTCACTCCCAAATCTAAAATTTATCAATCTCACCGGTGGCGAACCATTTATAAGAGAGGACCTGCCGGAGATTGTGGAGGAATGTTTCCGTCACACCCAGCGCATTGTAATCTCCACGTCAGGCTGGTTCGATGACCGCGTCATAGAACTCGCCAAGCGTTTCCCCAATATAGGAATCAGAATTTCCATAGAGGGCCTCCGTGAAAAGAATGACGAGCTCCGCGGCCGTGAAGGCGGTTTCGACAAGGGCTACAACACCCTTGTACGCCTAAAGGAAATGGGCGTCAAGGACATAGGATTCGGCTGCACCGTCTCGAACAATAATTCCTCCGACATGCTGCAGCTCTATGAGCTCAGCCACAAGCTCAATCTGGAATTTGCCACGGCGGCATTCCATAACTCGTTCTACTTTCATAAGGACGACAACGTGATCACCAACCGCGAGCGCGTCTGCGCCGATTTCGAGGAACTCATACGCCGGCAGCTCGCCGAGCGCAGCCCCAAGTCATGGTTCCGCGCATGGTTCAACATGGGTCTCATCAACTACATCGAGGGCAACCGCCGCATGCTGCCCTGCGAGGCCGGTTCAGCCAATTTCTTCATCGACCCGTGGGGCGAGGTACTGCCCTGCAACGGAATGGAGGAAAAATTCTGGAAGGAATCCATGGGCAACATCCATGACGCGCCTTTCATGGAGATCTGGCAAAGCGAACAGGCCCGGAAAGTCAGAGAGCAGGTGGCCCGTTGCCCGAAAAACTGCTGGATGGTTGGAACGGCATCGCCGGTCATGCACCGTTACGTCACTCATCCGGCCCGCTGGGTGATGAAAAACAAATTGCGCTCACTGATAGGCCTGAAACCGATAATTGACAAGAAATGGTGTGATGTGGGCCAGAATCCCGAACAAGGAAATCTTAAACTACCCGGCTGCGAATGAAGATAGTTGTCACCGGAACCAGAGGAATTCCTGACATTCAGGGCGGAGTCGAGACCCACTGCCAGCAGCTTTATCCGAGAATAGCTGCAATGGGCCATGACGTGACCGTGATACGCCGGAAGCCGTATCTGACGCCCGACAACTCCGCACGCAGCTTTCAGGGAGTCAGACTGAAGGACATCTATGCGCCGTCAAGCAAAAGTTTCGAAGCCATTGTACATACTTTTCTCGCAGTTCTCGAAACCCGCAGAATGAACCCTGACGTTCTCCACATCCACGCCATAGGCCCATCCCTGATGGTGCCCTTCGCGCGCCTGCTCGGCATGAAGGTGGTGATGACAAACCACGGCCCTGACTACGACCGCAAGAAGTGGGGACGGATAGCCAAGACCATCCTCCGTTTAGGCGAGCGGCTCGGTTCGTGCTACAGCAGCAAGGTCATTGTGATTTCCGAGGTGATACGCGACATTGTAGCCACGAAATACAACCGCACGGACACCGCTCTCATTCCAAATGGAGTGAACAAGCCGGTCAGGTCCGGCTCTACGGACTATATTGAAAGTCTCGGCCTGCGCCCCGGACGTTATGCGCTGGGGCTGGGACGGTTCGTCAGGGAAAAAGGCTTCGATGATCTTATCGAGGCCTTCGGCAGGGCCGCCCCCGACGGCTATAAGCTTGTCATAGCGGGAGACGCCGACCATGACGACGCCTATTCCATGTCCCTTAAAGAAAAAGCGTCAAGGGCCGGAGTAGTGCTGTCAGGATTCATTCATGGCGAAAAGCTCAACCAGATAATGAGCCATGCCGGACTCTACGTCATGGCCTCCTATCATGAGGGGCTCCCCATCTCACTGCTTGAAGCAATGAGCTACGAACTTCCGGCTATAGTGAGCGACATACCCGCCAACCGCCTCTCATGCCTTGACAAATCGCAGTTCTATCCCGTTGGCGATATCGATGCCCTCGCAGCCAAGATAGCCGAACAGTGCTTCAACGGGCCGCAGCGGGTCACGTATGACCTTTCGGCTTACGACTGGGACTCGATAGCCCGGCAGACCGAACAGCTTTACCGGTCGATAACCGATCCTGATAATTGATTAAACAAAACCGAGTGCTTGCTACCTCGTTAAAAACAAGAACTATGACACAATCACCTGCTACACCCGAGGCTCCACGCGCCTCTTTTTCCCCTACGTTTCTGATTCTGGCCGTACTTTTCTGCGTCTGTCTGATTGTGGCCAACCTGATGGAAATAAAAACCATTGACATCGGCCCTCTTACCATCACCGCCGGAGTCATCGTTTTCCCTATTTCTTATATAATAAATGACTGCATAGTGGAAATCTATGGCTTTGCCCGCGCACGCTTCGTGATATGGCTCGGCTTTGCCATGAATCTGCTCGTGACTCTGTTGCTGCAGATAGGTCTGTGGCTGCCCGGCAACGCCGAGTGGCACGGACAGGAGGCGATGGACCTCATTTTCGGCGCCGTGCCCCGCATTCTTGCCGCGAGCTTCACGGCCTTTATATGCGGCTCCATGGTCAACGCCTACGTCATGAGCCGCATGAAACTCCGGTCCGGCACGGACAACCGCAGCTTCTCGCTGCGCGCCATAGTGTCCACGGTGTTGGGTGAAGGCGTGGATTCAGCCATCTTTTTCCCTCTTGCTTTCGGAGGCATCCTGCCCTGGGATGTGGTTATTTCCCTCATCCTGACGCAGACGCTTCTCAAAACATGCTACGAAATTCTCATCCTGCCTGTCACGCTGCGCGTTGTGCGCCGTCTGCGCCGAATCGAAGGCGCCTTCATAGCCGATGACAGCACCAAATCCTATAAATGGTGGAAAATAAATGAACTTTGACAATCATGACATAAAAGTCGCATGGCTTGATCTCGATGACACCGTCATTGATTTTTTGACCAACAGCCGCCGCGCGCTCGAACGCCTGTGGAGCAGCGAGCCTCTTCTCACCCGCCACTTCGCTTCGGCGTCGCAGTGGGTCGATGTCTACGAGCATCACAATCATCAGCTGTGGGACCAGTACAGCCGCGGCCTGATTGACCGTTCGTTTCTGCGCATGGAACGCTTCCGCCGTCCCATCATGGAGGGCGGAGCGCCGGAGCCGGAAGCGAGGAAAGCCTCGGAACGTTATGACACCCTCTATCTCGATTATCTCGCCCAGGAACGGATGCTCATTCCCGGAAGCATAGACCTTCTGCGGTTTCTCCGGCAGCGCGGCGTGACCATAGGCTGCCTCAGCAACGGATTCAAAGACGTCCAGTACCGTAAAATCCGCAATTGCGGTCTCGAGCCATGGTTTGACATAGTGGTCCTGTCCGATGACATTGGCGTCAACAAGCCGCACCCCGACATCTACCGTCATGCCATGGAGTGTTCCGGCCATCTCTCACCCGAATCCCACCTCATGATAGGCGACAATCCGCTGACCGACATTGCCGGAGCGCTGAACGCCGGCTGGAGCGCAATCCACTTTCTGCGCACGCCCGACACACTGCCGGCCAAAGACTGCCGTTTTGCGGTCAACGACCTCACGCTGATTCCCGATCTCATTGACGGCGCCAGCCGCCACTGACCGCCGCTTAATCCAAGATAAAAGTGTGTAAATCATGATTTATTGAAGATTTTTAAGGCGTTTTTGCTCTTAATTGAAAAAAAAGTACGATATTTGCACTTGCAAAATGCCGAAGCCTTGGGCCGAAGCACTAACCGCATGAAAATCAACGTATCAATCTATAATTAAAAAATATTCAAAAAATGACTAAAGCTGACATCGTCAACGAAATTGCCAAAAGCACTGGCATAGAAAAAGCCGCAGTATTGGCAACTGTAGAAAAATTCATGGATGTAGTCAAGGACTCCCTTGCTAACGGCCAGAACGTCTATCTCCGTGGCTTCGGTAGCTTCATCATCAAAGTTCGTTCGGAAAAAACCGCCCGTAACATCTCCAAGAATACAACCATCATTATCCCCGAACACAAAATCCCCGCTTTCAAGCCGGCCAAAGTGTTCATGG
The DNA here is from genome assembly GCA_947627615.1 of uncultured Muribaculaceae bacterium. Taxonomy (GTDB): domain Bacteria; phylum Bacteroidota; class Bacteroidia; order Bacteroidales; family Muribaculaceae; genus Paramuribaculum. Next base: position 39,175 of record CANQWS010000016.1, on the reverse strand, counting down.
AAGAGGTTAAATAATAAACGTTACGACGTAACCCTCCCCGACGATACATCGCTGAATATAACTATTCCGAAATAATTAACAATTTAATCATCTCACCAAAATGCCCAGCGGAAAGAAAAGAAAAGGCCACAAAATGGCTACGCACAAGCGCAAAAAACGTCTGAGAAAAAATCGTCATAAGAAGAAATAATTTTCTTCTCATCGGTTTTTAACCTGACGGCTTATTTTGCCTGACACCATACAATGAACAAACTTGATGCGGCTCAAGCCAATCGCTTCAACGCCGAGAAAAGTTTGTTCTTTGTGTGTTCAGGTTCCTCAGTAATCAACATTTACCACAACCCCAACCAAGAAAATGCAAAGCGAACTTATTGTAGACGTGCAGAACGATGAGATTTCTATTGCTCTCACCGAAGACTCCCGTCTGGTCTCCCTGCAAAAGGAGACCCGCAACCTTGCATACGCCGTTGGCGACATCTATCTGGCTAAAGTCAAGAAACTCATGCCGGGTCTCAACGCCGCCTTCGTCAATGTAGGGTATGACAAGGACGCTTTCCTCCACTACCTGGATCTTGGCTCGCAATTCTCTTCCTACTCCGAATTTCTGGAGAAGGCGCTCGACAAATCCCAGCGCACCATACCCCAGTTATCGAAGATGACCCTTCTGCCTGACATTGACAAGCACGGAACCATTTCCGACCGCCTCAAGCAAGGTCAGGAACTCCTTGTACAGATTGTCAAGGAGCCAATCTCTTCCAAAGGCCCCCGCCTCACCACTGAAATATCCCTGACCGGACGATACATGGTACTCATGCCGTTTTCCGACAAAGTATCCATATCCCAAAAAATCAAGACACCTGAAGAAAAGGTCCGCCTGCGTCAGCTCATTAAAAGCATCCTCCCCAAAAACTTCGGCGTGATCATACGCACCTCTGCCGAGGGCAAGCGCGTCGCCGAACTGAATCACGAGATGAAGACGCTCGTCAGATATTGGGAAGAAACAATAGCCAAAGCCCGTACGGCAACGGCTCCCGCTCTGGTTTTCGAAGAAGAAAGCCGGACGGTAGGAGTGTTACGCGACATCTTCTCGCCTACTTTCGAAAGCATTCACGTCAACGACCGCGAGACCTACGAGCAGATTCGCAACTATGTCAGCCTCATAGCTCCGGAGCGGACAGACATAGTGAAACTCTATGAAAGCGACCAGCCGATATTCGACCATTTCAATATCACCCGTCAGATAAAGACATCATTCGGGAAAACCGTTTCATTCAAATCAGGCGCCTACATCATCATTGAACATACCGAAGCACTCCACGTAATTGACGTCAATTCCGGTAACCGCACAAAAGCTTCGGCCGATCAGGAAAGCAACGCTCTCGAGGTCAACCTCCGTGCCGCCGATGAGATAGCCCGCCAGCTGCGTCTCCGCGACATGGGCGGAATCATTGTCATTGACTTCATTGACATGGCGAAAGCCGAACACCGTCAGGCCCTGTATGACCACATGCGCCAGATCATGACCAACGACCGCGCGCGTCACAACATCCTGCCGTTATCCAAATTCGGACTGATGCAGATCACCCGTCAGCGCGTCAGACCGGTACTCGACATCGAAACCGCCGAAACCTGCCCGTCATGTTACGGCAAAGGCACCGTCAGGCCGTCGCTGCTTTTCACCGACACTCTCAAGGAAAAGCTCCATTACCTTATCGACGACCTCAAGGTAACCGATTTCATAATGTATGTCCATCCCTTTGTCGATGCTTACATTAAAAAAGGGCTTCTGTCGCCCTACAGGCGCTGGCGAATGGAACTGGGCCGCAAATTCCGGATTCTCCCGGACCAGTCTCTCGCCTATCTCGAGTACAAAGTAATTGACCGGAACCACAATGTCATTGACCTGAAGGAAGAGAAGGACATTGACTCATCTTCGACAAAAAACAAAAGCAAAGCCAAGAATCGCAACCAACCGGAGGAAGCATCCTCCTGACAGTATCAGGCTCGCACCTTATAGCCTGACACAAATATCTGACCATCAAGCGGGGAGACCTGATATTACCCACACAGGCCTCCCCGCTCTTTTTATACAGACTGACACTTTAATACATTTTAACATACTACACAGAGTGTTGTATTGCATTTTGACTATATTTGCAGAGTATTAACGTCATTTTGCCAATTAAAAATTAATATATCAACTATTTTGTCAACAAAAATCTTCAATTTATGAGAAAACTTCTACACAGGTACATCACAGCGTCAATAGTAGGCGCCGCCCTCGTCCAGGCCATACCGGCCTCGGCAGGAAACACCGCTTTCGGCTACATGTTCAAGACCAAAAACGGGAAATACGCCTTCGCTTCTTTCGATACCGAAAAGCCGCAGACCCTCAACCAGATGGGAGCCGCATCCTACGGATATGTCCATCCGTCGGCCGGCGAGTATGTCGACGGCAAGATTTACACCTACACCGTTGAATTCGGCGACATTACCGAAATCGAGCCTAAAGGCTGGGCCGTCTATGACGCTGAAACCTACAAGATACTGTCAAGCAAGACTGACTATGACTACAACCGCGTCGTGGACATGACCTACGATTACACGACCAACACCATGTATGCCCTCGTGGAGGACAACTATAAGACCGGGGAGCTCGACGCCACATCGCTGTGCGTCGTGGACCTCGCCACCGGCGATTACCGCCTGATAGGCAGCCCCGGAGTCCTCAAAGCAATTGACGGTTACGGACGCGAGGCCGACGATAACCTCATCACCCTCGCCTGCGACAACAACGGCCAGCTCTATGCCATGTCGGCCTACCGCTACCTCTACAAGGTCGACAAATTCTCCGGAAAGGTAGAGCAGGCAGCTCCGCGCCACAATCTGGGCACGGCATCCCAATTCCAGTCAATGGCCTTCGACACTGACGGCACCCTGTGGTGGGCACAATGTCATCCGAGCTACGGACACTTCTGCAGCATCGACCTCTCTACCGGCGTTCCCGGCGGATTTGTCGATTTCAAAACTGACTATGAGAAGCTCAACAAACTCGGCGACGACGTGCAGATGACATGCCTGTTCTTCAAGGGCCGCAGCGTCAACGCCAAATCTCCGCTCGCCGTCACCGGACTCACAGCCAAGGCTCATGAAAACGGAGTGAAGAAAGTGGACCTCTCCTGGACCCTTCCCGAGAAGGACTATTCCGGCAATCAGGCTGAAATAACCGGCGTTCGCGTCTACCGCATCGGCAGCGCGGAACCCGTAGCCACCCTCTCGGGCGCTGCTGTCTCATTCACCGACGAGAACGCAGCCGACGGCTATTCCACCTACGAGGTCATTCCGTTCAACGACGACACTAACGGCTTCCCGGCATTCGCCGACTTATTCGCCGGCTATGACCGCCTCAGCGCCGTAAGCAACATAGTCATCAGCGCGGCTGACAGGGACGTGACCGTGACATGGGAAAAACCCTCCGGCACAGTCAACGGGTTCTATGCCGATTTCGACCACATCACCTACAATGTCTACCGCACCATAGCCGGAACCGAGACTCAGGTTGCCGAGGGCACAGACCAGTGCTCCTTCTCGGAAACAATCAGTGACAACGGCTCGGTATTCTACACCATCGAACCCGTCAGCGGAGGCGTTGCCGGCGAGAAAGCCAAATCGGACGCCATAGTATTCTCCGGCGTAGCGTCACTCCCCTACTCGACCGGTTTCGAGGACAATGAGGACGGCACCCAGTGGACCATAATCAACGACGGATACAAAGGATGGACCGTGGGCTCTGACAGCTACGCCATATCGGGAACCAATACAGCCACTGCGGGGACAGGCGGAGCGGCTGATCTTGGCGATGACTGGCTCATTTCTCCCGCAATAGAATTCGGAGCCGGCTCCCATACCATATCATTCATTGGCCGCGGCTCTTCATTCGACACTTTCACCGTCGATTTCCTTCTCGGTACCGACAAAGCCGACGTAGCCACCTTCACCATACCGGTATGCACCATTGCCGACGACCATGTCTATGACAAGGACAATACGGCTCAGAGAGGATGGGTCAGCAGAGAAGCCACATTCAACGTTCCGGAAGCGGGCACCTACCATCTCGGCATCCACAACAAAACCACCACTACATACGCCAACCTCCGCCTGGACAACCTCTCCATAGTGGCCGGAAGCTCCGCAATAGGCTCCATCGGCTCTGACGCCGACGGTTTCTTCAGCGTGGAACTCAACGGCAACACCATTCAGGTCATCTCGTCACGCGAGGTAAAGGCCGTTCAGGTTTGCGACATTCAGGGACGCATCGTCGCCGTAGCCGAAGGTGACGCCGTTGACTGCTCCGGATTCGAAAAAGGAATCTATATTGTAGCGGCAACCATGGCCGACGGTTCACGCCGCGTGGCCAAGACCGCCGTCAGATAAACATCACATATAACCCCTTTAACTGGCAGGTGTCCGGCTCAAAAAGCCCGGGCACCTGCATGTTTTCATTGCCCCAGCGGAATTTATTCATGAATTATTGCTAAATTTGCCGTACTAACCCAAATTAAAAGCAATGAATATAGGCGTAATAGTTGCCATGGACAAGGAACTGCAGTTACTTCTCCCGCTCATGGGGGAAATGAACGAGCAGACAATCCATGGCTTCAGATTCTACACCGGCTCCATAGGTCAGGCATCCATCGTGGCGATGAAATGCGGAATCGGCAAAGTCAATGCCGCGCTCGGAACCGCCACAATGATTGACAGTTTTTCGCCGGATCTTATTATAAACACAGGCGTTGCCGGAGGCACGGGAGGCACCGCCGGAATACTTGACGTTGTGGTAGGCACCCGCATCGCATACCATGACGTGTGGTGCGGCCCCGGAACCGAGTGGGGCGACGCCGCCGGATGTCCACGCTTCTTCCACACCGCCGACACCGTAAACTCCCTTCCCTGCCTTCATGAGGGCGACACGGTAAAGCACGGCCTGATATGCTCGGGCGACATCTTTGTGGCCGACCCTGCGGTAGTGGCCCATATCCGCGACCTCTATCCCGAGGTCGACGCCGTTGACATGGAATCGGCGGCCATAGCCCAGGTCTGCTATCTGCGCGATGTCCCTTTCGCCTGCATCCGCGTCATTTCCGACACTCCGGGAGCCGACGACAACATTGCCCAGTACCGCAATTTCTGGGAGGAAGCTCCGCGACACACCTTTGACCTTCTGCGTCTCGTCATTGATCAGCTCCACGAATAATGAAAAAGATTGCAAGTTTCACCGTTGACCACAACCGGCTGAGCCGCGGAATATTCCTTTCCCGTTCCGACACCACTCCCTCGGGCGATGTCATCACCACCTTTGACATACGCATGACCGAGCCCAACCGTCAGGAACCGCTGTCAGGCGCCGCCATCCACGCCATGGAGCATCTGGCCGCCACATTCCTGCGCAACCATCCCTCGTGGGGCGACCGCATCATCTACTGGGGTCCCATGGGATGCCTGACTGGCAATTACCTGATTGTTAGCGGAGAGCTGCAGCCTGCCGACATACTTCCGCTCATGCGGGAAACCTTTGAATTCATAGCCGGATTCGAGGGCGACATACCGGGAGCCACGCCCCGTGACTGCGGCAACTACTCGTTTATGGACCTCGAATCGGCCCGCCGCGAGGCCCGCAAATAACTCGACGAAGTGCTTTCAAATCCTTCCCGCGACAATCTTTGCTATCCCGAGTGAAAGACATCAGGACCATAAAAGGACGCTTCTACCTCCAGCGCATCATCGCTGAAGGCGAACACGAGCATCAGGACTTCAAGTTCTCCATTTCCGATGCCCGCAAGATAGCCCGGTCCATCTCGGCTTTCGCCAACAACTCCGGAGGCCGGCTCCTGATAGGCGTGAAGGACAACGGCGTCATTGCCGGAGTGCGCAACGAAGAGGACATCTATGTCATCGAGCAGGCCGCGTCGCTCTATTGCCGCCCGGAGCAGCATCTTGAGTTCACGGCCATCAAGGCCGACGAGGGAGCCATTGTGATTCGGGCCGAGATACCGGCCTCGCAGACAAGACCGGTCCAGGCCTCGGAACCTGACGGCACCTGGAGAGCCTATTACCGCGTGGCCGATGAAAACATCGTTGCCACCCCGCTCATGGTCAAGGCCTGGCGCCGCAAGGCCTCCGGACAACCCACCCTGCTGAACCTCTCGCAGGCCGAACGCTCCCTGCTTGACATTCTCACGTCAGAACAGACGCTTGAGCCGGATGACATCACCCGCCGCTGCATGGTCTCGCGGACCGCCGCCGATGAAATGGTTGTGCGCCTCTATGCTCTCGGCATAATCGATTTCCGGTTCACGGAGCGCCATTTCTGCATAGCTCTGACCGAGCGGCCCGATAACGACAAAACCGATTCCGGCCTATGACTACCGCTCCGCGCCACCGTCTTTCAGTCATCATGCCGGCCTACAATGCCGCCGGCACCATCGGCCGTGCCATAGCCTCCATTGACAGTCAGGATGTCGACGGCTGCTGCCTGATTATATGCAACGATGCATCGACCGACCGGACACTCGAGGAAATTGAGCGTGCACGCAAGGAGTGCCGTAAAATCTCGATTAATGTTATAACCCTTGAAAAACATGCGGGTTATGCCTCGGCCATGGCCAGAGCGATGGAAGAGGCCGACAGCGAATATCTGATATGCTGCGATTCCGACGACCGCATGCTCCCCGGCGCCATCAGGGCCATGCTTGATGAGGCCGGCAGGACCGGAGCTGACCTTGTTGTGGCGGGCTACATTGAACACAAGGGCGAACGCTCCAGGCTCATCAGGCCCAACAGATTCGAATCGCTCAACGACATGCCCATAGATCCCGCCCACTTCTCACTGTGCAACAAGATGTTCCGGACACGCATTGTTCAGAGCGAGGCAATGCCCTATCCCGGACTTGACCGTTGGGCCGACCTCGGAGTGACCGCCCGCTTCATGACAGCAAAACCGCGTATAGCCCACCTTGAAGTTCCGGTCTACGAATATTTCATCAATCCCGGATCACTTTCACGGAGCGGAAAAGAGAAACTCCTTGCCGACCATCTGGCCATAGCCGACCTGATCATCGACCATATAGAGGCAAAAGGAATGACCGACGAACTTGACACCTTTTTGCTGCATCTCAAGTTCCACGCCAAGGTGAAATATGCCCGTGCGCCGGGACGCGACCTGCGGAAATGGCGCCGGACTTATCCCGAAATCAACAGCCATATTCTTGCCCTGCGGCATGTACCGCTGTTCTACCGGCTGCTCTTCTGCCTCGTCCGCTGATTCCCGGCTTGCCTTTCCCTGACAATTTTTCGTACTTTTTTCCAGTCTTTCTACTAAAAGTCCCCTCGGCAACGGTTTTATCCGACAATATTTAGTATCTTTGCGTGCGGTTTTGTCCGCCATGAGAATCCGAATGAATCTGAAGTACAACATAATCGTCAACACGGTCAATGCGGCACTGAAAGTCTATGCCCATTGTCTGCCCCGCAAGGTCAACCGCAAATTCCCCGAATTTGTGAAAGGACGCATAGGTCTTGTGCGCAGGATTGACGCCGAAATGCGCTCGGTTCCTTCGGAAGGTCCGGTGGTATGGTTCCACGCCTCGTCGCTCGGGGAATATGCCATTGCCCGGCCTCTCATAGCCCGGATCAAAGCCGACGGAAAGGCCACTGTTGTTCTCACGTTCTTCTCCCCGTCGGGCTACAGGGCATTGAAAGACAACCATCCGGGTGTTGACCACCTGTTCTATCTGCCGCTCGACACACGCAGCAACGTGCGCGGATTCCTCGAAGCCGTGAAGCCCAAGGTGGCCGTTTTCATGGTATCGGAATACTGGCCGAACATGCTTGAGGAGCTTAAATTCCGCGCCATACCCACCTATCTCGTGTCGGCCATCATCCGCAATGACTCGTCATTCTTCCGCTGGTATGGCAAACTGTTCCGCCGCACGCTGAGTTCCTACAAGAGATTCTTTGTGCTTGACGACAATTCCCTGTTCAATCTGAGAATGCTCGGCCACACGAACGCCACCCTGTCGGGCGACCCGCTGTTCGACAATGCATCGCACGTGGCCCGCACACCCTGGTCCGACCCTGTTCTCGACCGCTTCACCAAAGGGGCCGAAAACGTCTTCATAGCCGGAAGCATCAGCGACAAACGCGACCTCGCTCTGGTTGCCGGAGCCCTCAACTGCCATCCGGGAATGAAATCCATCATAGTGCCCCATGACATCAGCGCCGGTTCCGTGAAAGCAATAGCCAAAGCGATGGACTGCAAGTGCGCTGTTTATTCGCAACTCACTCCGGAATCCGACATCAGCGATGCCGGAGCCATCATCATCGATTGCGTAGGCAAACTCGCCTACATTTACCGCTACGCCACAATGGCCTACGTGGGCGGCGGGTTCACACCCTTCCTCCACAGCGTGATAGAAGCCACGGTCTACGGACTCCCCGTCAGCTTCGGGCCCTGCATAGAACGCAAGGTCACCCCGCAACAGCTTATGGACCTCGGCATTGGGGCTATGGTCACAACGCCCGAGGAACTGTCAGCGTGGATTGACTCCATGACTCCGGAAAAACTCGCCGAGGTCAAGACCCTGGCCGAGGAATATGTTAACCGAAATCTCGGCGCTACAGCTGAAATTGTCAAGACTATCGAAAACAGCCTATGGCGGAAAAACTGAAATACGCGCTCTACCTGTGCATCTTCATGCCGCTGGCATGGTTGCCGCTGTGGATTCTCTACGGAATAAGTGACTTCCTGTATTTCATCTTCTACCGCTGCATGCATTACCGCACAGAAATAGTGCGCCGCCACCTGGCGGATTCTTTTCCTGAGAAAAGCCCCGAAGAGCTTCTTGAAATCGAACGCGCGTTTTACCATCAGTTCTGCGACAACATAGTAGAGACCGTAAAACTACTGTGCGTCTCCGACACAACGATTGACCGCCGCGTAGAAGTCATCAATGCTGGACTGGTGGAGCAGATTGGAGCCACTGGCCGGCCCATATTGCTTTATCTCGGACACTACTGCAACTGGGAGTGGGTGCCGGCCATAACCCACCATTTCAAATGCCCGTCAACCACGGCCCAGATCTACAAACCGGTCCACGACAAGGCGTTTGACCGCATCATGCTTAAAGTGCGCGCCCGTTTCAAAGCGCTCAACATACCTCAGGACCAGGCCATGCGCTCTCTCTTCCGGCTGAGCCGTGAGGGCAGTTTCATCGTGGGTATTCTCGATGACCACAGCCCCAATCATGACCGTTCGCATCACTACATGACATTCCTCAACCACCCCGGAACGATAATCAACGTAGGGGCCGAGGAAATCGGACGCCGGATAAAAGCCGAATTCCTGTATCTCGATGTGGAGAAAACCGGTCGCGGCCACTACCGGCTCACCTTCAAGCGCATAACGCCGTCAATCCCCGATGAGGAATATCCCGTCAGCCATGAATACATGCGCATGATGGAGAAGACCATCCGCCGGCAGCCCCCCTACTGGCTCTGGTCACACAAACGATGGCGCTACACAAGAAAATCCGACGACAATCAATAAAAAACCAACAATAAATCATGAACATAATATGCGTCATACCGGCTCGCGCCGAGTCAACCCGTTTTTTTGAGAAACCGCTTGCTCTGATCTGCGGCAAACCCATGATACAGTGGGTCTACGAGCACTGCAAGGAAGTGGAAATCTTCAGCGAGGTCTACGTTGCGACCGATTCTGACAAAATCCGGACTGCGGCCGAGAGTTTCGGCGCAAAAGTTGTGATGACACGCTCCGACCATGACACGGCCACAGAGCGCCTCTACGAAGTATCGACCCGTATTCCGGCCGACCTTTATGTGATGGTCAACGGCGACGAACCCCTCCTGACCCGCGATGCCATCGTGCAGTGCGTGCCCGAAGGGCTGAAACCCGATGACTTCTTCGTCAGCAACCTGATGACGGACTTCTCGAATCCCGTGGAGGTTGTCGACGCCACCAACCTCAAGATTGTGACCGCGCGTGACAACCGCTGCCTATTCATTTCCCGCAGCCCGATACCCTACCCCAAAGGAGCCATGGACTATGTGTTTCATAAATTCGTGGGCGTCGGCGCGTTCACCCGCAAAGCTCTTGATTTCTATCACAACACTCCCCGCGGCCCCATCGAGAAAATCGAAGAGAACGATTCGTTCCGCTTCATAGAAAACCATAAGCCCATCTACTATTACAACTGCCACTGCAAATCCCTTTCGGTGGACAACCGCAAGGACATTGACGGAGTTGAGGCATACTTGAAATCCCAGAATCAGTAATGAGAATCCGCTTTGACAGCCATTCCCTCGCCAAGTTCGCCAGAAGATTAGGTTTCTATGCCGGCGGATTTGCCCGGTACTACTTGCCGTCAGGATGGTTCCGGTGGCATTTCCGGCGTCAGTTGCGCCGCCTGACCGACAGCGAGCTCGCCTACGCCCGGAGCCGTGTGGACTACTACGTGAAGCTCGGTCCCGATGCGGCAATTGACTGTCAGACAGCTGTCAGAGTCCGTGAATTCAAGTTCCCCTGGCACAAGAAGCACCGTTTCTCAGGTTATTTCTTCGATCTGTTTCCTCTGGTCAGAATCGGAGCGCCCGACGCCCGTTTCAACTATCTTTTCGGCGACATAGACTATGAGACCCCTTGCGCCGCTTTCGTCAAGAGCCGTCCGGTTTCCGACGAGCATCCCACCCGTTCGGCGCTGACTAAACTTGACAGCGTGCGTCACTTCTCGTTCATCAATGACACGGTTGCCTACGATGACAAGAAGCCTATGCTCGTGTTCCGCAACGTTGTCCGCAACCAGCCCCACCGCACAGCATTCCTCGAGCTCTATCACAATCATCCGTTATGCGACGCCGGCCAGGTGAACGATGACGAATATGTGACCGACCGCGCGTTCATCAAAGGCTATCTCTCCGTGGAGCAGCAGCTCGGCTACAAGTTCATCGCAACGATCGAGGGCCATGACGTGGCCACCAATCTCAAGTGGGTCATGTCATCCAACTCAATCGCCGTGATGCCGCGGCCGAGAATCGAATCATGGTTCATGGAAGGCAGTCTCAAAGGCGGATACCATTATATCGAGGTGCGCCCCGACTATACCGACCTGCCCGAAAAACTGCAATATTACATTGACCATCCCGATGAAGCCAAGGCCATCATAGAACATGCCCATGAATATGTCAGGCAGTTCCTTGACCGCAAGCGCGAACTTCTGATCGGACGGATGGTTGCCCAGAGATATTTCGAGACGGTGGGTCAGCCTACGGCCTGCGACACGAGCCATCCGGTATAGGCCACATAACAGGCCACAAGCACCGCGCCCTCGGCCCGGTTGATGGTCCGCTTGCCGAAAAAGCTGCCGAAGAACCAGAACAGGAGCGCACTGCCGGTAAGCGACAGCAGGTCGAAATTACCTATTCCGCCAAGAGGAAGCGGTGTGATGGTAGCCGCACAGCCGAGTACCAGGAATATATTGAAGATGTTGGACCCTATGACATTGCCGAGGGCCATATCAGTACGTCCCTTCATCGCCGCGGCCAGCGATGCCGCAAGCTCCGGAAGAGAAGTGCCGGCAGCCACGATTGTAAGGCCTATCACTGCATCGCTCACTCCCATGCGTCGGGCTATGTCGGACGCGCCGTCAACAAAGAAATCTCCGCCGAACACCAGCGCCGCGAGTCCGCCTGCTACGTAGACCAGCGATTGCCAGAGCCGGAGCGATTTTGCGTTTTCGCTGACATTGACCGCTGCCGGATCGGCTTTGGCGGCAGGTTCAGGCACGGCCTTGGCCTGAGTGAACGTGTAACGCATGAAAACCATGAACAGGCAGAGCAGTATCAGTCCGTCCACGCGTCCTATCACGGCGTCCTTCGCACCGTCAAGCAGCACTCCGTTGCCCATTATAAGAAGCACCACCGAAGCAAGCACCACCATGGGTATGTCGTTGTTTAATATCGAGCGCCTGACTACTATGGGTGTCGCTATGGCCGTTACGCCTACAATGACAAGCGTGTTGAACAGATTCGAACCTACGACGTTGCCCACGGCCAGACCTGACGACCCTTCGATGGCTGATAATATGGAAATGGCGAGTTCAGGCGCCGAAGTGCCGAACGCCACTACGGTGAGACCTACCACGAGGTCCGAGACTCCCATGCGACGGGCAAGGTCCGAGGCCCCGTCGGTCAGATAATTGGCTCCGGCAAGTATCATCACCAGGCCGCCTAAAAGTGATAGCAGACTTATAATCATAATTTGATAACGCTGGGTTTTCCAACAAAGTTGGGCAATTTCTTAAGCTATGTCATGCAAAAATAAGAATTTAGAATTATATTTGCAGTATGAATGACAGAAAAGGAAGTAATTTGAACTTTTTGCACACTGAAATTATGGGTTCCGTCGACTTCCGGCTCTGATTCATCGGAACAATGATTAAATCATTTCAAGTATCATGTACAACAATTCAAGCAACGTAAACATCACTCCGAAACTTATCAGAAGAGCCGTATGGGCAGTCCTTGGTGTCCTGGCTTTCATTGTGGCAATGGCCTTTGTGAGACCGTGGTACAACGTATGGTCTCAGGAAATGGAAGGCAAGGCCGAGTTCGCCAAAGCCGAACAGAACCGCAAGATAAAGATTGAGGAAGCCAAAGCCAACCTCGAGGCCGAGAAACTCAACGCCCAGGCCGAAATAGAGAGAGCCAAGGGAGCCGCCGAGGCCATCAGAATCGAAAACGGCTCCATAACACCCACCTATATTCAGTATCTGTGGGTGCGCCAGCAGTCCGATCTAAGCGACAAGACCGTAATCTATGTCCCCACCGAGACCAATCTGCCCATCCTCGAATCAACCAGAGCTCTCACCAACCAGTCACAGACACAACAATAAAAGTATGGATAGAGAACAGGTACTTGTCACCGGAGCTGACGGCTTCATAGGCTCTCACCTGACCGAAGCGCTGCTTGCCGCAGGCTACAGGGTCAGAGCCCTCAGCTATTATAATTCTTTCAATTCATGGGGCTGGCTCGAACAGATCAGCGACCCCAATCTTGAAGTAGTGAGCGGCGATGTCCGTGACCCGGACTTCTGCCGCCACATAACCCGCGGATGCACCATGGTGTTCCATCTCGCGGCGCTGATAGCCATTCCTTACAGCTACGTGGCCCCTGACAGCTATGTCGACACCAACATACGCGGCACGCTCAACATGCTTCAGGCAGCGCGTGACTGCAACGTGAGGCGCATCATTGTGACCTCTACAAGCGAGGTCTACGGAACCGCCCAGTATGTCCCGATTGACGAGAGCCATCCCCGGCAGCCGCAATCGCCCTATTCGGCCACCAAAATCGGAGCCGACGCTCTGGCCAAGAGTTTCTACAACGCATTTGACACTCCGGTGGTGATAGCGCGTCCGTTCAACACCTACGGACCGCGCCAGAGCGCCCGCGCCATCATACCCACCATCATCTCGCAGATCGCCGCCGGACAGAAAGAGATCAAGGTAGGCGACCTCACCCCCACCCGTGACTTCAACTTTGTGACGGACACGGCCGCCGGATTCATTGCCCTTGCCACCGCTCCCGGAATCGAAGGCATGGAAATCAACATAGCCACAGGCAAAGAGGTGACCATGGAGCATACACTCCACACCATAGCCCGGCTGATGGGTGCCGATATAACCTGGGTGACGGACCCCGAACGTCTGCGTCCCTCCAAAAGCGAGGTTCGCCGTCTGCTCGGCGACAACACCCTCATCACCTCTCTGACCCAATGGAGACCCGAGGTTTCGCTTGAACAGGGCCTGCAGCGCACCATTGACTGGTTTGTGAAGCCGGAGAATCTCGCATGTTATAAAACCGACATCTACAACCGCTGATGACAAAACCCGCGATACTCATCGGCGCCGGCGGACATGCCCGCTCAATTATTGAATCCATGGGCCGCGAAGCTTTCCGCGGCTATGCCGACATGCGTCCGGCCGATGGAACAGGGCTGGATTATCTCGGAACTGACAACGATATTCTTTCCGGTTACCCGCCCGCCGAAACAGCCGTGCACATTGCCATAGGATTCTCCGACGGAGGCCGTTCACTGGACCTGCGCCAACGGGTGATAGAGCGTTTCCGGGACTACGAAGCGGCAACAATGATTTCGCCGTCGGCAATAGTGACTCCCGGAAGCCGGGTCGGCCCGGGATCGTCCGTTATGATCCGCGCCGTCATCAACCGGTCCGTGACAGGTCCGTATTGCGTTATAAACACCGGCGCCATAATCGAGCATGACTGCCGTCTGGGCGAGAATGTGTTTGTAGGACCCGGAGCCGTTATCTGCGGCGAGGTATCCGTAGGCGACAATGTGATGATAGGTGCCGGCGCCGTGTTGCGCAACGGTATCCGTATCGCTCCCGGAGTCACCATAGGGATGGGCGCCGTGGTCACCACCGACATCACTGAACCGGGAATATACGCCGGATGCCCGGCCTCAAGACTTGCATGACATGAAACATAATGACAATCATACCATAATCATAGCTGAAGCCGGAGTGAACCATGGCGGAGACTTCGACACGGCATGCCGCATGATTCACGAGGTGGCAAAGGCCGGAGCCGATTACGTCAAGTTCCAGACATTCCGTGCCGGAAATCTGGTGAGCCGCGATGCCGCACGTGCCGGCTATCAGCAGCGTAACTGCGGCGGCTCCGAGACCCAGCTCGAGATGCTGCGCCGTCTTGAACTGGACTTCGCTGATTTTGAACGTCTGAAATCGGAATGCTGCGAAACCGGCATAGGCTTCCTGTCCTCGCCTTTTGACCTCGAGAGCATAGAATTGCTGGCCTCTATCGGCATGGATTACTGGAAAATCCCCTCAGGCGAAATCACCAATCTCCCTTATCTCGAGCTGATAGCATCAAAGGGCGGACGGGTAATCATGTCGACCGGCATGTCCGGGATTTCCGAGGTGCAAGCCGCTGTCAGGGTTCTCGAGGACGGCGGAATCAGACGCTGCGACATATCCCTGCTCCACTGCAACACCCAGTACCCCACGCCGCCGGCCGATGTCAACCTCCGGGCCATGGAATCGCTCCGTGAACTCGGTTGCGGCATGACGGGCTTCAGCGACCACACCGTAGGCACGGCCATACCCATCGCGGCAGTGGCTCTCGGTGCCGGAATAATCGAAAAGCATTTCACTCTCGACAAGAATGCGCCCGGGCCAGACCACAGGGCCTCGGCCGACCCTCGCGAATTCGCCGAAATGGTCCGCGGCATCCGCATGACCGAACAGGCTTTGGGCAGCCCCGTCAAGCACGTGACCGACAGCGAACGCGACAACGTTGCCGTGGCCCGCAAAAGCATCGTGGCGTCACGCCCCATTGCCAAGGGCGAGATGCTGACGCCTGACAACATTACCACAAAACGTCCGGGCAACGGACTGTCGCCCATGCTGTGGCATCAGGTGACAGGCACGCGGGCCGTAAAGGACTTCCTGACTGACGAACCTATAATCCTCTGACATCACATGGCCAAATCCGAATCCTTAAGATTGTCCCAGGAACTGCGGCAGCAGCAGACACTCGCGCCGATGCAGCTGCAGTATGTGAAAATGCTTGAGATGAACGGCCCCGAGGTCGAGGATGAAATCAGGCGCGAACTCGACGAGAATCCGGCCCTTGAAACCGACGAGTCCGAGGTGGAACCTGCGGCCGCCGGCAGCTCCGACGATTCCATCCCCTATTACCGCACATACATATCCAACCGTTCGGCCGATGACTCCTATTATGAACCGGAGGCTACGTCCGACGGAGAGTCACTCATGGATTCCCTGACAGGGCAATTGTCACAGAACCAGCAGATTTCCGACCTTGACCGCGAGATTGCCCGATTCATCATAGGAAATATTGACTCCAACGGCTACATGACCCGCCCGCTGCGCGCCATAATGGACGACATGGCCATTCAGGCCGGCCTTGACGTCACTGACGCCGACATGCGCCGTGTGTGGCAGCTCATCCGTGAACTCGACCCCGCGGGCATTGGCGCGGTTGACCTACGCGACAGCCTTCTGCTACAACTTGGAAGGCTACGTCCATCGCCCAAGGTGGAACTCGCCACCGAAATCATAAGGAACTATTTCGATGTTTTCTCGCTGATGCATTACAAACAGCTGCGTTCAATGCTCGGCGTTGACGAGGATGCCCTCAGGGAGGCGGTGGATGTAATCCGCTCACTCAATCCCAAACCCGGCGCACAGTTCGGCGGAGGCAACGAGGACCACGCGAATCACATAACCCCTGACTTCCTTGTGGAGACCGACGGTGACAGACTCACCCTGTCACTGCTCAACAACATCCCGCAGCTGCGCATATCGCAGTCATTTTCAGCCGACACGGCCGTTGAAAGGAAACACGGCGGGAACTCGGAACAGGCCAACGCCTTCATCCGTCAGCGTCGCGACGAGGCGCAGGGATTCATCCGCGCCCTGTCAATGCGTCAGGCCACGCTTTTCCGCGTGATGAGCGCCATCATGCAGTGGCAGCGCGAATTTTTCCTCACCGATGATCCCGCAACCCTGCGGCCTATGATTCTCAAGGACATATCCGAAGTCACCGGCGACGGCATCTCGGTCATATCCCGCGCAACCGCCGGAAAATATGTGGCTACGGCCAGAGGGGTCTACCCCCTGCGGTTTTTCTTCAACGAGGCCAGAGACAGCGACGATGCCTCTTCACACTCCGTCATGGCCCGGCTGCGTGAACTGATCGAGACCGAGGACAAATCCCGTCCGCTGACCGATGACGCTCTTACCGGTCTGCTCGGAGCCGAAGGCATCAACATAGCCCGGAGGACCGTGGCCAAATACCGCGAACGCATGGGCATACCCATCGGGCGTCTGCGGAAACACATTTGAGATTACCGGCACATGAAACTGAAATTTCCTGAAATAAAATGCGGCTATTACACGGCCACAGCCATCCAGCTCTTCCTGCCGCTGCTGCTTCTGTGGCTGAGCCGGTTCGTATTCGCCGCCTATAACGCCGACCTCACCGGCAATCCGTCATTCTGGCGCGTGCTGCAGCTGTCGGCCGGAGGTCTGCGCTTCGATCTCAGCGCCTGGGCCTATTGCAATGTCCTTTTCATAGCCATGCGCCTCTTGCCCTTCGGCTTTGTCTCAAACCGCATCTATCTCGCCGTAAGCAATGCCATCTGGTGCGTCACTAACTTCGCCATGCTTGCCATGGCTCTCGGCGACATTCCGTTTTTCCGCTTCTCCGGCTCACGCCTGAGGCTTCCGGCCGTTGCCGACATGCTCCATGATCCCAACATTACCGGCATAATCCTTTCATATTTCTCCAACTACTGGTGGGCCTTCACGGGTGTGCTGGCACTGCTTATAGCGCTCATCCTCACCTGCCTGCTTTTCAGGAATCCACGGAAAGGGCTGATCAGACTTAATTCGCTGCCGGCCACAGCCACGGTCCGCTCGGCCATTTTTCTTGTCGGAGCGTTCCTGACATTCTGCGCCATGCGCGGCACTCTCGGAGCCGGCCGGCCGCTCTCCATTGCCGATGCGGTATGGTATGCCTCCACCCCTCCCGAGACCAACATAGTGCTCAACACCCCCTACTGCGTGATCCGCTCGGTTGAGGGCGGCGAGAAAATCGAGAAGCTGACATTCTTCTCCCCTGACGAACTTGATGCCATCCGTTCGTCGGTCCACCGACCGGCGTTCCCGGCCGATTCGTTCACCCGCAAAAACGTGATGGTGATAACAATTGAAAGCGGCTCCCAGCACTGGCTTGACAGCGATACCCTCATTCCGGGAGCGCAGCCGCGCCATCTGATGCCGTTTCTCGATTCGCTCGCATCAGTGTCGCTCGTCAACCGCCACACGCTTGCCACCGGCAAACGTTCCATCGAGGGCATTACGGCCATCTACGGCGGATTCCCCACCTTCGGCGACATGCTCTACCTTTCATCGCCCTATAACGCCAACCGCGTGGATTCATACGCCCGGCTGCTAAGCGATGCCGGCTATTCCACCCGCTTCTATTTCGGGGGCAACCACGGTTCCTACAGCATTGATGCCTTGCTGAAATCAATGGGCTACAATGATGTTTATGACCGTGAGACTTATAACGACGACAGCGTTTTCGACGGTCAGTGGGGCGTCTTTGACCACGCCATGGGGGCGTACGCGGCGAATGACCTCGAATTTCTTCAGCAGCCTTTCGCCGCGGGATGGTTCACCCTCGACCTCCACGAACCTTTCAACACTCCCTGTTACTGGCGTCCCGACGGATACCGCAACAAGGAACCCGGACCTCTCAGATCGGCCGAGTACACCGACCGCGCAGTGCGCCATTTCTTTGAGATAGCACGCACTAAACCATGGTACGCCAACACCGTTTTCGTTATCACCGGCGACCATGGAGCGCGTGACTTCAAGGGAACGCCCTACGACGGTATCTACATCCAGCCCCACGTAATGATGATGATCTATACGCCTGACGGCTCCGTGCCTCCGGGCGAAATCACAGACCGCGTGATGAGTCAGTACGACATCGGCCCCACCATCCTGTCTCTGCTCCGATACTCGCGCCCGTATGTGGCCCTCGGTTCCGATATGCTTGATGCCGGTGCCGGACCGTACGCCATCGGATTTTTCAACAGCCAGTATCAGGTGACCGGTCCTGACTATCTTATCACCCTCACCGACGGCCTGAAGGGAATAGACAAAGTCTATGACATCAGGCGCGACCCGCTCGTGACCTCACCCACCGCTGATTATGACCGTGAAGAGACCGGAAGAATGCTCCGGTGGGCAAGAGCTTTCATGCAGGACTACACCCACCGCCTCAACGACGACGCTCTCCACATCTGATTCTCAACAATACAGCCGGCTGCAACGTTCTAACCTCATAAAGGCCCGGACCGGACCGGGACCTTACCGAAATTCGCAAACATTGTCATGGATAAATTCTTCAGAATAATCTCGGGCATTTTCAGCCCCCTCATCATCCCGGTCTACGGAATAGCGATAGCCCTGAGCGTAACGGTTTTGAGCCTCGTCCCGTTCGGCGTGCGCATGGGCGTTGTGGGTATGTGCGCCGTCTTTCTCTTCGTTATGCCCGCGCTTGCCGTGCTGGTTCTGTACCGCATAGGCCGCATCAAGGACCCGGGACTCAATATCAGGGAAGAACGCACGCTGCCCTACGTCATAGTGCTTCTGTGCTATGCCCTCTGCGCATGGTATCTCTACAGGATAAGCGCCCCGCTGTGGCTCGTAGGATTCATTCTGGGCGGCCTGCTCACCATAGTCATCAATCTGGTCATCAATCTGAAATGGAAAATCTCCGGCCACATGGCGGCTATGGGCGGTCTGATGGGTGTGATTTTTTTCATCTCCGTCAACCGTCTGGCCATAATAAACATGACCTGGATCATGATTGCGTCAATTCTCTGCGCCGGCCTTGTCGCCACTGCCCGTCTGGCCCTCAACCGCCACACACCCATGCAGGTCCTCGCAGGAACCGTCAACGGTTTCGCCTGCGTCTATCTCTGCGCGTGGCTCATGTATCTGCTGCAGAACCAAGTCTGAATAATTGACTGCGGAATGCTTCCCGCAACCTCTATACGGGCATTTTGAGGCTCTTTTCTCTAAAAAGCCTTAAATGGTTATGCATTATGAGCTATTTGTAGTAACTTTGCGCTACAAACTCTATGACTTCATTATCCCCCGACATAATTGACAAGGTGGCGTCTCTCATACGCGATGCCCGGAAAGTGGCCATCGTGTGCCACATGACGCCCGACGGCGATGCCCTCGGCTCAAGCCTCTGCCTCATGCACGCCCTCCGTGCCATGGGAAAGAACGCTTCCGTCATCACTCCTGACGCCCCGCCGCGCTCCCTCACTTTCCTTCCCGGGGCGCAGAACATTACCGTTGCCTCATACAACCATGACCGTGCGAAATACACTTTTCTGCACGCCGACCTGATATTCTGTCTGGACTTCAACGACCTGAAGCGGATTGACCGCACAGCGCCCATGGTCGAGGCAGCCAAGGCGCCGGTAGTGGTAGTTGACCATCACCTCAACCCGGTGATAAAGCCTGAAATCCTGATTTCGGACCCGAGTAAATCGTCGACCTCCGCCCTGGTCTATGAGATGCTTGACGCTGCCGGCATGTCGGAATTCGTAGGACTTGAAGCGGCGACATGCTGCTGCGCCGGAATGATGACCGATACCGGGAACTTCGCCTACAATGCCAATGATCCGGCACTTTATTCGATTCTTTCGGCCCTGATGGAGCGCGGAGTTGACAAGGACGATCTTTACAACCGTCTGTTCAACACCAATTCCCTTTCGCGCATCCGCCTGATGGGCTTCTGTCAGTATGCGCGCACTCATGTCCTGCCCGAGCACCATTGTGCCATCATAACCCTGAGCCTTGATGACGCACGGGATTTCGGGTACTCCAAAGGCGACACCGAAGGCCTCGTGAACATCCCCCTGAGCATACCCGGAATAATCTACTCCGTGTATCTGCGTCAGGACGAGCCGGGCTATGTCAAGGTATCCATGCGTAGCAAGGGCGATTTCTCCGTCAAGGAAATATGCGAGAAATATTTCAGCGGCGGCGGCCATCACAATGCTGCCGGCGGCGAAATCAACGACACCCTTGACGGCGCGCTTGACCGGATTCTGCACATCATTCCCGAGGCCGACAGAACTATCGCCTCGATAACCACCGATTCAACATCACAATCATAGTAATAGAAGTGACTATTCATAACCCAGTTTTGAAAATGAAATTATCAAAATCAATACTTTTACTCGCTTTTGCGATCATGGCCGGAGTTTCCGCGCTGACATCATGCGAGAGCGGCAGAAGCTACGCCGAACTGCTCAATGACGAAGACAAGGCCGTGAACCGCTTCCTGGTCAACCAGAAGGTAGTGCCTTACATCCCCGCCGATTCCGTTTTCCAGACCGGCGCCAATGCCCCCTACTACAAGATTGACAATGAAGGCAACGTATGGATGCAGGTGCTCTCCCTGGGCAACGGACCCAAGGCTGTCGAGGACCAGACCGTCTACTTCCGCTTCCTGCGCTACAATCTGTCATTGTACACCAACAGCATCACCAGCCTCCCCTCCGAAGGCAATCTTGACAACATGGCGGAGAGCCCCACCTCTTTCCGTTTCAAGAACTACTCCCTGCCCACTTCAGCCCAATGGGGATCCGGACTGCAGATGCCTCTTAATTTCCTGCCGCTTGACAGCGAAGTCAACCTGATAGTCAAATCCCAGTTCGGCTGGTCAAACGAGGTGAGCTACGTTCAGCCCTACCTCTATCACATACGCTACTATAAGAGTATGATCTAAAAAAGCCGTTTCCTTAAACCTCTCAAAACCTAATCCAAGTCATGTCACTGATCAAATCGATTTCCGGTATTCGCGGCACCATAGGTGGCGCGCCCGCTGAAGGCCTCTCTCCTGTAGACATCGTGAAATTCACTGCTGCCTACGCTACCTTTATCGCTTCAAACCTTCCCGAGACTTCGCGTAAACTCATTGTTGTGGGCCGCGACGCCCGTCTGTCTGGTCCTATGGTAAGCAACATTGTGGTATCCACCCTCTGCGCCATGGGCTTCGACGTAATCAATATCGGACTCGCCTCCACTCCTACCACCGAGATAGCCGTTGTGGCCGAACACGCCGCCGGCGGCATAATCATCACCGCAAGCCACAACCCCAAACAGTGGAACGCGCTCAAACTTCTCAACTCCAACGGCGAATTCCTCTCTGACGCCGAAGGCAAACAGGTGCTTTCCATTGCCGAAAACGATGCCTATACATTCGCTCAGGTCGACGACCTCGGCCACGAATACACCAACAACACCTACGACATGCGCCACATTCAGCAGGTGCTTGACCTTGACCTCGTTGACACCGAAGCCATCCGCAAGGCCGGATTCACCGTTGCCGTCGATGCCGTCAACTCCGTGGGTGGAATAGTGATTCCCCGCCTGCTGAAAGCACTCGGTGTTGAAAACATCATTGAGCTCAACTGCGAGGCTACCGGCAAATTCGCCCATACTCCGGAACCCATTCCTGAAAATCTGACCCAGATTTCCGATCTCATGCGTTCAGGCGTGGCCGATGTAGGCTTTGTCGTGGACCCTGACGTGGACCGTCTTGCCATAGTTATGGAAAACGGAGAGATGTTTGTGGAGGAATACACCCTTGTGGCCGTTGCCGATTATGTGCTGTCGCACACTCCCGGCTCCACGGTTTCCAACCTGAGCTCTTCACGCGCTCTGCGTGACGTGACCGAGGCTCATGGATGCAACTACTCGGCTGCCGCCGTGGGCGAAGTCAACGTTGTTACCGAAATGAAACGCACCGGAGCCGTAATCGGCGGCGAAGGCAACGGAGGTGTCATTTATCCTGCCGCCCACTATGGACGCGACGCTCTCGTTGGCGTGGCTCTGTTCCTGACCCTTCTCGCAAAATCAGGCAAGAAAGTCAGCGAACTCAAGAAAGGCTACCCGCAGTATGCCATAGCCAAAAACAAGATTCAGCTCACCCCTGACATCGACGTCGATGCCATTCTTGACGAAATCAAGAAACGCTATGCGTCCGAGAAAGTCACCGATATTGACGGCGTCAAGATTGACTTCAAGGATTCGTGGGTACACCTCCGCAAATCCAACACCGAACCCATCATCCGCATCTACTCCGAAGCCCACACCATGGAAGAGGCCGACCGTCTCGCCGACGACATCAAGAAAGTGGTGATGGAAATGACCGGAAACAAATGCTGACATTCTGAAAAGACCATGCGCCGATCCGTAATAGCCCTGCTGCTCGCAGTCCTGTTCACAATGACTGCTGTTGCCGCGCCAAAAGTCCGTAAAGCAGGAAAATCGCGTAAACCGGCTAAAACCGTTGCACCCGCCCCCGCTCCCGAGCGGTGGGCGCTGGTCAACGTTGCCGCCGCATGCCTGCGCACCGAGCCCGCCCACTCGTCGCAGCTTGAGACTCAGGCCTCCTACGGAACACCGGCTAAAATTCTCGATTCCCGGGGCGAATGGTCGCTCATTGAACTGCCTGACGGCTACAAAGCCTGGATGACAGGCTCTTCGTTCATTGAAATGTCGCCCGAGAAAATGAAGACATGGCGCTCGGCGCCCCGCGTGATAGTGACGCAGCCACGGCCCGCAGCCGCCTATTCCGACTCCATAAACACCACTGACGGCAACATCGCGTTCGATGTGGTCATAGGGTCGATTTTCGAAGGCCGTAAGTCACCCGGCGCCCGATTCACCGAGCTCACGCTTCCTGACGGACGCAAAGGCTATGTCCGCTCGTCGGATGTGGAAGACTTCGCTTCATGGAGCAAGAAACTCCCTGACATAGAGACAATCATGGACGTAGCCCGCTCCATGATGGGAACCACATATCTCTGGGGCGGGACAACACCTAAAGCCGTTGACTGCTCCGGATTCACCAAACTGAGTTTCGGTGCGGCAGGGCTGATTCTGCCGCGCAACGCATCGCAGCAGGCACGCATCGGACAGGAACTTCCCGTCGATGACCCCGATTCATTCCGCACAGGCGACCTTCTCTTTTTCGGCTCACCCGATGGCAAAAGCATAACACACGTAGCCATCTACGACGGCTTCTCACGCTACCTCCACGCCTCCGGACGCGTGTTCGAGAGCAGCTTCAAGCCGGGCCACCCCCTCTATCTCCCCCGCAAAGTCATAGCCGCCCGCCGCCTCCTAAACCCTGAAACCACAGGCAGCGCCGCAACCTCCGCCTCTACCGGCCTCCCCCACTCCTTCGCCACCCACCCCTGGTACTTCTAACTCCCCCGCCATACATATCCAACCATTTCACAATTATCTTTCAGACCTGATGGATTTAACGTTATTTAAATCTATCGTGTAAAAATACCGCACTCCATATAATTATCTTTGCAGATGTAAGGTTTTTAAGGTCTACAAATTCCTGTATTGACCAGAACAATGCCTATACCATAAATTCCATGACAATTAATCCTGACCAATACATCTCACACCTATATCAGGACCCAGTTTCCGGAGAATGGGCAATTCAGACCAATGACGAACATTCGCTCGGTGTGGCTCGCCTCGCAGCTGAATTTGCCTCGGCTTTCGGAATGAGAGATTGGGGTTATATTATGGGCCTATTACATGATAAAGGGAAGGAAACCAAAGCCTTTCAAGCCCACATTAAAAAAGAGAGTGGATTTGACTCTTTAGCATCCTCCGACGAGGATTATTCTCATGCATATATAGGCGCTCTCATGGCAAGAGATCTCTTCAAAAAGGAAAGCCCATTGATTATCAACGCTCTGGCTGGACACCACAGAGGGCTTTACGATAAGGCAGATCTTGCAGAGTGCATGAAACGGGATATTCCGTCTGAAGTTACCCGAGCGATTCCTTTTAACAGTAATCTGAATCGCAGCATGCCAACGTTTAACAAGCCTGAGTATCAAGTAAACTATCTTATAAGAATGCTTTTCAGCTGTCTGGTAGATGCCGATTACCTTGACACGGAAAAATTCATGCAACCGGAAAGTGCTGCAATGCGTTCACGGGGCTCCAACATGACCGAACTTCTTAATCGATTTGAAAGGCACCTCTCAAATTTAAAGAAAACGGCCCCGAAAACTCCAGTCAATGACATTCGTAACCGAGTTCAGGATATGTGCCGGCAAAATAGTGATTCTTCAACAGGGTTCTATGAGATGACAGTTCCGACAGGAGGTGGAAAGACTCTCGCGTCCATGCTTTGGGCCTTACGTCATGCAGTAGCCAACAATCTTGACCACATAATAATAGCAATTCCGTATACAAGTATAATTGAACAGACCGCACAGATATTCAAGTCAATTTTCGGAGATGAGAATGTTCTTGAACATCATTCCGCCATGTCTCCAGACCATAGTAAAGATGAAAATATCCGCAATCGGCTAAAACTCGCTACCGAAAACTGGGATTATCCTATAATTGTCACTACTAATGTAAGATTGTTTGAGTCCATATTCAGCAATAAACCTTCGGCTTGTCGCAGATTGCACAATCTCGCTTCAAGTGTCATTATCATTGACGAAGTCCAGACTCTTCCCATTTCATACTATGAACCTATACTTGGAGCCATGAATGCCTACGTCAGTCTGTTTCGGAGCTCAATTCTGATGACAACAGCGAGCCAACCAGCCCTTTACGGTCCTATGAGAGGAACTAATCCATTTGTAAAATGTTCTGGACTTTCTGAGCGGCCCATGCCGGTAATTTCTCACGATGAGGATTTCTGGCTTCCACTGCGTAGAGCAAATCTTAACTTCATCCAGGGGCATAAAAACTGCAATGAAATAGCTGAAACTCTCAGACAACACGAGCGAGTCCTATGCATAGTCAACACAAGACGAATCGCCAATGAGATATTTACGGCGTTGGGGGATGTATCCGATGCATTTCATCTTTCCCGCATGATGTGTCCGCTCCATATTAAGGAGAAACTCAATGAAGTAAGACAGCGCCTTTCTTCTTTCGGGCAGCCCGTAAAAGTAATAGCGACACAACTCATTGAAGCTGGCGTCGACGTGGATTTCCCGGTAGTCTACCGACAGGAAGCCGGCCTTGACTCTGTGATTCAAGCCGCAGGACGATGCAACAGAGAAGGACGTCTGTCATCTCGCGGTGACACTTTCATTTTTAGTCTTTCGGAAACCTACGCCTTGCCTTCAGGGCATATATCCAAGGCTAACCATGCGCGTCTTGACATGCCTTCGGATTCTGATTGGTTCTCTGACAAAGCCATGGGTGAATACTTCAAAAGGCTATATTTCCGGACGGATTCTTTTGACAAGAATGGCGTGGCCCTCCATATCAGAAACCTCAATTTCGAGACTGCATCCAATAATTTCAAGTACATTGAAAATAATTCCATTCCAGTACTTGTAAATTGGCGTGACAGTTTGAAACTGGCTGAAAGATATGACCGCTATGGCCCTTCATACGGTCTAATAAAAGAAATTGGCCAATATTGTGTCAATATATCCAATAATGATTTTGAAAAACTTATGCAGTCTGGCGCTATCGAGGACCACAACGGACTCTATGTAATTCCTTCTAAGGATTTTTATAATGATGCCACTGGTCTGAACGTACATGGCAACTGGCTTGATGAACCGATTATAATTTAAATTCTTCTCTAATATGAATGATTCTGCTTTTAAAGAATTCTGTCTGGAAGTCAGAGGTGACTATGCCTGTTTCACAAGACCTGAGTTCAAGGTTGAGCGTGTAAGTTACGACGTGATTACCCCCTCTGCCGCAAGAGCTATTTTTGAAGCCATATTCTGGAAACCGGCAATCAAATGGGTAGTAACCAGAATCGAAGTTCTAAAACCCATTAAAACGATGAATATCCGCCGTAACGAAGTAGGAGCCGTTGCCGGTAACAGTCCCATATATATTGAGGAAAAACGTCAACAGAAGAACTCTGTGATCCTTAAAGATGTGGCTTACAGGATATGGGCCTACATGATTTATGCTTCACCGGCTGAACGAAAGGCAGCCGGGCAGGAATCAGTTATGGACGAGAATCCCGGTAAATACCTTGCGATGTTCGAACGGAGGGCAAAAAAAGGACAATGCTTCAATCAGCCCTATTTAGGCTGCCGGGAATTTTCAGCTTCGTTCCGGTATATTGATTCTGAAGAAAAAGACCTTATGCCAGCTATAGACGAATCCCGAGATCTTCAATATATGCTTTACGATATGGATTTCAGCAACTGTCCCAAAAGCCCTGCACCTATTTACTTCAAAGCTATTATGAACAATGGAGTTATAACCGTACCCGAACCCGAATCAGAAAAACTACTGAGATGATACTAAAAGCTTTATTTGACTATTATCAATCACACAAAGACAGCCTCCCATCACCGGGTACAGAGCTAAAGCAAATCGATTTCATCATTGTTATAGGACATGACGGACGATTTCTTAGATTCGAGGATATGCGCAGTTCCGACAAGAAAAGTGCAAGCGAATTCCTTGTAAGAAAATCTGTTGAAAGGACTTCGGCGCCATTAGCTAATTTCCTATATGATAACAGCGTTTATGCGCTTGCCTTTTCCTGTGAAAAGAATAAAGATGTTATGAAGCCGCATAGCAACTTCATTAAAAAAGTCAAGACTGCAAAGACTGTCATGCCCGAAAATAATGACTTGAAGCTTCTTGAATCATTTTTAGATATCCCCTACGAGAAGCGGCTTGAATTGATGCGTCAGGACCGGTTATGGCCGGAAATAGAAAAATGTATCGCCCATAAATTTCCATTATTCTCATTCCGTATAGAAAACGATAGTCACATACTGGCTGAGAAAGAAGAATTAATCAGGAGCGACCAACCGGTAGAAGACATTGGGCCCGACAGAAAACAGCGGTGTTCGGTAACCGGAGAACTTTGTCACATCGTAAAGACTACTACCGCCACGATGATTCCAAAAAGTAAGGCCACGGCAAAGCTCGTTTCTTTTCAGGTTAATTCTGGATATGACTCTTATGGTAAACGCCAAGGCGATAATGCACCGATAGGAGAATATGCGGAATTCGCTTTCACTACGGCGCTCAACAATCTGTTGAGGCATGATTCAAGGAACAAGTTCAGTACCGGTAACCGCACATTTGTATACTGGGCCTCTAAAGAAGACGAGGCCAGTCATGAAATTGAGCGCGGATTATTTGATTTGTTAGAATATGACAAATCTTCTGAACGAAACGATGATGTAGAATCTCTTCGAAAAGTTTTCGCTTCGGTCTTTTCGGGCCGGATTCCTTCAACGTCTGATGACCGGTTCTATATTCTCGGTCTGTCACCCAATGCCGCAAGAATAGCGGTGACATACTGGGCAGATATCCCCTTGAAGGATTTTGCGGAAAATATTCTGGCCCATTTCAATGATTTCGACATCGCGGATTCCGGTCATAGTCTAAAGAAACATAACTTTGGGATAGTTGCCGTCATGGAGGCTGTGACTCCTGGCGGAAAATCGTCAGATGCAATTCCCAATCTCTCCGAGGCTCTGGCCAAAAGCATATTCCAGAGGTTGCCGTACCCGGCGCTCCTATTCGATGCCTGTATCCGTCGAATACGGGCCGAACAAAAAGTCACAGCGGTCAGAGCTGCAACCATAAAAGGTTATCTCAACAGAAAAAAATCCAACAACATAAAATTATCAACCATGCTTGATCCTAACAACACTAATCAGGGCTACATCTGCGGCCGCTTGTTTGCTGTGATTGAAAAAATCCAGAAAGAGGCCAACGGGAAAGCCACATTGACCGAGCGCTACCTTAATAGCGCCAGTTCCACACCGGCAACCGTTTTCCCTTCTCTGCTCAATCTTTCGGTACATAATGCCGAAAAACTTAATGATGGAAAAACTGTCTACTTTGACAAATTGAAACAAGAAATTATTGACAAACTTGATGCCTCCGGATTCCCGCGTCAACTGTCAATGAATGACCAGGGGCGTTTCTTTGTGGGTTACTATCATCAGAAATCAAACATGTACTCCCCAAAAGTAAATAAATCAGAAGAAAACAACATTGAAATTATAAACTCTTAATCATATAACTGTCATGAACGAAAAAATACAAAACAGAATAGACTTCATCTATCTTTTCGATGTTAAGGACGGTAATCCCAACGGCGACCCTGATGCCGGCAATCTTCCACGAATCGATTCTGAAACCGGGATGGGGCTTGTAACAGATGTGTGCCTGAAACGGAAGATTCGTAATTACGTAGACACTATTAAATCGGGAGTTGAAGGGTATGACATATTTATACGTGAAAAAAGCGTTCTCAACAACAAAATTGATGAAGCTTATGAATCTGATGAAGTAAAAAATGCCGATAAGAAAAAGAAAACCTCAACAGCACGTGAATTCATGTGCAAAAAATATTATGATGTGCGAACATTCGGTGCTGTAATGTCAACCGGTAAAAACGCCGGTCAGGTACGCGGTCCTATCCAGTTGACTTTCTCCCGTTCAGTTGACCCGATTTCGGTTGCCGAGCATTCTATCACACGTATGGCCGTGGCAACAGAAAAGGAGGCAGAGAATCAGGAGGGAGAAAACCGCACCATGGGACGCAAGTCAACGGTTCCATACGGTCTATATATCTGTTATGGATTCATATCCCCGAATCTGGCAGAGCAGACCGGTTTCGGCAAAGATGACGAGAATCTGTTCTTCGATGCACTCGTCAACATGTTTGACTACGATCGTTCTGCTGCCCGCGGACTCATGAGTGCACGGAAAATTATAAAGTTTACTCATAGTTCAAAACTCGGCAATGCACCGGCGTCAAAACTCTTTGATCTTGTCAAAGTGATTCGAAAAAAAGACATTGATGTGCCACGTTCCTTTGATGACTACACTGTGACAATTGACTCAGACAATCTGCCTGAAGGAATCACAATTAACGAAATTGGTTAAAAATGCCATATACAGAAGATGAGATGCTCATGCTGTCGGGGATACAGCATTTTCGCTACTGTCCCCGTCAGTGGGCGCTCATCCATATTGATAAAGTTTGGGATGACAATCGCCTTACAGCAGAAGGCTCGCTCATGCATCACAATGTTGATAATCCTTTTTACAGGCATAAACGAGGACGCATCATAAGGCTGCAATCCGTAGCAGTTGCGTCTGCTCAGCTCGGACTGTACGGGGTTACGGATTTGGTGGAACTTCGTCCCACAACATCATCCTTTTTTTTAAACCACCCCTTATATCCCGGACGATGGCAACCATATCCGATAGAATATAAACACGGGCTACCTAAAGAAAATGATGCAGATGAATTGCAGCTTTGTGCACAAGCAATATGCCTTGAAGAAATGTATGACGTGCCAATAAAAGAAGGTGTCATATTTTACGGAAAGACCAAACATCGCCACACGGTAAAATTCACAAGCATATTACGAGATAATGTGGAGGCATACAGTGAAAGAATGCATGCATTTTTTAATTCCGGGAAAATCCCAGCGGTAGAAAAATCCCGAAAATGCCAAAACTGCTCGCTCAAGGACCTGTGCAATCCATCCTGGAGCAAACAACACGGCAAAGTCAAAGAATATATCCGACAAAACCTCTATGAAGAAATTACTTAATACCCTTTATGTTACTCTGCCAAACTCCTATCTTTCCAAGGACGGGACCAATGTGGTGGTATCTGTAAACCAGAAAGAGGTTTTTCGCATCCCGATAATAAATATTGACGGTATTGTGGCTTTCGGATACATGGGATGCAGTCCGGGACTTATGAAACTATGCGTTGATTCCGGCAAAGCTCTATCGTTTCTTTCTCCGTCTGGAAGATTCATCGCACGTATTCAGGGCGGCGTGACCGGAAATGTCCTTCTGAGAAAACAGCAATACACCGTTTCCGAATCTGAAGAGAAATCATTGTCCTTAAGCCGGCATATTATTGCTGCAAAAATTCATAATTGCCGTCATGTGCTTATGAGATATGAACGTGATTACGGTATGACGCCTGAAACCCAATTGGCTATATCAAGGCTGAAAGACCGTCAGAAGGACGTGCTTAAGGCAACATCCAAAGATTCTATAAGAGGTATTGAGGGACTTGCCGCCGGTGAATATTTCAGGGCTTTCCCAAATCTTATAGTCAGGCAAAAAGAATCTTTCAAATTCAAAGAGCGCAGCAGGCGTCCGCCCAAAGATGCCGTAAATGCCATGCTTTCGTTCAGTTATAATTTATTGGCCAACGAAACTGCATCCGCCCTTGAAGCTGTAGGCCTTGACCCGTGCGTGGGCATGTTCCACGCCTTACGTCCAGGTAGACATTCTCTAGCTTTGGATGTCATGGAAGAATTTCGGTCATACCTATGTGATCGTTTTGTATTAACAATGATTAACCGTTTGCAAATTGGTCCTGACGATTTCCTATTACAAGGATCCGACAGCATCATATTGAATGATGATGCAAGGAAAAAATTCATTACGGCATGGCAGACCCGTAAAAAAGAATCTATCATCCATCCCTATCTTCAGGAGAAAGTGACTGTTGGCTTGTTGCCTTATATTCAAAGTATGCTTCTTGCAAGAACACTGAGAGGCGACATTGAATTATACCCACCTTTTCTAATGAAATAATATTAAATGACATCATATCATGAAAATACTCGTCACATACGATGTAGACACCACGTCTTCTACCGGCAAAACAAGGCTACGCAGAGTGGCCAAAGAATGCGTTGATTATGGCCAACGCGTGCAAAATTCCGTATTCGAATGTACATTATCGGAGGTCAATTACATTTGTCTGAAAGACAGGCTTAGTCATATCATTGACAAGACTAAGGACAGTGTACGGTTTTACCACCTCGCATCCAATCGAAATAACGTAATCGAGAGCATAGGCATGGATACATCCTATGACGTAGAAGGCCCTTTGATACTCTGATAATCAAACTAACGCGAACCCCATGCTATGCAATAAACTCCAATGATTTCGCGTTTTTTGATATACTGATATTTATATCATCAAGACCTCACTTAAAGGGTGATAGCTATAGATAAAAACGAGGTTCCCGATTAGCGCTTCATAACATATTGATAACATGAAGTTTGCATATTCTACGGTCACGCCCCACGCGGGCGTGTGGATTGAAACCGCGAGATTCCTGTTGATGTTACTAATGCTATGGTTGGTCACGCCCCACGCGGGCGTGTGGATTGAAACGCTCGGCGCCAAGCGCGACGCCCGCAAGGTGGAACCGTCACGCCCCACGCGGGCGTGTGGATTGAAACCATAAAAGGCAGATGGCTGTGACGAGACCAAGCAGTCACGCCCCACGCGGGCGTGTGGATTGAAACATTTCTCACATTTGGCGATATATACGGCATAATAAGTCACGCCCCACGCGGGCGTGTGGATTGAAACGCGTACCCGGTAATCCGGGCCTTTTCAAATAACTGTCACGCCCCACGCGGGCGTGTGGATTGAAACATTCTGCGCACCTCGTTAACCGTCGTACCAATTTGTCACGCCCCACGCGGGCGTGTGGATTGAAACCCAGAAGGCAAAGATACTGGCAAACTGGAAGGCTTGTCACGCCCCACGCGGGCGTGTGGATTGAAACGTAAATGCGTGAGCGATTTTTTGAAACTGCGGAACGTCACGCCCCACGCGGGCGTGTGGATTGAAACATAACGCCAGAAGCAAGCTGAACACCAGCTCCAGTCACGCCCCACGCGGGCGTGTGGATTGAAACAAGATACGGCCTGAAGAAACCCGTAAGCGCTCGCGTCACGCCCCACGCGGGCGTGTGGATTGAAACGTCAATTTTGTGCCGCTCCCCGGCCGCAATACAAGTCACGCCCCACGCGGGCGTGTGGATTGAAACAAAAAGCACGTTAGGGCCGACGATTTCGCCGCCGTGTCACGCCCCACGCGGGCGTGTGGATGAAAAAAGCCCGGTCAAAAGGCCGGACATGGATTACACGAGAATTGAAAAGCAAATTTGGATGG
The DNA here is from genome assembly GCA_947627615.1 of uncultured Muribaculaceae bacterium. Classification (GTDB taxonomy): domain Bacteria; phylum Bacteroidota; class Bacteroidia; order Bacteroidales; family Muribaculaceae; genus Paramuribaculum. The sequence continues at coordinate 6,480 of CANQWS010000016.1, read as the reverse complement.
GGTACGTCTCATCAAAGGCGGACACAGATTGCCGCCTTTGGGGAGGGTTTACGGTGGTGGGGCGTTATTTGCGGAACATCATTCCGGCGGCGACGTCGGAGGCTGTCTCAACGCCTTTGCTGACCGCCACAATGGCCAGGGCGAAGGGCATGGTGTTGCCCGGGCCGTTGCCTGTGATCAGAGTGTCGAGAGCCACAACGGGTTCTCCGGTCATGTCAGCGTCATCAACCATGGTCTCGAAGCCCGGATAGCATGTGGCTTTACGGCCGGTCAGGATGCCGAGCGGTGCGAGGACTACTGCCGGAGCGGCACATATAGCTGCGATGCGGCCGCCGTTTTTGTGGTGGGCCACAAGGAGTTCGCTCAGTCTTGCGCAGGCTGCAAGGTTCGACGCTCCCGGCATGCCGCCCGGACATATAAGCCAGTCTGTATCGGATGTGAGGTCAATTTTGTCAATTGTGGTATCGGCTTCCACTGTGACGCCATTGGCTCCGGTCACTGTTTTGCCGGGTTTAACACTTACCGTATTGACCGTCATGCCTGAACGGCGCAGCACGTCGACCGTTGCCAGAGCCTCGATTTCCTCAAAGCCGTCGGCAAGAAAAAGATAGGAAGATTTCATTATTCTGTAGGTTTTGGTTTTGATGCAAATTTATGGATTTCCACTGAGATATCAACCATCCGGAAGCCCATAAGTTCATTTCCCGGTCCCATTGTTCCGGCCGTCAGGGCACATACTGCATCTCCATGTGCCCGATGAGCAGGTCGGCGGAGAAAAACACCGGTATGCGCCGTGACTGGGAGATAAGGCACTGAACCCTGTATTTGTCAGGAGCGCCGTTGTAGGTGTACTGGAATGAGATTGAATACGCCGGGGTGGAATAGCCGTCGTTGGAATACTCCGATGTTCCGTTATACGTCAGATAAAGGGTCTCCCTGCCGCCACCTCTGATTATGGGAATCTCCATGGATGTCCCCGCCCTCATGGACGGGAAATCCAGCTCCTTTGCATAGTAGAAAATGCTCAGCATGTCAGTCATTATGGTCACCGCCTCCATGGTCTGCGGACTCGCGCTGAGCTGTCCCTGGCCATAAATGTTTCTGGTCTTGGCATTCTCCGGATTGGTACCCACCAGAGGCTTGGAATAAATGCCCTGCATGCCTGTGACGGTCTCGGTGCTCGGCGCGTTGCCCCGGTCGGGCGAGAAATTCGCGGAAAGGCTGGTGTGGACGGTATAGATGCGGCCGCCCCACGGAATGCTGTGGCCCTCGAGCTGTCCGTAGAACCGATTGCCGGAAGCGGAGTACGTCACATAGCCCGTGCCGGCTATTTTATTGATGAATCCCCAATGATAGTCCACGTTATAGGCAACGGTGGTTACGGGGATATCAACGGCGGCTGAAAGACATATACCGGCTATCAGCCCGACAATGGTCAGAGACATGCGTTTCATTGATATATGATATTTTAACAATCAAACGAACGAATGCCTCCAATTGTTCCCGATTAGGGAATGTAGGTCGAGAGATATTTCCATCCGTCGGGCGGCTGGGGAGCATCGGCTTCGGTCAGGAAGCGCCCGGAACGTCCGTGAAACCTTTCGGTCTCATAAAAATGGCATAGCCCTATTCCGCAGTCAAGGACCGACCAACGGGAGTTTGGCCGGCAATAGAAATGGACCTTGCCGCCCGCAACCAGAGCCCTCCAAGGCTGGGAGTTGGTCGACGACGGAGCCAGCCTTACCATCTCAAGGCTCTCGCGATAACGGTCTGAACCGGGCACCGGGTGTGAGAAATCGCCATAGAAAAACAACTTGTCGAAAGGCTTGCGGTTTTTGCTTCCGGCGGCTAATCTGGCTATCCTCTCTACTATGGACTTGCCGGCGGCCGTACCTACGGGGCATACCACCTTCAGCTTCACGCCCGCGGGCCATGATTCACCCGCTCCGAAATCCGATTCCCTGAACGTGGCCGCTATCCAGCAGGTGCCCAGACCAAGCTGCCATGCCCTGAGAACCACCTGCTCGAACCGGAAACCTGCACTGAGGGCGGCCGCATCCCCGTCGCCGAAGCCCACAAGGAAAAAATCACAGGCACCTTTGATCATGCCGTAGGTGACGGGCCTGAAACCCTTCCTTGCATCGAATTCCTTAAGCCTTATCTCTACATCTCCGCCGAAAGGCGAGGAGGACTCGCGGATTATGCCCGTGAGAGCCGACCTACAGGCTTCAGAGAGGGGTTCACCATTGAAACTGCGCACGGAACGCCTCTGTTTCATTGCCTCAAGAAGATTCATCATGTCTTTCTTTAACATAGTTGCGGCAAAAATACCCAATTTTTTCTATGATTCCGCAATATCGGTAGTTTTATCCCGAAAAAGTGCTATTTTTTCATGTCGGATTATTGTAATTTTGCATCAGGTTCCGCCGTAACGAAGCCGGCTCTAAATCTATCCGACAGACCAATGCATATCACAGCGACATTCAGGCACACTGCAATCATAGCCATCCTCCTTTCGATTTCGGCTTTGACAGCGCCCCTGTCATCGGCAGCCTCCGTGATTGACTCCGTGAGGCACCTTGACGAGGTAATCGTAACCGGCACCAACGAGAAAGTGCCGCGGACACTTCTGCCCTACACCGTGTCAGTCATCGATGAGCGTCAGCTCGAAGCCACCGGCCAGACACAGATTCTCGCCGCATTATCGGGCATGGTCCCGAGTCTTTTCGTGTCCCAGCGCAGCATCCTCGGATTCGGGGTGAGCAACGGCGGCTCCGGGCATATAAAACTGCGCGGTGTGGGCGGCGACAGGGCCAGCGCCGTCCTGATGATGGTCGACGGGCAGCCGCAGTTTGCCGGCATATACTCACACCACATCGCCGATTTCTATGACAAGGCCTACGTGGAACGCATCGAGGTGCTCCGCGGTCCCGGCTCGGTGCTCTACGGCTCGAACGCCATGGCCGGAACCATAAACGTGATAACGAAATCGGCGAAAGAAAACGGCGTGCGCACCACCCTGCAGACCCAGTACGGCTCCTACAACACCTGGCTGTCATCGGCCACCAACACAGTGCGCCACGGCCGGTTCTCGTCACTCGTCTCATTGTCCTACAACAGGACCGACGGCACCGTCGACAATTTCGATTTCAAGCAGGCCGACGGATATGTGAAAGCCGGCTATGACTTCTCAGACAGATGGAGCGGCTATCTGGACTACACGCTGATGAACTTCCGCGGCAACGATCCCATCTACCCCATGCTCTCCGACCCTGAATCAACTGACATTTACCGGCAGGACATAATCCGCGGAGAAGCTGCGGCAACCGTGTCGAACAACTATGGCCACACCTCCGGAACGGCAAGGATATACTATAACTACGGCAACCATTTCGTTGACGATCCCCGCCACTTTCATAGCAAGGACGACCGTCTCGGGGTGATCGCCTACCAGAATTTCAGGCCGTGGAGCGATGCGTCGGCCACCATAGGGTTTGATTTAGACCGCTATTCCGGCGAGATTCCGGTCTCGGGAGGCAACAACCACACCGAAGGCTCTCTGAGCACATTAGGGCGCACCACCATCACCGAATATTCGCCATACGTCACCCTGTCTCAGATGTTTTTCCAACGTTTCCTCAACATCAACGGCGGCCTGAGAATGGCCAACAGCGACAAATTCAACACCCGATGGATTCCACAGCTGGGATTCGCCATGAATCCCGGCCACGGTGTCACCGTGAAAGGCAACCTTGCCATGGGTTACCGCAACCCGTCGTTCAGGGAGTTATATCTCTATCGCATGGCAAACCCCGACCTGCAGCCCGAACGGATGATGAACTACGAGATATCCCTGAGCAAATCATTCTCGCGCTTCTTCGCCGCCGAAATCACCGGCTACTACAGCCGCGGCAGCAACATGATACAGACCGTGGATATGAAGAACCAAAACACCGGCCGGTTCATCAACAAAGGAATAGAGCTGTCGGCCCGCAGCCATCCGGTCGACAACCTATGGATCACGGCCACCTACAGCTATATGGATACATCGCTCCGCGACCTGACCGGCGCGCCTGAAAACCAATATTTCATTGGTCTTGAATGGAAGCCCCGGGAGTTCATCCACATAGGAGCCGACCTCAAGGGCGTCGGAGGCCTTTATGTCGCCGAAAAAATCAGCCGGCAGAACTATGCCCTGCTCAACATGAAAATCACTTGCGACGTGTGCCGCTACCTCTCGCTATTCACTCGGCTCGAAAACATCACCGATGCCCGCTACATGATAAACCGCGGATATGACATGCCGGGATTCACAGCCATGGGCGGCCTCAAACTGCAATTCTAACCACCGCCCGAATTTGCTGCCGTTGATAGGAACGGTCACGAAAAAAGGCCATCCGAAGATGACCTTTCTGTGATCCGCCTAGGGCTCGACCCCAGAACCCCAACATTAAAAATGTTGTTTTCAACACCTCCTTATAGTGTGAGATTGCATCACTTAAACCTTATATAAACAAGCTGTGAGGTGTGGTTTAACCTGTTGTTCCGCTTGGTTTAATCTTCTTTGGTTTACACTGTGGCTTAACTTGTAGTATATCCAAGAGAGGTCAATATTTCTATTATTTCTGTTGGTGTTCAAGCATTGAAGTTATTGCTTACTCTCCATTCAAGAGTGCTTCTATCTCCTGCTTGAGCAATAGCATATGGTTGATTACAATGCCCCAAAGGATGTCAGGCTTCAGGGAGTCATAGGCATGGATTACAAAGTTCCTTGTATCTACGACTTTCCTTGCTGCTGTGATTGGAATATTGGGATTGATTTTCAAGGCTTGGTTCATAGCCTCTCCCATTATCTCAATATTCCTTTCAACACCTCTTCTGAACAGGGTGTCATTGCAGAAAGTGGCATACTCCTTTGGTCAGCCCTCCAAGAATGACTCAATCTCCAAGATTGAAGAAAAGATGTCTGACAGGTATTTCCGTAGTTTCCTATCCATAAATCAGATGTTTTGTTTCTTCAAGTTCTTCCTTGAAATAGGGGTTCTTGACTGCTGACTCATCGACTAAATCCACATCCCTTCCAAATAAGGCTTTCAAGGCATAATAGAAGTCAAAGTAGTTGTCAGCATAAGTGTTATGGTCAATCTCAGAATTGAAGTCCACAAGGATGTCAACATCACTCTGCTCATTGAATTTTGTGGTAAGTATAGACCCAAAGGCATATAGCTTCCTTACCTTGTGCTTTCGGCATAAGGCAAACAGCTTTTGTATGTTGTCATTGATAAGGTGCATACTATTCCTTTATTATCTGATTACAAAGTTAATACTTTATTCTCAACAAAAGTTCATTCTCTCGCCAAAATATTTGCTTGTTTATTTGGATTAATTCAGAATGGAGGTTCCTCATCATCCGAGCAGTCTTTGACATAACCGCAAGGAGAATCACAGGGACGAAAATAAAAGGGGAAGTCCTTTGAACTCTCTTGTTCTTCGGTTGAAATTTCAGGGAATATCGATGGCTGTAAAGGAGTATTGACTATCGGATGCTTTTCCTTTATTGATAGTGCGCAGTCAAGGAATTTTATAACAATCTCATGGTCTGCAATAAAGTCATTCAATCCTAGTGATAAATAAAGATAATCACCGCCAGTCGTTAAACTATCATTACCGACAACATCACACATTATTGAGGCCAACTTATTGATGTACGCTGTATTACTGTCATAAACTTTTTTACAGTTACCCCAATTAGGACAATTGTTGCAGTCAAATCTGATTATATTATCATTACAATCTTGCTTGCAGTATATTTCCGAAGCACAAAACTCTCGCCAATGGTCTCTGAATATATACCCTAAGCGAATCTCTGTTGGCAAATGATTATATTCAATAAACCATTCTTGTCCATAGAATCCACCATAATATTCAATTGAGATTTTGTTGTATTCCTCATCATAATAAAAGTTTTCAGATGAAATATTATTATATTTTCCATTGTCAGCCTCCTTACAGATTGATTGGAACAAGTTTTTAAGCGATGACTTGATTAGTATCTGTGGTTTTAGTAGATGACAAAATTTGAAAATGTGTTATTAAACACCTAAATATCAGCGTATTAAATTTGCAAAAGTCCCTGAAATTCAGTAACTTTAAAGAAAAGTTCGCAGCTTTTTCTATGAAGATTACTGACTCCAAGGACTTGGTCAAAGTTAACCAAATCCTCCCAATTATGCAAGAGCATTTTGGAAATTCGATGAATCTGGCCCGTATAAGGCTCATGGCTTTTGTACTTCACGCCTTGTGCGTGGTGCAGACCGTGAGTCTGCACAAGCTTGCCTCGGCGATGCCTACTGCTGTGGAGCGGGATTCCAACTTGCGACGCATACAACGCTTCATCGCCCATTATGCCCTCAACCTTGACCTTATCGCCAAAGTGATATTTGCTCTTCTGCCCGTCAAGACAGGACTGGTCCTGAGCCT
>CANQWS010000015.1 GCA_947627615.1 uncultured Muribaculaceae bacterium | reverse complement strand
CAATGTTCTCTGTGATTCAAGTGAACCGAATTTATTTAATTTTTAACCTCGTCCATTTTTAGTGGACAGTAGTGTGAGGTCATGGATTATCAATCGTCATTGGAATTTCTCTATAATCAGCTCCCGGCATTTCATCGCGAGGGCGCGTCGGCATACAAACCGGGCCTGGAAACGGTCAGAACATTGTCGGAGGCTTTCGGAGCACCACACAGCAGGCTCAGGTGCGTTCATGTGGCGGGGACAAACGGGAAAGGTTCAACATCCCACACACTTGCGGCGATTCTGCAGAAATCGGGATACAGGGTAGGGCTCTTCACCTCTCCGCACATACTTGATTTCAGAGAACGCATAAGGGTCAACGGATGCATGATTAGCGAACGTGACGTGACGGATTTCGTTGAACGATACCGGGCTATGGACCTGACCGTCGAACCGTCGTTTTTTGAACTCACAACCGTTATGGCATTTGATTATTTTCAAAGGCAGGATGTTGATGTGGCTGTAATAGAGGTGGGGCTTGGCGGACGTCTCGATTCCACAAACATAATCCGCCCTCTGCTGTCGGTCATAACGAACATTTCCCTTGACCACACCTCTCTGCTCGGCAGCACTCTTGTGGAGATTGCCGGAGAAAAAGGCGGAATAATAAAAAAAGGTATTCCGGTGGTGATAGGTGAGGCCGAGGGCGATGTGAAAAAGACTTTCCTGAATATTGCCGCTGAAAAAGATTCTCCTGTGGTCTGTGGAAGTGCTGAAATAATTTCTGCCGCTGTGAAGGATGAAATGATGGTTTATGACACTCGTTCGTTCGGCACTGTACGCGGGGCTTTGACCGGAGACTATCAGAAAGCCAACGCCGGAACGGTTCTTGAAGCAGTGAAGACCCTCAGAGCATCTTCGGATCTTGTGATTCCTGACAGTGCGGTCAGGGAAGGCTTTGAATCGGTTGTGGAGCTGACCGGACTTGCAGGGAGGTGGATGAAGCTGTCGGATTCGCCGCTCACGGTGTGTGACACAGGTCACAATCCCGGCGGATGGGAGTATCTTTCACGTCAGATAGACGCCTTCAAGGGACATAAGCGCGTGGTTCTGGGCTTTGTCAACGACAAGGATGTCAGTACAATACTCGATATGCTCCGTGACATGGACAATGTAACGTTCTATTTCACGGCACCTTCGCCCTCCAGAGCGCTTCCGGTCGACGAGCTGGTCGCCATTGCTCGTGAACGGGGCATAATCGGTGTCAGGACCGAAAGCGTCCGCGAAGCATACGAAAAAGCTCTTGCCGATGTGGTCGACAAGAGCTCGGAAATGCTTTTTATAGGTGGAAGTACCTTTGTTGTCGCGGATCTGATGGAATATCTCAGTTCCGGGCAGCGATAGTCTCTATTTCCACAAGCACCTGCTTGGGCAGTTCCTTCACGGCAACAGCAGAGCGGGCAGGGAAGGGCGCGGTAAAGTTCTGTGCGTAAACCTCGTTCATAGGACCGAACAGGCTCATATCGGCCAGAAATACCGTGGTTTTGATTACATTGTCGATTGTCATGCCGGCTTCAGCGAGAATGGCCTTGATGTTGGCTATTGACTGTGCTGTCTGGGCTGCGATTCCTTCAGGAACAGTTCCGTCGGCCGGATTCACGGGTATCTGACCGGAAATGAACAGAAAATCGCCAACGGCTATCGCCTGGCTGTAGGGACCTATTGCCCCGGGTGCTTTTTCAGTTGAGATTTGTTTTTTCATTTTTTCAGGTTATTGAAATGATTAAAATTTATTATCTGTGCTGATTATTCAGGATTTATATGACTCTATGTCTGGCCTCAAATTCGGTACCTATAGCGTCAATCAATGTTGTGCTGCAGGACTTTTTGATTATGTCACACATTTCCTTTGAAATTTCTTTCATCTGAGGGAATCTGTCGTCAAAACCGGGAATGAATCCTGTGGCTCCATGGCGATAGATGCGGTCCATAACGAATCCAACGGTGAGTCCGGAAACCTCCATAGAGGGCTGCAGCTTATGTGTCGACATGTCGTTGTCCGCTCCCTGGATGATGTTTATGAGGCCGGCCGAATGCAGGTCGCCGATAATAGGTCGTATCAGGTTGATGGGCAGACCGTATTTGCTTGATATCTCGTCGGACGAAAGTGGAGACTCATTGCCCGAGAACCGGCGGGCTATGATTGACATGACCGCCAATGTCACCTGCATGCGGTAGTCCATTGAAATCTGCTGGATTTTTTTGCCGAAGTTGAATTCGGAGATGTTCTGTGAGGCGAAGCATATCACCCCGCCTATCAGGGTAATCAGCCAGACGAGCTGTAGCCAGATGAGCATGAGCGGCAGGAACGAGAAGCTTCCGTAGATGGCATTGTACTTGGCCACGTACATCTGTCCGCTGATGAACAGCCACTGGAGAATCTGATAGACCGTTCCCACGGCAATGCCTGAAATCAGAGCGTTGACCGGATTGACTTTAGTGTTCGGAATGAGCATGTAGCTTCCCGCGAAGAACAGCCATGACAGCACCACGCTGAGACAGTCAAGAATAACCGGAAGGGCCGAATCGATGAAATCGTATGGCAGCAGCGTTTTCAGAGATGTGGTCATGAAAAGGGTCAGACCGCTGGCGCATATCATCAGAACCGGCAGAAGAATGAATATGGCGAGATAATCGGTGACTTTTCGCCAGAAAAGACGTCCCTTGCTCACCTGCCATATCATGTTGAATGAGTCCTCCACGCTTGAAAGCAGGGAGATGAGGGTCCATAGCAGGAACACTATGCCTACTCCCACGAAAATGCCTCCGGAAGCTTCGCTCAGATAGGAGTCTACGAAGCCGAATGACTGTGTCAGGACCTGTTGCTGAGATGGAAAATATTTTATCAGTTCGTCTTTGAGCACATCCTGAAGTCCGAATCCGCGCCCTATGGCGAAAAGGAGCGCGAGCGCCGGAACAATGGCGAGTATGGTGCGGTAGGTCAGTGCGCAGGACCTTGACTGGAGGTCCTGGTTGAGAAATGATGTCACCGTCAGGTTGACGGTCTTTACCAGATTGACTTTCCAGTTCCGACGAGAATCATTCCACACGCCGTCAGAGCAGTAATTCCATATCCTGAGACACCGGTCAATGATGTCTTTGATTTTTGAACTTTTCGGAGCTGCTTCTGGTGTCATGTTCTGTCTGATTCTTTCTGGATGGTTGGGCCGGGACCGGAAGGACATCGGCGCGTTTCCATATATTAACACGCAAAGTTAATAAATATGTTTTACAGAAACATCATTTTTATTGGTCCTATATGGCACAAAAAAACGGACCGCACTTCCTGGAAGGGCGGTCCGCATGTAATCTTCAAGTAGTCCCTGCGGGTTACTTTCTGATACCAAGCTCCTTCTGGGCAATGATGGCACGGTAGCGGTTGATGTCTTTGCGGATAAGGTAATCCAGCAGACGACGACGCTTACCAACGAGAGCCTTAAGAGCGCGCGCAGTGGTATAATCTTTGTGATTTGACTTGAGGTGCTCAGTCAAATGAGCAATACGGATGGAGAATAATGCAATCTGTGCTTCGGGTGAGCCAGTGTCAGTCTTGCCCTTACCGTACTTCTCAAAGATTTCTACTTTTTCGTCAGAATTCAAATGCATTCCTGGAAAATTTTTTGTTGGTTAATATAAATGATGATAATAGATATATCTCATGCCGTGCATGACATTCGATAATCGGGTGCAAAGGTAATGAAAAAAAATATAACTGCCAAGCCTTGACGCCTGTATCAATCACCCATATTGATTTTTTCCTTCGAAGGGTTACGGTAATGGATCTTTCCTTCGATGTATTCCTGTGTGGCTATCAGAGTGGGTTTGGGAAGTTTCTCGTAATATCGTGAGATTTCTATCTGTTCGCGGTTTTCCGAAACTTCTTCCAGATTATCGTTGAGCGATGCGAATTCCTGAAGTTTCTTCTCGAGGTCATGCTTCATTTCTGCGGCAATCTGGTTGGAGCGCTTTGCTATCACGCATACGGTTTCGTAGACATTGCCAGTGTCCTCCGAGAGTTCAATCATGTCTCGGGTGACGGTGTTGAGCGGAGCATTAGTCTTTTTGTAATCCATAACTTTGATTTATCAGTGTAGAGTTCGGTTATTTTTTATTTCGGTAGAGCTGCCGGGCGGAAGCCTGTCAGTCTTTAACGTGATTTCGTGCAATGGCGTAAATGTTGTCGGCCTCCTTGCGGTTGGGACTGTCAGGATAGTTGTTGATGAATGAATAATATTCGTCGATTACCACTCTGAAACGGTCCTGCTTTTTCTCTTCCACGCTCTGGGATGCTTCCTGAAAACGCGCTTTGAGCACAAGCAGTTCAAGATCCTCTTTGTATCGTGAGTAGGGATAATCCTTTATGGCGTTTTTGGCTACGATTACGCTTGACTCGTAGTTGTTGCCCATATAGTTGCCCATATTATAGTAGAGCTGGGCATTCTGGAGCTGTTTCAGTGTCAGTTTGTCCTGAAGTTCAAAAATGGCGTTCTGGGCAATGCTGACTTTGTCGCTGTGCGGGAAATATTCGAGGAATGACTGGAGCTCTTCGATAGCCTTTATGGTTCCGCTCTGGTCAAGCTGCACGTCGGGTGAATCAAGATAATATCCGTATCCGCAGTAGAATCGGGCCAGTTCGGTGTATTTGCCTTTGGGATATCTGTCATAGTACGTTTTGAAATAAGCGCCCGAATTTACGTAATCCTTGTTCTCGTAATGGCTCAGGGCAAGGAGATAGAGCGCGTCCTCGGCTTTTTCCGAACCTTTGAACACCGTGATGATGTCAGTGAGAATGGTGGAAGCCTGAACATATTTCTTGTTCTCGAACGCGCGTTTGGCAAAATCGAGCTTGTAGTCGTAGTCGGTGCTCTTCTGGGCTTTTTGGTATTCTCCGCAACCGGAGAGGCAGAGGGCGGCAAATATGATGAGTAAGAATTTTTGCATTAGTAAGATTGATGTATTACATGTACGCATTTTAGTTTGCAAAATTACAATTTTTATTTGTAACATCCTTGCAAACCTGCCAAAAGTTACATTTTATTAAGGATTCATTCTTCGCTCAGGGCATTTTTCATGATTTTATAGTAGAAATGTGGCTGGAAATGGTTAATTTTGCGCGGAACAAAATTTCAGACGTGAACGAATACTCAGAAACTCCCGAGAAAAAGAAAGGTTATCCCACCTGGCTGAAAGTGATTGTAAGTCTGGTGCTGATGTTGTTGATAAGCATAGGACTTCTTTGGCTGTCAGTGCAGATGCTTGACGTATGGACCCGTCACGGGCAGGAGGCTGTGGTTCCTTCTGTCAAGGGAATGCCGCTTGCTAAAGCCGAGGACGTTCTTCTCAATGCCGGCTTTGTGGTTGAGGTGAGTGACTCTGTGTATGAATCCCGCAAAGCTCCTGGCACTGTTATGGAGCAGAACCCGAAATCCGGCAACAGGGTCAAGGACGGCTGTACGATCTATCTTTCCATAAACGCTTTCTCTCCCCGGCAGGTGTTGCTGCCCGCGCTTACCGACATTTCCTACCGTCAGGCCCGTTCTGTGTTGGACGGTCTCGGGGTCAAGAATGTGAAAGTGGATACTGTTCCTTCCGATTTCAAGGATCTGGTGCTTGCCGTGAAACGTGACGGGAAGCGTCTGATGCCGGGTGCGAGAGTGCCTATAAACGCGCATCTTACACTCGAAATCGGCGCCGGCATCCCGGAAGAGATTCTTAACAATGAAATAGATATCGATTCTATAGATATTGACACGGCCTATACCGTAGAGAAGCTCAATCTGTTCTGATTTTTGCTATATGGTTGAAGAACTGGACGAAATTGACGAGCTTTCAGGCTCCGGAGAATCGGACGGTAACGGTCTGTATGAGCATTTTCGCTTTGTGGCCGATAAAGGCCAGCAACTTCTCAGGGTCGACAAGTTTCTTGTAACACGCCTTGAGAAATCATCCCGCAACAGAGTGCAGCAGGCTGCCGATGCCGGTTGCGTGCTTGTAAACGGCAAGCCGGTTAAATCCAACTACCGTGTCAAGCCGCTGGATGTGGTGAGCGTGGTCATGGACCGCCCGCGATATGAGTTCGAGATTATTCCGGAAAATATCCCTCTTGACATAGTCTACGAGGACAGTGATGTGCTTGTGGTCAATAAACCGGCCGGACTTGTAGTGCATCCCGGTCATGGCAATTATAGCGGAACATTGGTCAATGCCCTTGCATGGCATTTCAAGGACAACCCTGAATATGACGTGAGCGATCCCCGCATGGGGCTGGTTCACAGGATTGACAAGGATACCTCGGGGTTGCTCGTGGTGGCCAAGACCCCTGATGCGAAAACCAATCTCGGGAAGCAGTTTTTTAATAAAACCACCAAAAGGGAATATGTGGCGGTTGTATGGGGTGTACCTAAACCTGAGAAAGGGACCATAACGGGCAATATAGGCCGCAATCCTAAGGACAGGCTGCAGATGGCGGTGTTGGATGATCCGGAACAGGGCAAACATGCCGTTACCCATTACGAGGTTATGGAATCGCTCGGCTATGCGTCTGTTGTCAGATGCCGTCTTGAGACCGGACGCACGCATCAGATACGTGTGCACATGCTTCATATCGGCCATCCGTTGCTGAACGACGCGCGTTATGGCGGTGACCGCATACTGCGCGGAGAACGTAGCTCGTCCTATAACCAGTTCGTCAGCAATTGTTTTGAACTATGTCCCCGTCAGGCCCTTCATGCGAGGACTCTCGGCTTCGTTCACCCCCGTACCGGCGAAGAGATGTTTTTTGAAGCTCCGGTTCCGGCCGACATGACTTCAATGATTGAACGCTGGCGTACATACGCAGCTGCCAAACAAAGATAAACGTCAGTATTTACCGATTATTAAAAAATACTAAGATGAGTGACCGGCTTTTGTCGGGTGCGAAATTTTTTTTAATTTTGGCAAAGTAAAATGGCCGGACAGGCCCTTGTTCCAGATGATGAAAGGGGATTCCGGCGCAGTGACAAAGTATATTATGGACGAACAGTTTGATTTTACTGATATAGAGCCTTATAGCGATTCAGAATTCAAGGAGAAGATGGCCCGGCTCGTTACTGAGCCCGGATTTGAACACGCCATAAGGTATGTTATGCCCGATGTTGATTTCCCGGAATTTGTGAAGATGCTGTGCGCTGTCCCCGACAATGAGTCATTCCAGCGCGATGTGATGCTTCCTTTCCTTCAGATGCTTGTCAACAAGACAACACGGGGTCTCACCATAGGAGGGCTTGATGAACTGGACCGTACGAAGAGTTACACATACATGTCAAATCATCGTGACATAGTGCTCGACGCATCGTTCCTCAACTACGGTTTCCTGACCAACGGTATGCCGACGTCGGAAGTGGCCATCGGCAATAATCTTCTGATAATGGACTGGATAACCGATCTGGTAAGACTCAACAAGAGTTTCATAGTCAAGCGTAATCTTAAGCTTACCAAGGCTCTGGAGGCTGCAAAACAGCTGTCGGCCTATATCCACCACGACATAAAGGACAAGCATCAGAGTGTTTGGATAGCACAGAGAGAAGGTCGTGCCAAGGATTCAAGCGACCACACTCAGGAAGCGCTTGTGAAGATGCTTGCGTTAAACGGAGGCGGTACCATAATCGAGAATCTCAAGGAAATCAATCTCGTTCCGGTATCCATAACCTACGAGTATGACCCCAACGATTATCTGAAAGCCACGGAATTCCTCTTGCGTAAGCTTGATCCCGACTTCAAGAAATCGCAGCACGATGACCTTCTGAGCATGGAAACCGGTCTTCTTCAGCAGAAGGGCCGTGTACATTTCCAGATTGGTCAGTGCATCAACGACGAACTTTGTTCGCTGAGTTCCGTTGAGGATAAAATCGAGGTGGTAAAGAGAATTTGTCACCTGATTGACTGCAACATACATTCGGGCTACAAGATCTATCCCATTAACTATGTTGCCTACGACCGTCTGAACCACACGGGCGAATTCGATGCCTATTACACAGCCGACGAGGCAAATGCGTTTATGGACTACATTGAGGGTCAGCTGGATAAGGTCCGTCTTGAGAATGTGTCGGTTCTTGACCGTGACTTCATGCGTGAGATGATGCTCGTCATGTACTCCAACCCGTTGAAGAACAAGCTCGCGGCCTCAAAGAAAGACTGCCATATCTGATACTCTCCCAATTTACAACAACTTAATACATAATCTATGCGTATTCCGGTAATGCCATTGCTGATAATGGTATTGATAAGCCTTTTGATAGATTTATATATCTATCTTGCTGCAAGGAAAAGATGCCGGTCGGCATTGCCGGGCAAGATTCAGCTGTGGAGCGCGATAGGATTGTACGCTCTGCTTGCTGTCACCGTGTGTCTGCCTTTCCGTTCCGGCGGCGAGGCGGTTTTGAAATCGGTTATGTGGATACTGTTCAGCTTTTTCAGTATCCTGATAACCAAAGCGGTGTTTGTGATTGTTGACCTGCTCGCAAGTATACCCGGACTTTTCGGTCATAAAAGGATCAAGTGGCTCTCGGTAGCCGGCGGAGCGCTCGCCGTTGTCGTGTTCCTGCTTATCTGGTGGGGCGCCCTTGTCAACAGGTTCAGGTCGAAGGTCAATGAGGTGGATGTGTATGTGGAGAATCTTCCTGAAAAATTTGACGGATACAGAATAGTCCAGATTTCGGACCTGCATGTAGGGACATTCGGCTCGGACACGACTTTCGTCAGCCGTCTTGTTGACAGAATAAACTCGGAGAATGCCGATTTGATAGTGTTCACAGGCGATATTGTAAACAGGCGTACATCGGAACTGATTCCTCACATCGCTCTGTTGTCAAGACTTGATGCCGCCGACGGCGTGATTTCCATATTTGGTAATCACGATTACGGCGATTACAGCGAGTGGCCTTCTGAAAAAGCCAAGAGCGACAATCTGGATAATCTTAAGAAACTGCAGCGAGAGATGGGATGGGACCTTCTTCTGAATGAAAACAGAACCATTTATCGAGAAGGCGATTCAATATCAGTGATAGGCGTGGAGAATGTAGGTGATCCGCCATTCACTATCTATGGTTCTCTCCCTGATTCATACGAAAATCTGTCGGATTCAGTCACAAAGATACTCCTGACGCATAATCCCGTCCACTGGTCAATGGAAATCGCCGACAAGAAAGACGCGAATGTGGCTTTGACGCTTTCGGGACACACCCATGCAATGCAGATTGAACTGTTCGGCCTGTCTCCAGCAGCTTTCCGATACAAGGAATGGGGCGGACTGTATTCCGATACCTCGGACAAGCACTATCTCTATGTCAATATCGGGGCCGGTACTGTGGGATTTCCCATGAGAATCGGCGCTACGCCCGAGATTACTGTAATCACACTAAAAAAGCCGGACTGACAGCATGACGGACAAAGAATTATCCGATGTGATTTCAT
This sequence comes from uncultured Muribaculaceae bacterium, assembly GCA_947627615.1. GTDB lineage: Bacteria > Bacteroidota > Bacteroidia > Bacteroidales > Muribaculaceae > Paramuribaculum. The sequence goes on along the minus strand of CANQWS010000015.1, from coordinate 58,275 downwards.
CGGAGCTGGACATACGTTCTGACAGGGTAAAAAATGTAATCGCATTGCTCGACGAAGGGGCTACCGTGCCGTTTATTGCCCGTTACAGGAAAGAAAAAACCGGCTCTCTGGATGAGATTGCCATACGGAAGATAAGCCTTCGAGTGGAGGCCCTTCGTAATCTTGACAAACGGAAAGAAACCGTGATTGCTGCTATCGAGGCTGCCGGGAAGATGACACCCGAGCTGAAACGTGACATAGAACAATGCGTCGATGCCAACAGACTCGAGGATATGTATCTTCCCTACAAACCTAAGAGAAAGACCCGTGCTTCCGTGGCACGTGAACGTGGCCTCGAACCGCTTGCAAGAATCATCATGTCCCAGCGGTGTGATGACGTTGCTTTGGCTTCGGGCCGTTTTCTTAAAGACGGAGTTGACTCTGTTGACGAGGCTCTGGCAGGTGCCTCGGATATAATAGCCGAATGGATAAGCGAGCGCCCCGCATTGCGCAGACAGACCCGCAATTCCTTGTTCCGAAGGGCCACAATTCATTCGAAAGGGAATGTGGCCGGTACTAAATATGCCGATTACGATAATTTTTCGCGCCCATTGTCGCGCATCCCGGCCCATGCCTTTCTCGCCCTCCAGCGTGCGGAAAAAGAGGGCTTGCTGAAAGTAAGTGTCGAGCCTGACGAGCAATACGATGTTGAAAATATCGAGAGGAATGTGATTCGTAACTCATGCCCGTCCGAGAGCGGTAGAATTATACGGAAGGCGGCAGTTGATTCCTATAAGCGCTTGCTGTTGCCTTCCATAACAAATGAGGCTTTGGCCGAGATAAAGGACCGGAGTGACCGTGTGTCGATAGACCTTTTCAGCGAGGGTTTGCGTCAGGTGCTTTTATATCCGCCCATCCGCCCCACAGGAGTGCTTGCCATAGACCCAGGATTCCGTACCGGATGCAAGGTGGTCTGTCTGTCATCTGACGGAGACCTTCTTTGTCACGATGTGATTTATCCGGTGGAACCGCATCTCAAGGTGAATGAGGCCGCGGCTAAGGTGAAAAGCCTCATAAGGAAATTCGGCTGCGGTGTCATAGCTCTCGGCGACGGAACTGCTTCAAGGGAAACAGAGGAATTCCTGAATTCAATAGACTTTCCCGAGGGAATGAAGATTGAAAGGGTAAGCGAACAGGGTGCGAGCATTTATTCGGCATCCGAAATTGCCATAAAGGAATTTCCCGACCTTGACCTGACTTTCCGCAGTGCCGTGTCGATAGGCCGCCGTCTGCTTGACCCTCTTGCCGAGCTGGTCAAGATTGATCCTAAATCCATAGGAGTAGGGCAGTATCAGCATGATGTCAACCAGACGCTGCTCCGAGATGCGCTTAAGTTCACTGTGGAGAGATGTGTGAACGATGTGGGCGTGAATGTCAATACCGCCTCGGCTGAACTGTTGTGTTATGTGTCAGGCATAGGTCCGTCGCTCGCTGAGAATATAATTGCCTACAGAAATGCCAACGGCTGTTTCTCATCCCGTCAGGAGCTGAAGAAGGTTCCTCGTCTCGGAGCCAAGGCTTTCGAGCAGTGCTCGGGATTCCTTAGAATTCCCGGCGCGGTAAATCCTTTGGATAACAGTTCGGTACATCCTGAAAGCTACCGCGTTGCCGAGAAGATGGCGAAGTCACTTGGATGTGGCGTAAAGGAGATTATCGGTAACGAGGCTCTTATCTCCCGGATAAATCCGGATGAATTTGTTGACGGCGATACGGGAATTGAAACCGTGAATGACATTCTGGAGGAACTTAAGAAGCCGGGCCGTGATCCGCGTCAGCCTGTCGAAGCGGAGTGGCGCAATACCGGCCTCCGGACCATTGACGATGTCCGTGAAGGGATGGTGCTTCAGGGCAAGGTGGTCAATCTGACTGCTTTCGGCGCTTTTGTTGACCTTGGCATCAAAGTCAACGGCCTGATTCATATCTCGCAGATTTCTGACCGCCGCGTCCAGACGCCAGCCGAGGTCCTTAAGATTTGGCAGATAGTGACCGTTGCCGTTATGTCGGTCGACCGCGAGCGGAACCGGATTTCATTGACCATGAAAGGGGTGCGATGAAGAGATTCGTTATAAGCATAGGGAGCAACTGCCAGAAGGCTGAAACCATGGTGGAAGAGACTATCTCTTTCCTGCAGGAGGTTTTCAGTGAATCTAAGGTCTCGTCGGTCTACAGGACGCCTTCCATTAATGGCGACGGATCCATGTATGCCAACGCGGTTTTCTCCGGCTTGTCATCAATGAGCGATGATGAGGCTGAAAGTCTATGCAAAAGTTATGAGAAAGCCAAGGGGCGCAGCCGCATAAAAGGTGATGCTGTTGTCATTGACCTCGATGTGGTTATGGTCGATGATACAGTCCTCAGACCAAAGGATTACAGCCGTGGTTATTTTACAAAAGGTTTCAGAGAGCTGTCATAGCTGAATGACCATGGAGTCTTTCTTGCCCAGATGACAGGAATGCCGAGGCTGTCACATTGTTCCAGATAATGGGCGGCGCGTTTGGGATGGATGTCGTAGGAAATTATTATGGAGTCCGGCTCGTGGGAATCGGTAATATCTTTTATTTTGCCTCGGAATCCACGGCTCACTATGGCATAATTCAGTTTCTCGTGGTCAAGTCCCGTTGGCTTTCCTGAAATCAGACCGATGGAAGTATTGCCGATAATCATCAGACGGTCTGATTTTCGCGAAGCCGTGTCAACTATTATCTCCCGTATATTCCGCTTGCCCATATAATCTCGGTATCTCATTTCGGCTCTGCTTCCGACATCAGCCGGCTCGTTCGGAGAAGTGGTGATTAGAATGAGCGAATCACCGGTTGTATACGCGAGTTCGGTGTGGTATGTGCTGCGTACGAGGTAGACGCGGGCTTCGTTTCCGGGTTTGTGTTGCATGGCAATGCAGATAATGAATACCATGACAACGGCAATGGTTCCGCAGATCTGTTTTTTCGCCGGCTTGTCAAGCAATATTTTCAGGGCTACGAGTACGGCTATGAATGGAATTATTATCCATGTTTCAAAATAGATGTTGTCAAGGCTGTTGCCGGGGAGCGAAACTATTAAATCAGAACACTTCGCCACAAAGCCGACCATCCCGTTTACCGCCGTGGAAAGTGCTGTGCAGCTGAAACCTGCGGCAAATGCCAGGAGGTATATGATTCCGGCACTAAGGATGAGAGGCAACAGGAGGCATGCCAGAATATTGGCAAGAAGAAAGTAGACGGGGAACGAATGGAAATACAGAATGGATATCAAGCCGGTTCCCATCATTGCGCTGACCGATACGGTCAATAGCGAGAATGCATTATAGAGAAATCTTTTACGTGGCGAAACCGGATTCAGGCGATTGGAGAACAACAGGATGGCCAGTACGGCGGCGAACGATAGCTGGAATCCTATATCGAACAGAGAGTCCGGGCTAAACAGCAGAATCAGTATGGCGGCAAGTGAAAGAGAGTTTAACGGCGGTGAATTCCTTTGGATTATTCCGGCTATGATAACCATGGATGCCATTATTGTGGCTCTCACCACAGACGGCGGCATTCCGGTCAGCAGTGCGAATATCCATAATGACAGGACGACGGCTATCCGGCGCCACCGGCCAAAACCGGTAATAAACATCGGCCAAAGGGCCAAGGAGACTATGAATGCGATTATTCCTACATGGAGACCGCTGATGGCAAGTATGTGGGCTATTCCGGCATTGGAGAAGCTTTGCCTTAAATCATCCGACATATCAGCTGTCTCTCCGACCAATGACGCTGCCAGCAATTCTTTTGCTTCGGATGAGAGGGAGGACCTGTATATCAGGTCTGTTATCCGGTCATGTCTGCGTTGAAAATATCCTTTGATGCCGTCCGGCGGGTTCACTGACATCAGGTCGTCCTTCGACAGAAATGCCGTTTCATGGATGTTCTTTCTATAGAGAAAATCGGCAGGGTCGATTTCATCGGGCAAATCGCGACGTGCCCTTACCGGACTGAACATTGCCGGGAATTTAATCCGTTCGCCTTCCGACAGTTCCGGCGACGCCGAGGTTAGAATCAGGTTGACCGTGAGACGTTTTAAGGGAGCCATCCCGGACGTATCGGCACCGCAGCTGTCAATTCGCACATACAGATTCTGAACGCCTCCGTCGCCGGAAACTCTGGTAATTGTGCCGCTATAGACAAGTTTACGTCCGTGAAGTGATTCTGCCGGGCCGTTCGGGAACGATATGGCAGCATCGCAGAATCCGAGCAGTACACACAGCGCAAGAGAGCACCAGTATCTGTTGAAAAACGCGAGTATGATGCCTGCAGCAAGAGTGGCAGCCGCAATCCACAGATTCCCGCCTGCCGCATACAGTATAATACCGAGGCTGAAGCAGACTGCAACCGGAAGCAAAGGCATTCCGGCTATGGAAGTGCGGCTCAGATGAAGCATCACATAAACAATGGTACGAGATATTTAGCCATCAGATAGCCGCCGAACAGGAGCCAGATAAACAGTATGAAGGCGAGAATGAACGGCTTGGCACCCGCTTTCTTGAACTTCTCGAAATTGGTCTCGGCTCCGAGGGCTGCCATTGCCATTGTCAGCAGGAAGGTGTCGAAATAGTTGATTCCGTCAACCACCGCAACGGGCAGAAGCGAGAGGGAGTTGAAGCAGATGACGAGCAGAAAGCCTATGGCGAACCAGGGGACGCTGATTTTACCTCCTTTGCCTCCTTCGCCGCTTTTTTTGCGCTTGCCTGCGACCCAGAGGGCGAGAATCAGAAGAACGGGAACCAGAAGCATCACTCGTATCATCTTGACAATGACGGCGACATTCGACACTTCTTCGCCCATGGCGTTTCCGGCCCCCACGGCATGTGCCACCTCATGGAGAGTGGATCCGGCGAATATGCCCATTTGCTGAGGCTCAAGGTCAAGAGTACCGGTGCGGTAGGCTACCGGATACAGGAACATGGCTATGGTTCCGAAAATCACCACAGTGGCTACTGCGACGGCCGTTTTGTAGGGCTTGGTCTGTATGGTGGACTCGGCGCCGAGCACGGCTGCGGCTCCGCAAATTCCGCTGCCTACGGATGTGAGCAGAGCTGTTTCGGGGTCCATCTTCAGTACGCGGCCTATTAGGACACCTCCGAGAATGGTGATGGTGACAACCAGTATGTCAACGGATATTCCGGCAATGCCTACGGCGGCAATGTCGTTAAGAGTCAGGCGGAAACCATAAAGGATTATGCCTAAACGCAGTATTTTCTTGGAACAGAAAACTATGCCCGGGACCCACGTGGAGGGAAGATTATTGCGCAGACTGTTGGCATAGATCATACCGAGTACTATACCTATGATCATAGGCGAGATGGAAAGATCGCGCAAAACTTGGATTTCACCGATATAGAATGCCGCGCAGGCAAAAAGAGCTATGAGTAGTATGCCATGAAGCATGCTGCTTTTTTTTTCGGATAGTGACATATTGCTTAATACTTAGGTTTGTATGGTGGTTATGTTTTTTTTTGATTATGAATTCCAGATTTTCCATGCCTCTTCGGCCTGAATGCGGAGCATCTCGCTTCCGTTTATTGTCGTGGCCCCGTGCCGGCGGCTGTTCTTCATGAACATCGTGTCGGCCGGATTATAAACGAGGTCGAAGCACAGATGTCGGTCGGTCATATATCTGTAGGGGATGGGCGGGCAGCTTTCGGTGTCAGGGAAAGTTCCGAGCGGAGTAGCATTGACAATCACTGTGTGCTCTTTCATTACTTCCTCGGTCAGGTCGTCGTAGGTCAGCTGTCCCGATCCCGAACGGCGGGACACGTGGGACACTTTCAGTCCCATTCCCTCCAGACCGGCCACTACGGCTTTTGACGCGCCACCGGTTCCGAGTACAAGGGCTTTGTCGTGACAGGGCTTCAGATAAGGCCTTATGCTTTCGGTGAATCCGGTCACATCGGTGTTGAACCCTTTGAGGCGCACATCATTTCCGTTGCGTGTTATGCGAAGAACATTGACCGCGCCTATCTTTTCCGCCTTCGGGTCTATTTCGTCAAGGAACCTGATGACGGCTTCTTTATACGGTATGGTTACGTTGAGACCTTTCAGGTTCGGGTTGTTGCGTATTATACCGGTCAGGTCATCCACGGAAGGAATGTCGAAATTGTCGTAGCGGGCTTCGATTCCGGCGGCGGCGAATTTTGCAGTGAAATATCGTTGGGAGAATGAATGTCCGAGCGGATGTCCGATGAGTCCGTATGTCGATAACTTGTCTGTCATGGGTTTTCTTACCTTTTGGATGCAAAAATAGTAATTATAAATAACATGAAACGTATGTTGGCATTTAAACTATAACGTGAAGCGGTCATTAATGGTTGTTGCGATTATTTTATAATGTTGTATCTTTGCATTTGGAATCATTGAATCTGAAATGAAAAAACTGGAAAAACTATATGAACAGACGTTCGGCTGCAGTCCGGAAAAGACTGTGCGTCTTGCCGGAGCCGGATCGTCGAGGGAATATTTCCGTATGGAAGGACCCGGAAAATCCGTCATAGGAACCTATGGTAAGGAAATCCGTGAGAACCGGGCCTTTGTGTATCTCAGCAATCTGTTTAGCGGGAAAGGGTTGCCTGTTCCCGGAGTTATTTCTGTCTCGGATGATTATAGCGTTTATATTCAGGACGATATTGGAAACGATTCACTTTACGGTATAATCTCGTCGGCGCGTTATGACTGCGATGCATCGCTCCGTCTTCTGGAATCCGTGATTGACACTCTTGCTGATTTCCACAGCCGTGATTATGTAACGATTGACCGCTCGATGCTCTATCCCCGAGCCGAGATGGACCGTCGGTCCGTTACATGGGATCTTAACTATTTCAAATATGATTTTCTTAAACTCACCGGAGTGGCTTTCGATGAGGAAATTCTGGAGGAATGTCTGGAATACCTCGCCGAGACAATTTGCGGATGTCAGGACCGCACTTTGATTCTGCGTGATTTTCAGTCCCGCAACATAATGATTCACCAGGGTAGGCCGTATGTCATTGACTTTCAGGGAGCGCGTTTCGGCTCAGGTCTGTATGACGTGGCTTCGTTTCTATGGCAGACAAGGCTCGGTCTTCCCGAAGATATGAGATGGAGACTGGCCGAGCGATATTTGGAGGCTATGTCTCTCAGAGGAATGCCGCTCGATGAGGGCTGGCGGAAATCTCTTGAAATCATGGTTATGTTCAGAATGCTTCAGGTTCTCGGAACGTATGGTTTCAGAGGCCTGTATGAGCATAAATCCGAATTCGTTACCGCTATAAGTAAAACGCTTGAAAATCTCAGCAATCTGATAAGCGAACCCGATGACCCACGATTGGAGTATCTTGGAGGTCTTGTGCGCGAGATTCTCGGAATGGAAAGATTCGCGCCATGCCACCGGCAGTCAGGCAAGCTGTTGGTAAAGGTCTATAGCTTTTCCTATAGGAAGGGAATTCCGGAGGACCTGTCGGGCAACGGCGGCGGATTCGTGTTTGACTGCAGGGCCATCCATAATCCGGGACGTTATGACCGATACAAACCTTTGACGGGAAGAGATCCGGAGGTGATTGAATTCCTTGAAAATGACGGAGAAATCAGCGTTTTCCTTGAATCCTGTTATGCTTTGGTCGACAAGGCTGTGGAGAAATACATCCGCCGGGGTTTCACGGACCTGTCAGTCAGTTTCGGCTGTACGGGCGGACGGCATCGCTCGGTTTATTCGGCGGAACATCTGGCGCATCATCTTGCCTAATGTTTTGATGTTGAGGTGGAACTCATTCATAGAGAACAGAATATCAGCGAAAGGTTGAAGTGGAGATGAAAGCTATGATATTTGCAGCCGGTCTCGGAACCAGGCTATATCCCATAACGGAATCAATACCGAAAGCAATGGTTGAAGTAGGGGGAGTACCCATGCTTCGTAGAGTTATAGAAAAACTCAAGGCAATAGGTGTTAATGAGATGGTAATCAATGTGCATCACTTTGCCGACAAGATTATAGATTACCTGCACTCCAACAACGGTTTCGGTGTGGAGATTCACATAAGTGACGAGCGTGATCTGTTGCTTGACACCGGAGGCGGAATTCTTGCCGCCAGACGCTGGCTTGACGGTGACGAGCTGTTCATTGTACATAACGCCGACATTTTGACCGATTTCAGTCTGAAGGATATGCTCTCCGCCCAAAGAAATGGTCAATATGATGCGACCCTTCTTGTTTCCGGGAGGACCACAAGCCGTTACCTGCTGTTTGACAATACAGGCCGGATGGCCGGATGGAAAAATTCGAAGACCGGTGAGGTGAGGCCGGCGGGACTGGATGACCGGAATCTGCAATGTGCGGCATTCGGAGGTGTGCACGTCATGTCGCCTTCGGTGTTTCCGGCTTTGGAAAAGTATTCCTCAGAGAACGGAAGGGTGTTCTCCATCACTCCGTTTTATATATCCGAATGCGGCCGGCTGAATATCCACGGTTACCGGCCCTTCGGGGATTATGCATGGTTTGACATAGGCAAGCCGGAAACCCTTGAATCCGCACGCAGTTTTATTGAAAAACAAAGCAAAAACATTGTGGATTAGGAAAAAATGACTACCTTTGCACTCGCAATCAATACAAAACCAAATTTTTTAATTAATTTCAAATGGCAACAAAAATCAGATTACAACGTCATGGTCGCAAGAACTATGCGTTTTATCCTATTGTTATCGCCGACAGCAGGGCACCACGAGATGGTAAATTTATTGAAAGGATAGGTTCCTATAATCCGAACACTAATCCTGCTACAGTAACTTTGAATTTCGAACGGGCTTTGTATTGGGTAAATGTCGGTGCTCAACCCACTGACACAGTTCGCAATATTCTTTCACAGGAAGGTGTGCTCCTTATGAAGCATCTTCAGGGCGGTGTGAAGAAAGGCGCTTTCGACGAGGCTGAGGCCCAGCGCCGTTTCGATGCCTGGAAGCAGAAGAAGCAGGCCGCCGTTGACGCTTTGAAGACCTCCATGGCTTCTGCCAAGGAACTCGCTGAAAAGAAGCGTCTGGAAGAAGAGCAGGCTAAAAACGCCGCCAAGGCAGAAGCTGTGGCTAAAAAGAAAGCCGAGCTTGCTGCAGCAAAAGCCGAGGCTGAAGCTGCTGCCGCCGCTGAGGCCGCTCCTGCAGAAGAAGCTGCAGAGGCTCCTGCCGCTGAATGATTGCGGACATAAGCAACGATTACAATCAAGAATGACTGCATAGGACCCCCTTGAGGACCTTTGCGGTCATTCCTTTTTTCTGTAGGTTATTGTCGATGAAATTGACAGAACAAGCTTTTATTCTGCATTTAGAGTTGCGTGATTTTACATTTTTTAACATCTGTAATGGGTGATGATACTATGTATTTTAGCAATTTTGCATTGCGTTTCGATATTGGGACGCACATATTAATAAATGTATTATAATGAACAAATTTAAAATGTTTGGAGTGGCTCTCCTTGCCGCTTCTCTTTCTGCCGGATTCACTTCTTGCAGCGACGACGATGATGATGACGCACCCGTTTCACCCGAAAATCTCGTAAATCCCTCTCAGGTATTTCCTCAGGGCCTTCCCACAAGTGTAGGCGGTGCTGTGGTTGCCAAGAATGCCAAAGGTCAGGTTACATCTGTCACTTCTTCCGATGGTGAATCGGTAAAGTTCAGCTACGGAACATTCTCACGTGCAGCCGCCAAAGAATATCAGGCAAAGATGGAACTTTATTATCAGGGTCAGCTTGATTGCACGTTCTATATTCAGCTCAACAAAAAGGGCTTCGCAACCTACGCTCTTCAGGAATATAACGGTAGCGAAGGCGCCGAAAACGAGGAATGGTGGTTTGAGTACAATTCAGCTGACCAGCTCAGCCGCATGAAACGTTCCGAAGGTGATAACGAGGTTACAACCATCACATATACCGACGGCAATATCACAAAAGTATCAGTGGTTGATGACGACAACACAACTCCTGACGTCTGCACCGTTCTGTATACAGATGCAAAGAATCCTTCAGGCGTGAATAACAATGGCGGTGTCATGTTCTATGATTTGACATTCGGCATTGATATGGACGAGTTCGATGTGGCTTATTATGCCGGTATGCTCGGAAAGTCTACTAAGAAACTTCCTCTTCAGCTCAAATACTCCGAGACTGACCGTTACGAATTCGAGTGGACACTCAACAGCAAAGGTCTTCCCACCACGCTGAAAACAACCGAACACTATGAAGGACAGACATATCCTGAAACCAGTTCAATTGTCTGGTAAGCTACAGCCTGATAAATAATTAATCCGAGAGGCCGCCCGTTCAGGCGGCCTCTCGTGTTTACAGCCAGAGATTTGACCAGTTGTTTTTGAAGATGTCGCCCGGGAAAGGGTTGATGAACGGCGTGGATGAATATTTCGAATGGTCGTCTTTGCCATGGAGCCAAAGGAGCTTCATGGTCGATGGCGAATCAATCAGTTTTTTTGTGGGCTGACGGAGCCATTTGTAGAGATACCAGTCCTGGGCTGACAAGAGCAGCTCTCTCATCTGATTGCGGCTGAGAATGTAGAACTGCGCCTGAAGAGGATCCAGAGATGTGATTTCGACAAATATCCACGGGCCGACAATCTTTTCCGCCAGAAAGCTTCTGTCGGCTGCGTTCCCTGCTGTTATGCCGGTTAGGAATGAGGTTGACATGGATGTCTTTACCTGAATTCCCACAACTTCATCGGAGTTCATGCCATGCTGGCAGAACAGGTCTATTCCTTTGAAGTTTCTTATCGAGCCGTTGGCATTGGCAGTGGGCCAGCCTTTGGCCATCAGATAAGCGCTGACAAGATTTTCGCCTATGGCACAGAGCATCTGGTTTGAGGGTTGTACTGAAGTTTTTGTCATGGTCGGGTGGTTTTGAAATAACGAGGGCCGCGAAATAAGCGGCCCTCGGATAATGGGATATCGTTTTGTGATATGTTTCAGAATTTATAGCCTACGGAAAGAACGATGCTGTTGGAATTGTTTTTGATTGCTGTTCCGGGCTGGATGTCGGTGTAGGTGTTGGGGGTAAAGGCGTGGAATTCGCTGTCGAAGCTCTTGTGGACGTATGCGGCGTCGGCATAGAAGCCTTTGTAGCGGTAGCCTATACCGCAGGTTATGTACTGAGTGGAGTTGTCAAGGGTGTACGAGGGTGTTGTTCCGGTATCGTTGGGCCCGGCGGTGAACACCATTTCACCGTTGTTCTTCATTTCAGTGGATGTGGGGGTGGATTCGTAGGCATAACCGGCACGCAGGCTCACGTGGTTGTTTATGCGGTATTCGGCACCCACACGGATTATGTTGGCATCCTTGTAGTAGGCCTTGATGTCGCCGTTGACGTCGGTCACTTCATCGCCGTTGTCAAAACGGGTCGACATTTTCTGATAGGGCCTGTACTCATAGTCAAATGACAGGATTGCATTAGAGCCAATTACGGCGGCAGCACTGGCCATAAGGCGCCACGGTGTGCGCAGTTTCCAATTATAGGCTTCAATAGGGGTTCCGGCATAGTCCGGTTTCAGCGGACCGTCGGAATATCCGTAACCGTAATCTATTACTCCGTCATTGTTCTGGGTCAGATTGTAGTAAGTTGGGGTGTGGACTGCGAGTCCGAGGCGGAGTTCGTTGATGGGACGCACAATCACACCGGCCTTGAAGTTGAAACCGGTTCCGGTGATGCGTTTGCGGCTTTCGAGGCCGAATCCCACTTCATCGGAGGTCGGTGTGGCCGGACCTGCGATAACCTGACCTTCGTTGTTGACCACAGGAATCTGCGCATTCTGCAGATATTCCTGATAATAAACGTTCTGATTGTACTGAATGTCGGTGATGCCGAATCCGATACCCCAGTAAACTATGTCGGTGAAATTACCGCCGAAGTTTATCTCATATTCGTCAACGTAGCCTGTTTCCTCCACATCGAATTCATTTTCACCCGTCGTTACGCCATCTTTCCATAATCCGTTGTAGTTGGTTGAATACGGGTCGGTGGGATTTATGATGTAGGAGTTATAGGCGAGGATGCTCATCCACGGAGCTCCGAGGCCGAAATAATTGTCATCGGTGCCTGAAAGATCGTTCGTGGTCCACTTTTCGGCTGTGGTGTAGCCGGCTATATAGTTGGACAGGGAGGCCGACATGCGGTCAACGCCACGGAAACGGCGGTTGAACGACTGGGCGCGGTTATAGGTGAAACCCCAGTTGAAGTAGGGCATAAGTTCCGAGTTGGTGTAGATGGAACCGATGTAACCTACGTTGCTGACATCGACCTTTGTCTGTGACTGGCTGTAGGACATAACCGGAGAGTTTGTCTTGGCCTTCTGCATGTCAATGAAGAGGGAGATTCCGACATCGCTTTTACGGTACACGCCTATACCGCCGGGGTTCTGGTTCAGTGTCGAGAGATCGCCGCCGAGAGCTCCGAAGGCGCCGCCCATTGACATGAATCGAGCGGTTCCGCGAAGGTCATAACGCGATAACTGGTATGCGTCAACGGCGGTCTGGGCCATGAGTGCCGCAGGCAGTAAGGCCGCTGTCATAAGGATTGCTCTTTTTTTCATATAGTCAGAAATGAATGTTTTCTTTTAGGTAATGTTGTGATTCAATTAATGACGGCCACGTCCTCCGCCGGTTCCGCGTGAGCCTCCGCCGAATGAGCCGCTTCCACCGCGGTATCCGCCACCGGAGTTGAACGAACCGGAATTACGGTTATTGTTGTATGACGGACGGTAGGAATTGTTCTTCTGGCTGTTGTTGTAGTTATTGTTGCGGATGGTACCGTTGTTGCGGTTCGGACGTATTGAATTGCGGTTAGAGTTGCGATAGCCCGAAGAGCTGTTGCCCGGACGGTAGTTGTTGCCGGGATTGCTGTATGACGGACGGCTGCCGGGACGGTTCCCGTAACCGGGACGCACTGAATTGTTGCCCGGACGAACCGAACCGTGTCCGGGACGCGAACCATAGCCGGGACGTACATTGCCTATGGGACGGTTGGGACGGGACGGAATGCTCCACGACGGTCCCCAGGACCATGACGGACCCCAAGCCCATGAAGGTCCCCAGCCCCAGTTCCATGACCAAGAGGGACCCCAGGCCCACGACGGACCCCAACCCCAGTTCCATGACCATGACGGGCCCCATCCCCAGTTCCATGCATACCATGAACGCGGATAGCCCCAGTACCAGGAAGCGTAGGTGGGATAGCCCCAGTAGTTATATCCCCAGGGATCCGGGTCCACGAAAATGTTTACGGTTGTGGCGGGCTGCGAGTAGTACAGGGCCGCAACCTCATTGTCGTTTGATTCGGTTATGACGTCGGGGTTATAGAACCGCTCTATGTTACGGGTGTTGTTGAAGTCCGTTGTTGCTGCGGAAGCCGTGGAATCGGTGGTCTGCTTTGCAAATACACCTCTGCGGTTATATGCATCCACGTCTATGTTGGTGTTGCCGGCTCCGGGGACATAGCTGTCGGCCGACGGATATTCATAGACCGTATAGTTGTAAGTCCTGGCTTTAGGCTTTGCGGGGGCCGGTTTTGTTGCTTTCGATGGGTTGTAATAGATGTCATCATCGTCATATCCCTGCGCGAAAGAAGCTATGCTGCTGCCGATGAGCAACATGGCCAATAAAGATTTGAGTCTGGATTTCATCGCTATAAGAGTTACTTTGTTAGGTCGTATTTTTGTATTTAGCACTTGGTGTTTGTCTATAAGACACAGAAACGGGTGGATGGTTTAACGCATACACCGCTTTCATATTACAAAAATAACACTTTGACAATTAAAAACATCCGATGCGAATGTTAATTTATATCTTATTTTAGAGATATTAACAGATTTGACTCTATACCGGAGGACCGCACCCGTTGTAGCGGTCAGCCACAGCCGATGCGGTCCTGTATTCAAATTTCAGTATAAACCGTCTATTCCTGCATTCTGACAGGGCGCATCTCATAGCTGATCATCGAGATTGAGAATCCCCAGTAGATGAATGCTATGGAGGTGAGCAGACTTGTCATCAGCATATCCTGAATGTATCCGGCTTCAAGGAAGAAGAATCCGATTACCATCAGCAGGATTCCGTTGATAAGATAGATCCACCAGTAACGGCGCTGACGCATGTTGACGGAACTGAATATGGCGTTCAGTCCCCAGAACAGGAATACGATGGAAATGAAATAGGGAAATACGATTTCCGACAGGATGACACTGCGGACAAGCATGAAGCCTATAAACAGGTCAATCACGCCGCCTGCAAGCCACCAGCCCCAGCCGCGGGGACGGTTAACGCCTGACGAAACGCAAAGCTGCACGATTCCGGCCAGAACAAGCAGCCAGCCGAAAATCTGTGATGATACGGCATAGCCTATCGACGGCCAGAGCCAGTAGGCGAATCCGCATATCACCATCAAAATACCTACAATAAGCACAATCCACCAATACTTGGACTGGCCCCAGTAATTCAGAGATGACGTTTTCATAGTTGAAAGGATTTTAATTTGTTGATTTTTTATAATTTTATAACATCACCCACTGTGAAATTGTTGAAAAGATATTATTTTTGCATCTCATTTTTGCAGAGCATGATTTATCCGGAGACTTTTGAAAATAAGATAGGATTCTCTTTTGTACGCGAGAAGTTGAAAAAGAAGTGCGTCTCGGTCAAGGGACGCGAACTCGTTGACGGTATTTCCATGATGACGGATTTCGCCGTGCTTTCCGAAAGCCTGAATGCTACGGCGGAGATGCTTGGAATAGTTTCAGGCGAGACCGACGTGCCGCTTGAGAATCTCAACGACATAAGTTCCCAGCTCAGGACGCTTGCCGTTGGCGGAGCTTTTCTTCCGGCTTCGGAGCTGGTTCCGCTGAGAGCGTCGCTGATGGCAATGAGCGATGTCTATGATTTTTTCAACAGGTCCTCCGATGACGAAAAGCCGCGCTATCCTTATCTGACCGCAAGAATCGCGGAGATGTCGACCTTTGAGGTTGCCGTTTCGGCAATCAACAAGGTGATTGACCGCTACGGCAATGTCCATGACAACGCTTCGCCTGAACTTGCCGAAATACGTCGTGAGCTTTCGCGTATGAGCGGCAGGGTCAATTCGGTCATGCGCAACGTTATGGCGCGGGCACAGAAGGAGGGTATAATAGAGGCTGATGCCGGTCCCACCATGCGTGACGGCCGTCTTGTCCTGCCTGTGGCGCCTATGAACAAACGGCGCCTTAACGGAATAGTGCATGACGAATCGGCCTCCGGAAAAACCGTTTTCATAGAGCCCGCCGAGGTTGTCGAGGCCAATAACCGCATAAGGGAGCTTGAACTTGACGAGCGGAGGGAGATTGCGAGAATCCTTTCTGTTCTGGCCGACGGACTGCGTCCGTATTCTCCGTCCATGAGCGCGAGCATGGAAATCATGTCGGAGATTGACATGATTCATGCAAAGGCTCTGTTTGCCCGCGACATCGATGCCTGTCTGCCGGTTTTATCTTCCGGCCCGGAGCTTGAATGGTATCATGCCTGTCATCCCGAACTCCTGCTGTCGCTTCGCGAGCGGGGCAAGGACATAGTGCCGCTTGATATTTCGCTTTCGGCCAGAGACCGTCTACTGATAATATCCGGACCGAACGCCGGCGGTAAATCCGTGTGTCTTAAAACTGTGGGCGTAATCCAATACATGATTCAGTGCGGACTTCTGCCTCCCGTTTATGAGAATTCCAGAATCGGCATATTCGACGACATATTCATAGACATAGGCGACGACCAGTCGATTGAAAACGCACTCAGTACCTACAGTTCCCATCTCGGCCACATGAAGTATCTTCTTTCCAAGGGACGGCAGACAACCCTCGTGCTTATCGATGAGTTCGGCGGCGGTACCGAACCTCAGATCGGCGGCGCTCTCGCTCAGGCCATCCTGCATCATCTTAACGGACAGGGTGTGTGGGGCGTGATAACCACCCACTATCAGAACCTCAAGCAGTTTGCCGAGGACACCGAAGGCCTTATCAACGGCTCAATGCTCTACGACCGTCAGAAAATGGAACCTCTGTTCCGCCTCTCCATAGGCAATCCCGGAAGCTCTTTCGCAGTTGAGATAGCCCGTAAGATAGGGCTGCCGAAAGAAATTATCGATGAGGCGGAGGGAATAGTCGGCAGCGAATACATCAACATGGACCGTTACCTTCTTGACATTGCACGTGACAGGAGGTACTGGGAAAACAAACGTCAGGCCATACGCCAGAAAGAGAAGAAACTGGAGCAGGTGCTTGAACGTTACGAGGCCGATGCCGACCAGCTGCGCAATCAGCGCAAGGAGATTATTTCCGACGCCAGAGAAGAGGCCAGAAAAATAATAGAGGAATCGAATGCCCGCATCGAGAGGACCATCCATGAGATAAAACGGGCACAGGCCGACAAGGAGCTGACCAAGGAGGCCCGACGCAAACTTGAAACCGATAAGCAGACACTGGCTGAATCCAGGGATAAGGTTCCCGAGATTCTGAAAAAAGCCCCGAAGAAAAAGAAAACAGCCGCCAAAGCCAAACAAACTGATAAAGAGGCTCCGGTGGAAGTGGGCGACACGGTCAAGCTCGATGGCAGCGGAGTTCCGGGTAAAGTAGTGGAAATTAACGGAACCAATGCCGTGGTGGTTTTCGGAATGATCAAAACCACCGTCAAACTCTCAAGACTCCGGCACACGATGGCCAAGATTCCGGGAGCGGACAAATCCGCCTCATTCGTGTCGGCTGCGACCTCCAATGAGATGAGGTCGCGTCAGCTGCAGTTCAAACAGGACATCGATGTCCGCGGCATGAGGGCCGACGAGGCCATTCAGGCCGTGACTTATTTCATCGATGATGCCATTCAGTTCAATGCCTCCCGCGTCAGAATCCTCCACGGAACCGGTACCGGCGCCCTGCGGCAGAGCATCCGCAAGTATCTCGATACCGTGCAGGGTGTCAGAGCGTACCGTGATGAGGACGTGAGGTTCGGCGGAGCCGGTATAACGGTAGTTGACTTAGAATAAGAGCGCTATCCTGTAGACACAGAACGCGAGAACCCAGGCCACAGCCGTGTTGTAGATTACCGAGAACGCGCCATAGCGCCAGTTGCCGGTCTCTTTGACTATGGCCACGATAGTGGCAATGCAGGGGCAGTAGAGCAGGATGAAAACCATAAACGCAAGGGCTGATGCCATGGTGAAATCCGGCTTGCCGGTTATGGGATTCGGCGCCGTGATGCGAGTGCTCAGATCGGAGTCTGTGGCTTCCTCGTCGCCGGTATAAAGCACTCCGAGCGTCGATACAACGATTTCTTTTGCGGGAACTCCGGCAAGTGCCGCCACGGTCCCGCGCCAGCTGATGCCTATAGGCTCCATGACCGGATTGATGGCTTTGCCCATCATTTCCAGATAGGAATCGGTGTCAGGATTGATCTTTGAATCATTAAGCTGCACTTCGGAGGTTGACGCAGTGACGTCGGCAGTGTTATGGAGAGGGAAATAATTCAGCGCCCACACTATTATGCTCGCAACGAGTATCACGCCTCCCATCTTCTTGAGATACTGCTCGCCTTTGCCCCACATGTGGCGCAATGACGATTTCATGGTGGGGATGCGGTAGGGCGGCAGCTCCATGACAAATGGAGTCTCATCGGCCTTGAAATAGAATTTCCTCAACAGTCTCGCTGTGATCATCGCCACAATGATGCCGGTGATGTAGAGAGCCATGAATACGGGTGCGGCATGCCGTTCAAAAAATGTGCCTACGAGCAACACGTATATCGGCAACCGCGCGGAGCACGACATGAAGGGATTTATGAGAATGGTGATGATGCGGCTGCTCTTGCTTTCGATGCTCCTGCTCGACATGACCGCCGGGACATTGCATCCGAATCCCATGACCAACGGTATGAATGACTTGCCGTGCAGTCCCATTCGGTGCATTATGCGGTCCATAATGAACGCAGCTCTTGCCATGTAGCCGGAATCCTCCATGAAGGATATGCAGAAATAGAGTATGAGGATATTCGGCAGAAATACAATCACGCCGCCCACGCCGCCTATAATTCCGTCGGCTATCAGATCCTTGAGCCACCCTGCCGGCATATAGTTCTGAACGAGCGAACTGAGCCATGCCACAAGTTTCTCTATCCAGTCCATGGGGTATGAACCGATTTCGAACGTGGCCCAGAATGTGGCGAACATTATGGCAAGGAATATGGGGAATCCGAACAGTTTGTTGGTGACGAAAGCGTCAATCAGCTGAGAGGATTTCTCTGATTCCCGCATGCCCTTGACGAGAGTCTCGGCGAGCGCTCCGGAGATGAATCCGTACTTCTCGCTCGCTATGGCCGAGGCCACGTCCTCGTTGAGCGATTCCTGAATTTTTGCTTCCTCTCTGTCACGAGCCGCCATAAGGTTGTCGACATCCGAACTGACACTGACATGTTTCTCCACCTCCTTGTCATGTTCGAGAAGCTTAATGGCGAGATAGCGGGGCGAGAACTGCGGCGGAACAAGTTTGTCGGCCTTTAGAAGATTCTTTATGACGGTTACGCCGGGTTCTATCTGCGGTCCGAGATTGACGTGGACGTGGCGCACGGCTTTGTGCCGGTCCTCATAGACTTCAATTATCGTGTCGAACAGTTTTCCTACGCCCTGTCCGGTGCGTGATACGGTGGGAACCACGGGCACGCCTATCATTTCTCCGAGAAGCTTGTAGTCCAGACGGTCGCCTGAACGTTCGAGTTCATCGTACATGTTGAGGGCAATGACCATGCGCCGGTCCATGTCGATAAGTTCCGTTGTGAGGTAAAGATTGCGCTCGAGATTTGAGGCAACCACCACGTTGACTATTATATCGGGTGTTTCTTCCGAAAGATATTTTCTGACATACAGTTCTTCCGGCGAATATGAATCGAGAGAATAAGTGCCCGGGAGGTCAACTATATTGAAGCGGTAGCCTCCGTAATCAAAATGACCTTTCTTGGCATCGACGGTTACACCGCTGTAATTGCCCACATGCTCGTGGGCGCCTGAAGCGAAGTTGAAAAGAGATGTCTTTCCGCAGTTCGGATTGCCGATAAGCGCAATGTTGATGGTTCCTTTGAACGGTTGCTCGCCGCTGCGCGATAATGTGGACTGAATGTCAGAGGTGTCCGTCTGCGGCAGGTTCTCGGATTTGAAATCGCCCGGTATGTCGGACAGCGGGGTGACCTCTATCATGTGGGCCTCGGTTTTTCGCAATGAAACCTCGTAACCCATGAGGCTGTATTTTATCGGGTCATGCATGGGCGCATGCAGAAGCACCTCGATTTCACGCCCTCTGACAAACCCCATTTCGATAAGGCGCTTGCGGAAGGCTCCGTGTCCTACAATTTTGGTTATTATGCCTTTCTTTCCGGTAGAAAGTTCATCTAATCTCATTTTGTAAAATTTTTTGCAAATATGAGAATTATTCGTCATACAAACAAGCATTATTTAGACTTTGTTTAAATAATGGAGCGGATGCCGGTTGTGATTCTGACAAATTTTTTGTAAATTCGTAGTCAGAATGGTAAATCTAATATTTAAGATATGAAAATAAGACGTGTGTTTGTCGCTGGCTTGGCAGCGATCTGTTCTGTGGCCGCAATGGCTTCAGTCCCTCTTGTGAAAAACGGTAAACCGGTAGGCCGCATTCTGATTGACGGAGATTCCGGGAGTAGTGAGGCCGCAGACCTTCTGCAGGATTTCGTGGGACGCATTTCCGGTGCTAAAGTTCCGGTTACGGGTCTTGACGGAGTCAAATCACCGAAGAAAGGCGATGTGGTTATCCAGCGTGATGAAACCGGCAAAGTCAAAGAGGACGGTTTCCGAATCAGTACTGACAACGGAGTCATGACCATTTCCGGAGACCCCGGTAAAGGTGCGGCCTACGGAGTGGTAACTCTGCTTGAAGATTATCTTGGAGTGAATTATTACGGTAAGAATGAATATTCGCTCGCGGAAAGCAAGGAAGTGACGCTTCCTGATGTGAACCGCGAGGAAGCTCCGGCATTCCGTTACAGACAGAGTCAGAGTTATGCGCTTGCCGACGACCCGGTCTACAGAATATGGATGCGTCTCGAGGAACCGGGTGATGAATTCGCCGGCCGTCTGTGGGTGCATACGTTTGACCGTCTGCTTCCGAGTGATGTCTACGGTAAGTCTCACCCCGAGTATTATTCGTTCATCAACGGCCAGCACCGCCCCGGAAAGGCAAGTCAGTGGTGTCTGTCAAATCCGGAGGTCTTTGAGATTGTTGCGGCCCGTATTGACTCGATTTTCGATGCCAATCCCGGACTTGACATGATTTCAGTGAGCCAGAATGACGGAAACTTCACTTACTGCACCTGCGAGGCCTGTGCGGCGGTTACCGAGGCCGAAGGCACTCCTTCGGGCAACATAATCCGTTTCCTGAACAAACTGGCCGAACGTCGCCCCGACAAACAGTTCTCTACTCTGGCCTATCTGTTCAGCATGCAGCCGCCGAAGATTACCAAGCCGCTGCCCAATGTCAACATAATGCTCTGCGACATCGATGCCAAGCGCGAGGTGCCTCTGACAGACAATGCCTCCGGTCAGGCCTTTGTAAAAGCTATTGAAGGCTGGTCAAAGATTTCAGACAATATTTTTGTCTGGGACTATGGTATCAATTTCGACAATTATCTGGCCCCGTTCCCTAATTTCCCCATTTTGCAGAAGAACATACAGCTGTTCCGCGACCATAATGCAAAGATGCATTTCTCACAGATAGCCGGCAGTTACGGCGGCGATTTCTCGGAACTCAGAACGTATATGGTCAGCAAGCTGATGTGGAATCCGGATGTGAACACCGATTCCCTTATGCACAAGTTCATGGAGGGATATTACGGGGCAGCCGCTCCATATCTCTATGAGTACGAGAAACTCCTTGAAGGCGCGCTTCTCGGCTCACACAAGGAGCTGTGGATCTATGACTCGCCCGTATCCCACAAGGACGGAATGCTTACGGCCAGTCTGCGCAAACGTTACAATGAACTGTTTGACAAGGCCGAGGAAGCCGTGAAGGACGACAAGACTCTGCTTGACCGGGTACGCCGTCAGCGTCTCTCGCTTCAGTTCTCCGAGCTGGAGATAGAGCGTGCCGAGGGAAGAGCCAATGGCGATTATGCCGGAAAGGTCCTTGAGGTATTTGAAGAACGTGTAAAGGAGTACGGAATACCCACCCTTAACGAGCGCAGCAATTCCCCCGTGGACTACAGCCGTCTCTATCATGAAAGGTATCGTCAGACCGATAACTCTAATCTTGCGGCCAATGCCGAAATCAAATGGGTTGTACCTCCCACCGGACGCTATGCCGAAAACGGCGCTGCGATGCTGACCGACGGAATCTACGGCGGAACCTCGTTCGTAGAGAGCTGGGTCGGCTGGGAAGGCAAGGACGGAGAGTTCATTGTGGATCTCGGCAAGGAATGCGAGATTTCTTCTGTTTCCGGCGATTTCCTCCACCAGCTCGGCCAGTGGATTTTCTATCCTAAATTCTTCGAGGTGTGGACTTCGGCCGATGGCGAAAACTACACGGAGATGGGCAAGACCGTCCAGCCGGAAGACCGTGAGGCCAAGGTCAAATTCCAGTCCATAGGCGTTACTGCCGACAAACCTGTCAAGGCACGCTATGTCAAGGTGCGCATGGGCGGCATGGAAGTATGTCCCGGATGGCATTACGGTGTAGGATGTCCCGGATGGATTTTTATTGACGAGATTGTCGTCAAGTAAAAGCGCCCTGACATATTTGACACAAGATAAAGGCTGCTTCCGAATCCGGAGGCAGCCTTTAGTCTGAGTATTATTCTGAATAAGTTATCGGGTCGGGGCCACTGTCAGGACGCTTCCTGACGAGTGGGCTGTAAGCTGGGGAGCATATTGGCTCTGTATGGTAGCTATGCCCGAGGCGAACTGACCCGCGTTGTTGACAAACATTTCGTATGACAGCAGATAAGTGCCTTTTGGAAGATTAGATATGAATATGTTTGTGGCGTCGTCATTGTTTTCGCGGTAGAAGCAGATGCCTTCGGCATACATGGGCGTGGGCAGCTGTTCAACCGGCTCCAGACATGCGGCTCTGTCATCGGAGATGGCCACATAGTCCATAGCGCGGTTTGCATGAATCAGCAATTCAATCTTGACTCTGTCACCGACAGCTATGTGGTCAGCCAGTTCCCATTTGTCGCCTACCTGACGGTAAAGGCGTTTCTCGATGTCAACGGCTTCATTAGAGGCGGGTTTCACATCCGCCATAATCTGCACTGACTGGCTGTAGACCGCGCCCCATGCCGGGGTAAGTTCTGTTTTTTTGATTGACAGAGTGCTGCCCGACGGATTAATGTTAGAGATGTCAGTGCGGAAATAGCCGAGTGTGTTCTCTGTTTCGGTAGGCTTTATCTCATTGTTGCCTATGAATACCTTTGCAGGAGCGGCGGGTTCCACCCATGTGGGGGAGGTAAGAAGTATCGAAGCGGCAACCAGTGACGCAGCCGGGCCGTTACCCCAGTCGCGGGCTTCTTTCTGAAGAATGAGCCACTGGCGGATACGGTCTATGCTGGCGCTTTTCGGGTCTATGACGTGGTAAGCCTCAAGTACACGGGATGTGACCGTGAGTTCCGACATCTGTCCGCTTGCTATGTCTTCGAATATAGGCCACCACATTCCTTTTTCGGGTGATGTTTTGGCAAACTGGCTCAGGGATTCGAGAATCTGACGTGCGATAGGCTTATAGCCGTGACGGTGGAGAATCAATGCAGCCTCGGTTTTTCCGTACATGGTGAATTTCTTCCAGCCAGCCACCTGTTTCTGGACCACGCGGGCTATTATGCTCTGTGTCCTTGACGAGGTCTTGAAAGAGGGCCACAGATCAAGCAGCGTCACATAATAGGTATAGTCCGATTTTGGATACTTGGCGTAGGCCTTTTCGGTTTCTTTCTGAATGTAACCGAGGGCCTCGTTGATCATTGCGGCCAGTTTTTTGTCACTCGGCAGGAAGCCGAGGCTGTTGAGGCGGCCGAGAATGGAGAGAGTTGTCTCCGTTGCCCATTCCGACGCTTTATCATACTGATTGATCCATGCCCATCCTCCGCCGGAGCGCTGGAGTTTCTTCAGGAGAGCGATATTGGTCGAGTAGGCTTTATCGATGTTTGATTTGTCGAACAGCAGGGCGAGACGCTGCATGCGCTCCGTATCGTTCCGAGCGTCGAGCATCCACGGAGTGGCCTGAAGAAGGAATGTCTTGAGGTCGGAATTCCGTTCGAGCATCGACACGAGGGTAGAATCGCTCCTGTCGGAATCAAGCCACTGTTTCAATGCTGTCTTGACTTGCGGACAAGTGCGGAGTATGCCGTCGGCAACGGCGGCCGAGAATATGGCGGCTGCCGCTTCGGGGGCCGTGCGTGCTTCCTTGGCGGATATGCCGGGGAGAGCCGTGACCACATACCATGTGGGATTGTCACAGAACTGCAGAGTTATGCGTGAGTCCTTCGGATAGTCCGGCAGGCGCAGGGTGTAGTCCGATGAATCGGGAGAGATATAGAACGGTGTTGTCTCAATAACCGGTGTCGATGCCGGCAAGATGGGAATGAGGGTCTGTTCTCCGTCGGCAAACATCTCGGTCGACGCCTTGATTCTGTAACCGATGAAAGGCGCGTCGACAGGTGCCATGAAGTCCACGGATACGGCCTTGGTGTCTCCGGCGGGAATTTGGACGGAGTTGAAATTCTCCGAATGAACAGTCTTGGAATCGACCGGATTGAAGAACTCTACAACTACTTCGGCCGCAACCTCCTTGTCGGAGTTGTTCATGACGGTGGCTGAAACCGTGACCTTGTCGCCGCATCTCAGGAAGCGCGGCAGATTAGGCTGAACCATTATAGGTTTGTTGGCCATGACCTCGGCCTGAAGCAAATCGGCGGTCAGTTCCTTATCGTAGGCTAATGCATTGAACTTCCATGTGGTGTTGGCATTCGGAACGGTAAAAGAGAATGACATGCGGCCATCCTTATCGGTGGTAAGCGTGGGATTGAAGAATGCGAGCGGTGTCTCGGCCGGTCGGTATTCAAAATTCTTCTTTCGGGGAGTGGCGGAGCCTTCGTCCTCTTCTGATTCCGTCATCTTATCCTCCGTTACCTCAAGTCCCGATACCATATCGGCAGATGAGGAATTCGTTAAAGACTCTTTTTTTGCTGATCTGGGCGCTGCTTCAACAGATTCATAAAGCATGCCGTTGTCTGAAACCTCAGCTTCACTTAATGCCCCGGCGGATTTTACGGACCTTGATGCATATAGTATTTTACCTTCAAACCTTAAAACCGGATATAAAGGTCTGTTGTAGGTCTGAAATATAGGATTTGATATAGGACTGCAAACCGTAAGATTCAGATGTTCCGAAAGGGAGTTTCTGATAGAGGAGATATACATATTACTTAGTTCAAGTTTGGGAAGATATCCTCTTATGAAATTTGGTGACCAGCCTGCGGGTCTGATGGCATCAAGAGCGCTATTGTACATATCGAGAATAACGGCTGATTCCACTCCCAAACTGTCGGCACTCAGGGTGGTGAATGTCCATGTTTCCTGCTGGCCCGGTATAAGTTTGTCCCGGAATGATTCCTTCCGTATTTTCAATGATGCCTTTGCATTTTTTCTTGATATGTCGAATCCGCATTTTGAACTATTGAAGTCTATAGTTGCTGCGACTGAAAGATTTGCTTCTTTCAGGTCATCCGGCATGCGGACTTCAATTCTGTTGCTGCCTCGGTTCAGCTTGATCCACTTGCGTTCCAGTAAATTGTCATAATGGGAGAGAATGTAAAGAGCATGAACATTGTCGGATGAAGCGAAGATATTTATCGTCGCTTTACCGTTATTGTCGGCAGTGACTGACTCTACAGGACTCCAGAGTACTGACTTGGAGGGAGAATACTTGTCGTTACTGCGATAGAGCATCAGTTCTGAAACTTCAAGCGTATCGGCGTTAAGTGACGGAGCATAGACTTTAAGGCTATATCGGCCACCGCGAATGTCTTTCCAGTTCAGGGCCGATGTCACATCGCCGGACCTGACGATGCTGTCGTTGCTCCATTTAAGGAGTTCGAATTTAAGAGCGGCATCCACTTCTTTGCCTTCGCTGCTCATAACGGTTATCATTGACGCGAGGTCAACCGGAGCCGATACTTCGATGTTGTCAGGAATTTTGGAGCCAATGACGTAGGCTTTGCCGACATTGAATTCTGTAGAAGCTTCCCGGTTTTCACCGGAGAGTGAGGTAGCCGTTACATGTGCGGTGAAGTATCCGTCAGGAGCGGGGGAATTCGCTATCATCTCTTTGGTGAGAACCATTGAGAAACGTCCGTTGACGTCCGTAGTATCTTTGAGTGTGCAGAATGGTACCTCATTGGTCCGATACCATGAGCGTCCGGTTGAAGCTGAAATCACTGCCTGAACCGTAATGCCTGACAGTTTCATCCCTGAATAGGTCACGGCTTCACCGCATATAGACACATCTCCGGCATTGGGTACACCGCTTTCCGCCTTGTCGAGCTTCACATAGTAGGTGGGCAGTTTGTAATCGCTAACTGTGAACCATCGGGCGCCTTCCTGACGACCGTTGATTTTGAATACCACTCTGTACTGGCCTGTGAGTTCTCCTTTGGGTATCTCGAACATGCCGTTTATGCGTCCCCATGCATCGGTTGTGCATTCAAGTGTGTCAACGGCTATGGAGTTGGCATTGTAGAGTATGGCGTCGACCTTATTGCCGGTTGATATGCGGCGGTCTATATTCCTGACCTCATAGACCACTGCGCACCACTGGACCGTGTCACCGGGTCTGTAAAGGGCGAGGTCCGTATATCCGTTCACATGGAATTCCCATTTAGTGTCAGTACTATTGATGTTATAAAAGTATATCGAAGGTGAATTTGTGTCCTGTCCCTTGGTTGCCCTTATCCGGCCATTGGAATTACTGATTATCAAAAAACCGTCATCGTCAGTAGTCCCCAAGGGTTCGTAGATTTCTCTTCTGTCATTCTTTAGAGATATGAGAGCTTTGCCTACCGGGCTTCCTGTAAGCGGATCTATTACGAATGCGCCTCCATCCGGCGTGTTGTCGATGAATCCGGTGGCAAGATTTGTACAACGGATCACTCCGATTCTCTTATCAGGTTTCACATCTGTTGACGGCACAATGGCATAACAACCGTAGGAGGGAAGCGATATCTTTATATCCTTTGTTGATCTGAACGGAATATCTCCGTCTATCGTAACATCAACGGATGCAACCGGTTTAAGTCCCTTCAGGGATGAAGCGTTAACCCTTGATTCATTCGGGTCCTTTAAGTTGACCTTATAGGCATTGACTGTAAGACGTTTGATGTTTTTTGTCCGGATATCTATCTCGAATTCTTTTCCCGGCGAGCACATTGATGGAAAGGATATGTCAACGGATTTTGCCGAGAGTTTTTCCTTTTCATTCCTCAGGCAGTTGATTCTCGCAAAAGATGGGTAGCGTGTCTCAAAGGTGGAAATCTTTTCATAAATATCCTTGTCTTTCAGGCCTACAGCACTTCCATTAAATTTCGTGAGTTCAATGAGAGCGTCGCCGCTGTATTCCGTTATGGGGAAATAATCGTTATAAAGGTTTTCAAGTAACTTGACAGCCCTTTCATCAGCCTCGTCTGACAGGTTGACGTACACTATGTCCGTAACGAAGTTGATGCGCTGTATATCATAGAAAATTCCCGGCGCCGGATTGTTGCGGTGGAAATTAAGCAAAGCGGCGTATGTGTCCAGGATTTTCTGAGCCTCGGGTGATGATGGAGAATGGCCGGGATTGATGATGAAGAGGCTGCGCGGTGCAAGCGCAAGCAGGCCCACGCATGACGAGAACTCCGAAAGGTCCTCTCTGAGGTCAATTACGTTGTAGGCTACGAAATCATATAGTGTGGGGAAATAAACCCGTGAACCCTTGTCGATTTCTATCAGCGATGCGTAATCGTCAATTGGACTGCCTTGCAGCGCAATAGGATTGACAAGAGCCTTGTCGCACAAAGTGCTTATGACTGAGCGGAACTGTTTGCCTGACCATTCGTTGTAATCGGCGGAAAGAGGTGTCAGAGGAAGTTCACGACGGTCATAGTTGTATTTATCTGCCTGATAGACGTTCTGATAAATTTTTGCGAGCAAAAGATTCAGCAACGCCTGCGACTGGGGCTTTTTTACCTGAGCGGTCATCTCCTTGATGCGGGATATGGACTTGGCCACCTCATCGGTCCCTATGCTGTTCTGTGCAATCACAAGATCAAGGAGGGAGCGTATGGCTTCCGTTTCGTTGCCGGTTTTAAGATTACGGCTGATTTCGGCATCCGAGGTCTTTATGACAGTTTTCGGAAATGCGAAATCCGGTTTGTTTTTCGATGCTGCATCAGACGGCATAACTGTAAATGATAAAAGGAAGGAGAGTAACAGTATTCGGATAAACGCTACATTTTTCATATATCTGAGCGGTTTTGAATGGATGGTTGTCTCTTAAATATTAATCACGATTTTCTTGACGGCATACATTAAGAATGTAACAGCAAGAGAATCGTGATTGTTCCCTCTGAACAGAAGTGGAGAGGGATGTTCGTGGTCTGGCTATGTAAGGTCAGTGACGGCCCTTTCCTCTGTGGCGCATCAGCTCTTTCATCCAGCGGTCTTCGGCTATTTTAAGCTGAAAGAGCTGCTTCTTTGTCAGGAATGTCTTGAACTGATTGAAATATCTGAGTTCTATTGCGCCCTCTTTGGATTTGAATTCGGCAATGGCTTCGGCGGCTTTTTCGTATTCGAGGTCGGAGGCATTGTCTTTCTTTGAAACGTTCCGTTCGAGTCTGCGCGTTTCCGACGCTATTTTTGACGTCTCGTTGACCATGGCACGGTAGGTCTTTTCAAATTGGACTTTCTGGTCTCCTTCAAGATTCATCTGTTTTGAGAGATATTCAATCTTGGAGTTCACCATGTTGTTGAACCATTGTGCTCTTTTGGCTTTATCCTGCGGCGCGCTCTGTGCCGCTGCTGCAACAAATAAACATAGAAGAAATGTCAGAATATGTTTCATTTTGTCTGTTCTGTTGGTGATGTATGGTTGTGATTCGTTGGTTTCAGTCTATTTCGGTCGTGTCAAGCATGCTCGGATCGAAGCCTTCGTCGTAGAGTTCGTCATAGATATCGGTCTCGCTGACTGCCGGAACAAAATAATCGTTGAAGAAGGCGTCGTTGTTTATGGCGCTTACAAGCTGATCGTTCTTTTCAATCGGCAGAGGCGAATCGCCTCTCATCATGTCGAAACTTTTCATCATGCACCAGATGCCCATGAACATGGCTGCCATGTAGACGTAGGGACGTACTTTCTGCCAGAAAGTGCGCGGCATGATGACCGGCTGTTCCTTTTCCCATTCCTGAACAGGGAGGTTTTCGGCCATGCGTTTATTGAACTCATCAAAGAATCCGTCAGGGACTGTCATGCCAGATTGATGGTTGATTTCGGAGAGAATATCTTGACTTTTCATTGTCCTGAGTGTTTTTGAGGGATTATTACGATATAATGACTTGGAAAGATGCTGTTGGTTTAATCAAGATTGTCAAAATATTGCTCGATTTTTTTCACTGCGAGGTGATAGGATGCCTTGAGGGCGCCGACGGAGGTGCCGAGAATCTCCGACATCTGCTCGTATTTCATCTCGTCATAGTAGCGCATATTGAACACAAGCCGCTGTTTTTCAGGCAGCATGGCAATGGCTTTTCTCAATTGTAGCTTTAGCTCGTCTCCGTCTATGTATGTGTCGGCTTCAATCGAATTGATCAGCATCGAACTTTCGTCGTCGATAGAGATATTGTTGCGCTTCCTTTTGTTGTTAAGGAAAGTTATGCTTTCGTTGATCGCAATCTTGTAGAGCCACGTCGACAGTTTGGCATCGCCTCTGAACTGCTCGATGGAGGACCATGCCTTCATGAATGTGTTCTGAAGAATGTCATTGGTGTCGTCATGGTTCTCGACCATACGGCGTATCTGCCAGTAAAGGGGTTCGGAGTAGATTTTCAGGACATCTCCGAAAGCCTCCCGGCATGTTTTTTTGTCGCGTAGCCGCTCAATCAGCTTGGAATCATTGAAATTTTGGTCGTTAGTTGACGGCATTAATGTTTGATTATTCGCATTATTGTTTGTGGCACGAAGATATGAAATTATTTGTAATCATGTAAACTGTTCAAGCTAAAAATTGTGTATATTTGCAAAAATGTTCAATTGAAAACTATGGTGTCCGACAAACAGATTTCGCCAGTGGTAAGCGTTCTGATGATTGCTTATAACAAGGATAAATATATCGACGAGGCAATTGCGGGGGTCGTAAGGCAGAAAACGGACTTCCCGGTGGAGCTGATAATCATGGATGACTGTTCGACTGATTCTACCCCTTCGATTATAGAAAAGTGGAGGACGGAATATCCTGATGTCATAAAGGCATTCCGTAATCCGGTCAATCTGGGCCTTCAGCGTAATTATATGGAAGGTTTCCGTCACTGTAACGGAAAGTATCTCGCAATATGCGATGCTGACGATTACTGGTTTGACCGAAACAAGCTCTCCCGTCAGGTGGGATATATGGAGACGCATGACAATTGTGCCATAACGTTTCACCGGATGATCAATTATTACGAGTCATCGGGAGAGAAAAGTCTCAGCAACGGCGGCCAGCCCGAAGACACTGACATAAGGAATCTCAGCAGAAGTAATTTCATCACCAACTCGTCCGTGATGTACCGGCGCGGTCTCGTTGACCTGATCAATCTCCCTGACTGGATTAAAGATGACCGCTCGCCCGATTATGCGTTCCACATGCTGTATGCAGCCAAAGGCGTTATTCATTATTTCAGGAAGCCCATGGGTGTCTACAGAAAAACGGAGGGCAGTTCGTGGAGCACAACCGGCCGTTTCAAGCAGCTCTACATGTCGCTTAAAGTCAGACTGAATCTTATCAAGGAGTTTTCAGACAATAATGACGTAAAGGAAGGTCTTTTCGCTTCTGTCACCGGCATTCTCGAGGCCATGGCCGGATGCGTTTCGACCGATATAGAAAAGCAGATTCTGACCGAACAGGCCGAATCGCTCGGTGTTGATTTAAGTAAAGTAGTTCCTCGTCCCGCACCGAAGAAATCATTACTGAGCAGGACCGTGAGATTCGTCTCGAAGTTCATGCCTCTGCCTCGTCCGTGACGAATATCTGCAATTCATGTTGTAAATGACAGACTATGTTTCAGGATATTTCCATTAACCAGATACTGATAGCCCTCGGTCTTACGCTCATTGCCGGAATGTCGACCGGCATTGGCTCCCTGATGGCTTTTATGACGAGCAAGACCAACCGGCGTTTCCTCTCTTTTGCTCTTGGACTGTCGGCCGGAGTCATGGTCTACATCTCCTTTATGGAGATAATGCCCGAGGCCATTGACGGAATGAGGTTGATTCATGGAGAGAAAACGGGGATGATTTATGCCCTTTTAGCTTTCTTCTCCGGAATCGGGCTTATCGCTGTGATTGACTATCTGATTCCCGAGGATGAGAATCCGCATGAGCTCGCTTATGTGGAGAACGTAGTCAAGGGAAACGACAAGGGCATCCACCGAACGGCTCTCATGCTGGCGGCAGCGATATCCATCCATAATTTCCCGGAAGGAATAGCAACTTTCATCACCGGTCTTGAAGGGCTTGACATGGCTTTGCCGATTGTGGTGGCCATAGCCATACATAATATACCGGAAGGCATTGCTGTCTCGGTGCCCATATATCAGGCAACGGGTAACAGACGCAAGGCCATGAGGTGGTCATTTCTGTCGGGCATGGCGGAACCTTTAGGTGCCTTGTTTGCCGCATTCTTCATCCTGCCGTTCTGGACGCCGCAGGTAAGTTCATTGCTGATGGCCGGAGTAGCCGGCATAATGGTCTATATATCGTTCGACGAATTATTGCCTGGCTCCGAAAAATACGGTCATCATCATGCCGCCATAACCGGAGTGATTGCAGGTATGGCGGTTATGGCCGTTTCACTTCTGCTCCTTTGAGCTGTCGGACGAAAACAGAATCTCCCTGTCGGTCTCAATGGCTTTTGATGCCAATCCGGCCGGAATGAACTGCCAGTTAGTGTCCGTTTCAGGTTTGATTTCGGGGGATTTTTCTATGGCCTTAATCAGATAGTAACGCAAATCCTTGTCAGTGGCGCGCACAACCCTCGCCTTCAGTTGTTCGGCGGGTATTCCGGCTCCGTTTGTCAGGAGGTCACCGCCGCCATTGGCCCTGTAGGAGTTCACGGCCACGGTATATTTTTTGTCAGGGTCAAACGGCCGGCCGTCACTCAGTCCGGAGATTGTTATTTTGGAGCCTTTGGGCTGTGTGACATCTACCGTATAGTCAATTCCTGCGGCCGAGTCAAAGTTATATGACGGCTTCATCAGACGGTTGTCTCTTTTTGACGGATGGTCCGAGCGGAAATTAATGAGGTGGGGTTGCGAATCGGTTATCTGCTTGGTCCAAAGCGAGTAGGACTCTTCCAGGTAGTCCTTGATTTCCTTACCTGTGAGCTCCATGACATAGAGCATGTTCTCGTATTTATAGAGAGTGAACATGTCGCTGACTCTTATGGGTCCCTCTTTTATCAGGGCGTTGAATGACAATGGCGCGGCAAAGGAGATGTCGGCGCCTGAAATTTCAAGCTGGAGTCTGTGGAGAAGGGTCATGAACGATGACGGACCGAAAAAAGCGTCCTCTGACGACATGTCGGCGGTGGTTTCTCCGATGATGCGGCTCACGAAGTTGTCAACTTCCGCTGCCTGAGTCGCAAATCGGGCCATGAATTTCTCCGATGGCTCAAACTTACAGACATCCAGAATTTCGGATTTGATAGAAACAGCTTTTGAATGCTCCTTTTCGTCCGGGTCCACGGAAATGTCAAGCACACCTATAGCTCTGGCGTTATTGGCCGGATTGAGTATATGGACTTTTTGCCCCGCTACATTCCGGATCACTTTATCGTAGCGCTGATGATCATGACCTATCAGCACTGCATCAAATCCGGGGACCTCGCGGGCCACTGTTTCCGACGCGTTTTCCTTATATGTACCCGTAGTGGAGTTCTCATCGTGGCCTGAATGGAAAAGTCCTATGATAATGTCGGGCGATTCTCTCTCTTTGATAATTGGAATCCACTTTTCTGCGGTTTCCTTCATGTCATCGAATCTCAGGCCTGACCACAGCACTTCAGGAAGCCAGGCCGGAATAGCCGGCGTCAGGAGTCCGAGCACCGCAACTTTGATACCATCCCGCTCTATAACGGTATATGGTTCAAGATATGGCTCTCCGGTCTTGGCATCGATGACGTTGGCTCCCAGCAGAGGCATTTTGTTTTGCCGGCGCCAGCGGTCATAGACCGGATGACCCGTCTCCACGTCATGGTTGCCTATTGTAGTCGCATCATAATTCATGAAGTTGTAGATTTCCGAAACGAGATGCGGACTTACCGTGTCGATGTAATTATAGTAATAGGCGGTCGGCTGGCCCTGAAGGATGTCACCGTTGTCGAGCAGTATGAGATTACGTCCTCCTTCGGTGTTACGCAGGGAGTCTATGGCGCTTGCCACCCGCGCGAGGCTGCCGGTACCGGGTTGTCTGGTAATGAAGTCCGTGGGGAAGAAGTTGCCGTGCACATCCGTGGTGAATGCGATTTTAATGTTGACTTTGGAGTGCGAGGCCATTGCGGAATTTATGCTCGTAAGAACTAAGATTGAAAGGAGAGCGTGTTTAATGAATGAAAGCATTGTTTGTCGTTAAGGTACATAAATGCATTGTACTTGACCTATTTTGAGTTTGCCGATAAGTTTCAGCGGGATTCTTTGCTCATCGGTCGATACCCATGCCTGAATCGGGTCGGAACTTTCTTTTCGGCCGTCGGACGTGAAGGTGAATGTCACTTTATATGCCGAGTGGTTCTTTCCGTTAATTTTCACATTATCCATTCCTGAATAAGTGAAAGTCAGGAGTTCCTTGCGTTTGCCGGAGAAAATGTTGATAGATTTCTTTGTGCCGGGTTTCATGTTGGTGAAGTCAAGCGTGCGCAGATAGTAGAATGAGCTGAGCATGTCAACCGTCATTCCCTGAGCTGTCAGAGATGTGTGTTTCACTGTGGGAGAGGGTTCGCGCCTTCCCTGACGTATTCGGGTGCAGTTGCCGTTGACGGTCTGTCCGTGATGGGTGAATTTCACTATGTCATGAGAGTATTTTCCATCCTCATGGCCGATGAATTCATAATGGGTAGGGGAGAAGTCCTGACGCATCACGGTCATCATAGTGTCCCTCAGCTTGTAGAATCTGTCGGCCCATGGGTCGGAGCGCGCGTAGGCCGCGGCGCTGTAGCCCTTGCCGGTTTTGTTGAGGACTATTCTGGCGGTGCCGGCCTGTTTGTGGACAAGCCCCCACTTATAGATCACCTTATAGTTGAGTGATTCGTTCGAGAGGCGTACCGCTGAAATCTGAATCGCGTTAACGAATGTCAGAAGCAGAATTGTGGTTATAAGTATTGCTTTTTTCATGCTGCTTTGACTGTTGGAGCCCGCAGAGGTTTAATTCAATGGGTCTTGAATTCAAGGAACGGCAGGGCATCGCGGCTTGACTGTTCTATTTTTTTGTTGCGCCAGCATTTGCGGCACACTGCGATGTAACGGTCGTCGCCGCCGATCTCTACCTGATCTCCTTCTTCAACAAAATCGCCGTTGCTGTCAATTCGGGCATTGATTATTGTCTTTCGCCCGCAGTTGCATGTGGATTTGATTTCATCTATGGTGTCGGCAATCTCAAAAAGCCGGCGACTGCCTTCAAACAGATGGCTCTGAAAATCGGTTCGAAGCCCGTAACACACCACATTGCTTCCGAAATCGTCAACTATTCTGGCAAGCTGATCAACCTGCTTTTCAGTAAGGAACTGCGATTCGTCAACCAGAAACCAGTCTATTATGGCCATCGTTTTCTCAAAGAGTTCCTGAGCCAGTTCATAGAGATCGGTATCCTCGTGAATCCACTGGCACTCCCGCTCTATGCCTATGCGTGATTTTATCACGTTGGTCTTGTCGCGGTTGTCGATAATAGGTTTGAGACATACGTAGCTCATGCCTCGTTCCTCGAAGTTATACGCCTGTGTCAGCAGCAGGGCTGTTTTGGCGGAACCCATTGTGCCGTAGCGGAAATATAGTTTGCCTGTGCGGTTCATGTCAGTGGTCTGTTTCGTGTGATTATCGTTTTACAAAAATAATCAGAAATCTCTGTAGGCCAATATAAATGTAGATAAATTGATGTTAAAAAATATCCGGCCCTGTGTATCTGACAGAGATAAATGATTCAGTGTCATCCTTTATCATGAACAATCGTGATTGACGCAGTCCGGTCACCCAGATTATTTCATTGCCGAGAGTCAGAAGCGGTATTTTGGCCTTGGTATAAAGCGGAATTTTAGCATCGGAGAATATATCGCTCAACTTTTTTGTACCCTTCATGCCGAACGGTTTCAGTGTGTCACCATCCTGCCAGAATTTTACTGACAATTCGCCTGACCGCAGGATGCGGCTGTCAAAATAAGCCGTGAACGGCTCTCTCTCCGGTTTGAAGTCTTTGATGTCATGGTGGGTTATGGTGAATAATTCCGATACTGTCGGATTTTCCGCGTGTACCGGCATTTCAAATTTCAGAAATCCTCTGTCAATGAACAGGATTCCATCGTTGACGGGAAATCTTCGACCGGACTTTTCCGGAGCGGCTGTTATGTCGTTTATCTGCTCTGGACTGACGCCGTATGGCGCAAGAAGGTGATGGAGAATCAGGGGCGCGTGTCCCGGCTCGTCTTTCAGCAGCGCCGAAAGTGCAATCGTGCCGTCAGCTGCAACGTAATTCCGCCTGTATCTGTTGATTATGTTAAGGGTGAATGCCTCGTAGCCGCGCATGAGCGACAATGTTTCGGTAATGCCTTTCCGTGCTTCAGGGAAATTGCTGTCGATAACCGGCAGCACGAGATTACGCAGCCTGTTCCTTGTGAATTTGCTGCTCAGATTCGATGAGTCGGTGATGAAATTAAACGATTCCGAAGCCAGATAATCCTCTATTTCCTTGCGGCTGCACTGAAGCATAGGGCGTATCACATGACGGTCGTTAACCGGCAGCATCCCGCGCATTCCGGCGATGCCGGAGCCGCGGAACATGTTCATTAACACAGTCTCTATGTTGTCATCGGCCGAATGGGCCACTGCGATAGCCTCCGCTCCATGTCTTACACGAAGTTCCTCAAATTTATTGTAACGCAAATCGCGGCAGGCCATCTCGATGGAGACAGGCCGCCGCGATTCGGCTATGAATTTTTCAACATTGAAGTGTATTACCTCAAGCGCCACATTTAACTTTCCGCACACTGACCGGGTAAACTCCTCGTCACGGTCGCTTTCCTCGCCTCTCAGGTGGAAATTGCAGTGTACGGCATGACACCTGTAACCAAGGTCGGCAAGGGCCTTGAGCAAGGTCACCGAGTCAGCGCCGCCGCTGATGCCTACAATCACTCCGGCACCTGATGTCAGCATCCGGTATCGGGTTATCGAGTCCTGTATTTTGACCAGTACCGGATGCATGGTATCAGTCCTTTGATTCGCGTTGGTAATGTCTGCAAATACCCGTCAGACCGCAGTTCAGGCAGTCCGGTTTACGGGCTTTGCACACATAACGTCCGTGCAGAATCAGCCAGTGATGGGCTTTGGGGATAATCTCGGCCGGAATGAGTTTCATGAGGGCCTGTTCGGTCTGCAGCGGATTCCGGCTGTTTGTGGTAAGTCCTATCCTCTCACTGACACGGAACACATGTGTGTCCACTGCCATGGCGGCCTTATTGAATACCACCGCGAGTATCACATTGGCTGTCTTTCGGCCAACTCCGGGCAGACTCATCAGGCTGTCTATGTCGGACGGTACAACTCCGTCAAAGTCCTCGACAAGTTTCCTTGCCATGCCTGACAGGTTGCGGGCCTTGTTGTTAGGATACGATACAGACTTTATGAACTCGAATATTTCCTCGTGTGATGCCGCGGCGAGAGCCCGGGCGTCGGGGAAAGCCTCGAACAGGGGCGGAGTTATCATGTTGATGCGCTTGTCGGTGCATTGAGCCGACAGTATGACAGCGACAAGCAACTGGAAAGGGTTGTCGTAATGCAATTCCGTTTCAGCAATCGGCATTGCATTCTCAAACCATTCTATCATCTGCCTGACGCGTTCCTTGGCTGTCATAACTGTGAATCAGTGTCAGAGCGCGCTCTGGAATTCCTCTAAGAAGCGTTTGTCGTTTTCGGAGAACATGCGCAGGTCAGTCACCTGATATTTCAGGTTGGTCATGCGTTCCACTCCCATTCCGAGCGCGAAACCGCTGTAGACTTTCGAATCTATTCCACATGCTTCAAGCACGTTGGGGTCCACCATGCCGCATCCGAGAATCTCCACCCAGCCTGTATGCTTGCAGAACGAGCATCCTTTTCCTCCGCAAAGGTTGCATGAGATGTCCATCTCGGCCGAGGGTTCTGTGAACGGGAAATAGCTCGGACGCAGACGTATCTTTGTCTCGGGGCCGAACATTTCCTGAGCAAAGTAAAGAAGAGTCTGTTTGAGGTCGGCAAACGAAACGTTCTTGTCAACGTAGAGAGCTTCAACCTGATGGAAGAAACAGTGGGCGCGGGCCGATATGGCCTCGTTACGGTAGACACGTCCGGGGCAAATTATACGGATTGGCGGCTGTGTATGTTCCATCACCCTTGACTGTACGGATGAAGTGTGGGTACGCAGCAGCACATCAGGATTTCTCTGGATGAAGAATGTGTCCTGCATGTCGCGTGCAGGATGGTCGGCGGCAAAGTTCAGCGATGAGAAAACATGCCAGTCATCCTCGATTTCAGGTCCTTCGGCCACTGTGAATCCCAACCGGTCAAATATAGAGATTATCTTGTCTCGTACAATTGACAGCGGATGGCGGCTTCCCAACGGAAGCGGAGAGGGAGTGCGGGTCAGGTCAAGACCCGGGTCAGTCACATCGGCTGTTTCCAGAGACTCGCGAAGTGCATTGATTTTGTCTGTGGCGAATGTCTTAAGTTCGTTCAGTGCCTGGCCTATGGCCTTTTTCTGATCGGCGGGAACATTACGGAAATCGTTGAACAGAGAGGACACGAGTCCTTTTTTGCTCAGATATTTTATTCTCAACTGATCTGCTTCGGCCAGATCTTTAGGGGAGAGGGTTTCAATTTCTGCTTTAAGCTGATTAATCTTCTCAATCATTACAATGAAATGTGAAATTATTCGTCTTTTTAATTTTCAGCCATTGCGGCTTCTACATCGGCCACGAGGTCAGCGCCCTGCTTGCCGCGGCTCACAATCTTGCCCTGCGGGTCAAAGAGGATTATGCAGGGGATTCCGGCAATACCGTAAATGTCGGTGGGGATGGTCTGGGCATTGATAATCATAGGCCAGGGAAGCTGATGGTCATTGATGGCTTTCTGGGTATTCTCAGGCTCGTCCCACACTGCCACTCCAAGGAAATCAAGTCCTTTGCCGGCATATTTTGAATAGAGTTCCTTGAGGGTCTTTGTCTCGCGGATACACGGACCGCACCAGCTTGCCCAGAAGTCAACGAGAGTCCATTTGCCCTTGCCCACGTAATCGCTCAGGCGCTGAACTGAATCGCCGTTCTGAACGGTAAAGTCCTTGAAGGGGTTGCCTACTGATGTGGCGGCCTCGTTGGCTTTGGATGTGCGGAGTTTCTTCACTCGGGCATAGTCACCCATGGCCGGGTTCTTCACCAGTGCGGCTTCAAATTCAGCCGGTGTCATCTCGTAGGAACGGTCGAGGAACAGACGGTAGCCTATGAGATTGTCAGCGTTGGCGTTGAACATCGAATCGGAAATCTGATTGTATCTTTTCTCGATTTCAGCAAGGGCCTGCTCTTTGTCAGCCTTTTCTGACTGATATATCTCCTGATAATCGGAGGCCAGTTTCTGGAGGGACTGATTGAAAGCGTCCCACTGGCTGTTGAGTTTGCCCTGACCCTTTATGGAGCGGGTGTTGGTGTCAACGGTGGTTGTTCCCGGTTCCAGTATGAAAGAACCGGCCCTGTTACCTTCAATTACAAGCTGAGCCATCAAAGGCTGGGCTATATAGCCGTTCAGTTCGGCCACACCTTCGGCAACAACGGCGCTGTCAATCTTCGAGCCATCGTCATAGTTGACCATATAAAGGACAAACCCATCCTCGTCAGGTGTAAAACTAACCTTGACATTATAATTGTTCGTGCCGGCTGCGGAACATGCGAATATTCCGGCAGCAGCGAAAATAGATGTAAACAGTCGTGACATAATTATAAAAATACTGTGGTTTTTAAACATGATGCAAATTTACATACTTATTTTGTGAAAACGCAAAAATAGAAGTGGTGAAATGACGGAGTCTCTTAAAAAATGACTAAATTTGTCGTGAAATCAATATAAAATTCCGAATGACGCATCGTGATAATATAAATGAATACATTCTTGATGCGGTGACTTCCAACTGGGAAGAGCCGGCATTGACTGATTTTAACGGAGTATCTTACAGTTACAGAGACATAGCCCGCAAGATATCAAAGCTTCACATTCTTTATGAGAGATGTGGCCTGAAACCGGGCGACAAGGTCGCGCTCTGCGGCAAGAACTCGTCGAACTGGACTGTGGTTTTCTTCGCATCGATGACCTATGGCGTTATAAATGTGCCCATACTGAGTGAGTTCAAGCCCGACAGCATTCATAACCTTGTGAACCACAGTGAGTGCAAGCTCATATTTGCCGATGAGAGTATTTGGGAAAATCTCGACCCCTCGGCTATGCATAACATAATGGGCGCGTTAAGTCTCAGAGACTATTCATTGCTGCTCTCCCGCGTTGACGCGCTCGTTGACGCAAGGGCGCATCTCAACGAATATTTCGGAAAGAAATACCCCGAACGATTCCTTCCGTCGGATTTCACCGTTTATAAGGAAAAGCCTGAGGAAGTATGTCTGATCAACTACACTTCAGGCTCTACCGGATTTTCCAAAGGCGTAATGCTAAGTTACAGAAGCATGTGGAGCAATCTGCAGTTCTGCCTTGACCATATAGACTTTCTCAAAGCCGGCGACGGGATTATCTCGATGCTGCCTATGGCCCACATGTACGGTCTGATGGTAGAGATAATTTTCCCTTTCATCAGGGGCTGTCACATCCATTTCCTTACCCGCACGCCCTCGCCGAGAGTTATAACCGAAGCTTTTGCCAAGGTTCATCCGAAACTCATAGTATCGGTACCTCTGATTATAGAAAAAATCATCAAGACCAAGGTGTTCCCTCTGCTTGAGAAGCCGTTGATGAAGATTCTGATGCGTGTGCCCTTTGTCGACGACCGTCTGCTTGCCCGCATAAAATCCCAGCTTGAGATAACATTCGGCGGACAGCTGCATGAAATGATTATCGGCGGAGCCAAGCTTAACAAGGATGTTGAGCTTTTCCTCCGACGTATCGGCTTCCCCTTTACCGTAGGCTACGGCATGACCGAATGCGCACCTTTGATTTCCTATTGCAGTCACGAGGAAATGCGCCCGGGTTCCTGCGGCAAGGTGGTTGACCGCATGGAGTTACATATAGATTCTCCCGATCCGCGCACTGTTCCCGGTGTGCTGTACACCAAGGGCGATAATGTCATGAAAGGATATTACAAGAATCCCGATGCCACACGGTCGGAGCTCTCCGATGACGGATGGCTGTGTACCGGTGATATAGGAGTTTTGGATGAGGACGGTTTCCTGTATCTGCGCGGACGTGATAAGAACATGATTCTCGGACCGTCAGGCCAGAACATTTATCCTGAGGAAATTGAACAGATTCTTGACAATATGGCTTATGTAAGCGAGTCTCTTGTCATTTCGGAGGACGGAAGACTAGTGGCCCTCATATATCCGGACTATGAACTTGCTGCAAGAGAATCCATATCAATGGAGGACCTCGAACAGCAGATGTCGGAAAACATAACGACGGTCAACAAGGAAGTACCGTCATACAGCAAAATTGCTTCGTTCAAACTCATGAGCGAGGAATTTGAAAAGACTCCCAAGCGTTCTATAAAGCGTTACCTTTATCAGCATAAATATTGATTGATTTTCTTACACAGTATTATTTGACATGGTTGTAATGAATGATTCGGAGCGCAGTCTCCTGTTGAATGAATACATAGCTCTGCGGCGGCAGACCTCGGATCTGTTTTCTTTTGAGGAATCGAAAGAACTCAGGAACCTTATTTCCGGGATATTGTCAGGCGAAAACAGTTCCGAACGGGACCAGTTCGGCTTCCATCCCGTAGTCAGAAGCCTTCTGACTGCATCGGCCTTGTGCAAGGAGGTCAGTGCCGATAAGAATATGGTGACAGCCATATTGCTGTCGCGTATCGTACCGGCGGCAGACGGCAGGATATCCCATATCGATGCGGATGTACTGCACATGATGGCCGGACTGGAGAAGGTGCAGAATCTCTATCGCACGCATTCGGCCATGGCCAATGAGAATTTCCGCAATCTGATGCTTACCTTTGCGGAGGATATAAGGGTCATAATAATTATGATTGTGGACCGTCTCACTCTGATGCGTTCCATCAATCACCATCCCGCCGAGGATCTGGTCAAGGCCGTAGCGAGTGAGGGAGCCTATCTTTACGCACAGCTTGCGCACCGGCTCGGTCTGTATAAGATTAAAGGTGAACTGGAGGACATGTCGCTCAAGTATACCAACCGCGAGATGTTCACCCGAATAGCCCGTAAACTTAACGAGACCAAGCGTGAACGTGACGCTTATATGAAATCATTCATCGGTCCTGTCAAAGCTGCTCTTGAAAAGCAGGGCCTGAAGTTCGAAATAAAAGGCAGAACCAAATCTATATACTCCATCTGGAACAAGATGGTGAAACAGCACACGGATGTCGACGGCATCTATGACCTGTTTGCCATAAGGATAATTCTCGATGTAGACCGGTTACGGGAGCGTGCCGAGTGCTGGCTCGCGTTCTCCATAATCACCGACATGTACCAGCCCAATCCGGCGAGAATGAAGGACTGGCTGTCAGTCCCCAAATCCAACGGATACGAATCGCTTCACATAACAGTGCTCGGACCTGAAGACAAGTGGGTTGAGGTGCAGATTCGGTCGGAACGTATGGATGAGATTGCCGAAACCGGTGTGGCCGCCCATTGGAAGTACAAGGGCATTAAGAGCGAGAACAACCTCGATACATGGATGAATCATGTGCGAGACATTCTGGAGGATGCCGAATCAGGTCCCATGGAGCTGATGAAAAACATGAAGATGGACCTCTATAATAAGGAAGTTTTTGTGTTTACTCCCAAAGGAGACCTCTACAAGCTCCCTCTTGGCGCCACTGTCCTTGATTTCGCATTCAATATCCACTCCAATCTCGGTTGCATTTGTTCGGGCGGCCGTGTCAACGGCAAGACCCGCAAGCTCAACTATAAGCTTCGCAGCGGAGACACGGTGGAGATTCTGACTACCGCCGGACAGATGCCCAAACTTGACTGGCTATCAATGGTTGTGACCTCAAAGGCACGAAGCAAGATACGTCAGGCGGTCAAGGAGCGTGAGAATCGTGACGCCGAACTCGCAAAGGAGCTGCTGCACAGAAGGTTCAAGAACCGCAAGATTGAAATGGAGGAATCGAGCCTGATGCGCACCATAAAGCGTCTCGGGTTCAAGACTGTTACTGATTTCTATAAAGCCATAGCTGACAATGATATAGATGTGAATGATGTTGTCAGCAGCTACGAACAGCAGCTTAAAAAGGAAGAGACGCCCGCAGAGCGCGTTTCGGCCGAAGGATTCACCTTGCAGACCTCGGCTCCAGAAGAACTTGAGAGTTCTGGCGACGTTCTTATAATAGGCGATAATGTCAGAGGAATGAATTACCGTCTGTCAAAGTGCTGTAATCCCATTTATGGCGACAAGGTGTTCGGTTTCGTATCGTCGGAGGGTGTCATAAAGATTCATAGGACCGATTGCCCGAATGCTGCACACATAACCGAGAGATACCCTTACCGCGTTATTCCCACACGCTGGTCTGGAAAAGCCGGAAGTCAGTTCGTGGCCAATCTCTCTGTGGTTGGTACTGACGATATAGGTATTGTGACCAATATTTCGTCAATAATAAATAAGCAGGACGGGGCCTCTCTGCGGAATATCTCTATCGATTCCCACGACGGTCTTTTCCACGGATATCTCATTGTCGGAGTGGAAACGACGGATATTCTGAAACAACTTATTCAAAAAATCACTTCTGTAAAAGGTGTCAAAGATGTTCAAAGAAGCAATTAAATCAACCCTGACCGGTGTTGTCATGGTTCTGCTCATGATTTCGTGCGGCAGATCCGTTAACGATAAGGCCGAGGAACTTTATAACGAGGCCGAATTACTGAATTCCCAGAAAAAATATGAGGAATCGCTGGTTATGCTCGATTCCATAGACCATGCCTATGCTGCAGCGGTTGATGTGCGCCGCAAGGCCATGCAGTTGCGTCCGCGTGTACAGGAGCAACTGACAAGTCTCCAGCTCCAGACTGCCGACAGCATTGCCGCTGTTGACGCATTCAGACTCGATTCCCTGTCAAAGCAGACTTTGCTTGTTCAGAACGCCGTGGAGAATTATTTCGTTGACCGCGGTGAGGGACACGTTGATGTAAGTGCTGTCCCGGGACTGCATCCCCGAATGGCTCCGGACGGTAGATTTTACATGGTAGCCACATCGCCCCGCTCGGTAAATGCCACTCTTATAGCTGTCAGCTCCGGCGGTGAATCGGCCAACACTCCTTCCATAGCCTTTGACGGAGAGCGCAATGACCATGTAGGCGGCCGTGATGTCCTGACATTCATTGAAGGAGACTGTCAGGAAGTGGGCGAATTTATCCTCAGACATCGGAATGACCCGATAAATGTCACTTTTTCCGGAAACAATTCGGTGACCATCCCACTTGACGACGTTCAGAGACAGGCCGTGGCCAACCTGTTCGAGACATCCACATTGATAAGGGAACGGAAAAAACAGGAACTCGAAAAGCAGAGACTTGAGAAACTTCTAACGGTAATAC
The DNA here is from genome assembly GCA_947627615.1 of uncultured Muribaculaceae bacterium. Taxonomy (GTDB): domain Bacteria; phylum Bacteroidota; class Bacteroidia; order Bacteroidales; family Muribaculaceae; genus Paramuribaculum. Next base: position 14,912 of record CANQWS010000015.1, on the reverse strand, counting down.
GCAGCCAGATAGCGAGAACCACTCAGGATACCTCGGAAACTGCTAAATAAATAATAGCAGGCCTGAAACTTTTTGAGGTAATGTTGCGTCATATTAGATGTCGTTTGACATTTAATATAAATCCATATTTATCATTATCATACTTTACTATAAATGAAACGCATTTATTTAACGTTGATTCTTCTCATAACCGGTCTTTTTAATGTTTTCGCCCAGTATAAAGTCAGTGGACTGGTTGTCAACTCTTCCGATGAGCCTCAGGAATTTGCTTCTATAAGGATTTTCACACCCTCTGATTCGGTCAAACCGGTTGCTTTCGGAGTGACTGACGATAAGGGAATGTTTGTAAAAACATTGTCAAAGCCCGGTGAATACATAATCCATGCGAGTGTTGTGGGTCTTGCAGATGCCGTCAGGAAATTTGAGGTCTCAAGGACGGAGAATACCGTGGACCTCGGCACGCTTCGTTGCGGCGACGCAACCAACCTGCTCGGCAATGTCACGGTTACGGCCCAGAAGCCACTCGTAGTTAAAGAGATAGATCGTATCGGTTATGACGTTCAGGCTGACATTACTTCCCGCACATCTTCTCTTCAGGAGGTTCTTAGAAATGTTCCGCTTGTAAGTGTCGAGCCGGATGGAACCATCAAGGTCAAGGGCTCTTCGGATTTCAAGATCTATAAGAACGGAAGGCCCAACAATTCATTCACAAAGAATGCAAAGGAAATCTTCAAGGCCATTCCGGCTTCTATGATAAAGAAAATCGAAGTAATCACCGATCCGGGAGCAAGAGAGGACGCGGAAGGAATAGGCGCCATACTGAATATTGTGACTGTCGAGGGCAGCTCCATCAAGGGTGCCATGGCCAATCTGGGACTTAATTACGATACCGACAATAATTTACCGTCGCCCAATCTCTGGGGATCGGCTCAGATCGATAAGGTCACACTTTCGTCTTATCTCGGCTCTCATTTCGCATCCCGCCGTTCGTCAAGGCATCATAGCCTGACCGAAGGCGTTTATGAGGACAGTGGCAACAAAAGTTTCTCATCCAACACCTCCGAGAACAAAGGCGGCGTGCTTTGGTGGGGTATCGAGGGCAGCTATGAGGCAGACTCCATGAATCTGGTCACCCTTGAATTCGGCGGTTATTATTACGATATGAAATCGTTCGACCACGGATTCCAGAGCCTCACGGCAGCCAACGGTTCGCCTCTCTACAGCTATCGCTCAAAAGGTCTGACCTCACCAACAAGCTATCTTGATTTCAACGGCAATCTGAACTATCAGCATTCCACCCGTCGAAAAGGCGAGATTTTCACCGTTTCCTACATGGTTTCCACTACCAATGAGCATAACAATTCTTCAACAGAATATTATGACAGAGTAAACATGCCGGTAAATTATGACGGTATCGTTTCGGATTTCAAACTGAATTTCATGGAACATACTTTCCAGACGGACTGGACACGGCCCTTCGCCAATATCCATACTGTCGATGTGGGAATGAAATATATTTTCCGTGACAATAACAGCAAAACGCACCAGCAATATACCGGCACGGATAGGTCTCCTTTTACCGATTTCTCACATCACACCCACATAGCGGCCGTTTTCGGAGATTACAGGGTCAGACTGAGCCGGGTAAGCCTAAGAGCCGGTCTCAGATATGAGTTCTCCCGTCTCTCGGCCAAGTATGCTGACGGTTCACAGCCGGATTTCGGCAGCAATCTTAGTGACTGGGTCCCGAATGCAGCCGTGGCCTACGACATCAATGACCGTAATAACATCAAACTCTCCTTCGGTACACGCATCAATCGTCCGGGCATTTCTTACCTGAATCCTGCAATCTCGGAATCTCCTACCGCCACGTCACAGGGCAATCCTGACCTCGGAAGTTCACGCAACAGCTCGCTGAATCTCAACTACAGCCTGCTGACCCGGAAACTCAATCTTGATTTCACGGCCGGATATTCATTCACGAACAATGATATAGTCAGCGTTCAGCGCATTGAGGGTGACCACACCTACAGCGGCTATGCCAATGCCGGCCATAACAAATCGGTTGACCTCTCGCTTTTCATGCAGTGGACTATCTCAGGCAAGACTTCCGTCATGGCTAATCTTGGCGGCCATTATAATCACTATGCTAATCCTTCTATTAACATAACCAATGGCGGATGGTCAGGGAACGGCTTTGTGAGACTGACCCAGAAACTGCCGTGGAAGCTGTCGGCAAATCTGGGCATGTTTGCCTGGAAGGGCGGCTGCTCTCTTTATTCCAACACTCTTAAAGGAAGCTTCAACTATTTCCTGAGTTTCAGCCGTAATTTCCTCAAGGAGGACAGACTGTCAGTGCGCCTCGACATACAGAACCCCATCGGACGCAACAGCTTCAGATACAAAAGCGAATCATGCAACACTTCCTACCGCTATACATCCAGCAGCATAAGAGAGAATGTAAGAAGCTTCCGATTAGGCATCTCTTACAGATTCGGCTCAATGAAGGGATCTGTCAAAAAGACTTCCAAAGGAATCAGCAACGATGATTTGGTGGGCCGTAAACAAAACGGCGGTGAAAGCTGATTCCGAACTCCGGGCTTGACGAAGTATGTGTTATTGACGTCCGGCACATTTCGGACAATAGCCTTTAATCACATAGTTGGGCAAAACGGCCTCGAATCCCTCCGGCAATTTCACCGGGGGGATTTCTGTGTCATTAAGGCAGAATGTTGCGCCACATCCCATGCAGTGGAAGTGAGGATGCAGGTCGGAATGACTGTCATTCTCGTATGCGTGACATAGTTCATACTTCGTGGCTCCCGAACCGTCGTCAATCGAATGTACAAGGCCTTTGGATGTGAACAGTGAGAGGGCTCTGGTTATGGATGAACGGTCAACCGTGGCCAGTGCCTGCTCTATTTCCAGTGCGGACAGAGGCATGGTGCTCTGTTGCAGGACTTTGCCCACAAGTATTCTTATGGCGGATATCTTTATCCCTTTTTCCCTCAGAAGATTCTCAATGTCCTTTCCCATGACTTATGGTTTTAGGGCTCAGACATAGCAGACTTAAAGCCACTGTTATGACCATGATGCCGGTATCGGCGAACACCGCGGCCCACAGTGTGGCAAGCCCCACGGCTCCAAGCACCATCACTGCAAGTTTCACCAGTATTGCGAATGTCACATTGAATGTGACAACGGTTTTGAGTCTGCGCGAGATTCTGATGGCGTCCACGAGATGTGTGAGGTCATGACCGGTGATTACCGCGTCGGCGCTTTCCATGGCTATGTCCGTTCCTCCGGTCCCGATGGCTATGCCCACACTGGCTGTTGCGAGTGACGGCGCGTCGTTTATTCCGTCGCCCACGAATATGATTCTGCGTCCGTCTCTTATTTTATTCGATATGTAATTCTGTTTGTCGGCCGGCAGCATGTTGGACTTGTGGAAGTCAACGCCGCATATCTTTGAAATACGAGAGACTACGCGCTCGTTGTCGCCCGACAATATGCCTATCGCCTTTATGCCGAGGGCTCTCAATTGGCCTATGGTTTTGCCTATATCCGGTTTCAGAGTGTCGGCAAGAAGTATGGTTCCATAAAGATCACCGTCAATGGCCACGCATACCTCCGTATCGTCAGGATATTGGATTCCGGTCATGTCCACTCCGTATTTTTTCAGATATTCTCGGTTTCCCACTGTGAGAAGCCCTCTGTTGGTCATGGATTTTATTCCATGGTCCTCCGTCACGATGTCGCTGAGAGTAAGGCCCGGCATCTTTTCACTGACATAACTGCATATTGCCTTGGCGAGCGGATGGGTGCTGTGTTGCTCTATCATTCCGGCTATGTCTATCACTTCGTCTCTTACGTGACCTGCAGCCGGTATGATTTTTATGACATGCAGTTTCCCGGTGGTGATGGTGCCGGTTTTGTCGAGAATCAGAATGTCCGATGTCCGCAGGGCATCGATGTATGAACTGCCTTTGAACAGTACTCCGAATTTTGACGACGAGCCGATTGCTGCGAAGTAGCTGAGTGGTATGCTGATGACAAGAGCGCACGGACATGAGCAGACAAGCAGTATGAGTGTCCTTTCAAGCCATACTTTCCACTCGAAATAATGGGATGACAGCATTGCTTCCGCCCACGGAATTGTGAAAAGCAGTACAGCGGCTATTATCACCGCCGGAGTATAGTACCTTGTGATTTTCCTCAGTAACGTCTCGGAATGGGATTTACGTGCGGCTGCAGTCTCTATCATATCCATTATTCTGGACATAGAGCTGTCCTTGTATTCCCTCCTGACAGTTGCCTGAATTTCTCTGTCGCTCACTATGGCGCCTGAAAGAATCTCATCGCCGGCGTTTACGGTTACAGGCATGCTCTCGCCCGTTATGGCCGAATTGTCTATCACAGCCTTCTCCGGGCTCACAAGGACCGAATCAATAGCCACACGCTCGCCCGCTTTCACTATGATTGTGGAGCCCACAGCCACATCCTCTGGCTTTTGCATCTCGATTCCTTTGTCGGTCTTGACCTCTACCAGCTTCGGAAGGCATTCAAGAAGCGAGCGGATTCTGGAGCGGGCCTTGTCCGATGCGGAGTCTTCCAGCTTTTCGCCGAAAGAATAGAAAATCAGAATCGCTACGGCCTCCGGATATTCTTTCAGGGCAAAAGCTCCGATACAAGCCAGAAGCATGAGCGTGTATTCATTGAATATGTCGCCTTTGCGCCATTCTTTGACGGCATCGGACATTATTGCGGGACACACCGGAATCAGAGCCGCAATGAACAGGTAGAAGGATACATGAGGCCATGTATCGCTGCACAACATCCCTGCTATGGTTGTAATCATTGAAATGATTTCCGGCAAGTACCGTCTTAATGTCTTTCTTTTGTCAGCTGCCATATATTATAATGCTTTTCGCTCCTGCTCGGCAAATTTACGATTTCTTTTCTGCACATTACGTGCAATAATGACATAACGGGTGACGGAGCCGTCATCTCGCCTTGCAGCAGCGGAGCCGTGTGTTGACGAAAGTTATGATGCAGATTCCCGACACAATCCAGCTGACCGGAATCATCCACTTCACTGCAAGTTCCGGAATCATATTGGTCAGGATACAGTAAGCCAGCAGGAACCATCCGCAGCCCTCAAACATTTTTCTGACTCTGAACGGCATCACCGTAACCTGTTTTTTCATTACCAGCATGACGGTAGCCCAAACGAGCAGCAATACGAGGATTATACCGCCGGCAATAGCGGCTCCTACTGCAATATCTGTCCAGTCCTTGTCAAGATTCAGGGAAACAGTTATGGTGACCCAGCAACTCACAATCAGATTTATAGCTATTTCGCTAAACGGGGTGTTGAATACGTCCTTTACGAGATTTCTCATATTTCAGTGTTTGGGTTATGGGTGGATTATTAGCCTGACAGCTATATTATATTTCTTTTACAAAGCTAATAAATTTTGATGAATTAAAGCAGCATATACGATAAAAAATAGAAATTCCCCGAAGCCAACAAAATGTCTGTCAGGCTCCGGGGGATTGATTCTTTATAAAGGGGGAGGGTTATCAGTAGAATTTACGTATGCCCATCACTTCGCGGGCCTCTTTCAGGGTTTGTGAAGCGTAATATCGTGCTCTTTCAGCTCCCTGGCGCAGAACTTTCCCGATATACTCGTCATTGTCACGCAGTTCCATTATGCGTTCACGTATCGGACGTGTAATGTTGAGAATGTCTTCGGCAAGTTGTTTCTTCAGGTCGCCATATCTTATTGAGCAATCGGAATATGCATCCTTGAACTGCTGCACTGTTTCAGGCGCCGATGTCAGTTCCATGAGAGAGAACAGATTCTGTACAGGCTGTGAAACCGGTGAATTCGGTTCTTTGGGACCTTCGTCGGTAACTGCTCTCATCACTTTTTTCCGGAGAACCTTGTCTTCGTCGATCAGATAAAGGCAGTTGCCCTCGCTTTTTCCCATCTTTCCGGAACCGTCAAGTCCGGGGATTTTAACGGCGGCTTTACCGAAATTATAGTTCTCCGGTTCAGGGAACAGGTCGGTGTTATAGAAAGAGTTGAATCGGCGCGCGAATCGGCGGGTAAGTTCAAGATGCTGTTCCTGGTCCTTGCCTACGGGGACTTTGTGGGCTTTCTGGATGAGTATATCCACAGCCATAAGGGTGGGGTAGGTGAGAAGTCCGGCGTTGACACGCTTGTTTGAATCGGCGCCAATGATTTCGTTCTCTATGTTGTCGTCGTTATCGGCATCGGCTTTTATGCCCAGAGCCTTTCTTGCCTTATCCTTGAATGAGGCGGTGCGCATTAGTTCACCTATGCCCACGTGCATGTTCAGCAGCAGATACAGCTCCGAAACTTCGGGAACGTCTGACTGAACGAATATGGTGGCTTTTTCAGGGTCTATCCCGGCAGCGAGATACTCGGTCACAATGCTTTTTACGCTTGTGTGGAGTTCTTTGGGGTCGGGATTTGTTGTAAGGGCATGAAGGTCGGCGATAAAAAAGCGGCAATCGTAATCGTTTTGCATCTTGACAAAATTCCGCAGTGCGCCGAAGTAGTTGCCGAGATGAAGATTTCCGGTCGAGCGGATTCCGCTCACAACGATTTCTTTGTTATCCATAGATTTTTTATAATGATTTGATGTTTGATTATTATTTTCAGAAACGATAACCGAGCAATCCTGCCATATAGAAGTTATGGACCGACGGGTTATCCACTATGTTGCTTCGGGCCGAGTTTTTCAGTCCGTATTGGGTCTGGAACCCTACGGCAAGATGCGGTCCGAAATTGATTGACATTCCCAGATGGATTCCAATGTCACCCCGGTTGAACACATTGAACAGTGTCCGGTCAGAGTGGTAGTAATCTGTGGTTACTTTTTCTATTTCCGGTACAAGCTCGTCGACGGCATTGATTTCGGCCCGGTAAATCTGCTGTTTCTGTCGTCCGGCAAAACCGTAAGCATAGTAAAATCCGGCATCGATGTCCCATCTTACGCTGTGTGCCACATTGAATCTGAAACTGGCGAATACCGGTATGTTGAATGTGACCGTGCGGTTGTTGACAAAAACAGCGCTCATGCTTGTGTTTTCCTCGCCTACAATCGCCATGTCTATATTGTAGTAGTTGAGCATTATGTTGGCCGATGTGCCGAAACCGAAAAAGTTTCTGACACCGAACACGGCTTTTGCGCCGACGCCCCATGAATTGCCCATGTTCACATTGTGGTTCTGTATTCGGGAATACAGTTTGTCATAGTTCTGTGTGACCGAGCTGCCGCCTACCAGACCGTGAATCTGAAGTTCGAGCATTTTCGTGGCAGGGGAGAAGTCAACGAATTTCTCGCTCTGGGCTTCCGAGCTGACGGGATACAGAAAACCTATTATCAATAGTATCAACAGATAAGACTTTCGCATGGCGGTTTTGTTGAAACGGAATGTTTTACTTGATGTTTAATTCAGGCCCAAAGTTAGTGAAAAAATTCCGGATTTTTATTTTGTAATCCTGCATTGTTGGATTAACTTTGCCACGAATTTTAAATATTAATATCATCTATGAAGATTTCAGGAGAAAAACTGTGGCGCTCCACGCGTGACTATTTCTTTATAACACTCGGAATTTTTATATATGCTTTCGGCTTCTCCGCTTTCATTTTTCAGGAGAAAGTTGTTATCGGCGGTCTTGCCGGTCTCGGAACAATAGTATATTTCCTTAGCGACAACTGGTTCGGATTCGGCATCCCGGTCGCTATCACCACTCTTGTATGTAATCTCATTCTGCTTGCATTCGCGTTCAAGATTGTGGGCAAGCAGTTTGTTCTCGGAACCATATTCGGAGCTGTGATGGTTTCCCTGTTCATCGGTTTGCTGACGCCCATGTTCCATGAGCCGCTTGTCGTAGGGCAGCCGTTTATGAACGTGATTATCGGCGGTATGATGTGCGGTATCGGTGTAGGAATATCATTTACACACAACGGTAGCACAGGAGGCACGGATATTGTGGCTGCGATGGTCTCGAAGCATTCCAACGTGAGTGTAGGCCGAACCATGCTCTACACGGATATGGTGATTATCTCGTCATCCTATCTTATATTCCACAATGTGGATACTGTGGTCTATGGTTTTATAGTCCTCGCAATAGCTTCGTTCATGGCCGATATGGTCATAAACACCAACCGTCAGGCCGTGCAGTTCATCATTTTCTCGCCAATGTGGGACGAGATTGCCACGGCTATCAACAATGAAGCCAAGCGTGGATGCACCGTTTTAAGCGGAACCGGCTGGTACTCCAAGCATGAAGTAAAAATTCTGCTTGTAATGTGCCGAAAGATAGAGTCAGTCAATATTTTCCGAATAATCAAGAGCATCGATGAACATGCCTTTATCTCGCAGGCTAATGTCAACGGTGTTTACGGACAGGGGTTCGATTCCATAAAACTCAAAGTTGAGCCCAAGCATAAGGCCCCGAAAGTTATCGATACAATGAAAGGTACTGATGCTCCGGCGTGATTATGGCCGACAACTACCTTGAAAAGAAGATGGAAGACTACCGGCGCACGCAGCCGGTAAGGAAATCATCAAATAAAAGTCAGTCCGACGGCTGGTTCAGAATCAGAATGCCCAGACTGAGGGTGCTGATGGCCGGCTTGATCGGTGAGACGGAAAATTCGATAATAAAGCTATATGTATCGTCAGGGTGCAAGGTGGCTTTTCTGCATGACGATGTCAGGGCCGGTCAGATGCTCGCCCAGTCCAATGGCGCTTTGTTCATCCCTGTCAGCCGAATTGATTCGGTTGCAGTTGCAGGGGCTCTTTCAATTATGAATGAGAGATGGGGCGGTTTCGATGTCATGGTTTATAATGAGACATTGCCTTCTTCTGTTTTGTTTGACATGCCTTTGCCTCCACGGATTATCGGCTTGAACCGGCCGGTTGAACACCCCGATGCCGTTTATCTGAAATTTAATCCGGATGACATTGCCGCCGTTGAAGCGGTGACCAGACTCTGTGTTTATCTTTCTGTCCCTTCCAACAGCTGTATCCGGAATCAGACCATAACGGTTTAAAAATCCGGTTTAGAATTTATCCGGGGCGAGATATTGTCCCTTTTTCCTTGTTATTTTGCCGTATGCCACAGCGTGGTAAGGGCAGTGGTGATAACATGCCATGCACATCGTGCAGTTATTGCCCCACTGAGGAATGCTGTTTACAATAGCAATATTTCCCATCGGACATGAACGGGAGCATTTTCCGCATCCTATGCAGTGAGCTTCGGCCTTGAATGGTTTCGGAGATGACAGAAAAAGGTTGAACAGCGGATATAATATTCTTGTTTTCAGCCACGGACAGCGTCCGCGTGTGATTTTTGAAATCGTGGAACGGCATTTTATCGCATGGGCAATTTCTTCGATTCTTTCGGGTGCCTCTGAGAGTTTTTCATTGGCGAGTGTAACCTTGTCAACATCGAATCCCGGCAGATTCACGTAAGTGTTGGGCATTATTACCGTATGCGCGGCTATAGGGCGCCATCCACGTCCGGCTATGCTCTTTGCCCATATTTTATCGGCCAGTCCGGCGTCATCGCCGCATGTCGCAACCATGAAATGGTCCTTCGTTTCACCGCCGATAATTCTGACTGTCCGGATGTAATCCCTTACCTCCCGCGGAAGCCCCCATGAATAGACTGGGAAAGCCCAGATGACTCTGCGGTGGGTGTCTACATCATAACTGCGCGGGGCATTGTTCGTGATCATCGTTACTTTCTCGCCGAGAATCCCGGCGAGACGATGGGCCACGAGAGCCGTGTTGCCGCAGGCTGAGAAACAGAATATCATCTGATGGTCACTTGTGTGGCTCCGAATCCGTATTCCCTGAATGAGGCATCCTGCACATCGTTACCTTTATAGCGGTGGTTCAACTCCTTGAGGATGGCATTGCGGAGCACTCCTTCGCCCTTGCCGTGGATGAATACAATCTTCTGCCCCTTGTTCTTTGCATTCTCGTCCATTATGCGGCTGAATTCATCGACCTGCAGATTGAGCATGTCGGCATTTGACAGACCGCGGATGTCATCCACAAGCGAAGATATGTGCAGGTCCACGACGATTGTGTCATCGGCCTTGCGCTCCGCCTTGGTGTGTTTCTTCTTTATGATCCGTCTGCGGGGCATGTCGGCTGCTTTCTTTTCAGCCATGGATGCCTTCAGCTTTTTGGGGTCAACGACAATTGCTCTGCGCGGTGCGTCGTTCGTGACGAGTTCAAGCGAAATCACATTTTTGTCAAAGTAGGTGTTTGGCGTGAAGCAGTGCAGTCTGAAGAACTTGGTTGTGTCAAGCGGTTCTTCAATGAGTGCGGGTTGCTTCAATGTGAATTCCTTGTCACGTTTGAATGCGATGTATTGTATGGCCACACGGTCCATCGAGGGAAGATCCTCATGGGAAATCTCTCCGATAAACAGCTGGATGTTCGGTTCCACGATACCGGCGTAGCGGGTGGTCCACTTGTCGCATTCGTCGGCTTTTGTCATATATGAGAAGTAGAGGAAGTAGTTCGAATCGTTGACAATGTATGTGTCGAATGTCGTTGTCGACAGCTGTTTTATGTCCGTCGGTTCGTAGGCGAGGACAAGATTTATCTTCTCTCCCTCCGGAGTCTCTATTACCGGAAGCTCGTCCTCGGCCACTGCCTTCGGCGAGCCGGTCTGAGGCGATTTCATTTCTTTTGTGGGTGCCGCACTGACTGTTTTTGCAGTCACCGCTGGCTGCTGCTCCTGTGCCTGACTCATTTTCTGGTCGGAAGCTGCCGCCACAACCACGCACTCCCTCATCAGTACGGGAGTCTCGAAGCCGTCCTCGTCTTCAACGTATGCTATATTGTCCTTTATCTTTGTTACCCGACCGCCTCCGGTGGTGTTCAGGAAGCGGACCATGTCTCCTATCTTGGCCATGAGAATGAAATCTTTGAATGTTTCGTTTTACAAAAGTACTTAAATAAACTCAAAGATGAGGATATTCTCGCAAAATTTGTTGAAATAATTTCTGATTTCGGTATTATTGTGTTATTTTTGCATCACTATCCCTCATTAACTAAAGTTAACCGATTTATATTTGATTACCGAAAAATAAATCTATTCTCATAAACTAATTCAATTCTTAATTTTTAAAATGAAAAGAGTTTACACGTTCGGAGATGGTAAGGCAGAAGGCAATGCCTCTATGCGCAATATCCTTGGCGGTAAAGGTGCAAACCTCGCCGAAATGAACCTCTTGGGCATGCCTGTGCCTCCTGGTTTTACTATCACTACTGAAGTATGCACCGAATACACTCAATATGGCCGCGATGAAGTGGTTAAACGTCTGCAGAAGGACGTTGAGGCCGCTATAGCCCATGTTGAGAATTTGACTGGAAACAAATTCGACAATCCCCAGAATCCCCTTCTTGTATCAGTTCGTTCAGGCGCTCGCGCTTCAATGCCCGGTATGATGGACACTGTCCTCAACCTCGGTATGAACGACGCTACAGTTGAATCGCTCGCCACAAAGAGCGGCAACCCCCGTTTCGCATGGGACAGCTACCGTCGTTTCGTGCAGATGTACGGCGACGTTGTTCTCGGCATGAAACCCAAGAGCAAGGAAGACATTGATCCCTTCGAGGAAATAATGGAAAAGGTGAAAGAGGAAAAAGGCGTCAAACTTGATACCGAACTTGATGTTGACGACCTCAAGAACCTCGTTAAGCTCTTCAAGGCTGCCGTTAAGGAATACACCGGCAAAGATTTCCCCGACAGTGCATGGGAACAGCTCTGGGGTGGTATCTGCGCTGTGTTCGACAGCTGGATGAACGAACGCGCCATCATCTATCGTCGCATGAACCAGATTCCCGAAGAGTGGGGAACCGCTGTCAACGTACAGGCTATGGTTTACGGTAACATGGGCGACAACTCCGCAACCGGTGTTGCTTTCAGCCGCGACGCCGCTACTGGCGAAAACATCTTCAACGGTGAATATCTTATCAATGCTCAGGGTGAGGACGTTGTTGCCGGTATCCGCACACCCCAGCAGATCACAGTCGAAGGCTCTCGCCGTTGGGCTGCCCTGCAGGGCATAACCGAAGAAGTCCGTGCTGCAAAATATCCCTCGCTCGAAGAGTCAATGCCTACTTGCGCAGCTGACCTTATCGCCATTGCAAATCGTCTTGAGGACTATTACAAGGATATGCAGGACATGGAGTTCACCATTCAGGACGGTAAGCTCTGGATGCTTCAGACCCGTAACGGAAAGCGCACCGGTGCCGCTATGGTGAAAATCGCCATGGACCTTCTCCGTGCTGGCGAAATCGATGAAAAGACCGCCCTTCTCCGCATGGAACCCCAGAAACTCGATGAGCTTCTCCACCCCGTATTTGACAAGGCTGCTCTCAAGCGCGCCAATGTAGTTGCCAAAGGTCTTCCCGCATCTCCGGGTGCCGCTACCGGTCAGGTTGTATTCTCTGCTGACGAAGCCGAGGCTTGGGCCGAGAAGAAAAAGAAAGTGGTTCTCGTACGTATCGAGACCTCTCCTGAAGACCTCCGCGGTATGGCCGTTGCCCAGGGTATCCTCACAATGCGTGGCGGTATGACCTCTCACGCTGCCGTTGTTGCCCGCGGTATGGGTAAATGCTGCGTTTCAGGTGCCGGCGAAATCCGCATCGATTACAAGGAAAAGACCCTCACCACCGGTGGTAAGACATATCATGAAGGTGACTGGATCTCTCTCAACGGTTCAACCGGTGACGTTTATGACGGACAGGTTCCCACAACCGAACCCGAACTTGACGGTGACTTCGGCGCAATCATGAACCTTGCTGCCAAATATACCCACACTCTCGTGCGCACCAACGCCGATTCTCCCCGAGACGCCAAACAGGCCCGTCATTTCGGAGCTCAGGGTATCGGTCTCTGCCGCACAGAGCACATGTTCTTTGAAGGCGACCGCATCAAGGCCGTTCGTGAGATGATTCTCGCAGGCGATGTTGAAGGACGTCGTGTGGCACTTGCCAAACTTCTCCCCATGCAGCGTGGTGACTTCGAAGGCATCTTCGAGGCAATGGACGGCTACGGAGTGACTATCCGCCTTCTCGATCCTCCCTTGCATGAGTTCGTTCCTCATCAGACCGCTACTCAGAAAGAGCTTGCAACCGAAATGGGCCTGACTCTTGAAGAAGTTAAAGCCAAAGTTGACAGCCTCGAGGAATTCAACCCCATGCTCGGTCATCGTGGATGCCGTCTCGGTATCACCTATCCCGAAATCACCGAGATGCAGACCCGCGCCATCATCGAAGCAGCTATTGCCTGCAAGAACCGCGGAATCGACGTTCATCCCGAAATCATGATACCTCTGGTAGGTTCTCTCAAGGAAATCCAGAACCAGGCTAACGTTATCAACATCACAGCCGCCAAGGTATTCGTTGAAAAAGGCACCAACGTAAATTACAAGGTAGGAACCATGATTGAAGTTCCCCGTGCAGCTCTCGTTGCCGATCAGATCGCTACCGTTGCTGACTTCTTCTCATTCGGTACAAATGACCTTACCCAGATGACATTCGGATTCTCTCGCGACGATGCTCCCAAATTCCTCAAATTCTACAAGGAACATGGCATCATCAAGACCGATCCCTTCGAAGTCCTCGACCAGGAAGGCGTTGGCCAGCTCGTAAGAATGGGCGTAGAAAAAGGCCGTGCTACCAAGCCCGAACTCAAAGTCGGAATCTGTGGCGAGCACGGAGGTGAACCCTCTTCAGTTAAATTCTGCGCTAAACTTGGCATGAACTACGTCAGCTGCTCACCGTTCCGCGTGCCCATCGCCCGCGTAGCTGCGGCGCAGGCTGCAATAGAGGATTGATAGACAACTCTTGAACCACATATAATTAGGTCGTAATACTCTGCAAATCAGAGGTTACGACCTAATTTGCTCTTAAACCTCTCGCTCACTTCAACACTCAAATCGAGCAGAATGAGCACGATTGTTGAGAAATAGTTGAGAGTTTCCGACCCCCTTGTTGAGAGCGTGTTGAGAGCGTTGTTGAGAGTTCAAAAAGGGTTGTAATCTACTGATTGACAAAAAACTCCGCAAGGATTAAGCATCAATCAAATAATAATAAAGTAGTATGGCAACCCTTCGCCCCTGCGTTCAAAAGCAACGCGCAGATGGATTTTACCCCGTGTATATCCGGGTAATCCACGAGAGACAGTCGGCTTTCATCAAGACCGGCAAAGTAGTAGACAAGAAGTCCGTAACAAAGAACCGAGAGATACGCGACAACGCCGTTCTCCGTTACTGCACAGAGTTGATTGGCTACTACAATCAGCGACTCAACATGCAGGACACTTCCAAGTGGACTGTCAAGGAGGTAGTGGCGTTCCTCTCCACCGAAGAAACGGATGCAAGTTTCAGCGACTATGCCAAGTTGCACATATCCCGTATGATCAACGACGGCCACGCTCGAAACGCCAAGAACTATTCTTTGGCAGCAAACGCGGCATTGATCTCGTCCTCCGGACTGATAGCCTCGCCCACGCGCTCTATAAGATCCGGCGCCGTCGATTCATACTTCCCGCTCTCGGGATTCAGGACAAAAAACGGACCCTCTGAATTCTCTTTGTCTATGCCTTTCCCGTACAGGCATAAGCCCATGACATCGCAAAATTAGCCACATACAGCGCCAAATCTTTGCACTGAAATGTAAAATAATATTAAATACACTATTCCAATTCAAATAAAATCCTAGTTGTCTTCTGCTTCGATCAGGGTTTGCATTTGCCGACCGGCGGTTCGGTAAGGGTAATCCTTACTATGGTGGTGCGTGACAGGCTGCGGGCGATGGCTTCATCGAAATGAGCCATATA
>CANQWS010000014.1 GCA_947627615.1 uncultured Muribaculaceae bacterium | reverse complement strand
ATGGCTGTCCGGACAGCCATTCAACGGCCCTGACATAGGCGGATTCCTCAACAACACCGATGCCGATCTGTGGGCCAACTGGCTTGGATTCGGCGTATTCTTCCCCTTTGTGCGCGGTCATGCCTGTGCGGGCACCAACGACAAGGAGCCCTGGGCATTCGGCGAGGAAATCGAGAAATCGTCCCGCATGGCCATCGGGAGACGTTACCGTCTGTTACCGTATATTTATACATTATTCCACAATTCCCATCTCACCGGAATTCCGGTGATGCAGCCGGCATTCTTCGCCGACATCAAGGACCCGGCTCTGCGTTCCGAGCAGCAGTGTTTCCTCCTTGGCGAGGACCTTCTGGTGATTCCCGCCTTTGCCGAGAACCCTGCACTGCCGTCGGGACTATGGCGGACCGTGAGCCTCATCGACGGTGACGATACCGACAAATATCAGGCTGAGCTGAAAATGCGCGGCGGAAGCATCATACCCGCAGGAAAGGCCGTGCAGAGCACAAACCAGAACCCGTTTGAGCCTCTGACCCTTCTTGTTTGCCTTGACAATCAGGGCAAAGCGTCAGGCGAGCTTTACATTGACGCCGGCGACGGATGGGGATTCCGTGACGGAGACTATGCCCTGCTGCACTTCAAGGCCGAAAGAAAAGGCGGAAAAGTCAAGGTCAGTCTCGACCGCAAGGAAGGCAAACGCGACATCTCGGACATCATTAAAAATGTGGAGGTGAAACTTATCGACGGCGACAAACCGGTCACAGCCACCGGTTCGCTCAAGAAAGGAATCAAGATCTGAAATCTGTAAAATTTCATCACAAAAAATCAGGGGTCGCGAATAAAAAACGCGGCCTCTTTTTTTGAACCACTTTTTATAAATTCATGTTAATATATACGTCGGTCGGATACACAAGGATGCATCGGGGCCAGCGATAAATAAAACAACATATATTCATATAACTTAATCTACACTATGGCAACTAAAACTTATTCGCCCATTATTCAGGAACTCATTGACATGATCGCCAAAAATGGTTGGCAGGACAAATTCCAGAAAGCACTTGACAGATGTCACGAACTCAACACAATCGAGTATGAGCCTATCAAGACTCTGGAAGATTATTATGACTGGTGTGAGTCAAATCTCCACTGGGTTCCTAAAGAAGACCCCGAGGGCGACATCGTCTATCAGCATGTGACCATGTTCTATTTCCTTCTTGACCAGAGCCCTGTCAAGGAACTGCAGACCCCGATTATCCCCAGCCAGCTCAAGGGCAACGAAATGCCGCCGCTCACTCCCCTCTCGGAATGGATGCGCCGCTTTGTGATTTCTCTGGGAATGTGGATGGATACTCCCGAATCGCTCACCGACGAAGCTGTTCAGTCCTACTATGACGCTCCCCGCTACAACATGGGTGACTACATCGTGCCTAAAGGCGGATGGAAGACCTTCAACCAGTTCTTTGCCCGTAACGTGAAACCGGGCTACCGTCCCGTGGCTGCTGTCAACGATGACCATGTGATCGTTTCTCCGGCCGACTCCACCAACGACGGACAGTGGGAAGTCAACGCCGAATCCAAAGTCAATATCAAAGGTCTCGAATGGAGCATTGAGGAACTTCTGGAAGGCAGCAAGTACAAGGATGACTTCCGCGGAGGTATCTGGATGCACCAGTTCCTTAACACTACCGACTATCACCGCCAGCATGCATCCGTAGGCGGCAAGGTGCTCGAAGCCCGCGTCATCCAGGGTGCCACATGGCTTGGAGTAGAGGCCATTCCTATCGAAGGCGATGAAAAGGGACGTACCAAGATTGTACGCCGCAAGCTCAACGCCCTTGACGAAGCCGGCTATCAGTTCATCCAGACCCGCGGTCTTATCGTAATCGAATCCAAGATAGGTAAAGTTGCCATTCTGCCTATGGGTATGGCCCAGGTATCATCCATCATCGTAACCTGCGAGGAAGGCGATGTTCTCCGCAAGGGCGAAGAGATTTCCTACTTCCAGTTCGGCGGTTCCGACATAGTGGTTGTTTTCCAGCGCGCATCCAATGTCAGCATCACCGCCCAGCCCGGTGTTCACTACAAGACCGGTACCCGCATTGCCCAGGCTTTCCCTGTAGGCGAATAAAAGAATATTCATAATTCAGGCGGAGCTGGTCTACAAATTTGGCTCCGCCTGTTTTTTAAACCCTTTGTCATGAGCACTCCTACATCAAAATCCGCGGCATCGGCCGGCAAACCGGCTAAAACCGCAGCCGGTGGCGCCCGGAAAACCACGCTGACCATGATGGCCATGTCCATCCTGATCGTCACCTCCATTCTGAGTCTGCGCGGTCTTCCTTCAGAAGCCAAATACGGCGTGCAATCAATATTCTACTATCTGTTTGCGGCGGTAGTGTTCCTGCTGCCGTTCTCGCTCGTGTGCGCGGAGCTGGCCTCGACCTACACAAAGGACGGAGGTCTCTACCGGTGGGTGGCCGAGGCATTCGGTCCGAGATGGGGGTGGCTGGCCATGTTTCTCGAATGGCAGACCATTATAATATGGTTCCCCACCGTGCTTATGTTCGGTGCGGCATCGCTCGCCTACATTTTCTGGCCTGACAGTTTCGACTCATGGCTCGCTTCCAACAAGCTCTACACTCTGGTCATAGCGTTGCTGATTTACTGGGGAGTGACTCTCAACACCCTCCGCGGACAGGCTCAGGCCAACAAGCTGAGCACACTCGGAGGTCTGTGCGGCACCATCATTCCCGGCGCCATACTGATTCTGCTCGGTATTGTCTACGTCTGTCTGGGCAACCCCAATGACCTTGCCCCGCTGCCTTTCATTCCTGATTTCTCCCATCTTGACACCATTGTGCTCGCGGCCTCCATATTCCTCTTCTACGCAGGTATGGAGATTCAGGCTGTCCACATCAATCAGATGGCGAATCCGGCCCGCGATTTCCCGCGCGCGGTATTTCTGGCCATTCTCATCATAGTGGTGGTCTATGCCGTAGGCACCCTCATAATAGGTCTGGTCATACCGTCTAAGGACATCAACCTGCTCCAGTCACTGCTGGTTGCCTACAAAGCGCTGTGGCGTTCGTTTGACCTCGCCTGGATGGGCAATGTCATAGCCCTGCTGATAATGGTGGGCGTTGTAGGTCAGGTAAGCGCACTGATTTCCGGTCCGGCCACAGGCGTGATGGTCGTGGGTCGTTCCGGCTATCTGCCTCGCGCCCTCCAGACCGTCAATAAAAACGGCGTCAACAAACCCATCATCTATTTCGAGGGTATCGTTGTCTCGTTGCTCTGCCTCATCCTCATTGTCCTGCCAACGGTTGAATCCGCCTATCAGATAATGTCGCAGATGGCCACCATCATTTATCTGATCATGGTACTCGTGATTTATGCGGCGTTTGTACGTCTGCGCCGCACGGAGCCCAACAAGAAACGCGGCTACAGAGTTCCCGGCGGAAAATTCGGAATGTGGCTCACGGTTATCATAGGTGTGGCTGGAGCCATGCTCGCACTCGTGCTGAGTTACCTGCCGCCGGCCCAGATAACCACCGGCAGCCCCGTTGTATACATTGGCATCCTTCTGGTCGGAGTAGCGGTTTTTGTTGCCATACCGCTGATTGTCTACGCCCGGCGCAAACCATCGTGGCGTGACCCCGACACAAAATTCTACCCCTTTGACTGGCATATAGAGGACCGCAAGCCCTGGGAAGTATCCAAGTGGAAACCCGGTTACGAACCATCGGCCGAGGAAGTGGCTGCGGCGGAACAGGATTCAATAGCCCGCCATGCCACGGAAAAACACCGCTGACGTATACTTGCCAGACCCCAAACCTGATACATCAATCGAGCAGGAGGTAAACACCATTCGCAGGTGTTTATCTCCTGCTTTCGTGTTTACCGACCTCTAACGCCACCGTACATGCCGTCCGGCATACGGCGGTTCCTAACACGGATACAGCGACGTAACGACCCCGTGCCTCAGGCAATCCGTGGGGGAATTAACCGACCTCTCCGAGGCCGGAGGCTATCTTTGGACGTTACACCATACCGAAAGCCTCGTCCCTCAGCTTCCGATATGGTGCTATAATTCGGGACGCCCCCTCGGGGCTGATAACACCCACACTATCAGGAATAAGTCTCCAGAGAAGGTGTTGAGGGTGTTGCAGAACTTCCTCTCAAACATTCTTCTTTTGTTAGTTGAATCATAGTTACCTATTATTTCTTAAATTCAGGTGAGTATAAGGCAAATAACTTCCAATCAACATTTAATATTGTGCCGATTGGAAGTTACATTGTTTTTTTATATACTCCTACATGGAGGAATATGGATTGACTTTTATACAAACTAAACCGGAATGTCCATGTCGGGCGAACATCATTAGAGCGGCCGTCCGATGATACCGGGCGGCCGCTCTCTTTATAGGGTTATTTTCAGAAAATCTTATTTGGGCAGATTTCCTATTTCAGGATCCACGCCCCACTGCTGCTGGGCGAGACGGCGGTAGTTGTTGTAGCGCCACTGTGCGTTGGCCTTGGCTGCCTCAAACAGAGCCTTGGCCTCTTCGGGATACTGTTTAACAACCGATGCATAGCGCACTTCGCCTTTGAGGAAGTTCTCGAACTCGTCCCAGTTGGGCTCTTTGCTGTCGAGGCTGAAGGGGTTCTTGCCCTCTTCCTCCAGAGCGGGATTGTAGCGCCAGAGGTGCCAGTAGCCGCATGCAACCGCATTGGCCTCTTCCTGCTGGGATTTGCCCATACCGGCACGGATACCGTGGTTGATACAGGGCGAGTAGGCAATGATGATTGAAGGTCCGTCGTAGGCCTCGGCCTCGCGGATAGCCTTGAGGGTCTGGGCCTGGTCGGCGCCCATGGCTACCTGAGCGGCATAAACGTAACCGTAGGTTGTTGCGATAAGACCGAGGTCTTTCTTGCGGATACGCTTGCCCGAGGCAGCGAACTTGGCGATGGCTGCAAGCGGGGTTGCCTTCGAAGCCTGGCCGCCGGTGTTGGAGTAAACCTCAGTGTCAAGCACGAGTACATTGACGTTCTTGCCTGATGCGAGCACGTGGTCGAGACCGCCGAAACCTATGTCGTAGGCGGCGCCGTCACCGGCTATGATCCACTGTGAGCGCTTAACGATGTAGCTGTGCAGTTCAAGGATGCCCTTGCATACGTCACAGCCGCAGGCGGTGCAGAGCGGAACAAGTTTGTCGGCAACTTCACGGGTAACAGCGGCATCCTCCTTGTTGTCGAGCCACTGCTGTGCGAGAGCCTTGATTTCGTCGCTGCATGACGGGCATGTCAGAGCGGCTTTCATCTTGTCCTCCAGACGTGAGCGGAGTTTTTCGTTGGCTATGAACATACCCAGACCGAATTCAGCGAAGTCCTCGAACAGAGAGTTGGCCCATGCGGGACCGTGACCGGCAGCATTGGTGGTGTAAGGAGTTGAAGGTACTGAACCGGAGTAGATTGAAGAGCAACCTGTTGCATTGGCAACCATTTCATGGTCGCCGAACAGCTGGCTGATGAGTTTCACGTAAGGAGTCTCGCCGCAGCCTGAGCATGCGCCGGAGAACTCGAACAGAGGTGTGGCGAACTGGCTGTTCTTGACATTTGCCTTGATGTCGACGAGATTCTGCTTGGAAGCAACGTTCTTCACGCAGTAGTCCCATTCGGCCTGCTTGTCAAGCTGAGTTTCGAGAGGCTTCATGACGAGAGCCTTCTGACCCTTCTTGCCGGGACATACGTCAACACAGTTTCCGCAGCCGAGACAGTCAAGCACGTCAACTGACTGAACGAAACGCATGCCTGTGAATGTGCGGCCGATTGCGGGAAGTGTCTTGTCCTCTGCCAGCGGCATGCATTCCATCTCCTTGGCATCGAGCACGAACGGACGGATTGATGCGTGGGGGCAGACGTAGGCACACTTGTTACACTGGATACAGTTCTCGGAGAGCCATTCGGGAACGAAAGCGGCTACACCGCGTTTCTCGAAGGCTGCAGTGCCCTGATGCCAGGTACCGTCCTCAATGCCCTTGAAGTCCGAAACCTTGAGCAGGTCGCCGTCCTGTGCGTTGATGGGACGGACGAGCTTGTTGATGAATTCGGGGTCATTGTTGGCGGCAACTTCGTCTTCGGGAAGATTGCTCCATGCCTTGTCAACGGGCAGCTGCTTGTATTCGCCGCCGCGATCAACTGCGGCATAGTTCTTGTCAACGATATCCTGACCCTTCTTGCCGTAGCTCTTGACAATGAATTTCTTCATCTGCTCAACGGCGAGATCCACGGGGATAACCTCGGTGATGCGGAAGAATGCGCTCTGGAGAATGGTGTTGGTGCGGTTGCCGAGACCGATTTCCTGAGCTATGCGGGTAGCGTTGATATAATATACGGTGATATTGTGGTCAGCGAAGTATTTCTTCACCTTGTTGGGAAGATTCTTTGCAAGTTCATCACCCTCCCAGATGGTGTTGAGAAGGAATGTACCGCCGTCGCGCAGACCGCGGGTCACATCGTACATGTGGAGATAAGCCTGCACATGGCATGCCACGAAGTTAGGGGTGGTCACCAGATAGGTCGAACGGATGGGATCGTCGCCGAAACGGAGGTGCGAGCAGGTGAAACCGCCTGATTTCTTTGAATCGTAGGCAAAGTAGGCCTGGCAGTATTTCGGAGTGTTCTCACCGATGATCTTCACTGAGTTCTTGTTGGCGCCCACTGTACCGTCGGCACCGAGACCGTAGAACTTGGCCTCGTAGGTCGAAGCACCGCTGAGGGCAATCTCTTCAACCGGGGGAAGCGATTTGAATGTTACATCGTCGATGATACCTACGGTGAAACCGGTCTTGGGTTCGGGCAGCGCGAGGTTGTCGAACACGGCGATGATCTGGGCGGGAGTGGTGTCCTTGGAAGCGAGTCCGTAGCGGCCCGAAACAATCCTGGGGGCATTGGCCTGACCGCTGAAGCATTCCACAACGTCGAGATAGAGGGGTTCGCCGTTGGCTCCGGGTTCTTTGGTGCGGTCAAGCACAGCGATGCACTTGGCGGTCTTGGGCACTGCGGAGAGGAAATGACGGGCTGAGAAAGGACGATAGAGGTGAACCGAAACCATACCGACCTTCTCGCCTTTGGAGCGGAGGTAGTCAATGGCTTCCTGAGCGGCCTGGGTAACGGAACCCATGGCTATGATCACTCTTTCGGCCTCGGGATCGCCGTAGTAGTTGAACAGGTGATATTCCCTGCCGGTTATCTTGGTGATTTCAGCCATGTACTGCTCCACGATTTCGGGTACGGCCTCATAGTAGGGGTTGCATGCCTCGCGGTGCTGGAAGAACACGTCACCGTTCTCGGCCATACCGCGTGCCACGGGGGCATCCGGTGTGAGAGCGCGTTTGCGGAAATCGGCGAGAGCCTCGCGGTCAAGCAGCGGTTCGAGGTCTTCCTGATCCACTACTTCAATTTTCTGAATCTCATGCGAGGTGCGGAAACCGTCAAAGAAGTTTATGAAGGGAACGCGTGATTTGAGCGTTGACAGATGGGCTACGCCGGCAAGGTCCATGACTTCCTGAACTGAGCCTTCGGCAAGCATAGCGAAACCGGTCTGACGGCAAGCCATCACATCCTGATGGTCACCGAATATGCTGAGCGCATGGCTGGCGATTGTACGGGCCGATACGTGGAACACGCAAGGCAGCAGCTCGCCGGCGATTTTGTACATATTGGGAATCATCAGCAACAGACCCTGTGAAGCGGTGTAGGTTGTTGTCAGCGCGCCGGCCTGGAGTGAGCCGTGGACAGCGCCTGCAGCACCGCCTTCCGACTGCATTTCCTGCACGAGAACAGGCTCGCCGAAAATGTTCTTACGTCCGGCTGCTGCCCAGTCATCAACATACTCGGCCATGGTCGACGAGGGCGTGATGGGATAGATGGCGGCTACTTCCGAGAACATATACGAGATATGCGCTGCGGCCTGGTTGCCGTCACAAGTCAAGAATTTCTTTTCTTTACTCATAAGTCTATAATCTGTTATTTGGGAATTTATTCCTTTTTATGATTTAGTTATCAGGCAATTATATGTTACGGCACATTTATTGGCCTAACACACTGCGAAATTACGAAATAATCCATTATCCCGCAAATGTTTTTTTATATTATGACTTTTATTAACTTTGCAGATGAAAGCTTTACGACTTCACCCTTAAAATTGAACCCATGCGTTATCTTCTGACTCTGTTATTCGCCTGTATCTCCGTAACCTTATTCGCCTCACCTGACCTGCGTTTCAATGCCGACGGGAAGTTCAGGATTGTCCAGTTTACCGATGTCCATTTCAAGTACGGCAAGGATGAGTCCGCGCCGGCTCTGCGACGTATCGCCGAGATAATCGAAGCCGAACGTCCCGACCTGGTTATCTTCACCGGCGACATAATCTACTCCGAGCCGGCCGAAGAGGGTCTGAGAGAGGTTCTCTCGGTTGTTGACAGCCGCAACGTACCCTTTGCCGTGACAATGGGTAACCATGACCACGAGCAGGGCAGGACAAACGCCGAGCTCTACGCTATAGCCCGCTCTTTCAGCCACTGCGTCCAGCCTGAGAATGAGGACTATGTGATTCCGGTCTATTCTGCCGACGGAAGCCGCGCCGCAGCCTCGGTCTACTGCCTTGACTCGCATGACTACGCGCAGATTGAGGACGTGGGCAATTATGCATGGATCACGTTTGACCAGGTGCAGTGGTACCGCCGCAAGGCCGCCGAAATCAGGGATGCCAACGGCGGAAAGCTTCTTCCGGCGGTGGCGTTTTTCCATATCCCGCTGCCTGAATACAATCTCGCTGCCGCCAGTGTGGCAGCGCCGCTTATAGGCACGCGCCGCGAGACTCCTTGCTCGCCCGCAATCAACACCGGTCTGTTTGCCGCCATGAAAGAGGCCGGCGATGTGATGGCGGTTTTTGTGGGACACGACCATGACAACGACTATGCCGTCCTGTGGCACGACATACTTCTCGCCTACGGGCGTTACACGGGAGGCAACACCGTCTACAACCATCTCGAAAACGGGGCCAGAATCATTGAACTGCAGCAGGACAAACGTAACTTGACCACATGGATACGCCTGTCGCGGGGACGCGTTATTGACCGCACGGAATACCCCGGGTCATACGTCAACGACAACTGGAAAGCACGGTCTCTGCCTCAAGACTGAAAATCACGAAACAATACCTGACACCAACCCGAATGAAACATCATATCTCCATCCTTTTCCTCACGCTGGTCTCAACTTTTTCAGCGTCGGGATTCACTCCGAAACCGGCCTCCACAATCTGGTTCGACACCCCCAAC
Organism: uncultured Muribaculaceae bacterium; assembly: GCA_947627615.1. Taxonomy (GTDB): domain Bacteria; phylum Bacteroidota; class Bacteroidia; order Bacteroidales; family Muribaculaceae; genus Paramuribaculum. Next base: position 61,985 of record CANQWS010000014.1, on the reverse strand, counting down.
CCCTCGTCGGTCGAGAAACCGTGGCTCATAAATGACATGACGGCATCCTACACGAACCCCGACCCTGACTGGGAACTCCGCTCTCTCCCCATAGGCAACGGCTCTTTCGGAGCGTCGGTCTTAGGCTCCATTGGACGCGAGAGGATTGTACTGAATGAAAAATCGTTATGGCTCGGAGGTCCGGCCACAGGCGTCGACGAATACTGGGACATGAACCGCAAAGTGGACCCCGCCACACTCGATTCCGTACGCACCCTTCTCGCCGAAGGGAAAAACGCTGAAGCTGACCGGATTGTCTCCCGAGAGTTCAGAGGCACGGTCCCGTACGACAGGAAACGGTTCGGCACATTCACCACCATGGGCGAGGCCTACGTGACCACCGGCATAGACGAAAAGAATGCCACGGACTATTCCCGCTCCCTTGACCTCGACAGCGCTATGGTCACGGTTGATTTCAATGCCTCCGGGCAGCACTTCACCCGCCGCTACTTCGCCTCGTACCCCGACAGCGTGATGGTGTGGAGTTTCACATCCGACAAGCCGCAGCCCGCCATGACCTTCAGCTTTGCGTCGCCTCACAGAATCTCGGCAATCCTTCCGGCTCCCGCCGGCAACGGACTCACCTACACCGGCTCGCTGGAAGGCAACTCCATGCAGTGGGCCCTCAGCGTCATAGCACGCGCTCCGCTCGGAGGCACAGTGATTCCCGATTATGCCCGCGGCACAATCACCATAACCGGCGCCCCGGAGGTGCAGTTCATTCTCGCCGCGGCAACTGACTTCCGGCCCAATCCCCATCCCGATTTCTCGGATCCCGCCACCTACCGCGGAGGCAACGCCTACGCATCGGCCACATCCCGCGCCGTCGCAGCGTCGGCCATGGACAGAGCCGGGCTGTTCGCACGTCATCTTGCCGATTATACCTCGCTCTACTGCAAAGCCGACATATCCATCAATCCTGACGGACCGCGCTCCCTGAAACCCACCCCGCAACGTCTGGCCGATTACCGTGACGGCGCGGAGGATTTCGGTCTTGAAGAGCTGTATTTCCGTTTCGGACGATACCTGCTCATATCATCCTCCCGTCCGGGGAGTCTGCCGGCAAACCTTCAGGGCCTCTGGCACAACAATCTCGACGGCCCCTGGCACATGGACTACCACAACAACATAAACCTGCAGATGAACTACTGGCCCGCGACAGTGACAAATCTGGAGGAATGCTTCATACCGCTGTCGGACTACGTGGTCACGCTGGTCGAACCCGGCCGACGGACGGCCTCGGACTATTACGGCGCCCGGGGATGGACTGCGGCCATTTCCGGCAATCCGTTCGGATTCACGGCCCCGCTTGACTCGCCTCAGATGGAATGGAACTACAATCCGTCGGCCGGTCCCTGGCTTGCCACGCAGCTGTGGGATTATTTCCTTTTCAGCCGCGACCGCGATTGGCTGCGCGAAACCGGTTATCCTGTCATCAAGGAGAGCGCCGATTTCGCTGCCGACCTCCTGTCGCCGGCCGGCGAATATCTGACCGTAGCGCCGTCATATTCCCCCGAACACGGCACAGCCGACCTCGGCGCCACCTACGTCCTCGCCGTGACCCGTCAGATTCTTGCCGATGCCATAGCAGCCGCCCGGGAACTCGGGACAGATGAGGCGTCAGTGGCCGAATGGAGCGACAAACTGTCGCGCATAGCGCCCTACCGCATAGGCCGCACGGGACAACTGCAGGAGTGGTGGAACGACATCGACGACCCCGACGACAAACACCGCCACACCAACCATCTGTTCGGACTCCACCCCGGCAACACCATCAACCCGCTGACCGACACCCTGCTTGTCAACGCCGCCAAAACAACCCTACGGCAGCGAGGCGACGAGGCCACCGGATGGAGCATGGGCTGGAAACTCAACCACTGGGCCCGTCTGCTTGACGGAGACCATGCCTACATTCTGTTCGGAAATCTCCTGAAGGAGGGAACCGCCGACAACCTCTGGGACCAGCACCCGCCGTTCCAGATCGACGGTAATTTCGGCGGCACTGCCGGTGTGGCCGAAATGCTTCTCCAGAGCCACAACCGCAACACAATCCATCTGCTCCCGGCCCTGCCTGCCGTCTGGAAAAACGGCTCGGTACGCGGTCTGAAAGCCCGTGGCGGATTTGAAGTTGACATGGAGTTCGCTGACGGACGGCTCATCGAGGCTGAAATCCGCTCCCTCGACGGACAGCCGTGTACCGTGCGTTACGGCGATACCACCCGCTCCTTCCCCACAGAGCGTGGCAAGAGCTACATACTGCGCGGCGAAAAGCTCATGATGGATTGACCGTCAGAAAGTATATGTGATTCTGAATCCGCCCTGAAATCCTTCGGTCGACGGGGCGAACCACGTTGACATGTCGAGGCCGCTGCCATCGTCGTGACCGTTGCGGCGGTCGGCCCTTGCAGCGAGCTTGCGCTGGTCGCCGCGAAAATATCCGGTCACCTCGTTGAGCGGGTCCAGCAGGAATGCCGCGCAATAGCCCAGCACCTTTGACCCCAGCAGACGGTAGCCGTTGTTGACAATCTGACGTTTGGCAACGTAGAATCCCTCGCCGAGAATCGTGCCCACCACCGGAGTGATTATCAGGTCCTGGATGGAAGGAATCTCGTTGAACGCCTCGAACCCGTATTCCCAGAAAAACGTACTGATACAGAATGAGTAGAGGAACGAACCCCACACATTGAATCCGTTGGAGCGGGCACCCATGTAATATGCGGCACCGGCGTAAGGATGGAGCACATAATTGAATATGACATTATCGCCATCCCACACCGGTCCGAGATGCACGTTGCGCCACCACCGCTTGAACATTGGCACCTTGTTGTCCTCGTCCTTGTTCCAAGCCGTGGCGTCGGCCGGAAGTGACTCCAGAATCATCATCGTGGCCACGCCCGCCGACACAAGCACTCCTGTATTGACCCATAGCCTGTTCCACCGGGGCATACTGAGGCTCTGCGAATACGGAAAATCATAGAGTGTCAGCCGGTCACCGGTCAGAGCGTCAATGCCATCGCCAATACTGTCTGCCGCCGTCGAGGAATCCGCGTCAACCTTCGCCATCACTGTATCCGATGGGGTCGAGACAGCCTCTTCCGCGACCTCTTCAAAAGCCTGATTCATGCCCGGAGTTTCCTGCGCTATGACAAGGTCTCCTGACAGCAATGCGGCTGATGATATTAATATTTGAAACAGCATTTTCATTGTCTCTAACAGCTTGTGGTGAACTTTATATATACAACAACCGAGCCTGCTGTAATTGTTTTGTAACATCTGTCGTGATGGCCTTATTATCCAATTTTATGTGTGTTTTTGACCACATTTAACTCCTTTAAACCTTTCAGGATTGTCAAAAACGCTGTTTATCACTATCTTTGCAGCCGTAAAACCTTTCGCAATCCCGGATAGGATGATGCAGTGCAAAAAAACATATCTTGCATTTATTATAATGATACTGTGCTCATGGACAGGTGCTTTGGCCGAAGAAAAGGCCGACACTGCCGCCAAAAATGAGCACCGGGGCTTTTTGAAAAGTATCGTTGACTATTTCGCGTCGTCCAACACCACCCGCCCTGACAAAAAATTCGACATAAGCATCATAGGAGGTCCTCACTACTCTTCCGACACCAAATTCGGCGTGGGTCTCGTTGCGGCCGGCACCTATCGCGCCGACAGGAGCGACACCCTCTCTATACCCTCGAACGTATCGCTCTACGGCGATGTGGCCACGACCGGATTCTACCTCATAGGCATTCGCGGCGACCACATCATGGACCATGACTCCCGGCGAATAGACTACAACCTCTATTTCTATTCCTTCCCCCGCTATTTCTGGGGAATGGGCTACGCTATGGGCAACGACATGGACAACAAGTCAAAATACAACGAGCTGTTTGTCGATGCATCGGTCGATTATATGTGGCGTGCCGGAGAGCATTTCTATTTCGGACCCGCCATTGAATTCGCCTACGCCGATGCACGGCGCCGGCACAGACCGGAGCTATGGGACGGTCAGTCTTCGCACATCACCACCTTCGGAGCCGGATTCAGGACGCAATACGATTCCCGCGATAACCTTACGGCACCGAGCCGTGGCATTCTCGCGCAGTTCGAGCAACGGTTCGCGCCAAAATTCATGATGAATGACTACGCCTTCAGCTACTCCGACCTGAAGTTCTCCTTCTACACTCCGGCATGGCGCGACGCAGTGATAGCCGCATTGTTCCATACACGACTCGCCTACGGCAACGTGCCGTGGAACATGATGCCGTCGTTCGGCGGCAGCCGGGTAATGAGGGGATATTACGAGGGGCGCTTCCGCGACAAGGGCGAGATGGACCTCACCCTGGAGCTGAGGCAGCATATATGGCGCCGCAACGGACTGGTCTTCTGGCTCGGTGCCGGAACCGTCTACCCCAAACTGTCTGAAATCAGATTTTCACATATCCTGCCCAACGGCGGCATAGGCTACCGGTGGGAATTCAAGAAAAGATCCAACGTCAGAATCGACTACGGCTTTGCCCGTGGCGAAACAGCCTTTATTTTCAGCATTAATGAAGCTTTTTAATTACAGAATCAACACATCCCTATCTTCCGCAATCCTGCTTTTCTGGGTCATAACCGCCTGCATCATACCCAACATCTGGCTCTCCTTCAGCGAACCGCTCACGCCGGTCCAGGCTCTGGCCAACACCATTCTCCCGTTGGGATTCTACCTGTGGCTCATGACTCGCAGCACCCACATAGGGCGCACATCCCTGTGGATGATTTTCTTCATGTTCTTCGCCGCGTTCCAGCTCGTGCTGCTGCACATGTACGGCCGCTCGGTGATAGCCGTCGACATGTTCCTCAATCTGGTGACCACCAATCCGGGCGAGGTAGCCGAACTGCTCGGCAACATGACCATGATAATCCTTGCGGTGATAGTAATCTATCTCGTGCCCATCATAACGGCCATTGTGGCCACCGTGCGCCGCTGGCGCCTCACCGAGACATTCCGGATCCGGACAGCCCGCGCGAGTTACTGCTGTCTCGGACTCGGCCTGTGCGCTTTCATCCTCTCATTTATTCTCCCGGGCCGATACAATCCACTGACCGACCTGTTTCCGGCCAACGCGCTTGCCAATGTGGCCATTGCCGCCGACCGCACAGCCAAAATGACCGATTACATGGAAACCTCGGGCGATTTCAGCTTCAACGCCGCAACCACCCATCCCGATTCCATAGCCGAAATCTATGTGGCCGTGATCGGAGAGACCTCCCGCTCCGAAAACTGGCAGCTGTTCGGCTACGACAAGCCCACCACGCCCGAACTGATGGGCCGCAGCGGTCTCGCCGCGTTCCCGAGAGCTTTCTCGCAGAGCAACACCACCCACAAGTCAGTGCCGATGCTCATGTCGCATCTCGACGCCACAAGCTTCGGCGATTCAATCTATCATGTCAAGAGCTTCATCACGGCATTCAATGAGGCCGGATTCCGCACCGCTTTCATCTCCAACCAGAAACGCAACCATTCCTTCATTGATTTCTTCGGCGAGGAAGCCGACACATGCATCTTTATCCGGGATGATGACTCTGACAGTCAGAACGGAAATCCTGGCTACGACACCGACCTTCTCCCCTATCTTGACAGACTCATAGGCGAGGGCCACAGGAAACTTCTCGTAGTGATGCACACCTACGGCTCCCACTTCAACTACTATGACCGCTATCCGCGGTCCATGGCCCGGTTCATGCCCGACGGACCCACGGAGGCTTCCGAGAGCCACAGACCGGAACTGCTCAACGCCTACGACAACTCCGTGGCGCTGACATCCTCGCTGCTCGCCTCTATCATGGACCGACTCGAGGCCTCTGGGACATCGTCAGGACTCATCTACACGAGCGACCACGGCGAAGACATCTACGACGATGAGCGCAGACTTTTCCTGCACGCATCGCCTTGCCCGAGTTTCTATCAAATTCATGTCCCGATGCTCGTCTGGACCTCCGGCGCCTACCGCACGGCGTTCCCCGCCGTGCAGCCTGCCCTGGAAGCCAACTCGAAGAAATTCGTGGCATCGTCGGCCGCTTACTTCCACACCCTCATGGAAGTAGCCGGGATAGCAACTCCGCGCCTCGATTCGAGCGCTTCGCTTGCCAGCCCGGCTTATGTCCCGCAGGAACCGCGCTACCTGAATGATCACAACCAGTGTGTCTCGCTATCCGAAGCCGGCTTTCTGAAGCCAGACTTCATACTCTTTGACTCCATCAACATTAATAAATAAAAACAGGAGAACAACCTCAGGAAAGCCGCGGAGAATTCACGGCCGCGTATCAACGGCAGCCTATTTTGCAGCCTGCGGAGACTGGTTGCTGTATACGTAATCGGTCTTGCCGACCTCGAATTTCAGAACCGTTCCTTTGTCCTTGACCTTGACGTCGTCGAGATGGTGCATGGCGGTGTAACGCGCTGTCAGCTGCCGGGTAAGGGCTCCCTTGACCAGAGCCGCCATCTGCGGACGCAACGCCTCGGGATTTGACTCCGTGTTGCCCGTCAGCACATTGCCGGAAATGACCAGAGCACTCGGGTCCACGTCGACCGTCATCTTCTGGACATCGAGATTCATCATGATCTCGTCATCGTCAACAGCCGTCCAGCGTCCTTTGACCGTAGAACTGGCCGAAGCAGCCAGTTCAAATGGCTGCATCACGGCATCGGTACCCGTCATGGAGCCGGTGCTCGACACCAGACCCGTGATTATCACCTCGCCGCCGGCCGAGTCCGGATCCTGCGCGAAAGTAATTGTCTCCACGATAGTGGCCTGCGAACCCGCGTCATTGACAAGCATCTGAGGCGTCGAACCCCATGTTCCGTTCACTTCACCGGCCAGACGCTTGGCCTCGTCGCATCCCGTCAAGGCCATCGCTGCAACGGCTATGACACCAATTAAAATCTTTTTCATATCAGTATCTGTTCAAAAATATTATCGTTTTTACGAATTACAACACCCGAACGTTAAAAAAAGTTTTATCCGATAAATACACACAATCACTCTGCTTGAAGGCAGAACATAGTTCATGGTACACGGACAGCTCCGGAGGGAGGGCCGTGTCCCTGATCTTTTATCTCTTTTTGTCACTTTTTTGAAACCCTTTGGTTATTTGCTTTTGAGATTCTGCGAATATTGCTAAATTTGCAGAAACAGAAAAAACTAACCAAAAAATCAATAAAAGTCCATGGCAACAAAACCTTTCCATTATCAGGAAATGTTCCCTATGTCACCTGACACCACGGAATACTACCTGCTGACTTCCGATTACGTGAAAGTAGAGAAATGGGGCGACCGCGAGATGCTTGTGGTTGACCCGGAGGCTCTGACAGTACTGACCCGTCAGGCCACACATGACAATGCGTTCATGCTCCGCCGCGAGCACAACGAGATGGTGGCCAAGATACTCCATGATCCCGAAGCGAGCGCCAATGACAAGTTCGTGGCCCTCACTATGCTCCGCAACGCCGATGTGGCCTCCAAGGGCCAGCTCCCCTTCTGTCAGGATACGGGCACAGCCATAGTCATAGGCAAAAAAGGCCAGAACGTGTGGACCGGCGGTCATGACGAGGAAAAGATTTCAAAAGGCGTCTATGACACCTATACCGAAAACAACCTGCGCTACTCGCAGAACGCGCCGCTGAACATGTATGACGAGGTCAACACCGGATGCAACCTCCCCGCACAGATCGATCTCTATGCCGTTGACGGCGACGAATACAAATTCCTGTTCGTGGCCAAGGGTGGCGGTTCAGCCAACAAGACCTACCTCTATCAGGAGACCAAGGCGCTCATCAATCCCAAGACTCTGGTGCCCTTCCTCGTGGAGAAGATGAAAACCCTCGGCACCGCCGCATGTCCTCCTTATCACATTGCCATTGTCATAGGCGGTACTTCGGCCGAGATGAACCTCGCCACTGTAAAGAAGGCTTCGGTGAAATACTACGACAACCTCCCCGCCGAGGGCAACGAATACGGCCACGCGTTCCGCGACCATGAACTGGAGAAGGAACTCCTTGAAGCCACACGCAACATTGGTCTCGGCGCACAGTTCGGCGGAAAATATTTCGCTCATGACATCCGCGTGATCCGTCTGCCGCGTCACGGTGCCTCATGTCCCGTAGGTCTCGGCGTAAGCTGCTCGGCCGACCGCAATGTAAAGGCCAAGATCAACCGCGAAGGTCTCTGGATCGAGAAACTCGACGCCAACCCCGCCGAACTCATCCCCGAGGAAATGCGCAACGAGAAAGAGGGCGATGTGGTTAAGATTGACCTCAACCGTCCCATGCCCGAAATCCTCGCAGAGCTGACCAAATATCCGGTATCGACACGTCTGTCGCTCAACGGAACCATTATCGTAGGCCGTGACATTGCCCACGCCAAGATCAAAGAGCGCCTTGACCGCGGCGAACCCATGCCCCAGTATCTGAAGGACCACCCAATCTACTATGCCGGACCGGCCAAAACGCCCAAAGGCATGGCCTCAGGCTCCTTCGGTCCCACAACCGCAGGCCGCATGGACCCCTACGTCGATCAGTTCCAGGCCGCCGGAGGCTCCATGGTAATGATAGCCAAGGGCAACCGCAGCAAGCAGGTTACCGACGCATGCCACAAGCACGGAGGCTTCTATCTCGGCTCCATCGGCGGTCCCGCCGCCGTTCTGGCCCAGAACAGCATCAAGAAAGTTGAACTGCTCGAATATCCCGAACTCGGCATGGAAGCCATCTGGAAGATAGAGGTGGAGGATTTCCCCGCATTCATCCTCGTCGATGACAAGGGCAACGATTTCTTCACCGAAATCTCCGAGCGCTGCTCAGGCTGCGGCCTCAAGAAATAAGACTGACATCACAGTCACTGACAAAGAGCTTCATCACCCGCTGATGAGGCTCTTTTCTTATACACACCTGCAAACGGATCGAAGGCGCGCCGGTGGGGGCACGCCTTCTGATATATGGAGAGGGATCTGAGTAAGATTCCAAGATTACCGGTCCGCGTAGGATTTCACCACAGGACTTTCAACATCCACGCCGAATTCACGGGCGCGTTCGAGTATGGCCCTTGCGAGACGGGGTTTGAGGTCCTCGGGACAATAGCGGAAATATGCTTCGGCCGCGCGTACATGAGCCGCGTCAGGCATGGGATATTCCCTTCTTTCAGGCAGTCCGAAAACACTATCAGGCAATTCCTTTTTTTCTTCGTATGACAGTCGGTCGGTCATGGCAGTGAGAGAGTGTCAGTCGGTTGATCAGAAATTGATTCGTCCGCCTACCTGGAGAAGACCCTGGGCTCCGAAACCGAGTTCACCGAAAAGCGTGAAAGAGCGGCTCAGGGGAACGTCGGCTCCTAACGGGGCGATATGGTATGCGAAATAGCCCTTGTTGATGGCGTCATGGTCCTTGGGAGCGATGTGGGTGATGTCGGCACCGAGTCCTACATGGGCGTAGAGGGTAACAATGCGGTTGCGATAGTAGTCATAGCGGCCGTTAAGCATGATCACGTGGTAGTAGAGATTGACATCGCTGTGCTTGAACGAACTGCTGGAGAATGTGTAGGACGGTCCGATCCAGAAATTGGGAGCCACCTTGAAGTTAACGCCGACGTTGAGGGCTCCCCAGGCTGTGTTGACTTTGCCCAGATCATCATGGTAATCACAGGCATCCATTAGAGTGTAACCGCCGTAACCGAAGGTGAAGTTGGCTTTCTGAGCGTTAGATGTGGCGAAAAAGCCCAGCATGGCTACAAGAGCAATGAGAATTTTTTTCATAACAGTTCCAATTTATAAATAGCGTAAATAATATTGAAATAAATAGTCTTGACTTGAATAACGGATGTCGGAGAGATTTCAATTCTAAAAACACAACCGTGTTGACAATTGTTCCGTCAAAACAAGCTATATTTGCATTCCAATCCCTAAACTTTCATACCGTATGAAGGCTAAGATACAGAAAACCAATGCCGCCCGGCTGCTTGACAAGGCCGGAATCAGTTACAGGCTCATTCCTTACGAGGTGGACGAGAACAACCTCGCGGCCTCGCATGTGGCTGAATCGCTCGGCGAAGACATACGCCGCGTGTTCAAGACCCTCGTGCTGCGGGGCGAACGTACGGGCCACTTCGTGTGTGTCATTCCGGGCAACTGCGAGGTTGACCTGAAAAAAGCGGCCCGCGCGGCCGGCGACAAGAAGGCCGACCTGATTCCGATGAAAGAACTGCTTCCGCTCACCGGCTACATCCGCGGCGGATGCTCGCCCATAGGGATGAAGAAGCCGTTTCCCACCTTCTTCCACTCCACAGCCACGGATTTCGACCGCATATATGTCAGCGCCGGAGTCCGCGGGCTTCAGCTTGAAATCAACCCTCTGGAACTGATTTCCTACACGGGAGCATCCGTTTCAGACATAGCCACCGACGAATCATGAACACATTCGGCCAGATATTCCGCCTGACAACTTTCGGCGAATCCCACGGCCCTGCGCTGGGAGGCGTTATCGACGGCATGCCCGCCGGAACAGCCATTGACATGGACCGCATCCAGAAACGTCTTGACCTCCGCCGGCCGGGGCAGTCGGCTCTGGTGACCCAACGCAACGAGACCGACCGCGTTGAAATCCTGTCAGGCGTGCTGGACGGGGTGACCACAGGCACGCCCATCGGCTTCATAATCCCGAACACCAACCAGCATTCATCCGATTATGAAGAGATGCGCCACAAGTTCCGTCCCTCCCATGCCGATTTCACCTACACGTCGAAATACGGCCTGCGCGACCATCGCGGAGGCGGACGCGCCTCGGCCCGCGAGACCGCGGCCAGAGTGCTTGGCGGGGCGTTTGCGGCTCAGGCGCTTGAAACCAGAGGAATCAGTGTGCAGGCCTACACTTCGAGAGTGGGCGACATAGAGGTGCCGGTCCCCTACACCGGACTCGACCTCGGACTGACATATACCAACGACGTGCGATGCCCTGACCCGGCGACAGCGGAAATGATGGCCGGCCTCATCAGGCAGGTCAAATCCGAAGGTGACACCGTGGGAGGCATAGTGACCGGAGTGATAACCGGACTCCCCGCCGGACTCGGCGAACCGATATTCGACAAGCTGCAGAGCCGTCTGGCGGCGGCCATGTTCTCCATTCCCGCCGTGAAAGGCTTTGACTACGGCCTCGGATTCAGTGGATGCTGCCGGCGCGGCAGCGAGATGATTGACGAGTTTACCGTTGACTCCGCCGGTGCCGTGGTTACCGCAACCAATAATTCAGGCGGAATCCAGGGAGGCATCTCAAACGGCAGCGACATATATTTCCGTGTGGCCTTCAAGCCGGTCGCCACCCTGCTGCGCGATGTCCGGACCGTGACCGATCGTGGCGAGCCGACCACTCTGCATGCACGCGGCCGCCATGACGCCTGCGTTCTGCCCAGGGCGGTCCCCGTGGTTGAAGCCATGGCCGCCATGGTGATTCTCGACGCTCTCCTGATTGACAAAACCACCCGGCTATGAACAGGCTCGGCTCTCATGACGATTTCGCTTCATTCATCAGCCGCCATCTGCATGGAAAAATCCAGAAACTGACGGTCAACGCCGGCCTTTCATGCCCGAACCGCGACGGCAAGAAGGGTCTGGGCGGATGCACCTACTGCAACAATCAGTCATTTTCGCCGGGATTCTCGTCAACGCCCGCTCCGGTGACACAGCAGCTCGAGGCCGGGAAAAAGTTCTTTGCCCGCAAATATCCCGAGATGCGCTATCTCGCATATTTTCAGAGCTACACCGCCACCAACGCCTCCACCCCGCACCTGATGGACCTTTTTCACGAGGCTCTCTCGGTCGACGGAATCGAAGGCCTCATCATAGGCACCCGCCCCGACTGCATGCCCGACGACCTGCTGCAGGAACTCGCCGGGTTACGCAGGAATCACTTTGTCATGGTGGAATACGGTGCCGAATCGGCCCATGACCGCACGCTCGCGGCCGTGAACCGCTGCCACACATGGGCCGATACCGCCAATGCCGTCATCCGGACTCATGACGCGGGGATTCCCGTGGGGTTGCATCTGATCATGGGGCTGCCCGGTGAGGACCGCGAAGACATCCTCGCCACAATCGATGCCGTCAATCTGCTGCCTGTCGACATTATAAAATGCCATCAGCTGCAGCTCATCCGCGGCACCCGCATGGCCCTGCAGGCCGAACGGGGCGAGATAACGGTTCCGCAATGGAGCGTCGACCGGTATCTTGACCTGTGCTGCGACATCATAGACCGTCTGCGGCCCGACATAGCCATAGAGCGGTTCGTCTCGCAATCACCAGACAATCTGCTCATCTCACCCCGCTGGGGACTGAAGAACTACCAGTTTACCGATATGCTTAAGCGCCGACTCCACGAGCGCGAAGAAACCATAACAATATGAAAAGTATAAGAGAAATATACCGTATAGGAACCGGGCCGTCAAGCAGTCACACCATGGCCCCGCGCCGGGCGGCCGGCCTGTTTCTTGAACGCGGACATGACGCCGCGTCCTACCGTGTCACTCTCTACGGCAGCCTTGCCGCCACCGGCAAGGGCCACATGACCGACGTGGCCATAAAAGATGTCATAGAGCCTCACGCGCCCTTTGAAATAATCTGGAAACCGCAGCTGGTCCTCCCCTTCCACCCCAACGGGATGAAATTCGAGGCACTGGACGGCAACGGGGCTACGATTGACGAATGGACCGTCTACAGCGTGGGCGGAGGCGCCCTTGCCGAGGACGGCGCCCGCAACGACATAGGCGACGAGATCTACCCCATGACCCACATGAGCGAGATTCTCAAATGGTGCCGTGACACGGGCCGCACCTACTGGGAATACGTGGAGATGTGTGAGGGCCCCGGCATCTGGGATTACCTTGCCGAAGTGTGGCAGACCATGCGTCAGGCCGTGGAACGCGGACTTGACAGCGAGGGCGTGCTGCCCGGACCGCTGCATCTGCGCCGCAGGGCCAACTCCTATTTTGTCCGCGCCACCGGCTATAAATCCAATCTTCAGTCACGCGGCCTTGTTTTCGCTTACGCCCTTGCCGTGTCGGAGGAAAACGCCTCCGGCGGAGTCATCGTAACGGCGCCCACGTGCGGCTCCTGCGGAGTGGTGCCGGCCGTGCTCTATCATCTCCAGAAAAGCCGTGATTTTTCCGATGCGCGAATATATCGCGCGCTCGCCACAGCCGGTCTTATCGGCAACATTGTCAAGGAAAACGCCTCGGTCTCAGGGGCCGAGGTGGGATGTCAGGGCGAGGTAGGCGTGGCATGCGCAATGGCGGCCGCGGCTTCGAATCAGCTCTTCGGGGGCAGTCCGGCCCAGATTGAATATGCCGCGGAAATGGGACTCGAGCACCATCTGGGAATGACGTGCGACCCCGTCTGCGGACTTGTCCAGATTCCGTGCATCGAGCGCAACGCCTATGCGGCGGCCCGCGCCCTTGACTCGAATCTCTATGCCGCGTTCACCGACGGCGACCACCGGGTGTCGTTTGACCGCGTTGTGGAGGTAATGAAACAGACCGGACATGACCTGCCCTCAATCTATCGCGAAACCGGCGAGGGCGGTCTGGCCAGAAACTATCCCCACGATTAACCATAATTCAGGTTTAATTGTTATCTTTGCGATGAATCATCTCGAAATCCACTCATAACCCATGCCTGAAACCCCTCAGAAAAGCCCGGCGACGGCAAAAAAAGCCAAAAATTCGTGGCTCAGGAAAGCGTTCCACTACGGAGTCCCGCTCATCATCACGGTGGGACTCTGCTGGACTCTGTTCGCCAGACAGGACTTCGGCTCCATGATGGAACTGATACGTGACAAATGCCGCTGGGAATGGATATGGATGACGCTCGGACTCAGTGTGCTGTCACACGTCATAAGAGCCATGCGCTGGCGCATTCAGCTTCAGGCCATAGGCATAACCATAGGACTCTGGCCGGTGGTGCTCAGTATCTTCGGCACCTACGCCGTCAACCTTGTGTTTCCGAGACTCGGCGAACTCTGGCGCACCGGCTATATATCCCAGCGCCAGAACGCTCCGTTCGACAAGGTTTTCGGCTCCATGGTGGCCGACCGTCTCGCCGATACTGTCACGGTGGCGCTCATCACGCTGCTGGCATTTGTGCTTGCCGGTCCGCAGCTCACCGATTACCTCCGGCAGAACCATGAGACCTACGAGGCGGTCATGGCGCTGCTCACCTCTCCGTGGACCTGGGCCGCGCTGCTTCTGGCCCTGGCCGCTATATGGGCCGTATGCGTCAAAGGCCGGAACAACCGCATGGTGAAGGCCATAAAGAACTTCTGCAAAGGGCTGTGGAAAGGATTCGCCGTTGTGGGCACCATGCCGGGGCGCGGGCTGTGGCTGCTTCTGACGGTGGCCCTCTGGGGCTGCTACTTCCTGCAGCTTCTGCTCGCATTCTTCGCATTCCCGGAAACGGCCGACATGGTGCATCGCCACGGAGTTGTCTCCGTGCTCCTGTGCTTCGTATTCTCGAGCCTTTCAATGGGAGTACCTTCCAACGGAGGCATCGGACCCTGGCAATGGGCCGTGATATTCGGCATCAGTCTCTTCTCGGCCGATGTCCCGGGCCTGACCACGGAAGTAGCCACCTCGTTCGCCAATCTGGTGATGGGCACGCAGACGCTGCTTCTCATTGTCCTCGGACTCTTCACCTTCGCCGCCATAGCCATAGGCCGGCGCGGACATAAACGTAATCAAAAAAAGACCAAGATATGTTAGACGACGACAGACCTGACTATTTCCTCTCCGATGAGAAGGCCGACGGCAGCAAACAGGCTGACCCGACGGCAGTAACAACGGCCAAAGACAGCAAGACCATTGATTTCGGAGGTCCGGTTCAGGAACATGAGCCGGAAAAAGTACCCGAAAAAAAGCCGCGTCACCGCGCGCGCAAAGTACTTGTCATAGCCATAGCCGTAGCTGTGGTGGTGCTTGCCGTAGCGTTCTGGATAAGGTATCTGACGCCCTACGCCGAGGACGCTTCCGCCCGCGTCTATGTGGTCAACGTGGAAAAACGCGGCATCATCTTCAAGACATGGGAGGCTCAGGTAGTCTCCGTCAGCGCCCTTGCCGACACAACGGCCGTCTATTCCCACCCGCAGGACTTCTCGCTCCCCTCGGAGCAGATAGCCCGGCAGCTGCAGCAATATCAGGGAACACGCACTCCCGTGGTGCTGTACTATGACAAATATTACGCCACCCTGCCATGGCGCGGAGCCGCCAAGCAGGTGGTCACATCATTCGGACAATAAATTCACTTCACCAACAGACCAATGCATTATCAATATACCACCTCCGGCACTTGCAGCCGGCTTATTGACATAGACTACGATCCTGACACATTGACCATTATCGATGTGAAATTCACCGGCGGATGCCACGGAAACCTCCAGGGCATAGGCGCCCTGACCCGAGGCATGAGCTTCGACGAGGCCATAGGACGGCTGCGCGGAATCCTGTGCAAGACAAAAACCACATCCTGCCCCGACCAGCTCGCGCTCGCTCTGGAAGAGATCAAAGCGTCTCTGTAACGCAATCCGAACCCACTGAATACCAATTCAATCCAAATCAACCTACATGAGGACGACAATTTTTTTGCCGTCCTTGTTGCATTTTATTGCCGCTTTGCGTCTATAGTGTGTAAAGTCTGAAAGTTTCAACCATTCATCAAGGCATGCCTAAAACTCCACATACGCAGAACTCACTCGCCGTCGCATTCCAGCGGCTGCGTCCGAGGCTCCTTGCAGCCGGAAAAAGGCTTCTCGGCGATGCCGACGAAGCGTCCGACGCCGTGCAGGAAACGTTTGTGAGGCTATGGTGCGCGAATGCCGATGCAAACGAGGGCACGATGGTCACCGCCATGCGCAACACCTGTATCGACACCCTCCGCCGCCGGCGTCCCACCACCGAAGTCAGCGACGTGGCTGAAACCGTAACGACCGACACATCCGGCGATGACGCCGCAGAACTCTATGACCGTGTGAGCCGCACAATAGAGTCATGTCTGAGCGAACGTGACCGCAGCATACTGATCATGCGTGACCGCGACGGATTCGAGATGGATGCCATAGCCTCCCGCACCGGCCTGTCAGAGGCAAATGTGAGGCTCATCCTGAGCCGTGCCCGCAAGGCTGTGCGCATGGCCTACCAGCAACGATATTCAACAAACAACAACACCGAGAAATGAAAACCGATTATTCACCTTCCGACCTACAGAAGCTCATAGATCTGTATTTCAACGGGCTGACCACTCTGGAACAGGAGCAGCGTCTGCGTGACATTCTCGCCGACCCATCGGTGACCGCGCCGGGAGCCGACGATGTCCGCGCCGTGATGAGCTTTGCCGCAATGACGCCGGCAGAATCCGCTCAGAGCGACGGACGGCGTGTACCCCTCTGGCTGAGAGTCTCGTCGGTGGCCGCGTCGGCCGCGGTCATAGCCACAGCGGGCTTCTTCATGCTGAACCGGCCCTCGGCGGCCGACGGCTGTCTGGCTTACGTGGACGGAGTCAGGGTTGAGGATGCCGGCCGGATAAAGGAAATAGTGGACTCCGACCTGAAACTTTTCGGCGAAGCCTCAGGTGACGTCTCATCCGACATTGAAGATGACCTGCTCGAACTCTCGGCTGCCATGAACACCGCAAATACCTCCGCATTATGAAAAAATCAGTACTATCCATTCTGCTGACCATAGCGTTCATTCTGCCCGCTTCAGCTCAGACCGGACTGAACATAAACCAGATTTTCAGCGAACGCTACCGCGACATGAAGGGCGCTACGGAAACCATTCTTTCCGGCGACAGGCTCAGTGACGCGGGTCTCGACCTCTACCACTCCATCACGTTCAAGGGGCATCCCGAACTCGGCCCCGTGATAGAGCGTCTGGTGGCTTCCGACGGTGCAAAAGCGCTGAGCAAGGAGGTCAAGTACAAATCCGGACACCTTTACTACGGTTTCTACCGTCTGACTAAAAACGGCAACCTGAACCGTTATGTGCTCTACCTCAACGGCACCCTTGCCGGCGAAGACAAGATAATCCTTCTGTTCCTTGAAGGAAAAGCATCACCTGAAAAAATAAAAAAACTCATAAACAAATGAAACGTCTATCCATCATTATCCCGTTGCTGGCTTCCATCGCCGCCCCGGCATTCGCACAGCAGCCGGAAGCAGTGCCTGACACCGTGGCCGACATCAAATCACCCGCCAAAGTCATAATCACCGATGACGGAACCACCACCGAAGTGACCGTTACCGGAACCAGACAACGCCCTGACTACAGTTTTGTCTACTCCGTGAGCACCGACACCGCGAAGAACCAGATGCCCGCTTTCTCCATGCCCATTCTGGGCGATCTCTCGGCCGGCGCCACAGGACGCAAATCCTACGGGGAATTCGTTTTCGTCAACAATTTCTATATCGGCGCCCTCATCCCCTACACCGGTCCCTCGGAGATAAGGACATCGCTTGACTGCGGTATTGCGGAACTGATAGCCTACAGATACAACATTACCCGCACCGGCTCGTCGTTCGGCATAGGTTTCGGTTTCGGAGGCAAAGAGTTCCGCCTGCGGCGCGGAACTGAAGTGGGCAAGGACGGCGACAGATGCATCCTGTATCCCGCGCCCGAAGGAGCTGAAAACGTAAGGGCCTCGATTGAATGCTACACCCTTCAGATTCCGGTATTCTACCGCCAGCGCATCTACAGGGATTTCGTTTTCAAACTCTCGGCGACCCTCAACATGAATGTGTCGACCAAGGCCGAAACGAAATATTCCATAGGCAACGTGGATTATAAATACAAGGTCAAGGGCCTGCATCAGCGCATGATAACGCCCGATTTCACTTTCACCATAGGTTCGACGGAATGGTTCGGAGTCTATGTAAAATGGTCACCCGTCAAAATATTCAAACAAGCCTACGGCCCGCAGACAGCCTCGTGGGCAATCGGAGCAACACTCGGCATCTAACCTGTAAAAAAATTGCACAATGAAAAGACATATAGCATTATCAGCACTTCTCTCCGCACTTGCCGTCATGACCGCATCGGCGCAGGAACGCCCCGACACCATTGCGGAGATAACCGATGCGTCGCGTCTGGTGATAACCGAATGCCCCTCGGGTATCAGCGTGAAAGTGTCACGCGAATCTGAATCCGACACCCTTACCGAAATCATAGACCGCTCGTTCGGCGACGCGCCGGTGACCGTCAATCTGCGCCGCGGTTCGTTTCCTCTCGGAAAGTCCTCAGGCAGCCGGAGAAGTGGGATCTCTGTCTGGGCGGCCCGGGCATCGGCTGGACCAATGCCGTGGGACAGCCTGACGGGCTGGGTATAGAGATGGGGAAATCGCTCGAAATATCATGGCTCAACATGATATCCGTGAAATATTCGCCTCGAGTGCTCCGTCACACCACCTTCTCCATAGGTTTCGGATTTGACTGGCGCAACTACCGCATTTCCACCGGACAGCATCGCTTAATCTCCACCGAAGCCGGCGGAGTGACCACGGCACCCTTCCCCGAAGGCGCCGCTCCCCACGGGTCGAGGCTCAAGGTGTTCGGAATGGGCATTCCGGTGCTCATAACCCAGGAAATTCCCGTAAAGTGGCTTGACGGTTCGCGCGGCAGCATATCAGTAGGCGCCGTTTTCAACTATAACTCCCACGGCAGCCTCAAAGCCGAATGGACCGATTCAAACGGACACGAAGCCACCTACAAGACCAACCACATAGGCCACCGCCGCTTCACCCTTGACCTCATAGGAATAGTGAAAGTTGGCTGGGGACTGAACCTCTATGCCCGCTACTCGCCCCAGACGGTGCTGCGCGGTGCCGGCCAGCCCAAATTCCGCCCTTTCTCCACCGGTCTGATATTCATGTATTGATTAATGAATGGAATGTGGCGTGAATTGACCGGTTTGTTTGCATAATATTGCGAATTTTTTACTACCTTTGCCATTGTTCCGCACATACGGCAACCCTTTCACCCCATGAATATTCTTTAATTCAAAATCAATACCATTTACTTACAATGACAACCGCAAAAAAACCGAACTACACGTTGCCCATCATCGTGATGTTCTTCCTGTTCGCGATGATCTCATTCGTGACCGGATTTCAAAACCCATTCGGTGTTATCCTGAAAGAGCAGCTCGGCCTCTCGGCCCTTCAGAGCCAGCTCGGTAATGCCGCCAACTTCATAGCCTACGCATTCATGGGTCTGCCCGCCGGTATGATTCTCCAGAAGAAAGGCTACAAATTCTCCGCCATAGCAGCCGTGCTCGTAGGTCTCGTAGGCGTGGTGCTCATGTTCATCTCCAGCATGCTCGAAGGCAATGACACCATCTTCACCGTATATCTCGGCGGTGCGTTCGTGGCCGGATTCTCCATGTGTATGCTCAACACCGTTGTCAACCCCATGCTCAACACCCTCGGCGGCGGCGGCAAGACCGGCAACCAGCTGCTGCAGTTCGGCGGCGCCACCAACTCTCTGGCAGCCACCATCTGCCCCGTGCTCGTCGGCTACCTCATGGGCGGAACACTCAAAGGCCTCACCCTCGGAGCCGCCCGTCCGGCTCTCTATGTGGCCATGGGCATATTCCTGCTCGCGCTCATAGTGCTCATCCTCTCCAAGCTCCCCGAGCCCATCCTCGAAGAGATGAAGCGCGGCGGCAAGAAAGTGGAGAAACCCACTCTTGCAGGCGCTCTCAAATTCCGTCACTATGTAGGCGGCGTCGTGGCTATCTTCCTTTATGTCGGTATCGAAGTCGGCATCCCCAACATGGCCAACCTCTATATGACCAATGAACTCGGCATGGACACAACAGTGGCCGGTACTCTCGTAGGCGCCTACTGGTTCCTCATGCTCGTTGGCCGTCTGCTCGGCGGCGCCGTGGGCGGTGTGGTTTCATCCAAAGCCATGCTCACTACAGTAGCCACCGTTGCCCTCTGCCTCATCCTCGGTGCCATCCTGATGGAGCCCACCATGGTCAATGTTCCCATTATCGACGTTCAGGCACCTGTCAACATCATGCTTCTGGTTCTGTGCGGTCTCTGCACATCAGTCATGTGGGGCGGCATCTTCAACCTCGCTGCCGAAGGCCTCGGAAAATACACTGCCGTTGCTTCCGGATTCTTCATGGTGATGGTTTGCGGCGGTGGTATCCTGCCTCTTATCCAGGGAGCCGTAGCCGATGCTTCGAACTATCTCGCAAGCTACTGGGTGCTCTTCATCGCCGTTGCCTATCTGCTCTACTATGCGGTTATCGGTTCTCGCGTTACCCGTCGTGACGCCTCTGCCAAAGAGATCGCCGAGGAAGTCAAGGAAGGCATCACAGTGGAAGACTGATAGACCCGTTCCGAAAACATCACCGACTCATTTCCGTCGGTCCGCAATGAGGGCTGCCATTTCGGCGGCCCTCTTTATTTTGCCTTATGATTGGTGTCTGGCAGGCTGCCGATATTGCCGAAAAAGCAAAAATTTTGTAACTTTACGCCATATATCATGCGACAGTTACCCTACATACTATTCATACTTCTCATAGCTGCCTTCGCGTCATGCGGCGACAGCAACGACAATGTAGTCAAAATCAAGCCGATAAACCCGGAAGACATTGACCAGCTCGAATCGGATTCGGTCTCGGCTTTTGACAATCCCATCCTTGAGATGCCCGACCCTAACACGCCCTTGAAAACGAAAAGAGTGGGACGTCTTGACGAAATTTTCAACGACAGCAATTTTGTCCACTATGCCGAGGCTGAACGAATAGGCATAGAGCCTCTGACCGACACCCGGTCGCACCTTGCCACGCGCCGTCCGCTGGTGAAAATAACCTCCTGCCAGGATTTCTATGTGGAGCCGCTCACTTACTCGCGGCCTTACATGATACCGCAGGGCGCCGCGATGGTCCATGAGATAGGCCGCCGGTTCAATGACTCCCTCGCAGCCCGCAGCGGAGCCAGATACAGGCTGAAGGTCACCAGTGTGCTCCGCACTCCGGAATCGGTCAGACGGCTGCGGCGTGCCAACCGCAACGCCATAGATTCGTCTGTACACCAGCTCGGCACCACAGTCGACATCTCTTACGCGCGTTTCGTTGCCGACGACACTAAAATAACCCACTCGGCCGAAGAACTCAAAGGCCTGCTTGCGGAAGTGCTCTACGCCATGCGGCAGGAAGGCAAGTGCTGGGTGAAATGCGAAATAAAACAACCATGCTTCCACATAACGGTACGCCATCCGCAAGTGCCGCTGGATAAATGAAAAAAGGTCTGATACATTTACCTCCCAAAAGCCAAGGAATTGTCAAAACACATTCAGAACACAGAACAGCCTCCGGTTGCCGGACAGTCTTCCGGCAATGACGAAACGGCGAAAAAACAACGGAAACGTCGCCCTTGGTGGGTGAGAATTCTGATATGGACCGGCGTGACTGCGTCAGTCCTCATAGCTCTCATTGTCATAGCCATCACGCTCGTCGTGTGGACTCTGACGCCTGACAGGCTCACCCCGCTGGTCAACAGATACGCAAGCGAATACCTGCTGGCCGACGTCAATGCCCGCCGGGTGGAACTCACATTCTGGCACACCTTCCCCCGCTTCACGGTGGAGGTTGACACTCTCCATGTCACAAGCCGCGCCCTCCGAACCCTTCCTGACTCCGTCAGGGCCACACTGCCGTCCGATGCCGACAGCCTCCTGCGGGTCAACGGCTTCAGGGGAAGCATCAATCTGGCCTCGCTGATGAAAGGCGATATAGCGCTCTATGACGTTGACATAAACGGCACCGACATAAATCTCGTCCAGGCCGATTCCGTATCGGCCAACTATCTGATAATGCCGCCATCGGAACCTGAACCGGAGAAAAAAGAGAAAACCGGGCTGCCTGACATTTCCATCAACAGCTTCACCATAACCGGCGGCCTCAGGGTGCGCTACCGCATCCCGGCCGATTCCATAGACTGTTACGTGGGCCTTTCGGATGCCAGCATCAAGGACGAGCCCGAGACCGGCAAACCGCTCTACAGGCTTTCAGTAGGCGGAGACGCAATGATGGCCATGGAGACACTGCATCTGCGCAATCTGCCGTTTTCCATTGACGGCAAAATCTCATGGCAAAGCAGCCGGCCCATGGATATCGACCTCTCGGATTTCAGACTTGTCACAGGCAAAATCCTGACCGAGTTCTCCACGCATATCGACATGACGGAAGGACTTGCTGTCAGGACTTTCAAGGCCCGCATCCCCGAAGCACTGATCAGCGACGCTATGGAGCTTCTTCCGGAGGAACACCGCAAGCCGCTGTCGGGTCTCGACACCGACATGAGCGTGGAGATGGAGGTGGAACTTCTGAAGCCCTACATCCACGGCAGCAAGGAGCTGCCCTCGGTCAACGCGAAATTCAAGGCCGACGCCTCGAAAGTGGTGTTTGACCGGCTCAACCTGTCAAAGATTCAGGCCGACATAGAGGCATTCGTGGATCTCGCAAAACCCGACGCCTCAAAAATTACCGTCAACAGGCTTGCCGCCGCAGGCAAAGCCATGGATTTCACTCTGGAAGGCAAAGTGAGCACTCCGGTGAGCGACCCTGCGGTCGATGCCAGATTCGACGGCACCCTGACCATCCAGAACCTGCCTTCGCAGCTCCTGTCGAAACTTCCCTGCGCTGTAAGGGGCACAATCCGCGGCCTCGCCGACATAAAAACCCGGCTCAGCTATCTGACTCCGAAAAAATTCCACAAGGCTAAAATCGACGGCACCATTGACCTCGATGATTTCCGCATGGCCATGACCGATGGCTCCATGGAATCATATCTGCGTCATGCCGAGCTGAAATTCGGGTCAAGTTCAAGCGTCACCATCAAGTCCCACGTGATTGATTCCATGCTGACGGCCTCGCTCAACATTGACACCATTGCGGTCAGCACTCCCGGACTCGCACTGAGCGGCACGGTGCTGAAAGCTGGCGTGGGCATACGCAACCTTGCCTCGTCAACCGATACCACCCAGATAAATCCCATTGGGTTCGACATCACCGCCCACCGCCTCCATCTGCGCTCCGATTCCGATTCAATCCGCCTTCATCTGGCCGATTCCAGAATC
Organism: uncultured Muribaculaceae bacterium; assembly: GCA_947627615.1. Taxonomy (GTDB): domain Bacteria; phylum Bacteroidota; class Bacteroidia; order Bacteroidales; family Muribaculaceae; genus Paramuribaculum. The sequence continues at coordinate 38,784 of CANQWS010000014.1, read as the reverse complement.
GCCGCGACCCTTATGCGATATGAGGGCAACGGATGCAGTCCGCTGCTGAAGGCGCTTGTGAAATCCGGGGCCATGTTCTATGGCGACCGCTTCAACAGAGCCATGCTGCGCGACAGCGAGGCCGATTTCATGCTTCACCCGAAAGCGCTCCCCGTAATGTCGAAACGGCGTCAGGCCCGGTTCGATTCCATTGCCGCGCGTCATCCTGAACTTACCGCCGATTCCATAATGGGGCTGATGAGGGCGCAGACCCGCAAGGCCATGGCCGATTATGACCGCTCGCGCATGGGGCGCGAGGACATAAAAGTGGAACTCGACAATTCCGTCCACACGCTTTTGCGCCGGTGGAACGCGAGCGGCCACCTCAGAGCCGGACGCGTAAGGGTATTCACCCCCTATTTTCCCACCCGCAACTCCCTCTCGGATCTCAACCTGTCATTCTCCACGGATTCCGTGGTGCTCCGTGACACCCGTCTGCGTCTCGGACAGAGCGATTTCACGCTCAACGGTTCCATACACAACATCACCCGCGCACTGACCTCGCGCCACGGGTCCCCGTTCATAATGGAATTCGATGTCAGCTCCGACACCATCAACATCAACCAGCTGACTGCCACGATGATTCGCGGAGCCGCCTTCGCCGACAAGATTTCCGAAGGCACGGCCAAGGGTCTGTCCGACACCGATTCCGAGGAACTGCTTCAGGCCGAACTTGACAAGGCAGCGGCCGATTCGACGAGACTCGCCGTGCTCGTGCCCTCAAACATAAACGCACGTTTCAATCTCAAGGCCAAGCATGTGCTCTACGCCGATCTCTGGCTCCACGGACTCGACGGTCTGATGGAGGTCTATGATGGCGCCGTGAATCTCGACCGCCTGTTTGCCTCCACCAATATAGGGGCTGTCAATTTCTCGGCACTGTATTCGGCGCCCACCGTCAACAATCTGTCAATAGCCACGGCCATGAGGATAAAACGGCTTAACCTCAGGTCCGTGCTTGACATGATGCCTGAAGTTGACTCGCTGCTCCCGCTGCTCGGCGAAGTCAGGGGAATCGTCGATGCCGAACTGGCTCTTACGTCAGGACTCGATTCAATGATGAACCTGAAGCTCGAGACTCTCAATCTTGCCCTGAAGATTTCAGGCGACAGCCTGCAGCTGCTTGACAACGAAACTTTCCGGACCATTGCCAAATGGATGCTCTTCAAGAAGAAGGACCGCAACATGATTGACCACATGGACGTGGAGCTTGCGATACATGACGGCTACATTGACCTCTACCCCTTCATCTTTGACATGGACCGCTACAGGATAGGTGTGCGCGGAAGCAACGATGCCGCCTTCAACCTCAACTATCATGTGGCAGTAATCAAATCCCCGATTCCCTTCAAATTCGGAATCAACATCAAGGGAACGCCCGACAAGATGAAAATCCGTCTCGGCAAGGCGCGCATCAACGAAAAGACCGTGGCCGAGAGCCGCAGAATCACCGACACCGTCCGTGTCAACCTCATCAAAGAGATTGCCAAGGTGTTCCGAAGCGGCGTGAGGGCCACAGGCTCCCGTGGACTCAAACTGAAGGACAACCGTCCGGCAGGAAGCGGGTCAGGGTCAGCGCCAATGGAACTCGCCGACAATTTCTCGCATGCCGATTCCGTGGCGCTCATTCAGCAGGGTCTCATTGAGAAACCCGCAGGATTCATAATGCCGGGCGACACCATAGCAGCCCCGGACCAGAAAGCCGACAAACCCCGGAAAAGGAAGAAAAAGAAAAAATAAAAGAACATAACCGCCAACCCTATATGTACACATCTCTCATCCAGGATTTTCTGGAACGGAACGATTACATAAACCTCATACCGCGTGCCGCGCTCATAGACATGGACGGCACCCTCTATGACTCAATGCCCTCTCATGCGGCGGCATGGAAGCAGATGCTTTCGGAAATAGGCGTGGAAATCCCCATGTCCGATTTCTTCCGTTACGAGGGCCGCACCGGAGCATCCACCATAGACCTGATTTTCCAGCAGGTCTACGGCCGGCATTGCACCGACGACGAGGCCCGCACGCTTTACCGCCGCAAAACGGAGCTTTTCGCCGCCATGCCCCCTGTGGAACCCATGCCAGGAGCCGCTGAAATGCTCGGATTCCTCGAACAGGTCGACATTAAAAGAGTCCTTGTCACTGGCTCCGGCCAGTCATCGCTTCTCAACCGCCTGAACTCCGATTTTCCGGGGGCTTTCTCCATGGACATGCGTGTCACCGGCCGCGACGTGACGAAAGGCAAACCGTCGCCCGAGCCCTATCTCAAGGCCATGGAGATAGCCGGCGTGAAACCTAACGAATGCATAGTAATTGAAAACGCTCCGCTTGGAGTTGAATCCGGACATGCTTCCGGAGCCTTTACCGTAGGCGTGAACACCGGCCCCATCCCCGAAGACGAACTCAGGGCCGCAGGAGCGGACATAGTGTTCCCCTCCATGAAAGCCTTTGCCGAGGCCCTGCCTCTGCTTGTCTACGGATTCCTGACCACCTCACGCAACTTTAACTGAAACACACCTTTTTAGCCGAAACGCACCATGGCGCAGAAAATAATCTTCACCGACACCCCCGCACGCGCTCTCACCGAGCAGCTCGATGAACTCGGATGCAAGGGGGCGCTTACCATAATCACGGACTCGAACACCCGCCGTGACTGTCTGCCTCTGATTTCAGGCGACAGCCGTATTGACGGCGCCGGCGTCATTGAACTTGAACCGGGCGACGACAACAAATCGCTCACCTCCCTCTCGGAAATCTGGAATTATCTCTGCTGTCACGGAGCCACGCGCCATAGTGTGATAGTCAATCTCGGAGGCGGCATGATCACCGACATAGGCGGTTTCGCCGCCGCTACATTCAAGCGCGGTGTCAGATTCATAAATGTGCCCACGAGTCTGCTCGCGGCGATCGACGCGGCGGTAGGCGGCAAGACCGGCATAAATTTCAACGGACTGAAAAACGAAATCGGGTCCTTCGCTCCGGCATGTTCCGTTATTGTGTCCAGCGCTTTCTACGGCACCCTGCCCCGCACCGAACTTTTGTCAGGCTATGGCGAGGTGCTTAAACATGCCCTGCTCGATTCGCCCGAGGCTTTGGGTCAGGCTCTTGAATTCGACCTTTCGGAGGCCGATCCCGCGCTTCTTTCCGGAATTCTGGAGAACAGCGTCGGCGTAAAACGCCGCATTGTGGCGGAAGACCCGTTTGAACACGGTCTGCGCCGGTCCCTCAATTTAGGCCACACGGCCGCACATGCGTTTGAATCGCTCGCCATGGAAGCCGGCCGCACGGAGCCGCACGGAATAGCCGTGGCCCACGGCATCGTAGTAGACCTGGTGCTCTCCCACCTCAACCTCGGATTCCCGTCGGACACCCTTCAGGCCGTGGCCTCATTTGTCAGGGAAAACTATCCCGCGCCTGCGTTTGACTGCAAGGATTATCCCCGCCTGATAGAATTCATGCAGCATGACAAAAAGAACACCTCGCCTGACGCGATTAACTTCACCCTGCTCCGCAAGCCGGGCGACGTTCAGACGGACTGCATAGTCAGCCCGGAACAGATCAAAGTGGCTTTCGACATAGCCCGCGACCTGCTCGGAGTGTGAGTCAGAAGTCGCGTTCGTAGGTGACGAACTCGTAGTTCACTCCGCTGCGGGAATCATGGCGTAATTCCGAACGCTCAGTCACGTGCCATATCCTGCGGTCAACCTCAGGAAAAAAAGTATCCGCGTCAGGCACATCGACATCCACCTCCGTAAGCAGAAGTCTCGTTGCCGAGGGCATGGCCTGACGATAGACCTCACCCCCACCTATAATATATATGTTGTCGCAGGCGGCACACATAGCCACGGCTTCACCGAGCGAGCCGGCTGTTTCGGTATCCTCCGGATGAAAGTCCGCCCTGCGCGTCACCACTATGTTCCGTCTTCCGGGCAACGCGCCCGACGGCAGAGCCTCGAAAGTCCTGCGGCCCATGATTATGGGATGCCCCATGGTCAGCTGCTTGAAACGCCGGAAATCCTCCGAAATGTGGAAAGGCTGGTCACCCTTCCGGCCAATGGCGCCGTCATGCGCCACAATGGCTATTATGTTGATGTCAGGCCTTGTCATACCGATACTTTTCCCGGGATATGCGGATGCGGGTCATAACCCTCGAGCGTGAAGTCCTCGAAGGTGAAATCGAAAATACTCTTCACTTCAGGATTGAGCACCATCCGCGGAAGGCTGCGCGGCTCCCGCTGGAGCTGCAGACGCACCTGGTCGAAGTGATTGTTGTAGATGTGGGCGTCGCCGAGCGTATGCACGAAGTCTCCGGGTTCGAGACCGGTCACCTGGGCCACCATGAGCAGCAGAAGCGCGTAGGAGGCAATGTTGAACGGCACGCCCAGAAAAGAATCGGCACTTCGCTGATAGAGCTGCAGGCTCAGGCGTCCGTCGGCCACATAAAACTGGAAGAATGCATGGCAGGGAGGCAGATTCATATTGGGAAGATCGGCCACATTCCATGCGCTGACAATCATGCGGCGGGAGTCAGGATTGTTCTTTATCGTCTCCACCACCTCCGAAATCTGGTCGATGAAGCCTCCGTTATAGTCCGGCCACGAGCGCCACTGATAGCCGTAGATGTGGCCGAGGTCTCCGTCGGGTCCCGCCCATTCGTTCCAGATACGGACACCGTGGTCCTGAAGATACTTCACATTGGTATCCCCTTTCAGGAACCAGAGCAGCTCGTAGATTATGGATTTCAGATGAAGTTTCTTTGTTGTGAGAAGCGGGAAACCGTCGGCCATGTTGAAGCGCATCTGGTAACCGAATATGGAACGTGTGCCGGTTCCTGTGCGGTCGCCTTTGTCGGTGCCGTTTTCAAGTATGTCACGGAGTAGGGATAGATATTGTTTCATAAACCGGGATTGGATGATTTGTCATTGAATTTGCGGCAGTTGGCCGATGTGCTGTCAACGGATGCTTCCGGAGGGACGCCGAGTCCGGTTATCCGCTGCATCTGGGGAGTTGACAGCTGCTTGCGCCGCCAGGTGTAGCGTATGGCCGAATTGGGGCATACGGCGGAGCAATCGAAACAGACCACGCACCGGCTGCCGTCGACCGTGTGGTCCTTCAAATTTATGCATGATGCCTTGCAGACATCCTCACATTTGCCGCAGTTGATACACAGGTCGGTGTCAATGTCCATCTGATATATCGAGAACCGGCTCACGAAGCCAAGCGCCGTACCCACGGGGCAGATGGTATTGCACAGAATCCTGCCTGACTGCGCTCCGGCAAACACTGCCACAGCGAATATCAGCGTGGCCACTATCGACGAGCCGGCCGAAGCCGTTATCATCACGGCAGCCGCCTGAGAGCGGATTCCCACACTCTCCAGCAGCCGCGAGACCAGGGCGAGCACCGGACTGAAAAAATCGGTGCACACACGGCAGAATGCGGCATACGGCTCCAGAACCGACGGCAGCAGCATAAATCCGGCCATGGATGCGAGAAGAACCACAATGAGGAACAGGCAGCGCACCAGACGCGCCGGACGCATATACCGGTAACGGTTACGTGACGAGCCGAAACGGTCAAGAGGCCTGAGTCTCGGCAACCTCGCCGCGCAATCCAGCAGCGTGCCCATAGGGCACACGGTGGAGCAATAGATTCGCCCGAAGAGCAGCGTTATCAGCAGCCATCCCACGAAAACGAACATTGAAAAAGCCATGACGGCCGGCCCGAGCTGAATTCTTTCAAGCCACGGACCGACAACAGGAAGCATCAGGGACGAGCAGGTGAGACCGCATGCCAGAATGACGAGCACGCCCACCGACACCAATATGCGTGCCAACCTCAGCGATTTTTCAATCATGCTCCAAAAGTAACAAAAAAAAGCGAGCTTTCAGCGTTTGGCCGCAAAAAAACGGCTCATAAGCTCCGCGCATTCCTCGGCCAGCAGGCCGCTCTCCACTTTGGCGCGCGGGTGAAAAGGCGAATCGGTGAAAACCGAGTAGCCCCGCTTTGCGTCGGAGGCGCCGTAGACAATACGTCCTATCTGGCTCCATCCCAAAGCGCCGGCGCACATCAGACACGGCTCAACAGTGACATACAGCGTGCATTCCGGCAGGTATTTGCCGCCCAACGCATGGGCCGCCGCAGTAATGGCCTGCATCTCGGCATGGGCCGTCACATCGGTCAGGGACTCTGTCAGGTTATGCCCGCGTCCAACAATCTGCCCGCGGCTCACAATCACAGCCCCCACCGGGACCTCGCCCTCTGCGGCCGCGGCCCGGGCCTCGTCAAGAGCCGCCCGCATGAATCGCTCGTCAGATGATGTAAATCCGCCCATATAGAATCATATTATATCCACTGTCATGCCGTCGGACGCGGCTATCACGTTCGGAAATTCCTTCGCGGCCTCCTCCACAAGCAGATCGGTCGAGGTGTAACGCTTCGAAAAATGCCCTATTATAAGTTCCTTCGCTCCCGCCTGAGCCGCGATTTTCCCGGCCTGAGCAGCAGTGGAATGGCCTCTGGCCAGTGCCTTCTCGGCAAACGACGAGTCATACGTAGCCTCATGATAGAGCAGGTCCACACCCTTCACGGCTTCCGCGACGCGCCGGTCGTAGACCGTGTCGGAACAATATGCATAGCTCAGCGACGGGTCAGCGGGGCGCGTCAGCCATGCGTTCGGAACTATGTCGCCGTTGTCTTTCACGAAATCCGCTCCGTTCTTTATGTTCTGCCGCTGTGCCACCGGCACATTGTAGAACTCCATCATGTCGCCGCGCAGATGCAGCTGCTTCGGTTTCTCCCGGAACAGATATCCGTAGGCCGGCACGCGATGATAGAGCGGGAATGCCTCCACAGTCATCGACGGCAGGTCCAGAACGAGGCCTCCGTTCCCGCTCACTGGCTGGAACTCTATTTCAAAAGAATTTTCCCGGCAGAAATAATCCGTTATGGACTTCATTATCTCCACGCCTCCTTCGGGAAGCACCACAACCACTTTTCCGCCCTTGTCCTGAAGATTGAGCGTTGACAGGAGTCCGGGCAGACCGAAGCAATGGTCGCCGTGCATGTGCGAGATGAAAATATGCGATATGCGGTGGAACGGCAGCCCCATGCGGCGCATGGTGGCCTGTGCGCCCTCCCCGCAGTCAATCATCATAAGGCGTCCGCGATAGTCGACCACCTGGGCCGAAGGATTGCGCAACGGGCTCGGTGTCGCCGAGCCGCATCCGAGTATGTTGAGTGTGAAATCAGCCATGATGCATTCAGTCTTCTTTTTCGCCGCAGTGACGCAGACGCAACAGTTCAAGGCGCGAGGCCGTACGCTTCAGCACAGTAATTTCAAAACCGTCTATGACCACAGTCTCCCCCTGGGTCGGAATCAGTCCGGTGGATGTCAGTATGTAACCGGCGAGGGTCTGGTAGTCATCGTCCTCGGGAATGTCTATGTGATACTGCTCGCGCAGAGCTTCTATCTCCACTCGTCCCGAACACTCGTAGACACCCGGCTCCACCTCGCGCACAAGCACGGAAGCCGTGTCATGCTCGTCACGGATATCGCCGAAAATCTCTTCCACAAGGTCCTCGAGTGTCACCAGACCGGCAGTGCCGCCGAACTCGTCGATAACTATGGCCATGGACCTCTTTTCGGCAAGCATTCTGCGCATGAGCTTGTTGGCCAGCAGTGTCTCGGGTGCGAAGATCACCGGCTTGATATGCTCCTTCCAGTCGCTTTCGGGATTGAAAAGCTCGCTGACGTGGATGTAACCGAGCACATTGTCTATGTCCTCGCGGTAGACCACAATCTTGCTGCGGCCGGTCCGTGTGAAGAGTTCGCTTAGTTCCTCGCGCGTGGTGTTGTCGATGTTGACGGAGACAATCTCGTTTCGCGGAAGCATGCAGTCACGCAGATGGGTGTTCGAGAAGTCAAGCGCGTTGTGGAAAATCTTCACTTCGTTCTCCACCGGCACCGATGCCGGATTTATATCGTCGATATTGCTCTCCAGATAGCGGTTCAGGTCACCCACGGAAAGCAGTCCCATTTTCTGTGATTCGGAATGTATGCCGCAAAGTTTCATCAGTCCGCGCGACAGCCATGTGGTAAACACCGATACCGGCCAGAGAACAATGTAGAACACCGCGAGCGGCAACGCTATTATCTTCATGGAGGTATAGGGATTTATCCTGAAGATGGCCTTGGGGAAGAACTCGCCGGTCACGAGAATCACGCCCGTGGATATGAGCGTCGATATCACAAGCAGCAGAGCCTCGTTGAGATGATACTGCACGAGCCAGCACTGTTCTATGAGGAATGCGGCCCCCATACCGTAGATGACAAGCATAACGTTGTTGCCCACAAGAATGGTGGATATGAAAAGGTCCTCGTCCTTGAAATAGAGATTGAGCAGTTTGCCCATGAGACCTCCGCGTTTCACGTCAAGCTCTACCCTGACGCGGTCCGTGGTTATGAAAGCTATCTCGGTGCCTGAGAAGAACCCCGAGAAAATCAACGATACAATAGCAATGATAAGCCAGGTGGTTGCTGTCATAGTCTGATGGATATATGTTTAATCGCCGTTGTTTCCGCCGGCATGTTTTACAGAATCCGCAACGACAACCCCGGTGACCGTAGCCGGAGAAGCCGCGGGACGGGACGTTGAATCCGGGGCACCGGCGCCGGGCTGGAAATCGCTCGCAGGGAACATTCCCATGACTTTCTTCACGTCATACTGCGTCATGCGCTCGTTGGAAGTGAAGCCATAGCCCTCTATCACACGGCCCTGACGCTCTATGTGGATGAATGAATCGGAATAGAGTTTCTGATGGCGCTGGTCCCAGAAGAGCTGCGGTGTAAGGAATTTCTCGCCCGCTATATTGGTTATCTCCACGTATCCGTCGAGGCGCCAGAGCTGCCGGTCCTTGAAATAGACCGCCGAATCACACTGCACCTGCGCGTCCACGCGGAACATGTCATTGTACTTCTCCAGATGGAGACCTTTGGGGAATTTCCAGTATGGTTCCGAGGCCTGGTCGAACACCAGCCATATCGGTGACTCTATCTTGTAGCGCACCACTCCTGAATCGGAAATCAAGGTTGAGACGTCGGTAGTGGTCATCGTGGCGAACCGTTCGGGATCAAAATTCCCCTTCATGAGTTCCTTTTCCTTCTCCTTGCAGGCTGTGGACACAAGCCCCGCCATGGCTATGGACACTATGGCAGGGAGCAGATACAGACCTCGCGGACGGTTCCGGAATAATGACATGGCTGTGTGATACCTGTGTGACGTTACCCGGGGCATCACTCTATCTTCCGCTGGAAGAACCAGAGTTCATTGAAGTTTATGCCCAAACGGATATTGAAATAATTTTCCTTCAGGAGATTCTTGTCGGTGGCGGCGCGGTGACGGAACTCCACGCCGAGGTTTATCACCGTTTTCGATGACAGCGCCGGCAGTCCGAAACCGAGCCCGAAGCCGAATTCCTTGACATGGCTGTCGCCCACCATCATGTAGTCACGGTTGTAGAAACCGCCCATGCGGTACGTGATTCGGCTCAGATAACCGCCGCGGAGCGCCGGGGTGAACGATGCTCCCAGACTGGCCTGATAGCGGTCGGCAAACCGTGTGCCCTCGAAGTTGGGCAGACTGAGTGTCTTGACCTTGCTCCACGGCTGATATGTGAAATCGGCCTCCACATAGAGTTTGCGCTTCCACTCGTAGCCTATGCCGGCACCCCATGTCTGGGCGAGTTCGGCATTGTGACGCAGTTTGGCTGTCGATATGGTGTCAGGGGCTTCGTCGGCATTGATGTCATACTTGGTGACCCATGCCTTTCCGAGCAGGTCCTTTCCGGGTGAGTAGACCAGACCGAGCGACATGCGGTTGTTTTTGTCGATATCGAATTTGTACTGCGCGCCTACCTGAAAACGGAAGTCACGCACCTGCATCACCTGTTCGAAAAGCGATTCCGAGCCGCCGTCGGTGGTGATGGTTATGTCGTTGATTATGTTGCCGAACAGATAGCTGGCGTTCACTCCGAGGCTGAGTCCCTTGTAAACGCGGCCCGCGAAACCGACATAGAGCTGGTTGATGCCGCCTGAGCCCTGACGCTGGTTAAGTCCGTTGCGGATCTCGGACCCGAACGCATATCCGACCGAGCTATAGGGAAGAAGGCCCACGCTTGCGCCCATGCGTTTGCCTATGGGCACCTGCATGGTTATGTAATCGAGGCCTCCGCCATACTGTGTGTCAGTGTTTTTCTTTCCTTCGGCGTTAAGCTCCGATGATTTGAGGGTAGTGAAATCCAGGCCCATGTCAAACAGGAATGTCAGCGAATCGGCGGCAGCATACGAGGCCGGATTCATGACATTGATCTGGCGTCCGGAGCTCATGGCGTAGCCCACGCCGCCCATCTGCATCTGTGCTGCGGTGGCGTTGTTGTCAAGCAGTCCGTAGCCGAATTTTGAATATGGCGACAGAATCTGCGACCAGGCTGCCGCGCCCGTCATCACGAGCAGGAAAAGAGTGATGGTTATTTTACTTGTTATCTTCATTGTACATTAATATTCTGTTAAGACCTATGCTCACCAGGTCAGGCTCCACGCTGACCTCGAAACGACACAGGCGCTGAAGCTGGCATGCCCATCCGCCGGTCATCACGACACGCGGGTCAGGCTTCAGCTGTGATTTGTAATATGTTACCGCGCCCAATATTCCATAGACGGAGCCGAGAATCATGGCCGACGGCGTATCCGTTCCGAAAAGCTTGTCGGCGGGAATCTCGCGGGGCACCGTCACTCTGGGGAGTCTCGCCGTGAACCGGTGCAGGGCTTCCAGACGCATGTTCATGCCGGGGGCTATGTTGCCTCCGAGGAAATGGCCTTCGGGACTCACCGCGTCGTAGGTCACCGCCGTTCCGGCATCGACCACAAGAAGCATCTCGCCGGGATAGATTGAGTAGGCGCCGGCGGCCGCGGCAATGCGGTCGGCCCCGAGAGAACCGGGGGTCCCGTATTCGATTTTTATGGGCAGAGGCATCTCGCTTGTCAGACGAAGCGCACGGGTGGCGAACGACGAGAGCATCGCCATCACCTCCGTTCCGCGTGCCCTGACGGAGCAATAGAGCGCATCGTTGACTCTGCCCCCGTAAGGAGCCAGAAAATGAGTCAGAGCATCGGGAGTCAGAGCGGTCTCGATGCTGCTCGCCACCATTTCCATACCGTCCCAGAGGGCCAGCTTGGCGGCTGAGTTTCCTTGGTCAATCGTTAGATTATATGACATTTGGGAGCAAATTTAGCAATTCCGCTGCAAATTAGCATCCATAGCGGCTGCTTTTTTGGCATTATTTCTGTTTTTTGTCGTCTTTTGAACCGGTTTTGTCTTTCAGTTCCTTTGCCATGGCACCCGGGATGGCTATGGAAGCATAGACCTGAAGCGCCGCGCCGGCAAGGGTGAACGCAAGCCAGTCCATACGGTCCGGGGTGTACCACATAAAGAAAGCTCCCGTGCAGAACATGAGTCCCACCCATATTTCCAGGCGGGACAGACGGCGCACCCGCAGGCAGTGGCCTTTGAGAGAGGGGGCGAACAGACGGCCGCCGAGAACCAGAACGGCTCCGGCCGTGTAGATTATCTGCGTCAGCAGTCCGGTTATGTGAAGCAGCGGCATGGCGGTGCCGGCCACTATCAGCAACAGACCGGCATTGACCGCTATGAGCCATGCCGATTTAGGTAAAAATGATGGAGATGTTGAAGATGATGTTTTGTTTTCTGACATTGACTGTTCGGTATTTAACAGACTTCATTCCGTCACTGGACCACGTACACGTCCTCGTCATGGCGCTGCATGTGGTAGTTCTCGCGTACGACCTGCTCCATGGCTTCGGGGTCGGTGTTGAGACGTTCCTCCTGACTCCGGTAATATTCGAGTGAATCGCCGGCATTGCGTATGGCCATATTCAGAGAATCTATCTGCCGGTCATACATATAGGTCTCCGACACTGAATTGTCGGAGAAAAAGAGTATGTAGACAATCAGACCTACGGCAACTATCAGGCTCACCGAAATGTATCGGCGACACCATTGCATGAACGATCGTTTGGGCAGTGACTTCATATATCGGCTGCAAAGTTAAGCATTCCTATCCATATAACGCAGCCTGCGACGGTGGTCCGCCGTCGCCGTTAACCATTATTAACTCCGCTTATTCGAGATCGAATTTGGACCCTTCTATCGTAACGAACTGGATGGGAGTGTTCCAGAACGGGTCGGTTCCGGGATAGACTCCCACGGACTTACCCATCGGAACCCATTTGCCGTTTGACTTGTAATGGGTGATTTCGGTGTAATACGGATGAAAACGGCCTCCGAACAGGGTGGTCCCCGTTTCGGGAGACGAAGAGTTGGCCTTACGCACTGAAACCTGCTTCAGGACAGCCGTTCCCACCTCGGCCGGCAATGACTTGTCTTCAAGAAGCATGACTGTGATTATGGTGTGCGGGGTATCGCCAAGCGAAGGATACTCTGACTCGTAGGTGTAATGCGAGAATTTCTTGCCGAGGATTCCGCGCGGATCGGCCAGTTCTTCATTATAGACCTTTGACCATCCGTCGCCGAGAAATCCTTCGGGACTGACGGCCGTCGAATCCGCCTTCCAGAGCTGCTGCCATGTGCCGGTATATTCGGCAGGCACTATGGTACCGAACGGCAACTCTGCTATATTCTCGCCGCGGTCAGGACGCCCCTGCCTGTCGGTTGTCACAGCCCGCAACACGCCCTCAGGTCCTGAGACCTGAAACAGGCAGGAATCGCCCGGATTCACCGCCGCCACCTCGGTAACAGCTGCAAAAAGAGCAATCAAAGTAAAAATCAGTTTTTTCATCATCGATTCTATTTTTTTTGACAAAGATAGCATTTTTCCTCAATATATTGATTCCGGACCATGCGGGCCGCAACACCTATATAGCGACAAACAGGGAAAACTTTTGGCCAAAAAGTCTTATTTCAGGAAAAATAACATAAAATATTAAGCCTAAGGTCAATTTTATCTGACGTTTTTTGCGTACATTTGCTCCCACAACCAGTCACCATACACACCCTTACACATCCATGAACAAAATCTTCTCCCCGGATATCTCGAAAATCGAACGGTACTCATCACAATTCAGCAGCTTCGGCAAAGACTATATATTTTCCAGAGTCTCCAAAACCGAGAACTTCAACGAACTGACTTCCCATGCCATGCGTCTCGGAGGGCTGACCATAGTCCTGTGCATGAGAGGCAACATAGAACTCGACGTCAATCTGCACACCTATTCGCTCAAAGGCAACGACCTCATAATAGCCGGCCCGGAAAGCGTGCTGAGCATCCGCTATGTGGACTGGGACAACATTGACGCCTACGTGTTTGTAATCTCTCCGGAATTCATGCGCGACATCAACTTCGAGCTCAATCTCGTGGCCACCATGAGCCTTACGTCCAGCGAGCCGCCTCAGATTTCGCTTGACAGCGACGAGGTCCGGCTTATGATACGCTACTTCGAGCTGATCCATTACAACACCGTCAGCAACAGCGACGCCCGCTACGTGCGCTCCATTTCCCGCTCCCTGATAGCGGCCGCCGTCTACCAGCTCATGCAGTTCTTCTCCATACGCATGGAGCACAAAACCACCCCGAGCCTTTCGCGCCGGGCAAGCTACGTCAAGGAATTCCTCCAGCTTGTGAACCTGCACCACCGTCAGGAACGCGGAGTGGCCTTCTATGCCTCGAAACTGTTCATATCGCCCAAATATCTCTCGCTCATAATCAAGGAAAGCACCGGACGCTCCGCGGCCGAGTGGATTGACGATTACGTGATCATGGAAGCCAAGAACCTGCTGCGATTCTCCGGCAAGAACGTGCAGCAGATAGCTTACGAGCTGAACTTCAGCAATCAGTCGTCGTTCGGCAAATATTTCAAGCATCTGACAGGAATGTCGCCCACCAAATTCCAGCGCACATGACCGTGATGCCCTGCTGCGGCCGGCCAAAATCAGCCGATAAAAATATTTAGTTAAAATTCACTAATATTTTTGCATTGTACTGCTTTTGTGTTTAACTTTGCAGCGTGTTTGAAAGGGATAAATGATGTTACTAAGTAAAGAACAAAACATTTTCATCCATTCTTACGCAGGCATCCACTAAGAAGCTCGCTTTTTTAGTGTGCCCACTGGAATTGACAGACGTACAATAGTTGTTTTATAGATAATTGTGTATTTGAAGCTAAAGGGAAGTCGTGAGACTTTCCTTAGTTTTTATTATATATTGTGTTTTTACATATTCCTTTAGGGAATATGGCAGGAATTCACTAAATTTGCACTTTCAAATCAGAACGACTGAAGTGACAGCCGCAGGGACCTCAGGAAGCCTCCAAAGGGCCGGCGACCGCTTCCGTTCTCAACATACCGGAATTACCTAAAAATCACTTCATTACTCCCAAGCAACCTCTGACTGTAACGATATGGAAAAGAAATTCAAACGCACACTCATAACCACCGCCCTCCCCTACGCCAACGGGCCTGTCCACATAGGCCATCTGGCCGGAGTCTACGTACCCGCCGACATCTACGCCCGCTTCCTCCGCATGAGAGGCGAAGACGCCGTTCTCATAGGCGGCAGCGACGAGCACGGAGTGCCCATCACCATCAAGGCCCGCGCCGAAGGTGTCACTCCGCAGGACATCGTGGACCGCTACCACAAAATCATAAAGGACTCCATGGAGGGACTCGGAATATCGTTCGACATATATTCACGCACCACCTCCGATATCCATTCCAAGACGGCCTCGGAGTTTTTCCGCCGTCTGTATGACAACGGACAGTTCGAGTGCAAGACCTCGCTCCAGCCTTACGACGAACAGGCCGGACAGTTCCTCGCCGACCGCTACGTGACCGGCACATGCCCCCATTGCGGCAACGACCGCGCCTACGGCGACCAGTGCGAGGCATGCGGCACCTCACTCAACGCCACCGACCTCATCAATCCCCGCTCGAGCCTCACATCCGCTCCGGTGACCATGCGCGAGACTACCCACTGGTATCTCCCGCTCAACCGCTGGGAGGAAAATCTCCGCAAATGGATTCTGGACGGCCACAAGGAGTGGAAGACCAACGTTTACGGACAGTGCAAATCATGGCTCGACCTCGGACTGCAGCCCCGCGCCGTGAGCCGCGACCTTGACTGGGGTGTGCCGGTGCCAGTGGAAGGCGCCGACGGAAAGGTGCTCTACGTGTGGTTCGACGCCCCCATCGGCTACATCTCCAACACCAAGGAGCTGATGCCCGACAGCTGGGAAAAATACTGGAAGGACCCCGAGACACGCATAATCAACTTCATAGGCAAGGACAACATAGTGTTCCATTGCATCGTTTTCCCGGCGATGCTCATGGCCTACGGCGACGGATTCCAGCTGCCTGACAATGTTCCGGCCAACGAGTTCCTGAATCTCGAGGGCGACAAAATTTCCACTTCGCGCAACTGGGCCGTGTGGCTCCACGAATATCTCGAGGATTTCCCCGGCAAACAGGACGTGCTGCGTTACGTGCTGACCGCCAACGCCCCGGAGACGAAGGACAACGATTTCACATGGGCCGATTTCCAGGCACGCAACAACAACGAGCTTGTTGCAATCCTGGGCAATTTCGTCAACAGGGCCATGGTGCTGACCCACAAATATTTCAACGGCTCGGTACCGGAGCGCGGCGAACTGGAGCCGACCGACACCGATGCATTCCGCGACATCAATACTGTCGCCGACAACCTGACCTCGGCACTTGAGACATTCCATTTCCGCGAAGCCCTGAAGGAGGCTATGGAAATAGCCCGCATCGGCAACCGCTACCTGCAGGAAACCGAGCCGTGGAAAGTGGCGAAGACCGACATGCAGCGCACCGCGACCATCCTCAACATGGCTCTGCAGATATGCGCCAACATAGCCGTGGCTTTCCGCCCCTTCCTCCCCTTCAGCTCTCAGAAGCTTCAGGACATGCTCGGAATGGACGAACCCTACTGGGTCCAGCTCGGCTCCGACAACATCATGCCCGCCGGACGCACTCTGGCCAAGCCGGAACTTCTGTTCGAGAAAATCGACGACGCCGCCATCCAGGCACAGCTCGAACGCCTCGACCGCATCAAGCAAGAGAACAAAATCAAGAACTTCAAGCCCGCGCCCCAGGCTCCGGATGTGGATTTCGACACCTTCATGAAAGCTGACCTGCGCGTGGGCACCGTGCTTGAATGCGCCAAAGTTCCCAAGGCCGACAAGCTTCTGCGCTTCCTGATTGACGACGGCATGCAGCAGCGTACAATTGTCAGCGGAATCGTCAAATACTACAAACCGGAGGACCTCATAGGCAAGCAGGTATGTTTCATAGCCAATCTGCCGCCGCGAAAACTGCGCGGCATCGAATCGCAGGGCATGATTCTGTCGGCCGAGAACGCCGACGGCTCTCTGGTGGTCATCGGGCCGTCAGCCCCGGTTGTGCCCGGAGCACAGGTCAAGTAAACAAGCCTAAACCATAACTTCTCCAACATTCCATCCCATAATGAATCCTCAGAGCGCACACCAGCCGAGAATCCTCCTGATCTACACCGGGGGAACGATTGGCATGATTGAGAACCCTGACACCAAATCGCTCCAGCCATTCGATTTCGACCATCTGATTGACAATGTGCCGAAGCTCAGGATGCTCAATTATGTGATTGACAACGTGTCATTCAATCCGCCTATTGACTCCAGCGACATGTGCCCTGAGCATTGGGAGGACATTTGCCGCGTCGTAGAAAACAATTACCATCTCTATGACGGTTTTGTGGTCCTTCACGGCACCGACACCATGGCCTACACGGCTTCGGCTCTCTCGTTCATGCTTGAGAACCTGCGCAAACCGGTCATAATCACCGGCTCGCAGCTGCCCATAGGCGAGGTCCGCACCGACGGTGAGGAAAACCTCATAACGGCCGTACAGATTGCCGCCGCCGTTGACCGCCACGGCGACCCCATGGTGCAGGAAGTGGCCATTCTTTTCGAGAACTACCTGTGGAGAGGGAACCGCGCCACCAAACGCTCGGCCGACAACTTCAATGCCTTCAAGAGCCACAACTATCCGCAGCTGGCCAAGATTGGTCTCGACATAAATTTCGACGAGGACGCCCTGTTCCGCCACCACAACCGCGAGCCGCTGAAAGTCCATTACGGACTTGACAGCTCCATAGTGGTCATTGACCTCTATCCCGGACTGCGCAAGGAGGCTCTGATTCATGCGCTTGACACCCCCGGGACCAAAGGCGTGGTTCTGCGCACATTCGGTGCCGGCAACGCGCCCACCTCGCCGTGGATAGCCGAGGCCCTGCATCATGCCAACGAACGCGGGCTGGTGGTGGTCAACGTAACCCAGTGCGTGGGCGGAGCCGTTGTCCAGGGACGCTACGCCGCCAGCGACGCGCTCGCAGCCAACGGCGTGGTTTCCGGCGCCGACATCACCACGGAAGCCGCCATAGCGAAGATGATGTTTCTCTTCGGCCAGGGACTGACAGCCGCGGAAGTAGGCCGCAAAATGACACAGCCCATCTGCGGCGAGATGTCGCTCCCCTCTTCCGACGAATAACTTTCAGAACAGAAATGCCAGTAAATATTCCAGATATATCGCCTGAAGTACAGCAGGCAAAGATGCGGTTCGGCATCGTGGGCAACGCTCCGGCTCTGATAGCCGCCGTCACGAGGGCCATTCAGGTGGCCCCCATTGACCTCTCGGTCCTCATCACCGGCGAGAGCGGGACCGGAAAGGAATTTTTCCCCCAGATCATCCATGCCTACAGCCCGAGAAAACATGCCCGCTACATAGCCGTGAACTGCGGCGCCATACCCGAGGGCACCATTGACTCGGAGCTGTTCGGCCATGAGAAAGGCTCTTTCACCGGCGCCGTATCGGCCCGAAAGGGTTATTTCGAGGAAGCCGACGGTGGCACCATATTTCTCGACGAAGTCGCCGAACTGCCGCTCACCACTCAGGCGCGCCTGCTCCGCGTGCTCGAATCGGGCGAGTTCCTCAAAGTAGGCTCGTCAACGGTGCAGCGGACCAACATCCGCGTGGTGGCCGCCACCAACGTGGACATGCTCGAGGCCGTGCGCTCCGGGCGATTCCGCGAAGACCTGTACTACCGTCTGTCGACCGTACAGATCACCGTGCCGCCGTTGCGCGAGCGTGGCAACGACATACTGCTTCTTGCCCGGAAATTCGCATCGGATTTCTCGGAGCGCTATTCCATGCCCCCCGTGACCATAGAGGAATCGGCGCGCAACGTGATGCTGCACTACCGCTGGCCCGGAAATGTGCGCCAGCTTAAAAACGTGGTTGAGCAGATGGCGCTGTTCCATGCCGGCGGGAAAATCGACGCCGACGAAATCCGCCAGTATCTGCCTGACGCTACAGTCAGCTACTCTCCGGCCGTGACATCGTCGGCCCACTCCTACGACCATGAGCGCGAGCTGCTTTTCAACATGATTTTCCGCATGCAGTCAGAGATTGACCGCCTGCGCGAGGAAATAGAGCATCACCGCCCGTCGGCTGCCGACGTCGCGGCCAAATCGCAGAAGGTGGAGGTTATTGAAATGCCCACGAGTCTGGTGCGGTACGGCGAGCACACCCACCCCGCCTTTTCCGCCGCAATCGAAAGCCCGGTCAGCGAGACCGTTCCGCCGGCGGCCGCAGGAATGACTCTGGAGGAAACCGAACGCGAGACCATCAGACGCGCGCTCGAAAACAATGGCGGCCGCCGCAAGGACACGGCCCGCGAGCTCAACATATCCGAGCGCACGCTTTACCGCAAAATCAAGGACTACGGTCTCGAATAATCCCCCACTGCACCACACTCCCGAACAGACATCTTAATTTCAGGCCCTGTCTCCCGGCAACCATCCGGAAAACAGGGCCTAAAAAAACTCCCTCGGGCGGAACCGCCACGAGGGAGCGAAAAAAGTATTTTTATTGTGTAGCTTTTTTATTCGGCTTTACCGTTGGAGCCAAGCACTTTTTCAATTTTGTGCTTGTAGAGACGTTCCATTTCGTCGCGGGCCGGTCCGAGATATTTGCGGGGGTCGAACTCACCGGGTTTGTCATGGAAAATCTTGCGAACGGCAGCTGTCATGGCCAGACGGCTGTCAGAGTCGATGTTGATTTTGCAAACGGCGCTCTTAGCAGCCTTGCGGAGCTCTTCTTCGGGGATACCGATGGCATCAGGAAGTTTGCCGCCGTATTCGTTGATGATGTCAACATATTCCTGGGGAACTGAGCTTGAGCCATGGAGCACGATGGGGAATCCGGGGAGTTTCTCCATAACGGCGTCGAGCACGTTGAATGCCAGGGGCGGGGGAACGAGCTTGCCGGTCTTCGGGTCACGGGTGCACTGCTCGGGAGTGAACTTGTAGGCACCGTGTGATGTACCGATTGAGATGGCGAGAGAATCGCAGCCTGTGCGCTGTGCGAAGTCAATCACTTCCTCGGGGTCAGTGTAGGTGTGGTGGTCAGATGAAACCTCATCCTCAACGCCGGCGAGAACGCCGAGCTCACCTTCAACAGTCACGTCATACTTGTGGGCATAGTCAACCACTTTCTTTGTGAGGGCCACGTTCTCTTCGTAGGGAAGGTGCGAACCGTCAATCATCACTGACGAGAAACCGTTGTCAATGCAGTCCTTGCAGAGTTCGAAGCTGTCACCATGGTCGAGGTGAAGAACAATCTGGGGATGCTCCCATCCGAGTTCCTTGGCATAAGCCACGGCACCCTGAGCCATGTAGCGGAGAAGAGTAGCGTTGGCGTAGTTGCGGGCACCCTTTGAAACCTGAAGAATAACAGGAGATTTTTCCTCGGCTGCAGCTTTGATGATGGCCTGGAGCTGCTCCATATTATTGAAGTTGAAAGCGGGCACTGCATATCCGCCCTTGATTGCTTTGGCAAACATCTCGCGGGTGTTGACCAAGCCTAAATCTTTGTAACTTACCATAGGTTTTTATTTATGAAATAAATGAGTAAAAGATGTGTTTCTGACTGCAAAGATACAATTTTTTCTCAATCCGCATTTAACGAAGTGATTTAAACTTGTTTAATTATGTTAATCGCGATAAAATGACTAATTTTGCCAACCAAATCACCATCACCGACCATTACAGCACATGAACGTCAAGACTCCCAGAGAAATAACAGAGGCCACTCTGGCCATAGGCAACAACAAAGCGACCCTGCCCGCGGGCAAACTCACCGTTCAGGCCGTTCAGGCCGGAGCGTTCATAGCCTTCGGAGGGCTGCTCTCGATAATAGCCGGTTTCGGATTTCCGGAAATAACCGCCTCAAACCCGTCGATGCAAAAACTGCTCAGCGGCGCCGTTTTCCCCATAGGCCTCATCCTTGTGGTGATTCTGGGAGCGGAACTTTTCACCGGCAACAACGCCCTGCTCGTTCCGGCATTCATGAAACGCCACTACGGGATTGGCGCCGTGATAAAAAACTGGACCATAGTCTATTTCGCGAATTTCGCCGGAGCCGTGGCGTTCGCATGGATTTTCGCCTACGCGGCCGGGCTGACCTCGTCGGGCCCGTACCATGACGCCATTGTGAACATGGCAGTGGCAAAGACCTCCCTTCCGTGGCTCACCTGCTTCATAAAAGGCATTGGAGCCAACTGGTGCGTGTGTCTTGCCGTGTGGCTCGCTCTGGCCGGACACAACCTGATGGAAAAGGCCTTGGGGTGCTTCCTGCCGGTCATGGCATTCGTGGCCCTCGGCTACGAGCACTGCATAGCCAACATGTTTTTCATTCCGCTGGGCATGATGGAAGGCGCGCCGGTCAGCATCTGGGACTTCGTGACATGCAATCTGATTCCGGCCACTCTGGGCAATATCGTCGGCGGCGCCCTGCTCGTGGGCTGCGTCAACGCCTACGTCCACCTCGGCAGGGCTGATAAGTGAAGCCGGCCCCCTTGAGAGGGACCGGCCACGTCAAATGTATTACTATTTTATTTTAGATTATTTCTTGTCCTTGAGCTTGCCGAGCTGACGTTCAATGGCTTCGAGGCAGAGGTCAACGGCTTCCTCGAAAGTATCGGCTGTCTTGGTTGCCACCTGTTCGCCTTCGTGGGGCACTATCACCTTTATCCGGGCTTCCTTGTTCATTGCCGTTTCGGGCTTCACTACCGTCAGAACGGCCTCTATATAATCAATTACCGGGTACCGGCGTGCGAGCTTGTCAGCTTTCTTGTTGATGAACTGAGCCAGTTTTTCGCTAACATCGAAATGGATGCCTTGAATTCTTACTTCCATGGTTATCCTCCTTTGTTTTGTGCACGTGGATGTGCGAGTTGATAATTTTGTTTTAGTTCACGAATTGATATATGGGTATATATCTGTGTTGTCGATAGGGATTGATGACCGAGCAGCTGCTGGACGGACGTCAGTTCGGCTCCGGAGTTGAGCATATCGGTGGCAAACGAATGGCGCAACACATGGGGACTCATGCGCGAGGCATGCACGCTGCCCTCCATTGCATTGTGGACCACGTTGTAGACCATCTTACGGTAAAGCGGACGTCCGTCAGGCCGAACGAAGAAATATCCGCCGACGTCATGACCCGCTATGCCGGAACGCAGTCTCCGGTAACGTTCAATCTGTTCAGAGAGCTCGTGTCCGAAAGGGACTATTCGTTCTTTACTACGCTTTCCGAGCACCTTTAGTTCACCCTTGACGGTATCAACGTTGACATCCGTCAGCCCGATCAGCTCGGAGCAGCGCAGGCCCGTGGAGTACAGCATGTCGAGAATCAGGGCGTTACGCACGGCCTCGAAATCATCGGGGTCACAGGCTTCCTCACTGTCAATCATGGCCATGGTCTCTTCCTGGCGCACATAGACGGGCAGCTCATGCGGCTGGCGGGGAAACGGAAGCTCGGCGGCCGGATTCGATTCCATTCCGTGGACACGCATCATGAACCGGAAGAACGAACGCAGCGACTGGATTTTGCGGCGCAGCGTTCGGGGCGAGGCGCCCTCACGTGACAGAGCGGCGAGCCACAGGCGCAGGTCGTTGACCGACGTTGTTTCCGGGCGCAGGTCGAAGCGGCCGCCGTCAGTGGCATAATCGGCCCACTGGCGCAGGTCGCGGCCGTAGGCCTCGACGGTGAGTCCGGCCAGCCCGAGCTCGTTGCGCAGATATTTGAGAAACTCCGTTATCATGGCTCTCATCGGTTATCAGCCGCAAGTTAATGCCTTTTGTCGACATTTCCAAAACCTCGGCCCAAAAAATCAGTATTCATTGCCTATTATATACCGCGGGCATGTTTCGTCGAATATTCTTCGCAGATTTGACTCGAATAATTCGCTTCGCGACCGCGATCCGGGCTGCGCCCTACATCCGCTATTATGTTTCGTCGAATATTCTTCGTATATTTGTTGCGAAAATGAAACAAAGTCAACAATCACATCAGGGCCTTGTCAGCCGGCGCAACAGGCTGACGTTTGCCCTCATCACAAGTCTGTTCGCGCTGTGGGGTCTGGCAAACGACATTACGAATCCGCTCGTAGCCGCTTTCCAGACGCTGATGGAAATTTCCGCGGCAAAGGCATCGCTGGTGCAGTTCGCTTTCTACGGCGGCTACGCCACCATGGCCATTCCGGCAGCTCTGTTCATAAGGCGCTACAGCTACAAGAGCGCCATTCTGCTGGGCCTCGGGCTATATGCCTGCGGGGCCTTCCTGTTCATTCCGGCAGCTGACATGCAGGCTTTCTCGCTGTTCTGCGTGTCGCTCTATGTGCTCACCTTCGGGCTTGCATTTCTTGAAACCACGGCCAACCCCTACATTCTTTCGCTCGGTCCGCGGTCAACGGCCACACGCCGCCTGAATCTGGCGCAGGCGTTCAATCCCATAGGCTCGCTGTCAGGTATGGCCATAGCCTCGCTTTTCATTCTGCCGAATCTGCTGTCGGACCAACGCGACGAGGCCGGACAGATTGTGTTCGACACGTTGCCCGAGGCGGCCAAAGAGGCTGTCAGAATCCATGATCTGGCAGTGATCCGCGACCCCTACGTAGCCATAGGCCTGATTGTGCTGATTATCGCCATAGTAATAGCCATAACCCGCATGCCGGCAACGGACCGGGACGGGACACGGCTTGATTTCGGGCGGACGGTGCGCCGTCTGTGGAGCAACGCCACTTTCCGTTTCGGGGTCGTCGCCCAGATGTTCTACGTTGCGGCCCAGATAATGATGTGGACATTCATAATCCAGTATGCCGACCGTCTGGGCATTTCCAAGGCCTCGGCCCAGAACTACAATATAATGGCGATGGTGCTGTTTCTGGCGGCACGTTTTGCCGGGACCTACTGCATGAAATTCGTGGCGGCTCCGCGTCTGCTGACTCTGTTCGGGTTCATGGCCGTGGTCACCTCGCTCTGCACCGTATTCCTCACCGGCATGGCCGGGCTGTGGATGCTCGTTTGCACCAGTGCGTTCATGTCGATAATGTTTCCGAGCATCTACGGCATAGCGCTTGAAACGGTTGACCGGAGCGACACGGCTTTAGGGGCGGCATTTCTGGTGATGTCAATCGTGGGCGGCGCACTGATGCCTCCGCTGCAGGGCATGATCATAGACCTGGGCAGCGTAGGAGGATTCCCGGCCGTCAACATTTCATTTCTTCTGCCGGTGATGTGCTTCGCCACGGTCACCGCCTACGGCCTTTACACTTCCCGCCGCACCCCGCGCCATTGAAGCCACCCTCGCTTCCGTGGCTAATCCAAAAAAAGCATGTAAATTTTGGATTAGGCGCCATTTAGGCCAATAATTGGATTAATTGGGATTTATGAACAATAGCTCTAAAAAACCGAGAAGACGGGAAGCAGATATTTTTTAACAAGCGACAGTTTGACAAATAGGAGGGATTGCGTAATTTTGCATTAAGGTTCCGGCATGGCCGGAGCCGGTATTTAACTCTCACGATAAAAAACTGACAATTATGGCAAACTGGTTTGAATGCAAAGTAAGATATGACAAGATGATGGATAACGGTATGGTAAAGAAGGTCAACGAGCCGTATCTCATTGACGCTCTCTCATTTACCGAGGCCGAAGCCCGCATCATCAAGGAACAGACTCCTTTTATTTCCGGAGAATTCTCGGTAAGCGCCGTGAAGCGCACCAAGATTTCCGAGATTTTCCGCGACGATGCCGCCGACAAATGGTATCTCGCTAAAGCCGCTTTCATCACCATAGACGAGAAGACAGGCGCCGAGAAACGTTCCATAAGCCAGATGCTTGTGGCCGGCAGCGATTTCAAGGATGCCTACGACAATTTCATGGAGGGAATGAAAGGTACATTGGGCGATTTCGAACTCGTGTCACTCAACGAGACCCCCATCATGGACGTCTATGACGCAGAACTCGGCAACCTCCCCGCCGAAAGCTGACACCCGGCCATGACATCCGTCAAAACACAGCTCGGCCTCATACGCTCCACCCTGCCCTCAGGAGTGGAGCTTGTGGCCGTTTCCAAGTTCCATCCGGCCGAAATCATTGCCGAGGCGTACGAGGCCGGACAACGAATATTCGGCGAGAGCCGCGCGCAGGAACTGACGGCCAAGGCGGCGTCGCTGCCCGGCGACATCCGGTGGCATTTCATAGGGCATCTGCAGACCAACAAGGTGAAACCGGTGGTGAGCGCGACGTCCATGATAGAAAGCATTGACTCGGAGCGGCTGTTGCAGGCTGTTGACCGCGAGGCAGCTAAACAGGGCAAGAGGATGGACGTGCTGATGCAGGTCCATGTGGCAAAGGAGGAAACCAAGACCGGTTTCACTCCCGACGAACTGCTCGATTTTTTCCGTCGCCGCGCATTCGAGAGCCTTCAGGCGGTACACATCTGCGGACTGATGGCTATGGCATCGAATACCGATGACACTGACCGCATTCACCGCGATTTTTCAGACGTGGCCGCCCTGCGCGGGCAGATTCTGGAGATGTGTCCCGATCTGCGCGGGTTCGATGCTCTGAGCATGGGCATGAGCCATGACTATCCTATAGCCATAGAATGCGGCGCCACCATGGTGCGCATAGGCTCCACCATCTTCGGCGAGCGGGAGTATTGATTCTCTTTTCCGGTTCAGCCGGCAAGATTCACGGCAACCACATACCACAGGCCATCGACGCGCTCGAAACAGATGTAGCCGCCCGGGAAATAATAGCACACCATATCGGCCGAGACATTGAACCATGTCTTGAAGCCGGTGCGGCGATTCACTGCTTTGAGCGGAATGGCGTTATAGTCAGGGAGTGCGTTGACATAGTTGCCGAGCATCGGCCCCTCATTCTGGAATTCAAGGGTGTTGGAGGTAATCCTCACACGTTCCTGACGGAATTTTTTGCTTGTGTTGAACTTTGCGAGGAATTTGGAGAAAGGTTCCTCACCTTTGTTGCATTCTGAGGTGGGGGAAACTACCAGTTTGCACTGTGCCGACAGATAACTCTGCGGCAGATTCTCGCTCCAGCTCTGGGCCGAGGCGGAGACCGACATTACAATGGCCATAACAAAGGCCAGAATGGTTTTCTTCATAAGGGGTATTGTTTCAAATAAAGGCAAAGATAAGGATAAAAGACCGAAACCGCAAGTCCTTGGCTCCGATGCCGGGAGAGATGGGAAGAGATTTAAGGGGGGGAAAATAGGTGTCCCCGTCCGGCTGGGGTGCGGGACGGGGACACGGTTTATTTTGCGGAAACCTTATAAGTATCAGGCTTTGGGGGTTATTGCGTCGGCTATTATGTCTGCATCGATGGCTTCGGGGTCAAGGAGGCCGGAGAGGTCGTCCTTGGAACCGACAACGAGGCGTTCGTATTCACGGAGACCTGTACCGGCGGGGATGAGGTGACCGCAGATAACGTTTTCCTTCATTCCTTCAAGGTAGTCGGTCTTACCGTTGATGGCGGCTTCGTTGAGGACTTTGGTTGTTTCCTGGAATGAAGCGGCCGAGATGAAGCTACCGGTCTGGAGAGCCGCACGGGTGATACCCTGAAGTATCTGCTCGGATGTTGCGGGGACTGCATCACGGACAACAACCTGACGGAGGTCGCTGCGCTTGAGGCTGGAGTTCTCGTCACGGAGCTTGCGTGCGGTGATGATCATACCCTCGCGGACGTTCTCGCTGTCACCGGCATCCACGACAAATTTCTTGCCCCAGATGCGGTCGTTCTCGTCGAGGAACGCACGTTTGTCAACGACCTGCTGCTCGAGGAAGAGTGTGTCGCCCGGATCGATGATGTTGACTTTACGCATCATCTGACGAACGATTACCTCGAAGTGCTTGTCATTGATCTTCACACCCTGCATGCGGTAAACGTCCTGGACTTCGTTGACGATGTATTCCTGAACGGCTGTCGGGCCCATGATGTTGAGGATATCGGCAGGCGTGATGGCTCCGGCCGAGAGCGGAGTACCGGCACGGACATAGTCATTTTCCTGAACAAGGAGCTGCTTGGAGAGGGGCACAAGATATTTCTTGACCTCACCGAGACGTGAAGTCACGGTGATTTCGCGGTTGCCTCGTTTTACCTTGCCGTAGGTTACCTCACCGTCGATTTCGGCAACGATGGCGGGGTTGCTCGGGTTACGTGCCTCGAAGAGCTCGGTAACACGGGGCAGACCACCGGTGATGTCACCGGCACCTCCCGACGATGAGCGGGGTATCTTGACGAATATCTCACCGGGCTTGAGGGGCGAATCCTCGTCGAGCATGAGGTGGGCGCCCACAGGGAGCGAAACGGTCTTTATGACCTGACCGTTCTCGTCGACGATATGGGCCTCGGCCACTTTACCACGGTCCTTGGACTCGATTATGATCTTGTCGTGGAGACCGGTCTGTTCGTCGGCCTCGATACGGTAGGTAACGTTCTCGATGAGGTTCTCGTATTTCACCTTACCCTTATGCTCGCTGACGATAACGGCGTTGAAGGGGTCCCATTCGCAGATCACATCGCCTTTCTTGACCACGGCTCCGTTGTCGAAGTAGAGTTTGGAACCGTAGGGTATGTTGGCGGTGGTGTAGATCATCTTGGTGTTGGGGTCTACGATACGCATTTCAGCCATACGTCCCACAACAACGTCAACGCTACGGCCGTTGGCATCGACCTCGTCGGTCTTGACGGTGCGGAGTTCCTCGATTTCGAGGATACCGTCGTAACGTGAGGTTACGGACGATACGGCGGCTACGTTCGAAGCCACACCACCGACGTGGAACGTACGGAGGGTGAGCTGGGTACCGGGCTCGCCGATTGACTGGGCGGCGATGACGCCGACAGCCTCGCCTTTCTGCACCAGACGGTTGGTGGCCAGGTTGCGGCCATAACATTTGGCGCAGACGCCACGCTTGCTCTCGCAAGTGAGTACCGAGCGGATCTCGACGGATTCGATGGGCGAAGCGTCGATGCGGTCAGCTGCCGCATCGTTGATTTCCTCGCCGGCGGCAACGATGAGTTCGCCGCTGACGGGATCATAGACGTCATGCACGGACACACGTCCGAGAATGCGTTCGCCAAGCGAAGCAACGACCTCGTCGTTTTTCTTGATTTCGGTGCATACCAGACCGCGGAGCGTTCCGCAGTCTTCCTCGCGGATGATCACGTCGTGGGCCACGTCGACCAGACGGCGGGTAAGATAACCGGCGTCGGCGGTCTTCAGCGCGGTGTCGGCAAGACCCTTGCGGGCACCGTGGGTCGAGATGAAGTATTCGAGCACCGACAGACCTTCCTTGAAGTTGGCGAGAATCGGGTTCTCGATGATCTGTCCGCCCTCGGCGCCACTCTTCTGAGGCTTGGCCATAAGACCACGCATACCGGAGAGCTGACGGATCTGGTCTCTTGAACCACGGGCACCGGAATCGAGCATCATGTAGACAGGGTTGAATCCCTGCTGGTCGGCCGAAATCTGCTTCATGAGGGTGTCGGCCAGACGGGCGTTGACATGTGTCCAGATATCGATGATCTGGTTGTAGCGCTCGTTGTTGGTGATGAATCCCATTGCATAGTTGTTCATCACTTCCTGAACCTGCTCGTAGCCTTCGCGAACGTATTCCTCCTTCTCGGGCGGAATGAGCACATCGCCGAGGTTGAACGACAGGCCTCCCTTGAAGGCCATGTAGTAACCGAGGTTCTTGATATCGTCAAGGAACTGGGCTGAGCGCGGGATACCGCACTTCTTGATTACCTTGGATATGATGTTGCGGAGCGATTTCTTTGACAGGATTTCGTTGACGTAACCTATTTCCTTGGGCACGTACTGGTTGACGAGCACACGACCAACGGAGGTGTTTTCAACAAGATGGGTGATGGGGTTGCCGTTCTCGTCGACATCCTCAACTACTACAGATACGGGGGCATGGAGGGTGACGCGGCCTTCGTTGTAGGCTATCTGGGCCTCTTCGGCGCCGTAGAATTTCAGGCCCTCGCCCTTGTCGCCCTTGCGGAGCTTGGTGATGTAGTAGAGACCGAGCACCATGTCCTGCGAAGGCACGGTGATAGGAGCGCCGTTGGCGGGGTTGAGAATATTGTGGGAACCGAGCATGAGAAGCTGGGCTTCAAGGATAGCATCATTGCCGAGGGGAAGGTGCACGGCCATCTGGTCACCGTCGAAGTCGGCGTTGAACGCAGTACATGCGAGCGGGTGGAGCTGGATGGCCTTGCCCTCGATCATCTTGGGCTGGAAGGCCTGGATACCGAGGCGGTGCAGTGTCGGGGCACGGTTCAGCAACACGGGATGGCCTTTCATCACGTATTCGAGGATGTCCCAGACGACGGGTTCCTTGCGATCAACGATTTTCTTGGCTGACTTCACGGTCTTGACGATACCGCGCTCGATTAGCTTGCGGATAACGAAGGGCTTGTAAAGCTCGGCGGCCATGTTTTTGGGGATACCGCACTCGTGCATCTTCAGCTCGGGACCTACGACGATAACCGAACGGGCGGAGTAGTCGACACGTTTACCGAGAAGGTTCTGACGGAAACGTCCCTGCTTACCCTTAAGAGAGTCAGAGAGCGATTTGAGGGGACGGTTGGCCTCGGTCTTGACAGCCGAAGACTTGCGGGAGTTGTCGAGCAGAGAGTCAACGGCTTCCTGAAGCATGCGCTTCTCGTTGCGGAGAATCACTTCGGGGGCCTTGATTTCGATGAGTCGTT
Source organism: uncultured Muribaculaceae bacterium (assembly GCA_947627615.1). Taxonomy (GTDB): domain Bacteria; phylum Bacteroidota; class Bacteroidia; order Bacteroidales; family Muribaculaceae; genus Paramuribaculum. The sequence continues at coordinate 9,506 of CANQWS010000014.1, read as the reverse complement.
TCAGACGGTTGTTGCGGATGATGACACGACGGTAGAGGTCGTTGAGGTCCGACGTAGCGAAACGGCCGCCATCGAGGGGCACGAGGGGACGCAGTTCGGGCGGAATCACGGGCACGGCCTGAAGAATCATCCATTCAGGCTTGTTGCGGTGACGCGAAGCGCGGAATGACTCCACAACCTGGAGGCGCTTGAGGGCCTCGGTCTTGCGCTGCTGCGAGCCGTCCTTGTCGGCCTGGGCGCGGAGGTCGTAGGCCAGATTGTCAAGGTCAAGGCGCTGAAGCAGATCATAGATAGCCTCGGCACCCATCTTGGCGATGAACTTATTGGGGTCGGTATCCTCAAGGAACTGATTTTCCTTAGGGAGCTTGTCGAGGATGTCGAAGTACTCGTCCTCGGTGAGAAGCTGCAGCGGTTCAACGTCGTCATCGGCGGCCACACCGGGCTGTATCACAACGTAACGCTCATAGTAGATGATTGAATCGAGTTTCTTGGAGGGAAGACCGAGCAGATAACCGATCTTGTTGGGGAGAGAACGGAAGTACCAGATGTGGGCCACGGGCACCACGAGCTTGATATGGCCCATGCGCTCGCGACGGACTTTCTTTTCTGTCACTTCCACACCGCAACGATCGCAGACAATGCCTTTGTAGCGGATACGCTTGTATTTGCCGCAATGGCATTCATAGTCCTTTACGGGGCCGAAGATGCGCTCGCAGAAGAGTCCGTCACGTTCAGGTTTGTAGGTGCGGTAGTTGATGGTTTCGGGTTTCAGCACCTCGCCGCTTGACTTCTCCAGAATTTCTTCCGGAGAAGCAAGGCCGATGGTTATCTTTGAGAATCCCGTTTTGGTTTTATTTTCTTTTCTAAAAGCCATATATATTTGACTACGAAACTGTAAGGGATATTTTTGAGTGGTAACAGAAGTTTAATCGAGAGTGATGCTCAGACCTAAGCCGCGGAGCTCGTGGAGAAGCACATTGAGAGACTCGGGCATGCCGGGCTGCGGCATGGCGTCGCCTTTGACAATAGCTTCGTAGGCTTTTGAACGGCCGGTGACATCGTCACTCTTGACGGTAAGAATCTCCTGCAGGACATGGCTTGCGCCGAATGCCTCAAGAGCCCAGACCTCCATTTCACCGAAACGCTGACCACCGAACTGAGCTTTACCTCCGAGCGGCTGCTGGGTGATGAGAGAGTACGGACCGATGGAACGTGCATGCATCTTGTCCTCGACCATGTGACCGAGTTTGAGCATGTAGATCACACCTACGGTTGCGGGCTGGTCGAAACGTTCGCCTGTTCCGCCGTCGTAGAGGTAGGTCTTGCCGTAACGGGGCAGACCGGCCTTGTCGGTCCATGCGTTCAGGTCATCGAGTGTGGCACCGTCGAAGATGGGAGTTGCGAATTTCTCGCCAAGCTCGCGTCCGGCCCATCCGAGCACGGTTTCGAAAATCTGGCCGAGGTTCATACGCGAAGGCACACCCAGAGGGTTGAGGACGATGTCGACAGGAGTACCGTCGGCAAGGAAAGGCATGTCTTCCTGACGCACGATACGGCTCACGATACCTTTGTTACCGTGACGTCCGGCCATCTTGTCACCGACGCTGATCTTACGTTTCTTGGCAACGTAGACCTTGGCCATCTGCATGATTCCGGAGGGGAGATCGTCGCCTATTGAAATGTCGTTTTTCTTGCGGCGGAGTTCGGTCTCGATTTCCTTGTATTTGCGCAGATAGTTCACGATGCAGTCACGGATAAGGTCGTTCTTGTGGGCATCGGCGGTCCATTTGCTCAGGTTGATGGTGTCATAGTCAATCTCGCGGAGAATGGCGGGAGTGAACTTGGCGCCCTTGGCGATAACATCGGTGCCGAGGAAGTCCTTGACGCCCTGCGATGTCTTGCCTTCGGTGAGGGCCATGAGTTTCTCCACGAGCACGCCCTTGAGGTTCTCGAGCTTTTCTTCGTATTCCTCGTCAAGCTTGGGCAGAACGGCATTGGCGCTCTTGCTCTTCTTTTTCTTGGTGGCGCGGGAGAAGAGGTTGGTACCGATAACCACGCCCTTGAGCGAAGGCGAAGCCTTGAGAGAGGCGTCCTTGACATCTCCGGCCTTGTCACCGAAGATGGCACGAAGGAGTTTTTCCTCAGGAGTAGGGTCGCTCTCACCTTTAGGGGTGATCTTACCAATCATTATATCGCCGGGAACGACATGGGCTCCGACGCGGATTATACCGCGTTCGTCGAGGTCCTTGGTGGCGTCCTCGCTGACATTGGGAATGTCCGATGTCAGTTCCTCCATGCCTCGCTTGGTCTCGCGCACTTCGAGCGAGTACTCGTCGACATGGACTGAGGTGAGGATATCCTCGCGGACCATGCGCTCGTTGAGCACGATGGCGTCCTCATAGTTATATCCTTTCCAGGGCATGAACGCAACCTTGAGGTTACGGCCGAGAGCGAGCTCGCCGTTTTCGGTTGAATAACCCTCGGTGAGGATTGTTCCGGCGGTCACGCGCTGACCTTTGACACAGATGGGTCGGAGGTCGATGGTTGTGCTCTGGTTGGTCTTGCGGAATTTGGGTATGTGGTATTCCTTTACGGCGTCCTCGAAGGCCACGAATTCCTGGTCCTCGGTACGGTCGTAGCGGATGCGGATCACGGTGGCGTCCACGAATTCCACAACGCCGTCGCCTTCGGCAGTGATCTGAGTGCGGCTGTCGCGGATGAGCTGGCCTTCGAGGCCGGTTCCCACGATGGGCGATTCGCTTCTGAGCAGGGGCACGGCCTGGCGCATCATGTTGGAGCCCATGAGGGCGCGGTTGGCGTCGTCGTGCTCCAGGAAGGGGATGAGTGATGCGGCGATGGAGGCGATCTGTGTGGGCGAAACGTCCATGAGCTCCACCTGGTCGGTTGCCACGATGGGGAAGTCGGCGTCAAGACGGGCCTTGACACGGTCCTTGACGAACGTGCCGTCGTCATTGAGCGGGGCGTTGCCCTGGGCGATTACCTTACCTTCCTCAATCTCGGCGGTGAGGTAGATGATCTCGTCATTGTTGAGGTTGACCTTCGAATCGCTGACCTTGCGGTAAGGAGTCTCGATGAATCCGAGGTCGTTGATCTTGGCGTAGACGCAGAGCGAAGATATAAGACCGATGTTCGGGCCTTCAGGTGTCTCGATAGGACAGAGACGGCCATAGTGGGTATAGTGCACGTCACGAACCTCGAAACCTGCGCGCTCGCGGCTGAGACCGCCGGGGCCGAGGGCCGACATACGGCGTTTGTGTGTCATTTCGGCCAGAGGGTTGGTCTGGTCCATGAACTGCGACAGGGCGTTGGTTCCGAAGAAGGTGTTGATGACCGAAGAAATGGTCTTGGCGTTGATGAGGTCAATGGGGGTGAACACCTCGTTGTCACGCACGTTCATGCGCTCGCGGATTGTGCGGGACATACGTGCGAGACCCACACCGAACTGGTTGTAGAGCTGCTCGCCCACGGTGCGTACGCGGCGGTTGCTCAGGTGGTCTATATCGTCGACCACGGTCTTGGAGTTGATCAGCTCGATGAGGTATTTGATGATGGCGATGATGTCCTCCTTGGTGAGCACCTTGACATCCATCGAAGTGGTGAGGCCGAGTTTCTTATTGATTCTGTAGCGTCCCACTTCGCCGAGGTCGTAGCGCTTTTCGGAGAAGAACAGGTTGGTGATGACCTCGCGTGCGCTTGCGTCATCCGGCGGCTCGGCGTTGCGCAGCTGCCTGTAGATGTACTGGATGGCCTCGCGCTCCGAGTTGGTTGTATCTTTCTGAAGAGTGTTGAAGATAATTGAGTAGTCGCTCGCGTTGGCGTCCTCCTTGTGGAGCAGGATGGTTGCGGCACCCGATTCGAGGATGACGGGGATGTCTTCTTCGGTCAGGACTTTCTCGCGCTCCACGATGACTTCGTTACGGTCAATCGAGACCACCTCGCCGGTGTCCTCGTCAACGAAGTCCTCCACCCATGTCTTAAGGAGACGTGCGGCGAATTTGCGGCCTATGCATTTCTTGAGGTTGGTCTTGTTGACCTTGATTTCCTCGGCAAGGCCGAATATTTCAATAATGTCCTTGTCGCTTTCCAGACCAATTGCGCGAAGAAGAGTGGTCACGGGGAGTTTCTTCTTACGGTCAATGTAGGCGTACATGACATTGTTGATGTCAGTTGCGAACTCAATCCAGCTTCCGCGGAACGGGATGATGCGTGCTGAATAGAGGATTGTTCCGTTGGCGTGAGTGCTTTGTCCAAAGAACACGCCCGGGGAACGGTGGAGCTGCGAAACCACAACTCGCTCGGCACCGTTGATGATAAAGGTACCTTTCTCGGTCATGTAAGGGATGAGACCGAGATAGACGTCCTGAATCACAGTGGCGAAGTCCTCATGATCAGGATCGGTGCAATACAGTTTTAATTTGGCTTTTAGAGGAACACTATAGGTCATGCCTCGTTCAAGACACTCCTCGATTGTGTAGCGGGGCGGATCGATATAATAGTCGAGGAACTCGAGCACGAAGTTGTTTCTTGTATCGGCTATGGGGAAGTTCTCGGCAAATACTTTATAAAGGCCCTCGTTGTTACGTTTTTCAGGAGGGGTGTCAAGCTGAAGGAAGTCACGGAAAGACTTCAGCTGGACCTCGAGAAAGTCGGGATATGGAACAGGGTTCTTTACCGACGCGAAATTTACACGGGGTTTAACAGTTGTGACTGACATCAAAAAAACTTTACAATAAGATTAAACGTGAACTCAAATATAATATAAACACAAAGAGGTTAAGTGTAGGCATTCCATGCCACACTTAACCTATGGTCCTGATTTACAGGAATATTATTTAAGTTCTACTTCAGCGCCGGCTTCTTCGAGCTCTTTCTTCAAGCCCTCAGCATCGGCTTTGGGAAGGCCTTCCTTGATAACAGAGGGAGCGCCGTCAACCAATTCTTTGGCTTCCTTGAGGCCGAGACCGGTCTGAGCCTTAACTACTTTGACAACGTTGAGCTTGCTGGCACCTGCAGCCTTGAGGACTACATCGAATGAAGTTTTTTCTTCAACGGCTTCGCCACCGGCAGCGGGACCTGCGGCAACTGCAACAGCTGCAGCGGCGGGTTCGATGCCATATTCTTCCTTGAGGATCTGAGCAAGTTCGTTTACTTCTTTAACGGTGAGGTTAACAAGTTGTTCTGCAAAAGCTTTTAAATCTGCCATTTTAGTATTTGTTTATTTGATTATTTACTGATTGTTGATTTGGGATGTGTGACTGAGGAGATTGAGTGTAGACGGGTAATCAGGCTTCCTTCTTAGAGAGGGTTTCGAGAATACCATGGAGCTTGTTGCCGCCGCTCTGGAGAGCTGAAACGACATTCTTGGCGGGTGACTGAAGGAGAGCCACAACGTCGGCGATGAGCTCGTTCTTGCTCTTGATAGTGGCAAGAGCGTCAAGCTGATCCGCACCGAAGTACACAGTCTCTTCAACATAAGCGGCCTTGAGAGCGGGAAGAACATCGTCCTTCTTCACGAAGTCCTTGATGAGCTTTGCAGGAGCGTTAGCCACCTGAGTGAGCATCAGGGAAGTTGGGCCGGCAAGTGCGGGGTAGAGTTCGGAGTAGTCTCCTTCGAGTTGTTCGAGAGCTTTGTGGAGCAGAGTGTTCTTAACTACCACGAGCTTGACATCGGCCTTGGCGCAAGCGCGGCGAAGGTCGGAGGTCTTCTCGGCGTTCAGACCGGCGGTCTCAACGAGGTAGAAGTTGGGGTACTCCTTGATAGCCTCAACAATCTTATTGATTATAATGCCTTTATCTTCTTTTCTCATGTTGCTTGTGGATTTAGGTGTTAGTCTTCTATGGTCTTAGCGTCGACTTTCACACCGGGGCTCATGGTGCTTGAAAGATAAATGCTCTTGATGTATGTACCTTTAGCGGTAGCGGGTTTGAGTTTAATCAAGGTGTTGATGAATTCGCGGGCATTGTCCTTCATCTGTTCGGGAGTGAAGCTGACTTTGCCTATCGAAGAGTGAACGATACCGTTCTTGTCGACTTTGAAGTCAATCTTACCTTTCTTAACCTCTTCCACGGCCTTGGCCACGTCATTGGTCACAGTTCCGCTCTTGGGGTTAGGCATCAGACCGCGGGGACCGAGAATACGTCCGAGGGCACCGATTTTACCCATTATGGCGGGCTGAGTGATGATCACATCGACGTCGGTCCAACCACCTTTGATCTTGTCGATATATTCGTCAAGGCCAACGTAGTCAGCGCCGGCTGCCTTGGCAGCGGCTTCAGCGTCGGGGTTGCAGAGCACAAGCACAGTCACTTGCTTACCGGTGCCGTGAGGGAGTGTTACCACACCACGCACCATCTGGTTGGCTTTACGGGGATCTACGCCAAGACGCACGTCGATATCAAGCGAAGCATCGAATTTGGTATAGGTTATTTCCTTTACCTTTTCAGCGGCTTCAGCGAGAGTGTAGGACTTCCCAGCTTCAATCTTCTCGAGGGCCAACTTCTGGTTTTTTGTAAGTTTACTCATGATTTCAATTGAAGTTTATTAGTTATTTTCAGGGAATGTACCTTTGACGGTGATACCCATACTTCTGGCTGTACCAGCAACCATACGCATTGCGGATTCAACGGTGAAGCAGTTCAGGTCAGGCATCTTGTCCTCGGCGATAGCCTTCACCTGGTCCCAGGTGATTTCAGCTACCTTCTTACGGTTAGGCTGGGCCGAACCGCTTTTCTGTTTGGAAGCCTCGAGAAGCTGCACTGCAACAGGAGGAGTCTTAACGACGAAGTCAAAGCTCTTGTCTGTGTAATACGAGATCACAACAGGCAGAACCTTGCCGGCCTTGTCCTGGGTGCGGGCATTGAACTGCTTGCAGAATTCCATGATGTTGATGCCCTTTGAACCCAGTGCAGGTCCAACAGGAGGCGATGGATTTGCTGCTCCACCCTTAATCTGCAATTTGATTTGTCCAGCAATTTCTTTAGCCATTGTTCAATCTTAATTTTAGATATTGGTGTTGAATTATGCGGTGATTAAACAAAGAGACAGCGCCGATGCGTAACCAAGGGCGCCAATCCATGTCGTCACACTCGCTCTACTTGCGAATTCTCCAACTCCAGCGGAGTCTTTCGGCCAAAAATCTTGACCATAACCTTCAGTTTCTTCTTTTCGCGGTCCACTTCTTCAATTTCACCGGTGAAACCGTTGAAAGCGCCAACAATCACCTTCACGGTCTCTCCAACGAGATAATCGTTGAGAGAGTCAACGGTGACATCGGCCATTTCATCGGCCATGCCAAGCATGCGCTGCACTTCGCTCGCACGCAGCGGTTCGGGCTTATGCTCCTTGTCGCGGCTGCGGATGAAGTCGATGACATTGGTGGTGTTGCGGATTTCATTTTCGATTTCACCGTGGAGCGATGCCTCGATGAACACGTAGCCGCTGTAAAGATTTTTCTCTTTGATAACCTTTTTGCCGCCACGTACCGTCAGCACTTTCTCCGTGGGAATCAAAACCTGAAAAAGATAACGACCCCAGTCAGTGTTGCGCATCTGAGCTTCCAACACTTCCTTGACTTTGGCTTCTTTTCCGGATATGGCACGCAACACGTACCAGGCTTTCTTTTGATCTTCGGCCATTGCTTTGCAGAGTTAACGAAAAGCTTAGTAATTGAGGTTCGGTGTCTGATTACTTGAACCAGGAGGGGATGTTGTAGATAATGTCGCTCATAAAGAAGCTACATACCTTATCCATGCAGAAAACTATCGCGGCGATAATAATGGAAGCGATCAACACGATAACTGCGCTTTTGACTACCTGGCCTTTTGTTGGCCAAGAAGTCTTGTACCTAAGCTCGGTATAAGACTCCTCGATATCCGTAAGTAATTTTAGTTTCTTCATCTTTTGTATTTTGGCACGGGAAGAGAGGCTCGAACTCCCGACACCTGGTTTTGGAGACCAGTGCTCTACCGACTGAGCTATTCCCGTATGGAGTAAAGTTACCGGTCTGGACGTTTCGGCCCGGGGCCGGTAACTTTGTTTATTTTAATCAGTCAAGGATTTCGGTGATCTGACCTGAACCAACGGTGCGGCCGCCTTCACGGATGGCGAAACGCAGACCTGCGTCGCAAGCAACGGGGTTGATGAGGTCAACGATGATTTCCACGTGGTCACCGGGCATTACCATCTCGATTCCTTCGGGGAGGGTGATTTCACCTGTCACGTCAAGAGTACGGATGTAGAACTGGGGACGATAGTGGTTGTGGAACGGAGTGTGACGACCACCTTCTTCTTTCTTCAGGATATAAACTGAAGCTTTGAATTTGCTGTGGGGTTTCACTACGCCCGGGTGGCAGATAACCATACCACGACGGATGTCTTTCTTGTCGATACCGCGGAGAAGCAGACCAACGTTATCACCGGCTTCACCTTCGTCGAGAAGTTTGCGGAACATTTCCACACCGGTAACAACTGACTTCATGTCAGCGCCAAGACCCATGATCTGAACTTCGTCACCTACCTTAACAACACCAGTTTCGATACGACCGGTAGCAACAGTACCACGGCCGGTGATTGAGAACACGTCCTCAACAGGCATCAGGAAGGGCTTGTCGGTGTCACGGGGAGGAGTGGGGATCCAGGTGTCAACGGCTTCCATGAGCTCCATAACCTTGTCTTCCCACTGGGGTTCGCCGTTGAGGGCGCCGAGGGCAGAACCGCGGATGATAGGAGTGTTGTCACCGTCATATTCGTAAGAAGAAAGAAGATCACGCATTTCCATTTCAACGAGTTCGAACATTTCTTCGTCGTCGACCATGTCGCACTTGTTGAGGAACACAACGATACGGGGAACGTTCACCTGACGGGCGAGAAGGATGTGCTCGCGGGTCTGGGGCATAGGACCGTCAGTTGCGGCAACCACGATGATAGCACCGTCCATCTGGGCAGCACCGGTAACCATGTTCTTCACATAGTCAGCGTGCCCCGGGCAGTCAACGTGAGCGTAGTGACGATTAGCGGTCTCGTACTCAACGTGAGCTGTGTTGATGGTGATACCACGCTCTTTTTCCTCGGGAGCATTGTCAATCTGGTCGAATGACTTCACCTCAGAAAGGCCTTTCTTGGCGAGCACAGTGGTGATAGCGGCAGTAAGGGTGGTTTTGCCGTGGTCAACGTGACCGATAGTACCGATGTTAACATGCGGTTTGGTTCTTTCGAATTTCTCTTTAGCCATAACTTTTGCTATTTTGTTTTATTGTTAGATGTTTCTTTCTTTTTCAACCAAGACGCCACGGTAGAGCAGGGCACTATCGGGGCTGTCATGAGATAAAAATAGAGCCGATGGCGGGATTTGAACCCGCGACCTCTTCCTTACCAAGGAAGTGCTCTACCCCTGAGCTACATTGGCGTTATTAGAGCGGAAGACGAGGCTCAAACTCGCGACCCTCAGCTTGGAAGGCTGATGCTCTATCAACTGAGCTACTTCCGC
>CANQWS010000013.1 GCA_947627615.1 uncultured Muribaculaceae bacterium | reverse complement strand
ATCCCGTTCTCGATGCACGTAGCCGGCTACAAATACAATGAGATAGCCGACCACATGGGCCTTCCCTTAGGCACGGTCAAGAGCCGCATATTCTACGCCCGTCAGGCCCTTCAGGAGAGATTCTCAGATTACCGCTGATCCCTGGCGGAGGCGGCACCGCACCTCCCTCTTTCCCCACAACCGAAGTTCAGGAAACAAACGAATGAATTGATGGTATCTTGATTTCTATGAACGCACACACGCACATTACTTTTGCAGTTTTATTGATTGGTTATAAGAGATATTGATTGGTTTAAGTACAGACAGAAGAATCGCATCACTGCTTGATTAAGGTTTTAAACAGAAAGGCGTCTCCGTGAAGAGGCGCTTTTTCTATGCGGCGAAGTCAGGGGCACAGTCCCGTCAGCGCATATAAAAAATAGATTGGGGCGGCATCCTCACGGACCTCCGCCCCAATCAGGCATCATTATGTAGTTGTCAAATTTGTTTATTTCATGTAGACAATGTAGCCGCGGTCAATTCTCTCGTTCTGCATGTCGACATTCCACCATGCTACCACGGTTCTGGTGTCGTCATCGGCAAGGAGTTTGACTGTACCGTTGTAGGTCTTGACTGCTTCTTCACCGTCAGCGAAGTACATGTGGCCGGAGGCTTCCTGTCCTACTGCAAGATTTGACGGATAGTCGATTTCAAGGGTGTAGTATTCAGTGTTGCCGCTCCACCATGAATCGTAGGTATAGTTGTAACCTAAGCGGGTTGTGCCGTCGGTTGTTGTCATCTTCATTTCGCCATAACTTCCGTAATCGAGGTAGCGGAAGTACCAGGGGTAGCTGCCGTTGAAGTCGATTGAATGTTTCGTCTTGGCCAGAATGTTGTCGAAGTCACTCTGAACGAAAGCATCGAATGTGGCAGACACGGTAACCTTCACTGTTGCTGTGAGGCCAGAGACATCGGATACAGTTATGTTGGCTGTGAACGGATCCTTTCTGGAGGTAGCTGTAAGGGTTACCTGACCTGAGGTGGCGTTGATCCTGGCCTGAACGTTATTGTTGTCCGATCTCACCGAGTAGTTTCCATTACCTTTAACTACTGAAATCTCAGCGTTCTGGGCGCTGATGCCGAGAGGTGTTACCATGTTGATGGCGGTGTGGGTGAGCTGCATCACGTCGGTGGTATAGACGTTGAATGTGTACTGGCTGAAGGTTTCGCCCTGCATCACGTTGATGAAAGCAACGCCGTTGGCCAGACCTTCCACGTACTTCTTGCCGGAAGCGTCCTCGTAGATTTTGGCTATGTTGGGAGTGAGGCTCTCGGCGGTGTAGTCACCGGTTCCTTCAGTGGGAACGGCCACGCGGGTATCGGTGCCGATTTTCACTCTGTGGGTGGCTTTCGATACGTTGACCACTAACGAAGCCTTCAGACCGGTCTGGTCGGTCACGGTAACGTTTCCGCTGTAGGGAGCTTCCTTGGAGGCTGCTCTTACGGTCACGGCGCCGGTCTCTTTGTTTACGTAAACCTGAATGTCGGTGTTGTCGGAGACAACCTCGTAGTTTCCGTTACCTTCGGCCACGCCTACGCCCTCAACGGTATTGGTGTTGTTGAGGATGGTGGTCATGTTGAGCTTGGTGTAGTTGAGCTTCATCACATCAGTGGTGTAGACAGCCACAACCAGACGCTTGTAGGCACCTGCGGCATCGGATATCACGATGCTGGCCATGCCGTTCTTGTAACCTGCTATGTAGACTTTGCCGTCATCGTCGGTCTCGATACCGGCCACTTCGGGGTTGAGCGAGATGGCATTGTAGCTTCCGTTGCCTTCAAGCACTACCTCTGACAGCGGCAGACGGGTTTCCTTGCCTATCTTGACACGCTGGGCGTCCTCCGGAAGCGTCATGTCAGGTGTTTCAACCGGATCTACGACGGGTGCGGGTTCGTCATCGTCATCGGAGCATGCGGTGAAGCCGGCTGACATTGCCACAAGCGCGGCACCCATCAGAAAATATTTGATTTTCATAATTATCTAAAGAATCTGTGTTTTTTAAACTTTATTACTTCCAGTCTTTTGAGTATTTCACGTCGCTTACCACAACTTCGTCGTCATAGAATGCTTTGGCGCATTCATTCATGGCGTTGTCCTGACCGGATGCGGTACCGCGGAACGGGTCCATGGCGAATACCATGCAAGCGCCCCAGCCGCCGTCGCGGAGTTTGCGAAGCTGGTCGTAGCCTTTAAAGCGGCCCTGTGCGAACTCCATGGAGCATGCTCCCATGTGGTTTCTGGGCATGCCGGGGTAGTTGCTGCTCCAGTCAGAGGTGCTGTAGCCGTAGTCAGGCAGAACGTATTCAATGAATGTTCCGGGCTTCACGCCGTCAACTTCCTGGGCGCTGCCGGTTTGAGAATATCCGTAGGCCACGTTCCAGCGGTCGGGCTGAAGTTTCCACACTTCGTAGGCCAGGCGAGAGAAAGCTGCGTTGCTGGGGTTCACGAAGCCCGGGGGAGCGGGATAGATGGGCGAGCAGTACTCGTCGTCCCAGAAAATACCGTCCAGATCGTAGGCGTCGCAGGCGGCCTTGAGCTCCTGTGCGAACAGGCGTGCGGTCTCGTCGGCGAGGTTGGAGATGCAGGCGCGGTCATGGTTGCACATCACGCCGAGAATCACCTTCATGCCGCGGTCCTTGAGGGGTTTGAGATATTTGTCGCGGTTGTCAAGAATAGCCTGCACGTTGTCGTTGCAGTGGAGGAACACCTTGCCGGTCTCGGCATTGTAGTTTATGTTGGCCGAGAACATGATAAGAGCGTCGACCATGTATTTGCCCGAGTTCTTCAGGGTGTAGCGCAGGTTGTTGAGCGGGTTGGTGTCGTTGACCTCCATACAGGAGAAGATCTTCACGCCTTCGTGAACGTTGCCGTCGGCATCGGTCCATGACTTGAAGCAGTTGGGAAGCGATGTCAGGTCGTGCACGAAGATGATGCGGGTCTGGTCCAGAGCGCCGAGCTGTGCGCCGGTTGCGGTCAGTCGCAGAGGAATGGCGTAGGTGGCATTGTGGTCTGTGGTGCCGTCCGATGTGATGGTATAGTCCAGCGAAGCGGTTGTGGCGCCGGCTGCAAGAGTGAGCGTGCCGCCGTTGGCCAGAGTCACCATGCCCTGGGGCAGAGCCTCGATGGCGGTGCCGTTGGCTTTGTTGTATGAGTCAAGCACTGACAGGTCGTAGGCGAATGTCACGTTGCAGTCCGATGCGAGTGCTTTGGCTGTGTTGACGCTGAGGCTGTAGGTGGCGTTGTCGCGGAGTTCCACGTTGGAATAGCTGCGGCTGCCTTCGTGGTCGGTAACATAGATCACGGAGCCTTCGGGCGTTTCAATCGTGTCTGAGCCGACATTGCCGAGTTCCACATCCTCGGAGCATGCCGCAGCCACGAGGGCTACGGATGCTATGATGCAGGATTTGAAAAAAAGTTGTTTTTTCATTGGTTGTTGTTCAGATTTTAAAAGAGTGAGAGAATTGGATTATTTTTCCGGAAGAGATACTTCGATCCATTTGGGAGCCGACGCGCATTTGAGGTCGTAGCCGTTGGCATAGTCATGGATGAGTGTGCCGGCGCCTTCGTCGAACTTCCAGTAAGCCACGAGGCCTTCCGAGTCAACAGGCACGCGGTAGGCCTGGGTCGGGTTGCCGATTTCAGCGTCGGTCAGGATGCGGTTCCATACGCGCACCTCGCAGATCGAGCCGTTGAGCCAGCGGTTGTCGTTCCAGGACTTGCCGATATAGAAGCTTGAAGTGTTCCAGTTCACGGGGCTGGTGTAGCCGCTGATCTGGGTGCCCTTCTTGGCTCCGTCGATCCAGAATGTGGCTTCGCCGGTGTTGGAGTTGAAGGTGAAGGTCAGACGGGTCCATGTCTTGGCTTTGAGTTTCCATGACGATTCAGTGGAGTTGCCTCTGCTGGTGGCGAGCTGAATCTGGTCGGCGGGAACACCTGAGTCGGAGATACGGAGCAGGAAGTTGCCTTCGATACCCATGATGGTCTGGATGTTTGAATCGGAACCACCGAACTCATCGATATAAATCACGCACTGTGCGGTCATCTCGTTGAGATTTCCGAGGCCTGTGGCTCCGGAGGCGTTGCTCAGGCTGCAGTTGTTCTTGACAAGGTTGCAGGCTGTGTTTACGAGAGCGGCGCCGCGTACAACGAAGTAGCGTGTGCGCTGGCTGGGAAGAACCTCCACGCCGGAGCTTACAACGGTAACGGGAAGAACATAGACCAGGTCGGAATTGAGCTGGCTCATGTTGGTGATCTTGACTTCGACTTCGGTCGAGGTCACGGCACCGGGGATAAATACAGCATTCGGCTGCGAGATGACGTAGTTGTCGGCGGGGAGGGCTATGGCGGTTTCACCATAGACGGTGTTGTACACGTCGACGAGGCTCATGTCGGCTCCGTAGGTGACCGTTGTTTCGGTTTCCATGGGGTTGGCCATCTGAACCTTGAATGTCTGGGTGTTCTCTTCCTCGGCGCCGGTGAGCAGTACGGTCGACGGTGTGTACGCATCGTTGTCGAAGACGCGGTTGTCAACCGTTTCGGTGTCGTCAGAGCAGGCTGTCAGTGTGGCTGATGCCACTAACACTGCTGCGGGTAGATATAATGAAAATTTCATGTTTCAGTAATCAATTGAAAGGGTTTTGTTGAAATTTTATTTGGCACTCGGGTTGACGCCCTGAATGAGATTGCGCACGGTCGAGTAAGAGCCGTTGGTGAAGAAATACTCGTTCTGGGTGTTCATCACGCCTACGGCGCCTACCTCATTGGCTGCACCCCATGCTCCGAGGGCTTCAACGGCGAGAACTTTGTTGCCGTTGGCGTCGAGGGTCACGAAGTAGCCTACCGAAGCTTCGTCCGGGTCGAGCGAGCGGCCGTAGGTCACGATGCCCAGTTTCGATGCGGGCACTGCGTTGCCGGCTTTGCTCAGAGCCATGGAGAACATGTCGGGGTTGGTTGCTGTGAGGGCGTCCGACAGGAATATCATGCGGAAGTCATTGAGCAGCGGATGTCCGGCTATGTACTGGGGTTTGCCCATGAAATCGATGACAACATCCGGGTTACGCTTGTGCCAGTCGGCGAGGATGCCGAGGAACAGATTGACCTGTTCCATGTATTCGGCCAGCTCCTGGGCGTTGAGGTGGTTTGTGGCCTTTCCGTCGAATGCGGCCATGATGGAGTTGAAGTTGCCGCTCTTGAAGTAGCTGAGCTGTGTTGTCCATGCTTTGGCCACATAGTCAATGAATTCTGGAGCAATGAGCTCGGCGGGGATTTCAGCGTCGGCGCCGTTTTCCTCAAGATATTTGAGGCGCTTGGCGGCGAGGTCCTCGCAGAGGGCTGTCCACTCGGCCTTGATTGCTGCATAGTCAATGCAGTAGCTGAGTTCCATGCCTTTGTCTTTGCGCACCTGATCGATTTCAGCCTTTACAGCGGGGCTGATTTCGCCGGGGTTGGTGAGCACGAGTACGTCAACGGAGTCGGGAACTGCCGAGAGGCGGTGTCCCTGTGAGCCGAATTCGGCCACGTTCTCGAACCATGCATAGACCTTCTTGTGGTTGGTTGCGCGGTAAGCGCGGAGATTCTCCAGATACTTGGCGTATGTCGCGGGATCTATCTTGTCGATAGTACCGTAGTTCAGGTCTACACTTTCGGGCTCGGTCCAGTCATCGCAGGCGGTCATTGTGACTCCTAACGCGGCAACCATGAGAGCCGACGAGAGGTATTTGAAGGTTTTTTTCATAAATTAAGGTTGTTTTGAAAAGTGAGGATTAAGAGATTAGATATTTGGTTTTGCGGCCCACCAGAGCTTGGTAGCAAGGTTGTCGGGACCGTGGAGATACTCTGTTACGGCCTTCTGTACGTTGGCAAGGTTGTCGGTGTACTCGGCTGAGGGATAGGGCTGGCGCTGAGGACCTATGGCGGGGTCAACGACGTTGCTGCCATTGTAGGCTACGGGGATGAGCTTCGGATAGCCTGTGCGGCGCAGGTCGGCCCACGCCTCGTTGCCGAGGGTCCAGTTGGCAATCCATTTCTGGATGATGATGCGCTCCTGTTTCTGCTCCTTGGTTGCGCTTTCGTCCCATTTGATGGTCACTGCGGGAAGTGAACCGTTCCAGGGATTCACTCCGGAGGGGTCGTAGTAGCCTGCGGGTACTGATGTGGCGTCGGCGATATAATCGGCTGCCTGGTCCTTCACGCCGTAGGTCTCGAACGAGAGCTCGATACCTCTGTTATAGAACGATTCGGCTGTTCCGCCCATGTTCCATCCGAACACGGCTGCACCTTCGGCGCGCAGGAAGCAGACTTCCGATGCGTTGAGCCAGAGGGCGGGGGTGTTGCCCGGGAGGTTGATTCCGGAGAACTTCACGCTCCATGAGGTGGAGAACTGCTGCCAGCCGCGGCGGATTCCCACATACTGCAACGATTTGCCGCCGGCGTCGTTGAGGAATTTACCGTCGGCGTCCTTCCACTCTGAATCGGTGAAGTAAGAGGGACGGCGCGGGTCATTGTAACCGTTCATGTAGCAGATGATGTCGGCTGCGGGACGGGAGTCCTGAGAGTTGTACATGATGGCGGTGCGCATGGGGTTGGTAGCGGTTGCGTAGTTCTTCCAGGTGGCGTTTTCATCGTTGTTCTCGATAACGCCTCCGTTGGCGGGGTCAACGGCCTCTTCGGCTTTCTCCTTGGCCAGGGCGGGCTTCACGTAGGAGATGCGCAGGGCCAGGCGGAGCTGAAGCGAGTTGGCGAATTTGATCCATTTGTCAACGTTGCCGGCATAGACCTTGTCGACCAGCGGGCTCATGATGGCGGCGCGGTTGTCCAGAAGGGTCTGGCGTGCGGCCGCAAGTTCCTCGAAGAATTTGTTGTAGACTTCTTCCTGGGAATCGTAGGGAGTCTTCACGGCTCCTTCGAAACCGATGGCGCTGTAGGGGATGGGACCGTAGCAGTCGGTAACGCGGTTCATGGCGGCCACCTTGATAATGTTGGCCACGGCCATAGGCACTACCTGACCTGAAGTCTCGCAGAAACCTTCGACGAGCGACAGGTTGGTGTAGAGCGTGGAGATGATCTTGGAGTCTTTCAGGAACACTGAGGTCCAGTTGTCGGGCGCGTTGTTGCGCACGTAGGAAGTGGTGAAGTTGGCACCGTCGGCGAAGTAACCGCCGAGGGGTCCTCCGAGCAGACAGTCGGTGAACTGGTTGCAGTTGACATCTACCGGAATCACTGCGCCGCAGATGTTGCTCATGGACGATACGAGAGCGTAGTCGTCGGCGGAGAGGTCGCCGGGCTGGAACTGGTTGGAGTTGATGTTCTCGTAATCGCCCGTACATGCAGCAAGGGAGACGGCGAGAGCGCCGGCGGCTATGAAGTTATAGATTGTTGTATGTTTCATTGTTAGTTGCAATGTGTGTGGGTGGGATTAGAAGTTGAAGTTGACATTGAAACCGAAGGAACGGAGAGACGGCATCATGAAGTTGTCGATACCCTGGAAGTAGTTTCCGGCAGAAGCGACGGCCTCGGGATCGTAGGGAGCCTTGTTGTAGATCATCCAGAGGTTGCGGCCAACCAGAGAGAGTTTTACGTCACACACGTTGCCGAGCAGTTTGCGGGGAATCAGGTAGGATACCGATGCTTCCTGCAGGCGCACGTTGGTAGCCGAGTAGGTGTAGTACTGGGGAACGGTTTCGCCGTTGGCCACGAGGCCGTACCACTGTTCGGGGTTCATGCGGTCGCCGTTGTTGATTTCCACGTAGCCGAGGTCGCGGGCGTTGCCGGTGGCTTCGGTCACACCGTAGTAGTCAAGGACGGCCTGGGTGCGTGAGTAGACGATACCGCCCAGACGGGCCGAGAACATGGCGCTTGCCGAGAGGTTCTTGTAGCGGAAGGTGTTGCTCCATGCGAGGTTGCCTTTCGGAAGAACGGAGCCGAGCTTGATGGGGTTGTCGGCTACGCTTGAGGTGGCCACGTTGCCGTTGGCGTCGATGTAGATGTTGCCGTTGGCGTCGCGGGCAAGGTCAAGCATCGAGTAGAGGTCGCCCATTGTGCCGCCTTCGCGCAGGATGAAGCGGGTTGCGCCCACCTGGGTGTCGGACATCACGAGCTGGTCTATGGTGAGTTTCTCGCCGGTGACGGGGTTGATGGCGTTGCGGCCGAGTTCCACGATTTTGTTCTTGTTGAACGAGTAGGTGAGGCCGGTTGTCCATGAGAAGTCACCCCATGTGCGGTCGTAGCCGAGGGCGAATTCCATACCCCAGTTGCGGACGTTACCGGTCTGGATGTAGATCTTGGAGTACTTACCGGTGGCTATGTTGGGGTTGAAGGTCTGGTTGTGGGTGTCGGCCTGATACCAGGTGGCGTCGAAGGTGAGGTCTTTGAACAGACGGAAGTTCATACCCACTTCCCATGACTTGGTGCGCTCGGGCTTGAGGTCGTTGACGGGATACTGGGTGAGCACTGTCCATGTGCCGTTGCGCCATTCGTAGCGCGGGTTGGCTATGTAGCGCTGGAAGGCGGTACCTACCGATGCCCATGAAGCGCGGATTTTCCAGAAGGAGATGTATTCGGGGTTGAATTCGATACCTGCGTCGGCAAACATCTGGTTCATCAGAATAGACACACCCACCGAGGGATAGAAGAATGACGATGACTTGGAGTTGGGTCCTGCGAGTGCGGAGGGCCAGTCGTTACGTCCGGTGAGAGTCAGGTAGTAGGTGTTGCGGTAGCCCAGGTCGGCGCTCGCGTAGAGTGACTGGGTCTGTTCGCGCCATCCGTCCTGAGTCTTTGACGGCATGGTGGTGATGTTGTTGATGGTGAAGAAGTTGGTGAGACCGGGGGTCTGGCCGGGGTAGTTCTCTGAACCGTCGGCTATACCGCCGCGCACGTCCATTGATTCGAAGCGCATGTCGGAAATAGATCCGCCGAAGTTGGCCTGGAGGTTGAAGTCGGCGCCGAGGTCTTTGTTGTAGGATGCGAGGAAGTCGGCGTAGATCTGTTTCTCTTTGTAGCGTGCCGTGCCGAAGTAACCGCGCTCGGAGTTGTCCGAAAGGTTACCGATGGTGGTGGCGTAGCGCTTGTCGTTGGAGTTGGTGTAGGAGTTGTCGATGCGAACGCGGCCGCTGAGGGTCAGTTCGGGAAGCACCTTGTAGGAGAGCTGTGCGCCCAGCATGTAGCGGTCCTTGTAGCTCTCGCGGAGGTTGCGGTAGTTCACCCAGTAGGGGTTCTGTACGGTGAGGTTGTATGCGCCGTATTTCCAGTTCTGCACGTTGATTTTGCGGCTTGGGTCATAGATTTCATACATCTTCACTTCGTCCCAGTCGTTTCCGCGGGGGAACAGATAGGCGCCCACGATCGGGTTCATGTAGGTACCCTGGTTGATCATGTTGCGGTCGCTTTGGTAGATGTAGCTTGCGTTGAGGTCAAGCGTCATCTTGTCGTCGAGGAACTTGGTGGTGTTGCGGATGTTGAAGTTGTAGCGGTCATAGCGGTCGTTGGGTACGATGCCTTTCGAGTTCACTGCGGCTGCCGAAGCGTAGGTCTGGTTCTTGTCCGTACCTGTGGAGAAGGTGATGGAGTTTGTGGCAACGAAACCTGTGCGGAGATAATCGTCGGCAATGTCATAGCCTGAGTTGTTGGAGGCGGTCATGCGTGCACCCCAGCTGTAGGACGAGTTGGGATCGTAAGCGCCGTTCTGGCCTGCGCCGTGGGTGTTCTGGAAGCGGGGAAGAATCCATGCGCGGTTCCATTCCATGTTGGTTCCCACGGTGATTTTGGTCTTGCCTGCGGCACCCTTCTTGGTGGTGATGACGATGGCACCGTTGGCAGCGTCCGATCCGTAGAGGGCGGCAGCGGCGGCACCGGTCAGCACTGACATGGTCTCGATGTCGTCCGGGTTGAGATCGGCGATAGGTTCTGTGGCACCTGATGAGCCGAATGCGCCGGCGTCACCGGTTGAGCGGGCGGGGCGCATGGGCATGCCGTCGACAACGTAAAGGGCGTTGGATGACTGCATGATTGACTTGGTACCGCGCATCACAACCTTGGAGATACCGCCGGTACCTGACGATGATGCGTTGATGTTGACGCCCGCTACCTTACCGGCCAGCGAGTTGACGAAGTTGGCGTCCTTGTTGGTGGTCAGCACGTCGCCGTTGAGCTGCTGCACGTTGTACGACAGCGATTTCTGCTCGCGCTTGATGCCGAGGGCGGTCACGACCACCTCGTCGAGTGTTTTGGAGTCCTCTTCCATGACAACGTTCATGGTAGGACCTGTAACTTTGATTTCCTGAGGGCGATAGCCGATGTAAGTGAAGCTCAGCACGTCGCCTTCCTTGGCATTGACGGAGAATTCGCCATCAATGTTTGTGGATGCTCCGAATTGGGTGCCTTTGACTATTACGGACACACCAATCAGCGGTTCGCCGCTGTTATCGGTCACAGTACCTGTCACCTTCATGGTAGCCGCGTAGGCCATCATGGGCAACATCATGAGACACAATAACAGACCTGTTACCTTTGCCTTCATAAATAAACTGGTTTTGGTTAATTGATAATGATTTGTTAGGTTAATGAGTGAAATTAATAGGCATTTGGAGTTGAGCGGGAGAGCTTTCATGGAGGTAGAGACAAGCGTTTTTATATGCCGGATACATGCAACTGAAGCCGGAGGCGCGGTGGGCCTCTGGCTTCACAGGTCAGATTATCAGAATCCTGATGAAACTCAGGAATTTTGTGGAATTCGACATTTCAGTTTGTCCTTTTTTTATTTAAGGTGGAGAGTGTTTCGTTATGTATTAAGTCCGGTTACTCACTAAGGAAAATGTAGTGCAAAGTTAACGAAAAGGGGCAAAATTACCCCCCCATTATGTTAAAGTAGATTAAATGTTTTTAAAGCCGAGTCTGTGGAATGAACAAATCTGTATAGCGGCAGGAGAAAGGTGAATTAATTAAAGAAAAAATTCCGTAATTGAAGTTTTATTTATACATTTGCATCGAAAATATGCTGCTCACGGCATTTGTCATCAAAAAACTTATCTGCAATGGAATGTATTGTATATGAGAAAAAACTGACGGCCTTTCCGGAATCGGCCGAAAGCCTTGAGAAGATGTTTTTCTTCGGTCTCGAAGGAATCTGCAAGGAGAGAATTGATTCCGGGCGTATCTATCAGGATCAGGAGACATTCACCGACCTGATGAGAGTGACGGGCCGCGTGGCCTATAATCCCGAACACCCCATGTTTGCGTCCTACGCCGAATGGCGCCGCCGTGAATCGGGTCCGGAGGCCGACACGGTGGTGATTCCCTCTCCGGCCACGCTCTATCTTGACATCATGGAGCAGACCGACTGGAATCCTGAAGGTGTCTATCCCGAACCTGACCGGTTGCCCGAGGACATAGTGTCGGCCTACAGGGACACTCTCCGCCGGCTCCGCGACATGGGATGCCGCCGCCTCTGGCTGCTCGACACGGCTGTGGCCCGCATTTCCGATTCATGTTACAGTGACCGGCTCCTGATGAGCGGAATCGATGCCGCCGTGCCCGCCGCGGTGATTGACCGCATCAACGCCGGCATTACCGGCGAAACGGTAGAGGGCCTTGAAATCAGCCTGATGGACTGAAAGACTATACGGATAATAGAAAAACAACGGTCGCCTGTTGAACTTGCTGCAATTCAGCTTTCAACAGGCGACCGCCGTTATTGTATGTATGTGGGATGTCACGCTCTTAGCGTGCTATGAACTTGGAGTGGGTACGGGTGCCGTCGGCATGGATTTCGGTGCGTATTACCAGACTTCCGGGTGCCGGAGTCAGTATGCGGCGGCCTGAGAGGTCGGTGTAGACCACGGAAACCACGGGCGATAGGTTAGCATCGTCCTCGATGGAATCGATGGCGGCGAATGAGCCTACCTCTTTCGGTGCCGATTCCTCGCCGTTGAATTCCGAGCCGAAGAAGTCAATGAAGAACGGGCGAACGGAGTAGGCATACTTCGTTTCGGGGTCCAGACCGGTGAAAGTGTGTGAGGTCACGTTCTCCAGTCTCTCTGAGCTGATCTTCATGATGGATTTCTGGCCGGCTTCGAGAGTCTGGTGGATCTTGATGTTGTCAAGCATGAATTTCTTGAGGTTCTTGGACTCGAAGTGCACCTGGGCGCCGCTTGAGGCTCCCTTGAGTGTCACGGAGGTCTCGATGATGCCGTCGGCCGGAACGGCTAACACCTTGGCGTTCTCGGCATTGTATTCGCCTATGTAGACGGTGATTTCGTCAGCTCCGGGGGCGCCGCTGCGCAGACGGAACGATACTGTGGCCTCGCCGTCGGAGAATCCGAGCGCCGGGGTAATCATGTAGCCTCCGCCGTAGGGGCGTCCGCCTATAATCATTCCGCCGAAGGTTCCGAACATGCCTTCGCCTATGATGGCCGAGTTTACTGTCCAGCCGGGCATATTGGTGTAATCGTCGGGATTGATGCGTTCCGTAGGCTTGTCGAAAGTGCCCTCGGTGGCTGTGTCGAAGTTGTCCTCGAGCAGCACGTTCTCAACGGGAGTCTCGCCGGCTTCGAGCACCTTGAAGTTCGAGACCTCGTAGCCCGTGGCCTTGGGAACGGCCTCCCAGTTGGCAGTGTAGGAGGTGGAGGTGAAGTCAGTGGCTCCGGTCAGAACCACCGGAAGCACGCAGTCGAGTTTCAGGATTTCGGACTGTTCCGAAACATTCTGGCCGCTCACGGCCTTTACGGCGGCATAATAGTTCTGTTCGGGGTCCAGACCTGTGACTTTCAGCGATGTCTCGCTGCCGCTTACGGCCTTGTCCTCGATCACATAGACATTCGGGCGGTAGGTATTCGTGACCTTGGTGATGTTCAGCACGCCGGGAGCGGTGGTGCCGCCCGGTGTATATATCCACAGACACTGGGTGAATTCGTCGATGGGGTATCCGCCGAAAATCGATTTTGACGACACTTGCTGATATGGAGCCAGCTGTCCCACATAAATCGAACCGACAAAAATGGAGCTGGTATTGTGGTTGGCGTCGGCCTGCTTGAAATAGAGAGGCATTGTCTCATCCGCGTTTTTGTCTGAGACTCCGGTGACTTTGTAGGTCAGTATCGTTTCGTCGAGATGGCCGTTGACTGCAGGAGTGTAGGCCTCGGGGTTGCTGCTGCTCACGGTGAGGTTCGTTTCCTTGGTCTCGGTGACAGAGGCTCCGAGGGTCCAGAGTGAGACTTTGTAGCCCGTAGCTCCGTCAACGGGGTTCCAGGAAACGGTGATTGACTCTCCGTCGTAGTCGCTGTAGCTCAGGCCGTCAGGCGCGTCAATGGCCGAGGCCTGTCCGGCGGCTGCCAACAGACAGGTTGCAAGGAGTAAAGATTTCTTCATGTAAATTTGGATTAAATAATTGGAGAATAATGTAATAATGAAGTGTCTGGTGGTTGGTTGGCGTACCGTTGCGGTACTATGTGTAAAATTGCAGGTAATGGATTGGATTTATTTTTATGCCGCAAATATACTTAACTTCCTCATAAAACTAAAATTATTTGTTCAAATAATTCTCATTGCGTTCCAATATCGTAGCGCATCCGGCGGCCTGTTTGCCGGAGACAGCAAAGATTTGTAATTTTGTGAAGAAACTTTCACAATCCGGTCATGAATCACATTCTATCAGCTTTTTTGTTGCTTTTTGTCTCCCTGCAGGTCTCGGGAGCGGTCAGAATAACCCCTAAGGTGGAATTTCAGGATTCACCTCAGGGACTGAGTGTGCAGGTTCCCCGCTTTTCATGGTCGTTCAGCGGCGGGAAGCCGAATCTGGTCCAGACGGCCTACAGAATCCGTGTTGCCGCCTCGGAGCGCGACCTCGCTTCCGGAAAGCGCCTCTGCTGGGATTCCGGCAGGGTCGTTTCCGACGATTCCCACCTTGTGGCCTACGCCGGGACGGCTCTTGAGCCGGGCAAACCCTACTGCTGGCAGGCCACGGTGTGGACGGCCGACGGCGACAGTCTTAAAAGCCGGCCCGGTTCATGGTCCATGCCTCTGCCGCCGGGGCGCGATGCCGGATTGCAGCACATCTGGATAGGGCTGAACGATTCGGCGCAGATCAAGGTCCGCGATAACCGCACGGTCCATCCGGCCTGCTATCTGCGCAAGGAATTCACTGCCGGCCGCCGTCCGGCAAGAGCCATGCTCTATGTGTCGGGCATAGGTTCGTCTACGTGCCACATCAACGGCCGCAGGGTGAGTGACGATGTGTTCGGCCCGCTCCCCACATGGTACCCCGAAGCCGTAAATTATATAACCTACGATGTTACGCCGCTCGTGCGCAAGGGCCGCAACGCCATTGCCGTGGCCCTTGGCAACGGACGCTATTTTCCCATGCGCGCCGAGGGTCTGATTGCTTTCGGACTGCCGAGGCTCATGGCCCGGCTGGTCCTCGAATATTCCGACGGCACCACCGAGACCGTGGTCAGCGACACCTCATGGAAAGCCACCGCGCAGGGACCCATACGCGCCAACAACGAATATGACGGCGAGACTTACGACGCCTCCATGGAGCTTGGCCGCTGGACCTCGCCCGGATACGACGATTCGGCCTGGCTGCAGGCCGAGGCCATGCCGGCTCCGGAGGGCGCCCTCAGGGCGCAGATGTCGCCCTCGATGAAGGTCATGGACACCGTCCGCCCCGTGTCGGTGCGCGAAGTGTCGCCCGGACGCTACATCGTTGACATGGGCCAGAACATGGTGGGAATGCAGCGCGTGACTCTCAGCGGCCGCAAGGGCCAGCCGGTCACCATGCGGTTTGCCGAGGTGCTGAAGGAGGGCGACGCCGAACTCTATCTCGACAACCTGCGCTCGGCGCTGGTGACCGACACCTATATCCCTGACCGTGACGGACGTTTCACGTGGACGCCCGAATTCGTTTACCATGGCTTCCGCTTCATGGAGATTACCGGTGTTGACCGCAAGCCGCGAGTTTCCGACATTACCGGATTCGTGGTCTATGACGACATGGCTTCCACGGGCAGCTTCCGGTGCTCCGATTCCATAATAAACCGCCTGCACCGTAACGCCTGGTGGGGCATTCGCGGCAACTATCGCGGCATGCCCACGGACTGCCCGCAGCGCGACGAGCGCCACGGATGGCTCGGCGACCGGACCACCGGCGCCCATGGCGAGAGCTTCCTCTTTGACAATGTGCTGCTCTACCGCAAATGGCTCGCCGACATCGAGGACTCCATGACACCCGAGGGCGCCATCTCCGATGTGTCGCCGCGCTACTGGACGCTCCATCAGGACGATGTGACATGGCCGGCGGCCTATTTCCGCATCGCCGACATGCTTTACACCCAGTTTGGCGACGACTATTCCATCCGCCACCGCTACCCGAGCATGAAGCGGTGGGTCGACATGATGGCAAGCCGCCATCTGGAGGACTACATCATAACCACTGACACCTACGGCGACTGGTGCATGCCCCCGGAATCGCTCGAACTCATCCACTCCAACGACCCCGCGCGGAAAACCGACGGCCGTCTGCTCAGCACCGCCACATTCCATGGCATCCTGCGGCTCATGGCCAAGTTCGCACGCATGAACGGTCGGGATGACGACGTGGACCGCTTCAACACCCTTGCCGATTCCGTCAGAAATGCCTTTAACGCCCGCTATTTCAACCCCTCCACCGCCTCCTACGGCAACAACACCGTGACGGCCAATCTGCTGGCGCTTCAGATGGATGTGGTGCCCGACGGTTTCCGCCAGGCCGTGGCCGACAATGCCGCCCGCCGCACAGTGACCGAATGCGACGGCCATGTCAGCGTGGGAGTGATTGGCATCCAGAACCTGATGCGCGGACTCTCGGACTACGGCCATCAGGACCTCGCTTTCCGCATAGCCTCCAACGAGACCTATCCCTCATGGGGATACATGATAAACCGCGGAGCCACAACAATCTGGGAACTGTGGAACGGCGATACGGCCGACCCCGCCATGAACTCCCGCAACCACGTGATGCTGCTCGGCGACGTTCTGGTGTGGATGTACGAGGACCTTGCCGGCATAAAGAACCATCCTGAATCGGCCGGATTCAAGAAAATCCTTATGCAGCCGGTGTTTCCTGAAGGACTCTCGTTCGTCGAGGCCTCCCACAGAAGCCCCTACGGTCTGATTTCGAGCAGCTGGAAACGTGACGGCGACAGACTCGAATGGACGGTGACCGTTCCGGCCAACTGTTCGGCCGAGGTAGTGCTTCCCGCGCGGTTCAATATCGCCACCCCCGACAATGCCGACGGCCTGCGGTCCGCCTCGTCTGGTGACGGCCTCTGGCGCGCCACCGTCGGCTCCGGCACCCACACCTTCCGCTCCCGCTAACCCCTCCGCCATCAGGCTCTGACTGGCTGCTTTAGCTGCCATTAATCCCCTCCGCCCCAGGCACCTTATTCCCACTCTGTCAGATAGGGCACTTAAAGCCCCGATAGGGGCGGATTCGTGCTTATCCCCCGGTGACCGCAGGGAAC
This sequence comes from uncultured Muribaculaceae bacterium, assembly GCA_947627615.1. Taxonomy (GTDB): domain Bacteria; phylum Bacteroidota; class Bacteroidia; order Bacteroidales; family Muribaculaceae; genus Paramuribaculum. The sequence goes on along the minus strand of CANQWS010000013.1, from coordinate 62,399 downwards.
CGGGGGGCAGACGGTCACCCCTCTACACAAGCCCGCGTAGCGGCCGGGTTTATGGTAGCGACACATCTGGGTTATTAATCGACCTCTCCGAGGCCGGGTTGGCGGGCTTAATACATATTTTTTCATTTTGTGAATTAATTTTCATATCTTTGTCCCACAAAATCAATGCAACTCCATTAGTAAATATTATTTCTTAAATTATACCATTTTTACCCAAATCATGTTAGCAGATACAAGCGTTAAGACCTTGGATAAGGTCGTGATTCGCTTTTCGGGCGACTCCGGCGACGGCATGCAGCTCGTGGGCAACATTTTCACAAATGTATCCGCCGGACTGGGCAATGAAGTGTCTACTTTCCCTGACTATCCCGCTGAAATCCGTGCCCCGCAGGGCTCGCTCGGAGGCGTGAGCGGTTTCCAGGTGAGCGTGGGCACCGGCGTCCATACTCCCGGTGACAAATGCGATGTTCTTGTGGCTATGAATCCTGCGGCTCTCAAGCAGAATGTCAGGCATCTGGCCCACGGTGGAATTATCATCGTCGACATTGACTCCTTCAAGCAGTCTGACCTTGATAAGGCCAAGTTCACCACTGACAATCCGTTCCGTGAACTTAACCTCAACGAGGACCAGGTTCTCATGGTTCCCGTCACTTCAATGACGAAAGCCGCCCTGGCCGACAGCGGTCTTGACAACAAGTCAATCACCAAGTGCCGCAATTTCTTCGCACTCGGTCTGGTATGCTGGCTTTTTGACCGTCCGCTCGACAGCGTGCTCCATTTCATCAAGAAGAAATTCGGCCGCAAGCCCGCTATTCTGGAAGCTAACTCCAAGGTGTTCAGAGCCGGTTATGACTATGGCGCCAACAGCCATGCATCGGTGTCGACCTACCGCATAGAAACCAAAGAGGCCCGTCCGGGCATATATACCGATATCAACGGAAACACAGCTACCGCATGGGGCCTCATAATGGCTTCGGAGAAGAGCGGGCGCCCGCTTTTCCTCGGCAGCTACCCCATCACCCCCGCCACCGACATTCTTCATGAGCTTGCCAAGCGCAAGGATCTGGGCGTAAAGGCAGTGCAGATGGAGGACGAGATTGCCGGAGTGTGCTCCGCCATCGGAGCTTCGTTTGCCGGAAATCTCGGCGTGACATCCACGTCAGGCCCCGGTCTGGCGCTGAAGAGCGAGGGTATAGGTCTGGCCGTGATGGCCGAGCTTCCGCTCGTGGTCATCGACGTGCAGCGTGGCGGTCCTTCCACGGGGCTTCCCACCAAGACCGAGCAGACCGACCTGATGCAGGCCCTCTATGGCCGTAACGGCGAATCGCCTGTGGCCGTAGTGGCTCCGGTTTCGCCCACCGATTGCTTCACCATGGCTTTCGAGGCCGCACGCATTGCCATGGAGCACATGACTCCCGTGATTCTCCTTACGGACGCTTTCATAGGCAACGGCTCTTCGGCCTGGCGCATTCCCGACGCCGACGAGTATCCTGCCATAAAGCCGCCCTTCCTGCCCGCCGAGCGTCTGCTCGACGGAACCTGGCAGCCTTACGAGCGCCGCGACGACAACAAGGTGCGCTACTGGGCCATTCCGGGCACCGAAGGCGCCATGCACCGCCTCGGAGGTCTGGAAAAAGACTACTTTACCGGTGCCATAAGCAACGACCCCGTCAACCATGAGCGCATGATCAACGTGCGCCGCGAGAAAGTGGCCCGCATTGCCTCTGACATCCCCGAACTCGAGGTTATAGGACCGGACGACGCCGACGTGCTTCTGATGGGCTGGGGCGGAACCTACGGACATCTGCGCACGGCAGCCAACGAACTCAACTGTCAGGGCCTGAAAGTGGCCTTCGCACAGCTGCGCTACATCAACCCGCTTCCCGCCAACACCGGCGAGGTGCTCTCGCGCTACGGCAAGGTGATTGTGGCCGAGCTCAACACGGGCATGCTGGCCGATTATCTCCAGGCCAAGTTCCCCAAAACCGACATTTCAAGAATCAACAAAATCCAGGGTCAGCCGTTCCTCGTGGAGGAAGTGGTGGAGGCCGTCAAAAATATCATCCAGAAGTAACCATGCAAGATACCACAAAATACGTTGCTGCCGACTATAAGAGCGACCAGCCGGTGCGCTGGTGTCCCGGATGCGGCGACCATGCCATTCTGAATTCACTCCACAAGACAATGGCGGCGCTCGGTGTGGCTCCCCATAAGACGGCCGTGATTTCCGGTATAGGATGTTCAAGCCGTCTGCCTTACTACATGAATTCCTACGGTTTCCATACCATCCACGGACGTGCCGCCGCTGTGGCCACCGGCTTCAAGCTGGCCAATCCGGAGATGACCGTATGGCAGATTTCAGGCGACGGCGACGGACTCGCCATTGGCGGCAACCACTTCATCCATGCCGTCAGACGTAACATCGACATCAACATCCTGCTCTTCAACAACAAGATCTACGGTCTGACCAAAGGCCAGTATTCGCCTACATCGGCCCGCGGTTTCGTCTCTAAGTCATCGCCCTACGGCACCACCGAGGATCCATTCATCCCCGCCGAACTCGTGTTCGGAGCAAGAGGCAATTTCTTTGCCCGCTCCATCGACGTGGAGCTGCAGATCACCCAGGAGGTGCTTCTCGCCGCCGGACGCCATAGAGGAACCTCCGTGTGCGAGATTCTCCAGAACTGCGTGATTTACAACAACGGAATCCACTCGCCAATCACTGACCGCGAATATCGCGCCGACCGCACCATCCATCTGGTACACGGAGAGAAAATGCTCTTCGGCAAGGACAAGCGCCGCGGACTCGTACGCGACGGTTTCCTGCTGAAGGCCGTGGATCTCGACAAGGACCCCTACACAATCGACGATGTCCTGGTGCATGACGCCCACACTCCTTCCAATTTCCTCCACCAGCAGCTTGCCATGATGGACGGTACGGAACTGCCGCTCGCCGTGGGTATAATCCGCGACGTGGAATCGCCGGTCTACAACGAGGCCGTTGAGCAGCAGGTGAGGGAAGTGAAGGCCGCCCACGGCTTCGATTCGCTCCGCTCCATGATTCTTGCAGGCGACACCTGGGAGGTGAAATAATCCCTGCTGGAACTTATCGATAAGAATGAAAACAGGCGCGCCCGCTGTCATCAGTCAGTCGGGCGCGCCTCCCTGCATATAATTGAATCCTTTATCGTTTCAGATATGGCCATGCTCCGGTGCCCCGTGCCTTGATGGCGTCAACCAGATGGTCCGCGATGCAGTTCATTCCCTTCTGGCTGAAATGTATGCAGCCCCTGAAGGTCTCTTCATATTGCATCGGACAGTCGGCCGTTGGGATGAGGAACACGTTTTTTATTGATGATGCTGTAGCTTCCTGCGCCCGGCGCACTCCCTCGCCATAGCCCACGGAGCCTTCGGGCGTTGTGTCGCCCTCGCCCTGTGCGGGGATGAGGCCTATGTAGAAAGGAGCGTCGGCAAATCCTGTTGCTTCGCGCAGACGCGTTATGAGGTATTGCAGCTTGTCTCTGTAGTCCTGCTCGGAACTGTGCTGGTCGGCGCAGCCCTGCATCCACCAGATGCCTGCGAGGCGCGGACGTTTGCCCTCGGCGAGCAGCTGGTTCATGGCGGGAGTGTACACGCTGTCAATAAAATAATGCCAGTTATGGTCATCGGCTTCATTGGCCCATGAGTCAATGCCCGAGCCGGAGACTCCGAGCTTGATGACATACAGCTGCTGTCCGGGGAATTCCTCCGTCCAGCGGCGCCCGAGTTCGCCCTCTATTCCGCGGCGGCCGCGGGCACTGATGCTGTAGGTCCCCGCATCATGGATCATGTTCATGGCCGTGCGCCCGATGGCGTTGTCGTTGCAGAACCACAGGCGCATCCATCCCGGTTCCGCATCGCGGTAGCGGCCGCCCGTGACGTGGCGGGCCCGGTTGCCCAGGGAGTTTATGGTATTCACGACCTGAGTGGGAGCGTACCAGATGTGGAGGTCCTTGGCCTCGGGCGAGTTATAGTACCAGTCACGCAGAGGCGCATCCGCATCCGGTTCCACGAATGCCGACCCGTCGGCATTGCTCTGACCAAGAATAAGAAGAATGTCGGCGTTGTCCGAGGCCATGGCGCCGGGCCATGCCGTGGCAAGCAGAAGCAGAAATGATGTGGTTTTCAGTCTCATGATGTACGGTATGTATGGGCGTGAATGTCAGATTTCACTCCATTTCCATGCAACGGCTCCGTTGCCGGGAATGGTGGTGACAAACGGCTGGTTGGGAGTAATCTTGCGTTCTTCGGTCTTTCCGCCTATCAGCTCCGTGGCCACCTTGATGCCCGGTTCTATTCTCAGGGTGTCAAAGGCGTGCTGGGGCAGGTTCACTTCAACTTCGGTCTCTTTTTTGTCGAAATTGGCCACTACGAGTATGGTGTCGTTTCCGTGATGGCGCAGGAAAGCATACTGCTTCTCGGGGTTGAATTTACGGTCTTTCCCGTTGTTGACATACATCACGTCGAAGAATGCGCCTTCCCTAATGGCCGGCTCTTTGGCGGCTATTCGGAGAATCCTGGTGTAGGCGGTGCGCAACTTGCGCTCGTCGGCCGTGAGTTTCGTGACTGACGGACGGCCTTCGTTGAGCCAGCGGCGGATGGTGCCTATGCTCCAGTAATCGAATATGGTTGTGCGTCCGTCGCGGCCGCTGTAGCCTTCGGCGTCGGCTCCCGGTTCTCCGAGTTCCTGACCGGCGTAGAGCATCACGGCTCCCGTGCCGAGCAAGGCGCTGACGGTCATCGGCGCCATGGCCTTGAACGGATCGCCGGCGAATTCCGTGGAGGCGAAACGCTGCTCGTCATGATTCTCGAGGAAGTAGAGCATGTTGTGCTGGTGGCCGTCGATTTTCTGCCATGCGCGTGTTATGTCGCTTGCCGAGCGGCCCCATGTGACTATGTCGCGGAGCGTGTCGTAAAGCCCCACCTTGTCATAGAGATAATCGAAGCCGCCTATTTCTATGAACGGACGGTAGAGGTTCACATCGTAGATCTCGGCTATGAATATTATTCCCGGATGCTGTTCGCGTACCTGAGGAATGGCCCACTGCCAGAATTCGAGAGGTACCATGTGGACCATGTCGCAGCGGAAGCCGTCAACACCCTTCGATGCCCAGTATTTGAGGATATGGAGCATCTTGATCCATGTCGACGGGGTGGGCGTGAAATGCCGCCAGCCGTTGGCCGGATCAATGCCGTAGTTGAGTTTTACGGTGTCATACCAGTCATACTGTCCCGGCGACGCGCTGAAGCAGTCGTTGCCCGAGGCTTTTGCCGGGAATTCGTGATAGGCGTCGGCTCCGGTGCCCATATCCACGGTAGGCGTGAACGCATGGCCTGGGATGTAGTAGAAGTTGTTGGTAGGAGCGAAAAACATGCTCGTGTAGTCGTCCTTGCCGAAGTCATCAGGCGCATCAGCCGGACGCGCGTCGGAATGATACTGGCGTGCCACATGGTTGGGCACGAAGTCTATTATTACCTTGAGACCTGCATTGTGGATACGTTTCACGGTATCCTCGAATTCCTTCATGCGGCTCTCCGGATTGACGGCCAGATCGGGATCTATGTCATAGTAGTCCTTGATGGCGTAGGGCGAGCCTGCCTGGCCTTTTATCACGTGGGGATTGTCACGCGGTATTCCGTAAGATGTATAATCGGGACAATGCGAATGTTCTATAACGCCGGTTAACCATACATGGCTGAATCCCATTTCGGCTATGGAACGCAGTGTCGCTGCGTTGATTGACCGCAGTTTGCCTGAACCGTTCTGTTCGAGAGTGCCGTTGGCCACACAGGAATCATTATAGTTGGTAAAGAGCCGCGGAAGTAGCTGGTAGATGATTGGTTTGTTTGTCATGTATTTAGAGTTAGGGGAGATATGGAGCGCAAAATTAACCAAAAAACAACACTTTTGCAAAACATTATTGTTACAAGATGGTGACATACAGTGAGGTGGCTACTCCGGGGCGACGGCCCGGAATAGCCGTAGGCTGTGTGATGATGCGGTGACGCGGACCGGCCGCAGCGTCAATCGGTTTTGGTTAAATTTCCTCGTCCATGGAGTAGTTGAGGAAATCACAGAGGGGTTTGAGCGCATGGAAGAGGCCGGCTACTTTCTCAGGCCACTCCGGATCGGTGAAAAACTTCAGGTCGAGGGGATGGAACTTGCCGTAGTTGGTCATGCGCAGATAGAAGGCCTGCTCGTGGTTGCGGTCCCATCCTTTTGGTATGGTCTTGAGCATGCCGCTGCACCATCCCGGATAGAGACTGTTCATTTCCGGGCTTTCCACGATTTCTTCCCATTCCTCAATGTTGTCCACTATGGCGTGGCGCAGTTTGGTTAGGACGGGTCGCTCCACGCACCACAGACCGCCATAAACTCCGGCCTCGTGCTTCGGGTCGGGCCCCATCTCCAGATAATAGCCCGCGCGGTCGCTTTTCCTTCCTTCGGGACTGAAAGCCGCGGAGAAATATGTCTTGTAGGGTGTCTTGTCGGGCGAGAAGCGGGTGTCGCGGTAAATGCGGTAGGCTGCCGTCCGGCCGCTCTGGGTTCTCATGCCCGGTTCCCATTTGGTCATCGCGTTGATCACACGGTCCATGTCGGCAAGCCACAATTCGCGCAGGCGGTCATATTCGGCCTTGTTGGCCTGAAACCAGCCGCGGTCGTTGTTGGCCCCGAGACGGGTCAGGAAATCATATAGTTCCGGAACGTAATTCATTGTCAGAAGATTATTTCGGCTTTATGTCCTCCCATTCGGCATCGGAGATTCGCTGCTCGGTGTATTCCGATACGCGGGTGCGCCGGCGTGTGCGCGTGTTTTCGGTGGTCTCGGTCTCGGAAATTTCGATGTCCTCCCACTCCACGTACTCACCCTCGTTGGGGTTCACTATCTTGGCTTTCTTGCGGAACGGCGCGGACCATCCGCCGGGACGGGAATCGGCTTCGGCGCGGCGCGCCTGTTCGCGTGCCTGCGTGCGCGCGTCGTTCATGGCGCGGTTGTAGGCGTTGCGCATTTTCCATACCGACAGCCCGAAGCGGAAAACGGGAATTACAATGAATATTATGAATAATATAAGGAGAAATGTAAACATAGTTATCCTGTGTTATTGTCTCTCGTCGGAGAGATGGAATCAAGCCTCCCTGTGTTTCAGACAGGAAGAAAGGATGTAGAAGATAATGGTCCAGGCCAGTCCGCTGACGCCTTCGGTTATCACGAAGACTATGGCTGCCAGTATCAGCATGTAGCGGCGGAAGTTCTCGCGGAAATTGAAGTTCTTGAATTTCAGCGAGTACATATTCACGTTGCTGACCATCATCAATGACATGACTATGACCACCGCGGCCACTACCCAGTTGTTGAAGGCCTCGGTTCTGTGGAGCCAGCCTGTCAGGCCAATCCAGAATATGGCGGCCGCAGGTATCGGGAGGCCTATGAATGAGGTTGTCTGGCGTGTGTCGATGTTGAATTTGGCCAGTCGCAGCGCGCCCATGACCGGAATCACCAGCGCGGTGAAGGCCCAGGGCGAGAGCGTCAGGGCATTGCCGGTGTTGAAATAGTTTATGGTACCGAACATGATCATGGCCGGGGCGAGTCCGAAGCTCACGAGGTCAGAAAGCGAATCGAGCTCTTTGCCAAGATCGGAGTAGGCGTGAAGCAGGCGCGCGCAGGCACCGTCGCAGAAATCGAACACGGCGGCGGCTCCTATGCAGATGAATGCCCACTGGTATCCCTGCAGGGCGCCGAACGTTTCGCTGTAATGGAATGCGAAGATAATGGCGAGCGCTCCAGATATGAGATTGAGGCAGGTTATGGTGTTGGGTATGTTGTTCTTTATGCGTCCGAGCATGTCAGGTCTGTAGGTTTTGGTTATGGATGGATCAGGATTTGATAGGGGCCAGACGGGCCACTTCCGTGATGCCGCCTATGGTCTTGTCGCCGATCTTAACGTTGATTTCGGTGTCAAGAGGCAGGAATATGTCAACCCTCGAGCCGAATTTGATGAATCCCAGATGGTCCTCTATATTGGCTTCCTCGCCCGGTTCGGCGTAGGTGACAATGCGTCGGGCAATGGCTCCCGCTATCTGACGCACGAGGATGCGGCGTCCGTCGGCGGTGCGTATCACAATTGTCGAACGCTCGTTCTCGATGCTTGACTTGGGAAGATAGGCCGAATAGAAACGTCCCTGATGGTGGCGGACGAGTTCCACGGTGCCGTCGACAGGAAACCAGTTGGCATGGACGTTGAGGATGGTCATGAATACCGACAGCTGGATTACCTCGCGCTTGAGCACCTCAGGCTCGTAGGTGCGTTCCAGTGCCACTACGCGGCCGTCGACCGATGAAACGACAACCCGCTCGCGGTTGCCGGTGAATGTGCGGCGCGGGGAGCGGAAAAAGTTGAGGACGAGAAGATACAGTATCAGCGAGAGTGAAGAGAATATGACGGGGATTGCTTCGGGACGGATAAAAAGCCATGCCAAAGCATTGATGACAGTCAACATCAGCAGAAGTATGATCAGGATGTTGTTGCCTTCGCTATGTATCTTCACTTTCATCGGCGGATGAGGGGGTTGATTTGATTATTATGCAAAAATAGTGAAGTTTTTTTAATTAGTAGGCATTACGGGCCCGAAATTGAGCTTTTTTAGCCTTTTCGGACCCGGTTTTTGCATCTTTATTTCTTTGGAGTCTTGTTTTTGGCGGTTCTCGGAGCCTTGGCTTTGGCTTCGGCCTTGTCGGCTTTGGGCTTTGCTCCGGCTTTTGCGGCTTCGGCCTTGGCTTTGGTTTCGGCTTTCTCCGCCTTGGGTTTTGACTCGGTCTTTTTTGCTCTGGGCTTGCGGTCGGGAACCCGGCGGAGCACCATGGCGGAACGGGCCGGCAGATAGAGCTTGAGCCATTCAACCCCGTGGGGAGCATAGAGCGGGTCGCTCAAGGTGAAGTGTTCCACGCTCTGGTCAATGTTGCCGTAGCCTCCGAAATCGGGGTCGTCGGTCGAAAGCACCACTTCGTATTTGCCGGGCTGGGTGAGCACTCCGTAACCGTCGAATGACTTGGAGGGGTTGAAGTTGTAGACAAACACGAGGTCTCCGCGGCCATAGGCCAGAATCTGGTCATCGTCCTTCTCCCAGAGTTTGCGCACCGGCAGGGCCTGGAAGTTATAGACGCTGCCTATGAGTCCCACCATGGCGTTGTCAAACGCGTTCAGGAACTGATATTTGAGCTCCTTGCGGTCCACGAGGTCCCACTGGCGGCGTGCATACTTGTAGCTCCAGCCGTTGCCTTCGCGCGGGAAGTCAATCCATTCGGGATGGCCGAACTCGTTGCCCATGAAGTTGAGGTAGCCGCCGTTGATGGTGGAGGCTGTGACCAGACGGATCATTTTGTGGAGGGCTATGCCGCGGGCCACGGTCATGTCATCGTCGTCCTTCATCATGTGCCAGTACATCTTCTCGTCTATCAGACGGAATATCACGGTCTTGTCGCCTACCAGAGCCTGGTCGTGGCTCTCTACGTAGGATATGGTCTTCTCGTCGGCGCGGCGGTTGGTAAGTTCCCAGAATATCGATGTCGGGTGCCAGTCCTCGTCCTTCTTTTCCTTGAGGGTCTTGATCCAGTAATCAGGTATGCCCATGGCCATACGGTAGTCGAAGCCAATGCCGCCGTCCTTCACCGGTATCGCCAGACCGGGCATGCCGCTCATTTCCTCGGCTATGGTTATGGCCGCCGGGTTTATTTTGTGGATGAGCATGTTGGCGAGCGACAGATATGTGATGGCCGCCGGATCTTCGTTGCCGTCATAGTAGTCTCCGTAGCTGCCGAATGCCTGCCCGAGTCCGTGGTTGTAATAGAGCATCGAGGTAACGCCGTCGAACCGGAAACCGTCGAACCGGAATTCCTCAAGCCAGTATTTGCAGTTGGAGAGCAGGAAGTGGAGCACGTTGTTCTTGCCGTAGTCAAAGCAGAGAGAGTCCCATGCCGGATGCTCGCGGCGTCCGTCGCCGTAGAAGTAGAGGTCATAGCTGCCGTCGATTCTGGCCAGACCCTCGGCTTCGTTTTTCACCGCGTGGGAATGGACTATGTCCATAATCACGGCTATGCCGAGGCTGTGGGCCTCGTCGATGAGCTGCTTCAGTTCCTCGGGGGTGCCGAAGCGCGATGAGGGAGCATAGAAGTTCGATACGTGGTAGCCGAACGACCCGTAGTAGGGGTGTTCCTGGATGGCCATTATCTGGATGGCGTTGTAGCCGTCGGCGGCTATGCGGGGAAGCACATTGACGCGGAATTCATCGTAGGTGCCCACGCCTTCGCGCTCCTGGGCCATGCCTATGTGGCATTCGTAGATGAGAAGCGGTTTCACGTCGGGCTTGAAGCCGTTGACGCGCCACTGGTACGGATTTTCCGGGAACCAGACCTGAGCCGAGAACAGGTGCGTTTTCTCGTCCTGGACAACACGGTTGGCGTAGGCGGGTATGCGTTCGCCCTCGCCGCCGGGCCATGTCACGAGCAGTTTGTAGTGGTCGCCGTGGTGAAGGGCTTCGGGCTTGAGCTTTATTTCCCATACATCGCTGTCAGACAGGCGGGTGAGGCTGTAGCGTGCAACGGCGTGCCAGTCCGAGAAATCGCCTATCAGGGTAATGGACGTGGCGTTGGGCGCCAGTTCGCGGAACACCCATGAGCCGTCGGCCTCGCGGTGCAGACCGAAATAATTGTGAGCGTTGGCAAACTCGTCGAGAGAGCCTTTCTTGCCTGTAAGTTCTTTCAGCTTTCGCTTCACGTCCTCGTGACGGCCTTCGATGGCATCGGCGTATGGTTCAAGCCAGGGGTCGTTTTTGATAAGGGGAAGCACAGATGGGGATTTTTTGATTTTGGCCATGGTCGGAATTTTAAGTGTGGGAGAGTTTAAGGTATTGGCCTGAGTCAGGCTCTTCTCTCGTTAAATTGGTGAGGTTTAATTGATTGTTTCGGTTATGTAACTTCAAAACAGTTCCCGGGGCCAAAAGTTTGACCTTGCGGGCCTGTGCGGCCTGTCATGCTGAAGGCTGCACAAAGGCAAAGGTAAATAAAACCATCCGATTATGCAAATTTTGACCGCACGAGCATCGGCTTGCAGTTTGATTTGAAAAAGATTGTGGTATATCGATTAATTTTCGTATCTTTGCACCGCAAGAGCCCGGATGGCGGAATCGGTAGACGCGCTGGTCTCAAACACCAGTGGAGCAATCCGTGCCGGTTCGACCCCGGCTCCGGGTACTGAATTGAGGATTCTCACCGCGAGAGTCCTCTTTTCTATTTCCATCCCCCAACTTCCCGCCCCGCCCATAGAGAATCCCAGGCTTCACGTCGTAACAACAGACCCTGTATTTGCATGTTTCAGGGGTAATGGTTAAATTTGTGATATGATTAATAGCGCAACACAGCTGTCTCTATTTAGCTATCCCGATTTTATGGATATAAGGTTTCCTAAACCTCAGTATTTAGGAGCCAAATATATACATGGAGATTGGATTGCCCGACATATTCCTGATGATACCAATGTTGTATTAGACGCATTCAGTGGGTCCCAGTCCATTGGATTCTTATGCAAGAAGCTTGGAAAGGCCGTAATTTCAAATGATTTTTTAACTTTCAATAGTCAGATAGGGAAAGCCCTTATCGAGAATGGAAACGATATTCTGACGTCAGAAGATATTGAAATTCTTTTTTCTCCAAATTCTAATCCTGACGAATACAATTTAATGGAGAGTCTTTTCTCGGATTTATTTTTTGTGAGGGAAGAAGCCCGGTTTTTAGACGCATTCAGAAGCAACGTCAGCTATCTTGAGAATGAATATAAGCAGGCTTTAGCGTTCGCCGTAATAAACAGGGCGATGACTCGAAAAGTAACTATGGGGCACTTCGCACATACTCAGGCCCTTGCGTATGCAGCCAATCCTGAAAGGGTGAAACGCAACCGTAGCCTGATAAGACCTCTGAAAGATATTTTCCTGGAACTTGTTGTGGAATATAACGATGCCGTTTTTGATAACGGACAGAAATGTCTGTCATACAATGAAAATATACTTGACCTGCTCCCGTCTTTAGCTAACATAGATTTGGCTTATTTTGACCCGCCATATTGCGATAGTCATGCGGATTATCAAGGTTTTTACCATCTGCTCGAAACCTTTACAAATTATTGGAAAGACAAAGAGTTTGTAAATGGAACCAAAAGATATAGTCCTAAAAAGGAGGGCGGATTTGAAACAAAAAAGGATATTGTAAGTAGTTTTAAGAGGCTCTTCGCTCTCTCTGAGAATATTCCATACTGGCTTATCAGTTACAATGACAGAAGCTATCCAAGTATTGACGAACTCGTCGGCCTGATCCGTCCATATCGCTCGGTGAGGGTGGAACGCAAGTTGTATACTGCAGGCAGAGGCGGTAAAGGGAGTGTTGCCGGAAGTAGTGAGATTTTATTGGTTTGCACACCGTAAGATTGTTGATATGAACGAATTTGAAATATGGGATAAGGAATTCAGAGATCAGAATCTGAGTGTTTTTAACAACAATGTCAATGGGTTGCTTTGGCTTAAAGTCCGTGCAATCTGTCGTGGCAAGCAACTCAAGCAGTTTGCACGCGAAAACGACATTGAACTCAAAAGCACTAAAATTTCAGACCAGAATGTTGAGCTTTTCAACATTCTGAGAAAGTGCAATAATGCTATGCCCATGCTTGACAGGTTCCTTCAATGTATGAATCATGAATGGTATAATGAACAAGGAGTTGACATTGACAGACTGAAGGAGGACCTGTATAGTGTTCAAAATTATTCCTGGGGCGGTGACCAAAACAATTCTCTTGACAAGTATTTCATTAGCCGATATGTTAAAGTTATAAGTGATTTTAACGAGTTACAGAAAAGACAGGCTGAAATAGGTGTGAATGCATGGAATTATGTGCAGAACAGTTGGTACAACAATTGGAGCTCATTTGTTATTGAGTCTTTGTTCAAACAGAATCCCAGAGTAATTTCTGCAGTGGGAGAAATTAAGAGTGTCGATTTTTTTATTGACAATTATCCGCTTGATTTAAAGGTGACCTTCTTCCCGACCCAATTCATGGAAATGAAGTTGAAAGAAGTATTGGGCAAAAATGAACATGCTTGGCTTAAGGAGCAATGTAAGGGATTAGGATTGTCATGCGACAGGAGTGCATCAATAAATCAACAAATCTACACGTTGACTGAAAAGCTCAAGGAAATCGGACAGGTTAAGGTTATAGAGCAATTGAATGATGTCCGTTGTAAAATTGTTGAACAATCGCAGAGGAATCCTGTCGAATTAATGAGATGGTTGTACGAGAATCAGGGAGAAATGAGATTTGGCGCTGAAAATAGAATTTATCTTATCCTTGTTGACTCAAAGGATATTAAGGAGTCATGGAGATTGAAAAGGTCGTTTACTTTAGTCGAGCCTAAAATCAAAGAATATATTGACGGTTTCGCACCGTCATCTCTGAAACAAATCCAGTTTGAATATAAAAAGAAAAAGTATACCGCGTTATCTGACATTATATTCGTTGTCAAATAACCGTAAAGCTTATTTTTGAGCGGAGGCGAGAGGGAGGACGGAAAAAACGACACTTTGTAGACGGGCCGGAGGGCGGCCGTTTACAAAGTGTAGATCTTTTTATGCGGGGGGATGTCAGCGGTGCGAGAAATAGAGGTCGAGGACGTCGCGGGCGGCTGTGAACGAGCTCTGGAGGTTGGCGAGCACGCGCTTTTCCTTCTGTTCGAGCAGGGCGGCCACTTCCGGATTGCTGTAGAAATGACGGCGAAGCTGTTCGTCGATTGTCTCGTACATCCAGTAACGTGCCTGCTGCAGACGTTTCTGTTCGAAGTATCCGTTGGCCTTCACAAATTCAAAGTAGCGGTCAATCATGTCCCACACTTCCGGAATGCCGAGTTCGTAGTAGCCGGAATAGGTTAGTACTTCCGGTTTCCATCCCGAGGCCGTCGGCGGGAAAAGATGCAGCGCGCTGCGGAACTGCGCCTGGGCAAGCTGGGCGCGGTGAATGTTGTCGCCGTCAGCCTTGTTTATCACAATGCCGTCAGCCATCTCCATAATGCCGCGTTTTATGCCCTGAAGCTCGTCGCCGGTTCCGGCAAGCTGGAGCAGCAGGAAGAAATCGACCATGGAGTGCACGGCTGTCTCGCTCTGACCAACACCAACGGTCTCCACAAAGATGTTGTTGAATCCGGCTGCCTCGCAGAGCACTATCGTCTCGCGGGTCTTGCGGGCAACTCCGCCGAGGGAGCCTGCCGACGGGCTGGGGCGAATGAAGGCGTTGGGGTGGACGGCAAGGCGTTCCATGCGGGTCTTGTCGCCGAGTATGCTGCCTTTGGTGCGTTCGCTCGATGGGTCGATGGCGAGTACGGCGAGCTTGCCGCCATCCTTGAGCACATGGAGTCCGAAAATATCGATGCTGGTGGACTTGCCGGCTCCCGGAACTCCTGTGATACCTATGCGGCGTGAGTTTCCGGAGTGAGGCAGACATTTCTCTATGACTTCCTGGGCCACTGACTGATGTTCGGGGGCCACGCTCTCGACCAGCGTCACGGCGCGTGAAAGCATTGTTATGTCTCCGGCAAGGATGCCGCTGACAATCTCATCGACCCCGGGCATGCGGCGCTTTTTGCGGCGGGTCATATAGGGGTTGACCACCGGAGGCTGTGACACTCCGGAGTTTACGTTGAGACCTTTGTATTCTTCCTGGTTTTCGGGATGTTCCATGGGTTCTGAATGTGACGTGATGACGGATTATCTGACCTCGCCTACCACTCTTACGGTCTGAGTGGTGGCTGAGGGCGAGTTGGCTATTACGGTTATGCGGGCATTGAGCGGATTGGGCGCACGGAGGCTTTTGGTGTCAACCGTTACTTTCACGGTGGCTTTCTTGCCCGGCGCTATTTTCTCATGGTTGAGACGGAGCGAGAGGGATGGGTCGACGGTGAATATGCGGCGTATAATCAGCGGCTTGTGGCCGGTGTTGGTTATCGTGAACTCGCGGGTTACGTTTTTGCCGTCAGCGTCAATCACTCCGAAATCCACCATTTCGGTGCTCAGTGTCGCCACGGGAGCTTTGGCTTTTTCTTCCTCGGTCAGCTTGGAGAAGTCCTCGTTGACAATGATTGTAGTGGCGATTTCCGCTTTCCGTTCCGGGGCGTTCTCCGAATCCGGTATTACAAGAAAACGGCCGGTCACCACTCCGTAGTCGGGGCAGCGGTCCGTATAGGCGGTCAGCGACAGGGTGGCCTGTTCGCCCGGCGGTATGGTCTCGGGGCGGAACAGTGCGTTGATATAGGGCGGCAGGGAGTCAACGGCCGGCCGCATCGTGTGGTCCGTGGGGTTGTAGATGTTGATTGCGGCGGCAAGCACTCTTCCTTTGATTGCCTGTCCGAAAGGTGTCATGGAATTGCTCAGTCTGGCATTGCCGGCTTCCACGGGATAGCGCAGAGCGAGCGTCGACGGCGACCCTATCACCGTTCCTTTGATGAGCAGGTCCTTACGTCCGGCTGTTGTCTCCACCCGGATCTGCTTGTCGAATTTTCCGGGGCGTCCTGTGGCGTCGTAAGCCACGCTGACCGACAGCGTGTCGCCCGGCTGTACCGGCTCACGCTGATAGGTGGGACGGGTGCATCCGCAGTTGGCCCGGGCATTGATCACCGTGACGGGCTCGGATCCGGTGTTCACGGCCTTGAAAGAGCATTCCACCCTCCCGAGGTCCTCATGGAAAGCGCCGAAATCATGCACGGTCTCCAGCCATTCGAGTCTGGGCTGGGCTGTGGCGGCGAATATCGCAGCCGACGCCAGTGTCAGTGCTGTCAGACGAAGTCTCATAGTCATTCCTCAGGATTAGTTACGGGAGTATGACTCCTTTGAATGTCAGTGATTTGCGTTTGCCGTTGGAGGCGTTGGACTTCACCTTCACCTCGCGGCGCAGTTCTCCGCGGCGGCCCGACGGATCGAATTTTATTGTTATTGTGCCCGATTTTCCCGGAGCTATGGGCTGTTTGGGAAAGTCCGGCTTGGTGCATCCGCAACCGCCGTTGCTCACCGATACTATGACCAGAGGTTCGGTGCCGGTGTTGGTCACTGTGTAGGTGGCTTTTACCACACCCCGCGAGGCATGGATGTTGCCGAAATCAAAGTCCGTGTCGGCAAAGGTGATAACCGGACCTTTGGCGGCCGCGGCCGATATGGAGAGGATGGTTACGAATAGTGCGAATAATATCTTTTTCATAACAGTTCGTTGAGAATATCACAATTACAATTGATATAACGGTTGTCCGGCGCAAAATGTTACGTCCGTTGCCCGTCCTGCAAAATTAGCCAAATTTCATGAGATGTCAGCATCGGCATTAGAAAAATAGCCGATGCATCTCCTTATTGTCCCCGTCTGACATGTTAAGGAACCGAGCTTTTATAGAGCGGGCAAGATTTGATTCGGTCATAGTTTTATCTGTAGGATTTGGTGGAGGGTGGCATATATACGCAGCCGTTTTGCATAGTCTGTCAGTTTTGATATGTCTCTGGTTGAATCGTGCAAATAGTTGTTGATTATTTCGTTCATTACGTCGATGCCAATTTTATTCCGGTATTTCACTGCATCGCAAACAGTCCTTTCGAGGTCGGTGATCATTAGCTTTATGTCATGGACTGTTATTTCTGTCTTACCGATTTCAAGCAATTCCGGGGATTGATATATTGGCTTTATGTGCGGAAATCCAGGCAGCCTGAGTTTGCGATTTCTTGAGACGGCAACATAGAAAGCATCAGGAATCTGGGTTGTCAGGTTGTAATGATACCATGCGGAGTAGAGACAGAGAATTCCACCGGGGACAATAGCTTCAATATCCACAACATCTTTTTTAAGGACATCCGGATTGGCATACAGTCCATTTCGAAGACGAATTATTTCGCCTTCCTTGGCTGCGGAAAGTACTTTGCGGTAGCTTGATATATTGCTCCGGTCGGGAAGAATAAATCCGTTTTGGTTCTTAATCATAACATGGTTCTCATTGTTGTGACTGAAATAATGGTTTGCGGTGGCCGAAAATGGCTGAAATGGCGGATGATGCATCGCTTTTCGGCTGTAATGCGACCCGTGTTACTGTAACGTGTGTTGCATTAGTGGTGGTGCCTACCCCAAAAAATGCCCCGGAGCGGACAGATATTCGGCTCCGGGGCTATAACGGGTTTATTTACTGAAGTTTCCTAAGCAGATTGCTGAGGGTTCCTCAACAGATTGCTGAAAGTTCAACGTGTTACAGAAGGTTCTTCAACGGACGGGAATGGTCAACGTGACGGGGAGTACTCCCTTGGCGGAGGCGGTGAACGTCACATTACCTTCCTTGTCGGAACTTCTGACAATAGCCGTGGCCGCGCCGCTGAACAGGTCCATTTCGGGATTCTGGAACGGAAGAAGCGAGGTGGGGTCACCGTTGGTCGTGGCCTCGAATGTCCCTGCTCCGGTCACGGCGAATTTCACCCGGCGACTGTCAACGGGAACAATGTTGCCGTCCTTGTCGGCCACCTGCACGGTGATATAAGCGAGGTCATCGCCGTTTGCTGCAAGAGTGTCGCGGTTGGCCGTGGCAACGAGATGGTGAGGCTTGCCCGCCGTGCGCACGGTCTTTTCGGCCACTGCGTTGCCGTCCTTGTCGTAGGCCACAACTTTCAGCTCGCCCGGCTGATAGCGTGTCTCGTTCCACATCAGACGGTAGAGGTTGTAGACCGTTGAATCGTTTTTCTCCCGCATGCCCTGGCTTTTGCCGTTGATGAACAGTTCGGCTTTGGGATAGGAGGTATAGACGAAGACCGGCGTAATCTCTCCCTCGCGGCCTTTCCAGTTCCAGTGGGGGAGGATGTGGAGCGTGGGCGATTCTTCATTCCATTTCGAGCGGTACAGATAGTAGCGGTCCTTAGGCAGTGACGCAAGGTCGATAATGCCGAAAAGGGAGCTGTGGCTCGGCCAGGCGTCGGTGTCGTAGGGCGACGGTTCGCCGAGGTAATCGAATCCTGTCCAAACGAACTGGCCGATGACCCACGGGTGATCATCGTCACGCGCAAAGTCAAGGTCAGGAACGTTTGACCATGAGCAGCTCTCGTTGTCGTAGCTGTTTGACTGGTTGCCGGGGTGGAGTTCCACCTTGTGTTCGCCGAATTCCACCGGGAAGAAATACTGGCCGCGCGACGAAACCGTCGATGCCGTCTCTGACCCGAGGATAATTTTCTGCGGCAGCTTTTCGTAGAACTTATCGTAGAACTGCGGTTTGTAATTGAATCCGGGAATGTCCAGCGCCGCGGCGAAGCCGTTGTCAATCACGGCTCCTTCGCCCACCTGGTCCATGCCGCATGTTATGGGGCGCGTGTTGTCGAGGGCCCTCACGGTGTCGCGCAGGCGCATGAGTTCCCGGATGCCGGGTTCGCCCCACTGGCTCGGGACCTCGTTACCTATAGACCACATCACCACCGAGGGGCTGTTGCGGAAATGGCGCACCATGTTGGAGATATCCCTGTCGGCCCATTCATTGAACACCGCTCCGTAGCCGTTGGGCGATTTGGGGCTGAATCCCCAGTCGTCAAACGGCTCTATCATCATCATGACACCCATTTCGTCGCAAAGCTCCACAAGCTCCGGAGCCGGCATGTTGTGGGCGGTCCTGATGGCATTGACACCCATATCCTTCAGCAACTCAATCTGGTGACGCAGAGCCGAGCGGTTCACCGCGGCGCCGAGCGGGCCAAGGTCGTGGTGGTTGCACACCCCGCGGAACTTGATCGGTTTCCCGTTGAGGAAGAATCCCTTTTCGGGAACGTATTCCAGAGAGCGGATGCCAAAGTGTGTGTCGTACGTGTCTACCTCTTTGCCGTTGACCTTCAGGACGGTACGCGCCGTGTAAAGCGAAGGACTCGCGGGGCTCCACAGATCGGGTTTCTCCACGAGGAACGATTGGGTATATTCCTGCCCTCTCGCACAATAGGTTCCTTCCGAACGGGCCACTTCTTTGCCATGCGGGTCAAGAATCACAGTGCTGACATCAATTTTCTGGCGGTTTGAGGCACCGGCTATATCCATGGCGAGCTTCACGGATGCATATTCGTCGGTTACCGTAGGAGTGGTCACGAATGTGCCCCACACCGGGATGTGGACCTTGTCGGCAGTGACAAGATGCACGTTGCGGTAAAGCCCGGCTCCGGGATACCATCGCGAGGCCCGCTCGAAATTCTCGAGCGAGACCGTCATGTCATTGGCGCCCGGCCTTACGGCGTCGGTGACGTCAACGTAGAACGAGTTGTAGCCGTAGGGCCAGAACACGACCTCCTTGCCGTTGACAGTGACGCGGGCGTTGCTCATGGCTCCGTCAAAGACCAGGGTCACATTGCGGCCGGCGGTGTCGGGGACCTCGAACGTGGTGCGGTAAGTTCCTTTGCCGATGAACGGCAGTCCGCCGGTTCGTCCGGTCTTGACCGTCTGTTCCTTTTCGCCGTTCTGCACCACGGCAACCGTCTGGAGGTCATTGGCCTTGTCAAACGGACCGTAGATGGCCCAGTCATGCGGAACGCGCACCTTCTGCCATTCCGGGCCGCTGCCGGGGCTTCCTTTGGTGAATTCCCAGCCGTCGTTCAGGGTGGTCACCACCCTTCCGGCATTCACACCGAAGGCAATGGTCCCCGAAAGGGCCATTGCCATGACAATAGAGTGTAGATTCATATATTTCATTTTATTTTAAATGCGTCGAGGGCTTCGGTCGGAGACCCGTTGTCGAAACAGCCGAGATTGTAGCCGTCGTTATATCCGGCAGGGGCCTGCGGCTCCCAGTAGAATATGCCTTCCACGTCCGTAGCCATCATCTTTGCAATCAGCTGCCTGCAAAGCGCCCCCTGGTCGTAGGGCATGCCTATCTCGCAGATCATCACGGGCTTGTCGTACTTCTGCTTCAGATGGGCTATGTTGGCTATGCAGTCATCGGCCACCTTCTGCCATCCGCCGGTCTCGCCCTGCTGTTCGGCCCAGTAGGGATAGAGCGACATGCCAATCATGTCATATTTGCCTCCGTTATTTTCAAGTATATCAAACATCCGGTCGTAGGCCCACTGGTTGTTGCCTCCGTCAAGATGCACTATCACCTTGGCCTCCGGGAATATGGATTTAACGGCGTCATAGCCCGCGTTGTTCAGTCCGGCCAGCTGGGCGGGGTTGTCAACGGAACCTGCCGGGAGCATCATGCCCGGAGTGGTCTCGTTGCCAATCTGCACCCATTCGGGTGTCACGCCGGCAGTGCGGAGCGCGGTCAGGGTCGCGGTCACGTGGTCGCCCACGGCTTTCTTGAGGTCATCGAACGAGAGCGTTTTCCATGCTTCGGGCATCTCCTGGTGTCCGGGATCGGCCCAGGTGTCGGAGAAATGGAAGTCAATCATGGTCCTGAGACCGAGTCTTTCGGCGCGGCGTGCTTTCAGCACCACGTCGTCAAGGCCGTTCCATCCGTCCTTGGGGTTGACCCACACGCGCAGACGGATTGAATTCACTCCGCAGTAATCGCGCAGAAGAGTCATGCATTCCATCTCCTGACGGTTCTCGCCGGGAGTGTAGAACTTGAGGCCTTCCGATTCCATCTGGGTGAGCCAGCTGATGTCGGCGCCGCGGGCAAAACCGGTTTCTTTTGCCGGCGCTGACGGGTCTTCCTGTCGCGGACTGGTGACGGGTCCGTCTTCCGAACATGAGCCGCATACCATTGAGGCGGCCAGAACCAATGCGGAGAATATCGTTGTCATTTTCATCGATGTCATTTTTATTTGAGGGAATATGAATAAGTCTGTTTGCCTAAGTCTACCGTAAGTATGTAGGTCTCGCCCACGGTCAGCGAATTGTCGCCGTCAAATCCGGTGGTTGAATCGGAGTGGCCCAGAAGGAGCTTGCCGTCGCCGCCGCCGAAGAACAGGCTCCAGTCACCGTTGACGAGGACCTTGACACCCCACGGAGTCTCTTTCTGTTTCACGAATTCGGCGGTGAATATCTCCGGATTTTCGGCTGACTGCGTCATCTCGTGCTCCGACCAGTCATCGTTGAGTCCGGTGAAGGTGACTTTCTCTATCTTTGTGAGCTGATAGGTCATATCCGTTATCCTGAAGTCCATCACGTAGAGTCCTTTTTCAGGCGCCGGGATGTTGCTGTCAGAACCGTTAAGGGTCAGGGAGCCGCTTGTGGCGGTAGCTCCGTCGGCCGCGGTATAGTATGTTGCCCAGTCAGGCTGCGGATAGGCGCGGTAGCCCCATTCTGAATCAATCCAGTGGGCGCCGCCGTAGGCCCGGGCGCTCTCGTCGTAGAGAGTCAGGTAATCGTCGAAACCGTCCCATGTAACCAGTCCGGAGAAATAGAGCTGCGGTTCGGTCTCCGGTTCCGGAGCTGCCTCGCCGGCCTCTATCTTCAGCCCGAGCGGGTCCGAAAGGTCCAGAACGAGGTTGGTCTCGCCTGCGGGGAGGTCCACGGAGATGGCCGTGGCTGATTCTCCGAACGTGAGGTCGCGGCTGTCACCGCCAAAGGCCACGTTCTTTTCAATCGCCGGCCCCATGTCGGTGGTCTCCTTGTTGTATAGGCTGCCTTTGCCCGAAACGGTTATTGACACCGTCGATGCCGAAGCGAGATTCACCGGAAGAATCCACTGGTTGGCCTTCTGGTTGTAGGTCATTTCGCCAGCGACGTCTCCGGCCACTGTCAGATTGTCAATGTGGAGGGCGCTCCACCATCCTTCAACGGTGTTAACCGTGGTGAAATAGCATCCGGCGGGATCCGGGAACCAGAAGTTCCAGTGGTCGTCGGCCGATGATGCATGGAATGTCTTGCCGGTCTCACCCAGGTTGCCCCAGACCACGTTGTTGGCCTCGCGGAACCACCAGTTGGTCCAGCCGTTCACGCCCATGAATCCTTGATAGATGCCGTTTTCATCCGGCGAGGCGAGGCGCATTGATGTCTCGTTCCAGTCCTTGTCAAGCACGGTTCCGAGAATCAGATGAATGCGGTAGGACTGCACCATGACCTCTATGGTGTTGGAGTATGTCGGTTCAAGGTTGGCCGAGAGCACGGAACGGACGCGTATGTACAGGGGCGCTTTCACGTCGGCCTCGTAGCCGAGACGTCCCAGCAGGGAGTTGAGTTCCTCGCTCAGGAACTGACGTGAGCGCACGCCCTTCTCCACACTCAGATCAATGGTGGTGGCGAAATCGCTCTCCTTCGAGAGCTGGATTGTCTCTTCGGCGGCATTGACCGGGGCCTGAAGGAGGTCGTCGGTCAGGGCGAGGCGGCCGTCACCGCTCCAGTACACGGTCAGTGCGAGGGCCTGCGGATTTTCCGGGGTGAGGATTATGTCTCCGCTGGCGCCTGAGAGCACAGTGTCATCGGAGGGCAGCACATACACCGGGTCTATGTCGCTGTCACATGATGCGAGGCCAAGGGCCGCGATGGCTGACAGCAGTGCTGTATGTAATAGGTTGCTTGGTTTCATGATTATCTTCGTTGAGGCGACGGGGCTTTGCGGGAATCAAAGGCCGGCAGCCACTTCTGTTTTTAACTTGTTGGAATAGGTTTCAGTCATATCAGTATAACGGATTCGACAGATTGGGATTGGCCGTGAGATCCGTGTCGGGAACAGGATAGATGTTGTACCTGTCATTGACGGCGCGTCCGTCGAGGACTCCGCCCTTCCACTGCCAGATGTAGGCATCGGTGGTGAACTTGCCGAATCTAACGAGGTCTGTGCGGCGCACCGATTCGAGATACAGTTCGCGGCCTCTCTCGTCGAGAATGAAGTCAAGCGTGAGGCCGGAATCGGAGATTTTGCCGCTCTCGTCGCCGTTGTAGGCGCGGAGACGCACTTTGTTCACCAGATCCAGCGCGCCCTGACGTGTTATGCCGGAACCGCCGCGGAGCATGGCTTCGGCAGCCATCAGATACACGTCGGCCAGTCGTATCATGGGATAATCGGTTGAGCATCCGGTGGCGGCGGAGTTGGAGGCCGCTGTGCCCTCGTCGGTCAGATTGGTGAATTTCTCGAAGAAATATCCCTCTGACTGGTTGTCGATGGGCCCGGTGAAGTACTGCGCCTGACCGTCGCTGTAGAACATGGCGCGGCTGTCGGCCGTGGAGCTGATGTCGCCGAATTTCTCAACAATCTCGCCGCGGGCGCGGAACATGCCCCATCCGTTGGACAGACCGTATTTCGCGGGGTCCTGTGAGCTTGAGTTTCCGCAGGAGCCGCACACCAGATATGTGCCTGCGCCCCATGTGACCGATGTGGTGGCGTCACACACCATGGCAAAGAGTATCTCGTGGGTGCGCTTGTGATTGTCGGCGTTGAACAGACGGGCGTATTCCGGTTCGAGATAGAATGCCGGATTGGAAATCACCTTGTGGCAGGCCGTGATGCACTCGGTGTAGTAGCGTGTGTCGGCCGTGCCGCGGTACACCGCGCTGTTCAGATAGAGTCTGGCGAGCAGGGCCCATGCTGTGGGTTTGCTTGCCCGGCCGTACTCGTTGGTGTCAGGCAGAGCCGATTCGGCATCTTCGGACACGAGCGCTTTCAGCTCGCTCTCAATGAAGTCAAACAACCCCGGTCCGTCGTAGGCTTCGGGTATGTAGCCGGTCACGGGCGTGTTTTCGTCGACTTTGGGTCCTTTTCTGAAAAGGTCGAGAACCATCCAGTAGCTGAACGCTCTCATGAAGCGGGCTTCGGAACGATAGGCCTTTATCTCTTCCTGCTCAGCGGGGCTGAATCCGGCAATGGCGCCGTCAGTGCAGTTGCGCAGGAATTCGTTGCACAGCGAGATGTTGAAAAAAAGCCAATAATAGGAATCGGATACCCATGAATCCTTGGGATTCCAGCTTATGTAGGTGAGGTCCACGAGGTTGTTGCCCGAGAGCCATGTGTTGGCCACTTCGTCGGTGGCAGCTTCCTGAAGATTGAAGTAGCCTCGTGAGAAGTCATGGCCGTTGATGGTGGAGAGGTCGCCGTTGGCGCCGCCCTGTCCCTGTCCGGCAAGAACGTACGATGCATAGATCTTGGCAAGGACCTTCTTGTAGTTGGCGGCTTCGGCATAGACGTTCCTGGAGGTGGTTTCGGTGATCGGTGACTGGTCGAGATCGTCGGTGCAGCTGCCGAGCAGGAGTCCGAGGCCCATCACAAGAACTGACAGTATGTTTGTTTTTTTCATTGGTTCTGATTTTAGAAGTTGAGGCCTATGGTTACTGAGTAGGTGCGCGGACGGGGATAGACTGCCGTGTCCACGCCGTTGGCGTTTTCGGGATCCACGCCCTTGTAATTGGTGATTGTGAACACGTTCTGGACCATTGCCGAGACATGGAGATTCAGCGAGCGGTAGATCTGGCCGAAATCATACATGAGCTGCAGATTGTCCATTTTCAGGAACGAGGCGTTCTCGAGATAGTAATCGCTCAGGAACTGGCGGCGCTGGAAGCGGGTGTCGAGGAAGCTGCGGTTGAGATTGTTGAGCTGATAGTCATTGTAGCTCATGGTTTCCCATGCGCCGGTGTTCATGGCCATGCCGTTGAACACGTAACCTCCTATATTGGCTCTCAGTGATGTCGAAAGCGTCCATTTCTTGTATCTCAGGCTGGTGGAGAGTCCGAGAATCCAGTCAGGGGCGGGTGAGTGGCAGTGGTAGCGGTCATTGTTGGTTATCTGGCCGTCGCCGTCAAGGTCGGCATACATGCCTTCGATCGGGCGCCCTGTCTCCTGGTCGTAGAGCTGCTTGTAGAGATAGAATGAGTAGGGGGCGTAGTCAGTGGAGAACACCTGCATCTGGTAGGCGTCGATCCACGGACCCACCTCGGTGTCGGGGCTGGGAGCGCCGGGGGTGAGAGTCAGGTTCTTGATGCGCACCTGCTGCCATGCGGCATTGGCCGTAATGGTCCATGACCAGTCCTTGTTGTCGACCAGATGGGCTGTCAGTGCCAGTTCGAGACCTTTTGAATCGACATTGCCCACATTCTCGAGCATGAGCTTGTCAAAGTTGGTTCCGGCCGGCACGGGCACTGTGGCGAGCAGGTTTTCGGTCTTGCGGGTGTAGAAATCGGCCGAGAACGTGAAGCGGTTTTCAAGAACGGCCAGATCCACACCGTAGTTCCATGACTTTGTGGTTTCCCATTTGAGGTCCGGGTTGTAGGCCTCGGGACGGTAGGTGTAGACGGGTTTGCCGCCGAACTGATACTGGGCGCCGTCGAGCCCCGGGGTGTAGACGGGGATGTATCCGTAGTTGGTGATGCCGTCCTGCTGTCCGGTGACACCGTATGACACACGGAATTTCATGTCGTTGATCCATCCGCGCAGAGGTTCGAAGAAGTTTTCCTGTGACACGCGCCATGCCAGAGCCACTGACGGGAACGTACCCCAGCGGTTGTTCTCCGAGAAACGCGACGAGCCGTCGCGTCTCATGGTGGCGGTAAGCAGGTAGCGGTTCATGAGGGTGTAGTTAAGACGTCCGTAATAGGATATGAGCGAATGGCGCTGGTCCGTTGCGGCCGACGTGGACTGCTGCACTCCGGCCACGTTCAGCTCGGCATAGAACGGAGTGGTATAGCGCCAGTACTGGTAGTCATAACCGAAAGTGGCGTCGATGTTGGAGCTGATGGCCTCGAAATCGCGGTTGTAGTTGGCATAGACCGTAAGGAGGCGGTTGTAGTTCTTCTGGGGTCCGTACTTGTAGTCGCGGCCGCCGGTGGTGTAATAGGCTATTGCCTCTTCGGGCACATATATCTTTCCCTCGCCTTTCGACCAGTCATAGCCGGCCGTGGCATGCAGGCGCAGTCCTTTCACCCAGCGCAGGTTCCAGTCCGCGTCGATGTTGGCGATCACGCGGTACACATCGGACGTCGAGCGGTACTGTTCGAGACGTCCCAGCGCGTTGGCGAGTGCGCCGGTCACGGGGATTCCGTTGGCGTCCACAGCCTCGGTGTAGCCTCCGAAGGCATCGTTGCCGGAGTAGACCGGTATGGTGGGGTTCAGCGTGGCTCCGCCCCAGATGGCGTCGGTGTCGGCGAATCGGTTCTTGGAGTAGGTGCCTTTGGCACTGAGCTGGAGGCGCAGTTCGTCATTGAAGAATGACGGCGTGAGGTTGATGTTGCCGGTGAATCGCTTGGCGTTGTCGGTTTTCAGGATACCGTCCTGATAATAGGCGCCGGCCGACACTCGGAACGGCAGCCAGTCAACCGCACGGCCCGACACGCTCAGATTGTTGTCGGTTCCGAATGCGGTCTGGTAAATCTGGTCGTTCCAGTTGGTGCGGCTGTCGCCCAGCAGCGATTTCTGGCGGTCGGTGCCGAGTTCCCTGACTATGGCTACGAACTCGTCGGTCGAAAGCATGTCGGATGTCTTGGTCTTCGTCGACAGTGAGTTGGTGGTCTGGAACGACACCTTGATGCCGTCGCCTTTGCCTTTCTTGGTGGTGATTATTATGACGCCGTTTGACGCGCGTGAACCGTAGATGGCCGTTGACGAGGCGTCCTTCAGAACGGTAAGACTCTCAATGTCATTGGGGTTTATCAGGCTCAGGAAATTGCCGCTGCCGCTCACCGAGCCTCCCACTTCCATCGGAACGCCGTCAAGCACTATCAGAGGGTCGTTCGAGGCATTGAGCGAGGCGCCGCCGCGCACGCGGATGGTGGAACCCGATGTGGGCGAGCCGCCGCCGTTGACAATCTGCACGCCCGCAATCTTGCCGTTGACAAGTTCTTCGGGCGATGAGATCATTCCCTTGTTGAAGTCCTTCTCGCTGATGGATGAAACGGAGCCGGTGAGATCGTCCTTCTTGCGCACTCCGTAGCCTATCACGACCACCTCGTCGAGCACCTCGTTGTTGGGGCTGAGGGTGACGTCGATTACGTCAGAGGTGATGTCAATGGTCAGGCTCTTGTAGCCCACGTAGGAAAACGTGAGCTGTCGGGCCGTCGACGGAACCTTCACCGTGTAGCGGCCGTCAAAGTCCGTTGCCGCGCCTATGGCCGTTCCGACAACCTGCACCGAGGCGCCTATCAGAGGCTCTCCGGTCTCGTCGATGACAGTACCCGTCACTGTCCGCTGTGTCTGCGCATAAGCCGATGCGGGTATAAGGAGGATGGAGACGAGCAGTCCCAGCAGCCACATCCTTAATTCGGCGTTGCCAATTACTTTGTCCATTAGAAATGATTGTTAATACAAATTTAAGGTTATAAAATGGATTTGACCAAAAAACAATCTTTTTTACCTTTCGTGTGCCGGAAATTCTGTCGCAAATTTACACCGGACACGGGTTCGGAATGCGTTATTATCGGACAAATCCTGCAACATTTCAGACTGAAAACGGCATCGTGAGGCACCAGGTCACATATTTGTCTTATTTTTCCCTATGGCTTCATCGTCAGACTGATACTGGCTCGGCTTGACCCCGAATCTGGCCTGAAAACACTTGGCGAAGTACGACGGTGTCTTGAATCCCACCATGTAGCTGATTTCCGACACCGTGAAACGGTGCTGGCTGAGAAGCACGGCCGCTTTCTGCAGGCGCACGCTCCTGATGTAGTCCAGCGGCGCCGTGCCCATATATTTCTTTATGAGGCGGTAGAGTTGTTTGTTGGGAATGCCGCTCTTCTCGCAGAGGAAGTTGACGTTAAGGTCCGGGTCCGAGATGTTGTCCTCGATTATCCGGGCTATTTTCGCCAGTGATTTCTCGTTGACCGATTCCGCCTCTATGGGCCGTGCCTCGGCCTCGGCGAGGGTCTGTATCCTCACCTTCTCCTTGATTTCCGACCGGCCTTTGAGCAGTTGCCTGATGCGTCCGAGCAGCGATGCCGGCTCAAACGGTTTGGTCATGAATATGTCAATGCCCAGTTTGATGCTCTCGTTCTCGGTCTGGTTGTCGGACTTGGCCGTGAGCATGATTATGGGTATGGCCGAGAGCCGCGGATGCTGCTTCATGCGCCTTACCATCTCCAGTCCGCTCATGATGGGCATCATCTCGTCGGCTATTATGAGGTCGGGGGCGAACGAGGCCGCTATGGCGAGTCCTGACCTGCCGTTTTCGGCCGTCAGGCAGGTGTACTCGTTTTTGAGTATCTCCGTGATGAATGACGATATCTGCATGTTGTCCTCCACTATCAGAATCTTGATTTTGCCGGAGGATTCCGAAGCCACGTCGGCGCGTGTTTCCGGCATGACCTTGTCGGAAATGGGCAGCGTTATGGCGAACGTCGTGCCCTGTCCCTCTTTGCTGTACAGGTTTATGTTGCCGCCCATCAGTTCGAGGTATTTCTTTATCAGATACAGCCCCAGACCGGTTCCCTCGTGGAGTTTCGAGGTTGAGGGTGCCCTGAACATGCGCTGGAACACGAGGGTCTGGTCAATGTCGGCTATGCCAACGCCGTCGTCCGAGACCACTATCTCCACCCGGTTGCCCTGACGGCTTATGCCGAGCGATATCGTGGACCCTTCGTCGGAATATTTGCAGGCGTTTGACAGCAGATTGGTTATCACCGATTCGAATTTCACGGCATCGGCCTCTATGAACAGCTGCGGGCACGAGGAATGGAATATGAATTTTTTGTTGGGGTTGTTTTCCTCGAACACTTCGAACACCCCCTTGCAGAATTCAACCACGTCAAAGGTCGAGGTGATCAGAAGGTTCTCGTCGGTGTCTTCGAGGTGCTGAAGCTCTATGGTACGGTGTATCATGTTGTTGAGCCTGACCGCATTGTCATAGATGGTTTCAAGGCTGCGTCTGCTTTCGGGGTCTCTGGCCTTTTCCTTCATGAGGCTCACGGGGCCGAGTATCATGGAGAGGGGAGTCTTGAGATCATGTGACATGGTGGAGAGGAACGAGAGCTTTTTCTCCACGTTCTCCAGCGCCGTCTGCCGTTCCTGCTCGTGGAATGAGCGGAGGTTGCGCTTGCGCAGATACCACACCGTCCAGCAGACTATTCCGGCGGCAGCGAGCGCGTAGAGGCATATAGCCCACCATGACATGGCCGGCGGCGGATTCACCTTCAGCGGTATCACAAGGGGAGTGGCCGGCGACCCTATGGTCTTGACCAACACGGTGTAGTTGCCCATTCTCAGGTCGGAGAACGAGATGGTGTTGGCTCCTTCCGGCATGACCACCCATCCGCCGGTGGTGTCGCTCGGTGACTCAGCAAGCTTGTACATGTAGCGCTGCACGGTCTCGGGCGAGTAATTCAGGGTGCTCACCACGAATGTCACGCTTCCGCCGTAGGGTATCGACAGCCCTTTCATTCCGCTCCGGATGTCCGACAGGTTCAGATGGCCCTCGCCGCCGTCGTTGAGCACCATTTTTATTGATTT
This sequence comes from uncultured Muribaculaceae bacterium, assembly GCA_947627615.1. Taxonomy (GTDB): domain Bacteria; phylum Bacteroidota; class Bacteroidia; order Bacteroidales; family Muribaculaceae; genus Paramuribaculum. The sequence goes on along the minus strand of CANQWS010000013.1, from coordinate 32,974 downwards.
GAAGTCCGACGAGTCCTTGATGCCGCGGCTGTCAACCTCGAGAATCTCGTCGGTGCCTCCGAGATAGACCCGGTTGCTGGCGGTGTCGTCGTAGATGGCGGTGTAAGGTTTCTGGGGTACGGGAAGCAGCGAGGCGCTGAAGTTCCGGCCGTCGATGCTCCAGACGTTGCTCTGGGTGGAAACCCACATACCGTCGCCCACGCTCCCCATGGCCAGGATAGTCTCGTCGCTGTTGGTGTGCGGGAACCGGACTATTTCATAGCGGTCAGGACCGGAAAACACTATGACGCCCCCTTTGAACGCGCACCAGATTCTTCCCTGCCGGTCCTTGCTTATGTTGGTGGGGTATCCGCCGGTGAGGCCGAATATGTCGTGCTTGACGTGACTGCCGCTCGCAGGGGAGAAGCATGTCAGCGAGTTGTCGCGGAACAGAAGTATCCAGAGGTTGCCCTGACGGTCTTTTATCATGTCGTTGACAAGGTCGTTGGCCAGTATGGCGTTCCGGCTCGGCTTCGTGGCGGTGTTGATTGAAAAGTCAGCCACTACGGTGCTGCCGCTCCCTTTGAGCCGGGATTTGCTCACCTGATGGATGCCGTTGAGGAAGCTGCCGGTCCAGAAACTGTCATTGTCCTCGACTATGGCGTAGACCCAGTTCGAGCTGTGCTCGCCGCTTGAATCGGTTACATGAAACACGTCGAAGTTGTCTGTCGTCTGGTTATGGCGGTTGATGCCGGCGTCTGTGGCAAACCACAGGGTGCCCTCGCTGTCCTCGTGGATGGCACGGACGCGGTTGTGTGACAGTGAGTGGGCTGCCTCGGAGTGACGGTACCAGCGGGGCGCCGAGCCGTCGGACAGCCTGATGATGCCGTTGGTGCCCGAGAACCAGAGGTCACCCTTGCGGTCACGGTGGATGGAATGGATTTCGTTGCCTTCGCCCGAGTGCACCAGCCGGCTCAGTTTTATGGTCCTTATCGTTCTGGAGTTGGAGGCAATGGAGAAGCCCCGTTCGTGGCCGGCCCAGATGTTGTGCTGGTCATCGGAATAGATGCACCATATCTCGTTGTCGGCCAGACTCAGTTCCTGACGCGAGTCATGCCGGTAATGCCGCACGGTGTCGCCGCAGAGATCAAAGACGCCGTTGTCCGTTCCGATGAGTATATGGTCAGTCTCGCCCTTGGCCAGACTCTTTATATTGTTGTTGTCCACGTCGGCAATCTTGTGCCAGCCGTCGTTGGCCGGCGAATATCTGTAGAGAGAACCCTCGCCGCCCACGTAGATGCTCTCCCGGTCCTCCGATTCTATGAGGCAGTTGGCGAACATGGTGACCTCCCCGTCGGCCGAAGCACGTATTTTCAGCGGGATGAACGATTCGGTCCTTGAATCCCACCGGGCCACGCCGTTGTAGGTGCCGGCATACAATATGCCGCGGCTGTCGCGCAGTATGGAGTAGGCCGACCGGTGCGGCAGGCCTTTGGAACGGTCGGCGATTACGGATGTGGACGTGTCGAGCAGATAGATGCCTGTCAGACCGCCTATCCACAGCTTGTTGTCCGAGAGCAGCAGCGTTCTGATTTCTTTGGGCGATTCTGTCTTGTGCGGCGTGACGGCTCCGGTCCGGTAATCGTAGGTCAGAAGGCCGTTGTTGCTTCCGAGGAAAAGTATGTCGTCCTTCTCCACAATGGCATAGATCTGAGTGCCGTAAAGCTCATCCGAACCCACGGGGTGGGTGGATACGCCGTCATAGAAATAGAGCCCGCTGTTGGTGCCGAGCCACATTATTCCCCGGCTGTCCCTGAACAAGGTGAACACCGCGGTCTTCCTGCCGTTGACCGACACGTTTTTCCATGCCGGTTCCGATTCCGGCAGCTGCGGGGCGGAATGAAGTTGAAAAGTTGCATTGACAGCCAGAATGAACAATAGCGGCCTGATCAACTGATGAAAGAGACTGATGTTTCCCATCGCGTGTAACATGATATTGGATGTCGCAAAGATACTAAATTTTAAATTGGTTAACACTCGCGCCATCCCTTTAATCACTGCAATGTTACGGACTTTCTATGCAACATTTCGGACACCGCCCCGCCTTCCGCCCCTTTCTCTCCCTTTCGTACTATCCCATTTTTGGTCACTCCCTGATTTCAGAGTTTAGGCAATGAGGATTGAAATTTGTTTCCGATTTGGCATAAAATTACAACAAATCGGAAACAAAAACAAGTGTTGCGCGGTTTTTTCACCCGAAAACACGCGGTTTCGTAAGGTAAGGTCTGACACTCCGGTGACGTGACGGGTGATTGAACCGGCAGCTTCCGGATGTTACTCCGCGGTTGTCGCAGCGTTGTACTCGGCTTCCGAGACAAGGGCTATTTCGGCCGTGCGGGCTGCTATACGCGCGCTTTCGGCATTGTCCTTGGTGGTGATCATGTAGATGACGCCAAGAGTGCCGTCGCCGTTGACAAAGGTCTTGATTTTGTAGATGGTCTGTCCGCCGTCGTCCTTGAAAAGACAGCCGAAGACCTTGTCGGTCGTCGCGGAGCCTTTGAAAGCGAGAACCACGTTGGCACTCTTTCCTGATGCCTTGATGCCATAGATCTGACACTCCGGTCCGGTCAGGCCGGTGGCTTCCGTGGCGGTGCATGCGATTGTTTTCCCTTTCAGGCCTTCGGCAAGGGTTTTGGCCTCGGCTTCAAGGGCGTTGTTCTTTTCATTTATCCCGTTGATGACCTTGTCGGCCTTCTTCTGGGCCGACTCGCTGAAACCATCCGCTTCAAGTTCCTTGAGGGCTTTGTCGGATTCAAGCCGGTTTTCGGAGATTTCGATGTACTTTTTGGCCAGTGGCGCCAGGATTCCGTTCGCGTCATCCGATTCGTTTCCGGCGGCAGTGCTGCTGCCGTCTTTGCCGCAGCTTGCCAGCAGGGTCACTGATGTCAGTGAAAGCACAATGGCGGCGGTTCTGATTGCTGATAAAATTCTCATGGATTTATTAATAATTGGTTGTGAAAACGCGTCTGCACCGGGGTCCGGTGTCAATGGTCATTTTTGTTCTTCAGATAATCCTCATAGACCTCTTTGTCCACTTTGTGGGTTCCCGTAAATCCGGTCTCATATATGTTGCCCGAAGAGTCACGGCTGTAAGTTTTCTGTCCGGAAAGCCACAGCAGGAACAGGAGGCAGAAAAGTGCGAAAAGGAAATTGATGACCACCTGCACTGCAGCGATTACCGACAGAATGCATCCAAGACCCAGAAGCAGATAGACCGCCACGTTGGCCGCTCCGCTGAATTTGCCGGTTTCCTTGTAAATTTTTATGGCTTTGAGCTGCAATGCCACGGTCACCGAGAACGGTATGAGCGTACATATAGCCATCAGGTAGCCCACATCGTCAGGATTGACCCACCAGTAGGCATCCTGCCCCACCGAAAGAGCCGCGCCGGCTTCAATAAGGGCCACAAAGCTCATGGCCACAGGAAATGCACGGACTGCTGCGGGGCCGGGATTGTTTCGGAATAAAAGAATAAGCAGGGAAACAATGGCTATCAGCACAAACACTCCCGCAATCATGGCGGGCTGGCCGGTCATATACCATCGGCCTACAAACGAGTGGCGCAGTGCGTTGCGGAATCCGAGTCCTTCGCCCGAACCCATATCGTCAACGATCTCAAGCTCTTTTTCCGGGTTGACCACATGATAATGTTTCCCGTTGTACTCCATCACAATCTTGTCCTTGGAGACGGGGGCCACGGCTTCAAACTCATAGCCGTTGTCAATGTAAATGTCCGGGGCTCCTTCCACGTATTTCCATTCACCCGAGACCAGATGATATTCAACAACGCGGATTTTGCCGTCCTTGCCGTTCACCACATAGCGCTGGGCTTCAGCGATGAGGCATGCAAAAAGGCTGACGGTTAACAGTAAGAGGAATCTTTTCATATCAGTTCTGATTTTTTGTTACTTGTCGTTGCGGAGGCGTGCGGAGGCGGCATCGCGCTCGCCGGCAGTCAGGGAAGTGAGGATGAACATCAGCCAGTGGGGCAGTGTGGAGCTGAGAAGCCATTCTTTCATGGTAATCGGAGTCTTGAGTTGTTATTTCTGCTCGATTTCTTTAAGGCCGTTCCTGGCCTTTTCATATTCGCTGTAGGATGAGGCATAGAGTCCGGAATAGTGGAGATAGCCCCATTCGCCGTTTCTCGAAACCTCATACCATCCGTTGAACAGGTCGTTCATGCTGTCGTAAGCGCAGGGAATCAGCTGATTGCCCTGATGGTCCACGATGCCCCACTTGCCTCTTAGTGCCACAAGGGCGCGGCCATGCTCGTTGAAGCCTTTTGCGTCATCGTAGACAAGGGGCACGGCCACGGCGCCGTCGAGTTTGATGAATCCGTAGGCTCCGCCCGCTGAAACGCGGGCAAGGCCCCATTGGCGGTCAAAGGCATCGGCCGTGTCAAACTGATAGCCGAGTATTAGCTGAAATTCGCCTGTGTCCTTCAGGAGGTTGTAGTAACCGAATTTCTTCTTGCCTATCATCTTGCCCTGAACGGGAGTGGGATCTTCGATAGGCTCAGGGAAAACATACTTGTATTTTTCGGCATACTGGGCGTAGGCCGATACGGCTGTCAGCACTGATAACAGCAGTGCGACAAAAAAAGTCCTTTTTGTCATAATCGCTGGTTTTGAGAATTTCTTCGACGGGTGTCAGCGGATAACGCCGCTTTTCTTTATGTAGCCCTTTTCTATGGCCTTGACAATCAGGTCGGCCACATTGACTGCCGAAAGCTTGGCGAACAGGGCCTTGCGATGGGCCTCCACGGTGTTTTCGGTCACGAACATCGCCGCGGCTATCTCGCGCGAGGTCTTGCCCTGCGAAATCTGGTAGAGCACCTCGAGTTCGCGGGTCGAGGGATGCAGGCTGCTGTCGCCGGCAGCTTTGAGGGCCTTGTGCACCTCGCTGCAATAGTAGTTGTTGCCCTTCAGGATTTCCTCTATCGCCGTGATGATTTCGGAGCCTTCGCCTGACTTGTAGATGATTGCGTTGACATCACGCGCAAGGAGCTTGCGCAGGGTCCATACCTCGTCGTGGACCGTGCTGACAATGATGTGCGCCACCGGATTCCGGGCGCGGATCATCTCTATGAGCACAAACCCGTCAAGGTCGGGAAGTTCGAGGTCAATGATGTAGAAATCAAAAGCGGAGCCGGCATCCAGACAGGATATGAGGGCTGTGGCGGTGCTGAATTTTGTGACGTTGTTGGCGTTGCGGTTTGCGAGAATGGCTGCCATCCCTTCCCTGACAAGTTCGTGGTCGTCAACAACGGCTATTTTCATTTGTGATAATATAGATTGGTTGTCCATAGGCTGGCGAAAAATTGCATTCTGTTACAGATGCAAAATTAATCAGCCTGCGGACGCTTGTCAATTACGGTTTTCCGTAGTTTTTCATGCTTTTGGAGCGGAAAAATCAGAATTTGACAGTCAGTTTCACCTCTGTGCCTCCCGATTCGCCCGGCCCTATGGAGACCGAGCCGTTGATGGCTCCCGCCCTGCGGCGCACTGATTCAAGCCCTATTCCCTTTTTGCCGGAGGGGTTGAAAGTGCCGTTGTCGCTGATGGCCGCCTCGAGTCCATCTTCCGACAGAGTCAGGCTTACGTCGATTCTGCTTGCCGCCGAGTGCTTAACGGCGTTACCCGTCGATTCCTGCACTATGCGGTAGATTTCGAGCGCCGTGGCATCCGGAACGCTGCTCCAGTCACGTCCCGTTGCCGAGGATCTGTAGCTGATCTCGATCTTCCCCTCATTGGCCGCGGCCTGCTTGGATATGAAAAAGCGGACCACCTCGTCGAGCGTGGCGTAGGAGAACTCCGGCGGCATCAGCTCATGGGATATGCGGCGCACTGACTCGCGGCAGCTGTCGATCATGGCGGCCGTGCTGTCGGCCGATTTCCCCGAATTGATGTTCATCCGTATGGCAAGCAGGTCGTTGCACACTCCGTCGTGAAGCTCCCGCGCCATGCGCTCGCGTTCGTTCTCGAGGCCCTCCACATACTGCTGGGTGAGCTGGCGCCCTATGTCGGCTCTGATTCTGGCAAACTTCATCTCCCGCTGCAGACGCATGCGTTTCTGACGGGTGGCATAGACAATGAATATCACCGCGCCGACCAGCAGGATAGCTATGGCTATGAACAGCCACATCAGCGTGCTTGAACGTTTTGCCTCGCTTTGGGCAAGGGCAAGCTGGGCCTCTTTTGTCTCATATTTGATGGTCAGCTCCCGCAGGCTTTCCGCCTTTTCCTGCGCCCACAGGCTGTCACGCAGCTCGTTGCTCTGCAGCAGAGTGCCGTAGGCGTTGCGGTAGTCGCCGAGCTTTGAGTAGGCCAGATGCATGTTGTTGTAGCAGTCGAACTTCACGAAGGGCAGATTGTCTATTCCGTCCGATTCGAGAATCTTCCGGAACCATGTTATGGACCCGCGGTCATCGTTGTTTTTCAGACAGATTGAGCATTCGGCCTGATAATAGGTCAGTTTCGACATCACGGAACTGATCTGTGGCAGCAGCGACACGCACTTTTGCCGCCACATCTCGGCATCGCTCTTGTTGCCTGTGCGGTCCGACAGCAGCATCGTGTAGGCCGCGGCACGGAATGCGGCATCGATGCTGCCGCTCTCCATTGAGTTCTGATAGGCCAGATTCTGATACTGCAGGGCTTTGTCCGTGTCTCCGCACCCCGTCAGGACGGAGCCTGCCACACCGTAGATGGTGCCTTTCAGCTCCGCATCGTTACTTTTTGAAATCCAGTCAGCCGCTGCCACGGCGTTGCGTCCGGCCTCGGTCTTGTTCTGCATGTCGAGGTTCAGCGCTGACAGATTGATGTAGAGCGAGGCTATTTCCTCTATGGCCTCCTGATCCGGATTCTCGCGGAACTGCCCCGAGGTGATTATGGACAGAGCCTTTTCGTATTTCTTCAGCGCTTCATCAACGCGTCCCGACGAACGGAGAAACACACCCTGAGAGGCGTTCGTGCCTACAATCTGTGTCGGGTCGCCGTATTTGTCGGCCAGCGCTATGGCCTGTTCGCCCACGGTTATAGCCGAATCGGTCCGGCCTACGCTGTGGAGACTGTCGGCAACGTCACGCAGACGGGCTATCTCTGCGATTTCGCTTGGTGAGGCAACGGCAACAGCTGACGACAGGACAAGAAGCAGCAACGTGAGAATCTGTTTCATATTCGAGGGGGGATAAAAGTGATATGGGGATAAAAGTGATATGGGGTAAACGTGATAGTGGATAAACGTAATATATGATTCAATCCGCAAATATACTAAAAGATTCGTATAATCCCGCACCGTCTCCACCCGCTGCCCCGCATGAATTCCCCTGTCTGCACACTCCGCACCACAAGAATCTAATATTGACGTGTGCGTCCCGCCGGATTTAAATATAACTTTTTTGAAGCAAAATCCATATACTTTCGAAAGATAAACTTTGCCCCAATCGCTGATGTGGTGACAATCCAACCGTTGATTCCGTTGGATTTTTTCCGAAATCAGTGCATTATTCAGTTGGATTTCTTCCGATTTTGGCCATTTATTCCCTTGGATTTTTCCCGAAATTAGCCATTTATTCCCTTGGATTTTTATAAATCATTGATTATCTTTGCGATTCAAAACAATTTATAGATCATGGCATATCTTACAAGGAGCATTGATGCCGAACTCCTGAAATGGAAGGAATCTCCGCGACGTAAGCCTCTTCTTGTGAGGGGCGCCAGACAGGTAGGCAAGTCTTGCTCCATAAGACACTTGGGGGAAACGTTCAAATATTATCTTGAAATAAATCTTGATGGAAACATCACCTTGGGAGAGACGGCCGCCTATATGAAAATGAACAAGTCGGCCTTGTGCAAATTCGTCAAAAAACATACCGGAAACACATTCACTGACTACGTCAATTCCCTGAGACTTGAAAAAGCCGCGCTTTTGCTCGCCTCGACAACGGATCCGGCATGTGACATAGCCTATGATTGCGGCTTCACGAGCATACCGTACTTCCATCGGTTGTTCTCCCGCACCTACGGCACGACACCCTGTAACTACAGAAAGAAATGCACCTCTCCAACTCCGTCCCGATAGAATAAAACAATTCTCAGCCCTTTCAGGGCTTAAATTACCCATAACTCTGTAGCTATGACTCTACCTATTTAATTTTAATTTAAGAAGCTTTTTAAGGTTGCAAAAGGCAAATGCAACCAATTTCGGTTGTCAGTTCCAACAGTAATGCTTGTATTAGCCGGAGGCACCTTATATTATGCCTGATAGAATGGGCATTCTCAGCCCCGAGGGGGCGTCCCGAATTATAGCACCATAACAGATGAGGCGAGGTACGAGCCTTCATCTGGTGTGGTGTAACGTTCCCGCCCGCAAACCACGGCCTCGGAGAGGTCGGTTAATTTCCCCCACGGATTGCCTGAGGCACGGGGTTGTGACGTCGCGAGCACTAGCGCCGACCTTAACAGAGCGTGCCTTAATGGCCTGAGTCAGCTTTACGGCACCTGACGGCGACAGATGGTCCACGTCATGGAAGTCATCGGCGGTAAAGGACTTGTCGGCCATGAAATCGAGGTATGTCGCACCGTAACGGGCCGAGAGGCTGTCGGTGAGCCGGCGCATCTCGTCGAGCTGACCTCGGTCAAGAATCCGGTGATACGACGGCCATACCGGAGTGGTCACAAGAATGCACTCTATGTTTCTCTGCCGGCAGTAGTCAAGCAGGCGTCCTATTTCGTCGGCCACCTCATTGGAGCGCTCCGAAGCGGGATATGTGGTCTCGGCCACGCGGGTAGCCGCTTCCTGCCGCCAGTTTTCGTTGCGGTGGTCCGTATCAAAGCCGAGTCCGAAACCGAGCGAATCGCATCTGTTCGATTCGGAATGCGCGACCAGACCCTTGAGCTTCGCGCAGTAGCCTCCGAAATCGGATATTTCAAAATTGTAGAGTGAAAGCGGCGAGTGGGCGGGCAAATCCATCTGAATCCTGTAGGGTATGACGCGCATCCATTCCTTGCTGTCCTCGAGTCTGGGGTCGCGGTAGGTGAAATATGACACTGTGACTATGACCCGGCGCAGTTCCGGCATTGAATCGGCATAGTGTTTCAGGAGCATAAAATCGTACTCGGGGCTCTGGGACACGTTTGCGAGATTGAAAGCGCTGTCCGACAGTATGTCGGGGCGTATGCCGTAGTAGGCGTGTGACGAGCCGAGAATCAGGGTGGTGACATCTCCGCCGTAGCGGCACAGCCACTTGTGCTTGTATTCGTACGGGCCGGGAATATTGCGTGCGATTACCTCTCCTATGGCGAGAACCGCCAGTATTATGGCGGCAAAACATGCGGTGCGGCGTAGAAACAACGGGAACATGGCGGCTAAAATCTGAAATAAATGAATTCTTCCTGACTGCCTGCAAAGAACAGGGTGGCCAAAAACACAATTGCGTAGACTGCCTGTCGGAATCCGCGGCGGCTCCACAGTCCGCGTGCCGGGATGTCAAACGGCGTGGGCTGCCGGCGTGTCAGCAGCTCGGTCAGAATAAGCACTGAACTCCATGCCAGAGCCGTCTTTCCCATTATTCTGGCCGTGGACTCCGGAGTGAACATGAGGGCGATGTAACTGAAAGCGTCCTCGAGGTTTTCGGCGCGGAATATCACCCAACCTATCGCTGCCAGCAGGAATGTGACGGCCATCATTATGGATTCGCTGAACGGCGGAAGCTTGCGGGGGCCGGTTACGGCCTCTTTTGGCTTTTTTTCCCCGGTGACAAGTGACGGCATGAACAGCACCGCATGATACAGTCCCCAGGCAATGAAGGTAAAATTGGCGCCGTGCCACAGTCCGCTTGTGAGGAACACGGCGAATGTATTCGCCGCAGTGCGCCCGCGGCCGCGCCGGTTGCCTCCGAGAGGTATGTACACGTAATCACGGAACCACGAGGTCAGCGAGATGTGCCATTTCTTCCAGAATTCCGTTATTGACCGGGAGAAATACGGTTTGTCGAAGTTGCGCATCAGGTTCACGTTGAAAAGTCTGGCGGAACCTATGGCTATGTCGGAATAGCCCGAGAAATCACAGTAGATCTGCAGGGAGAAAAGCACGGCGCCGATCCAGAGATTCAGGGTGCCTACACCGGTGAAATCGCTGAAAATGGCATTGACAACCGGGGCGGCATTGTCGGCCACCACCATTTTCTTGAACAGTCCCCACAGAATCAGCCTCATGCCCTCTACGGCTTTCCCGTAATCGAATTCACGTCTGCGGGTGAACTGGGGCAGGATGTCGGCCGCGCGTTCAATAGGTCCGGCCACGAGCTGCGGGAAAAAGCTGATGAAGACGAAAAACGCCAGTGTGTCACGCGTCGGCTCAATGCTCCGGCGGTAAACATCGATGGTGTAGCTCAGGGACTGGAAGATATAGAAGGAGATTCCAACCGGGAGAACCAGTTTCAGAGTCACCGCATCGGCATCCATGCCTATCGAACGCAGCAGAGCGGCGAAAGACTCGGAGAAGAAATCGAAATATTTGAACAGGAAGAGAATCCCGAGGCTGAAAACGACTGTGGTCCATAGGACTGACCTTCGCCGCAGAATGCTATGGTCATACCTGCGGAGTGCCCGGCCGCTGAGATAGCTCACGGCTGTCACCATCAGAATCAGGAAGAGAAAACGCACGTCCCACCACCCATAGAACAGATAGCTTGAGCATAGCAGAAGCAGGTTCTGAGCTCTGAGCGTCCGGCAGCAGGTCCAGAAGATTATTGTGACCGCCGGAAGGAAGAACAGAAATTCTATGGAGTTGAACAGCATTCCGATTCTGGATTCTGGTTGTTCGTTGTTGGGGTTGTGGTTATTCCACTACTATCTCGTCTATCATGAACCAGCAGGGATTGCCCACGCCGTAGTGCCATTCGGGGCATTTCTTGGTGGCTTCCACGTCGATGCGCACGAAGCGGGCCTGTGCCGGAGCGTCGAGTTCGTGACGGGCTTTGACGAAACGCACCTGCGGGGTCTTGTCCTCGGCGAAGATCACGGTTCCGGCATGGGTGAATTCCTTGCCGTCGGCCGAGATATGGTAGGCCACGCTTTTGGGCTGAAGCACCCAGGCTCCAAGCTGTTGCAGATAATCGGTCTCTATGGCCGAAACGGTCTTCATAGTTCCGAGGTCCACTGTTATCGAGGCATCGGTGTCCTCCCAGCCTACCCAGCTGTCCTTGTATGTGGATCCGCCATAGATGCCGTCGGTCAGCGCCTTGTGGGCGAAATTGCGGTAGGGCAGCGGCGGCTCCTGCGAGAATGTCACGCCGGCTCCCGATGCGAGATTGCGGCGTTCGGTGGGCAGATAGCGGGTGCGGTAGAGCTCGACATATTCATCCGGTGTGTTGTGGCGTTCGTTGAGCATTGTCAGGCCGCCTTCACGTGCCCTTTGCCGGAACAGGTCGAGTTTGCGGCTGATGTCGGCCACGTCCTTGTCCGGATTGACTCGCTGGATTTCCAGTTCGCTGTATTGGGTCGATAGGCGGGCGCGGCGCACACGTGCAAGAAGCACAGGGTCGTCGGCCACGATGCGTTCGGCCTTGTCGAAGATGTCGCTGTAGGTGCGGATGAGGTAAGGCGACAGCATTCCGTCTTTGTGGGTCACGGGCGAATCGTAGAGCCACAGTCCGGTGCCGCTTCCCAGCAGGGCACCCTGCTGCAGGCGCAGGCATTTCTCAATCTGCGGCGCCGCCGGACCGTAGTAGCCGTTCAGGAACACGCTCATGAGCGAATCGACATCGGCGTCGGGGTTCCACATCAGTTTCGATATGAGATAGCCGCGCAGTTCGGGCATATCGCCTCCGCGGACTCCAACCACTCCGGCCAGAAGCATCTTCACCTTATGGTCACGGAGCGTCTGAAGGTTGGGCTGCATCACGTGATAGTCAGGAAACGGAGTGGCGAATCCGTCATAGTTGCTGCCGTAGTTCCACACGAAGAAGTTCTCGCACATGTCCGACCATCCGCTCAGGGCTTTGAGGAAATCGCGCCCGGAAGCATTGTCGGCAAATGGGACCTCGCGGTAACAGTCAATGCCGCAAAGCATAATGTTGACGTTGGGCCGCGGTTTCTCATATTTTGGCGGGTGCATTGAATAGAGGTAGGCCAGAGTGGAGATCTGCTTGTCGGGGAACCGGTCGGCCAGACGGTTTATGAAATGCAGCAGACTCCCCATGGGGCAGCCCTCGCGGTCATCAATGGCTTTGCATGAGGGGCATGTGCAGTTGGTGTAGTTGCCGTCGTTCTGGCTCACGGAAATCATGTCCTTGTCGGGATGGGCCTTGAAGATGGAGTCGATGCGCGCGGCCGCTATCTCGAAGACCTCGTCGTTGGTCAGGCACCACTGGACGGCTTTGCCGGGATGGCGTTCGCCGTCGAACCAGGCATAGTATTCGGGATGGGTCTTTCCGTAGACAGCAGCTGGAAGCAGGGGGTCGAACGTGTGGACCCAGTATGATCCGGCGAAGAGGTCCGAGGGATACTCGAACCGGTGCCAGTCACGGTACAGGGAGTCCTCCCTTATGGCATAGCAGTCACTCTGCCGGTGGGTGAATGCCGGGTTTTCTATAAAATCGGTGCGGGGAATGCTGACCGACGGCTGCCGGGGAATGGTGTATTCGTCGGCTCCCCAGTAGTTGCAGCCGAGAAATTTCTCAAGGACGGTGACGGCGCCGTAGATGGCTCCTTTGCCTTTTCCGCCCTCTATTTCAAGGATTCCGTTATCGGTGCGGATGCGGAATCCGTCCTCTCCCACCCCTGCTGTGGCGGCATTGCGGATCACCACGTCGCCTTTGGCCGGTTTCGTGCCGGTCTTTACGAGGACTGTTTTTCCGGTGATGCGCCGGAAAAAGTCCTGCAGCAGTGACGCGGCATTCATGTTGACCTGACTGCTGTCGGCCACGATTATTCGTCCGGGTTTCCCTTTGGCCGGAATTACGTTGACCTGTGCTGCCGGAATTATCGCACAGATTCCAATGAGCAGAAGCGCGAGAAGATGTTTCATGACGGTATTATTTTCATGGTTATGAAAAAGGGTGTGCCTGTCAGTGAGGCACACCCTTATGTGTTGAAAGACTTTGGGTGAAAAGTCCGGGATTATTTGTTCTGTGAAAGCTGCTCCTTGAGGGCTGCGAGAGCTTCGAGGTCACCGAGGGTGGCGCGCTCTATAGGCTGGTTGAGCATGGGAGCGGCTTCTTCACGTTTGGCAACACGTTTGGCCTTGCGGGCTTCGTTGCGTTCAGCCTTGTTGGCATCTTCGTGGATGCGGCTGTGGCTGAGGATGATGCGCTTGCTGTCCTTGTTGAATTCAATAACCTTGAAGTTGAGTTTCTCGTCAACCTTGGCCTGAGTGCCGTCTTCCTTGACGAGGTGCTTGGGTGTAGCGAAACCTTCAACACCGTAGGGGAGAGCGACAACAGCTCCTTTTTCTACCATCTCAACGATGGTTCCTTCGTGGATTGAACCCGGAGTGAAGATTGTTTCAAATACTTCCCAGGGATTTTCCTCGAGCTGCTTGTGGCCGAGGCTCAGGCGGCGGTTTTCCTTGTCGATTTCAAGAACCTGTACCTGGATGTCGGCACCGATCTGAGTGAATTCGCTGGGGTGTTTGATTTTCTTTGTCCAGCTGAGGTCAGAGATGTGGATGAGACCGTCAACGCCTTCTTCGATTTCAACGAACACGCCGAAGTTGGTGAAGTTGCGAACCTTGGCGGTGTGCTGGCTTCCGACGGGGTATTTGATTTCGATGTCTTCCCAGGGATCAGCCTTGAGCTGCTTGATGCCGAGGCTCATCTTGCGGTCTTCGCGGTCGAGGGTGAGGACAACGGCTTCGATTTCGTCGCCTACCTTCATGAAGTCCTGAGCTGAGCGGAGGTGCTGGCTCCATGACATTTCGCTAACGTGGATGAGGCCTTCAACGCCCGGAGCGATTTCAACGAATGCACCGTAATCGGCCATAACCACTACGCGGCCTTTGACTTTGTCGCCGACCTTGAGGTTGGGATCGAGAGCGTCCCAGGGATGAGGCATGAGCTGCTTGAGACCGAGGGCAATGCGCTTCTTCTCGTCATCGAAGTCAAGAATAACAACATTGAGCTTCTGGTCGAGCTGAACGACTTCTTCGGGGTGTGTTACACGTCCCCATGAGAGGTCGGTGATGTGGATAAGACCGTCTACGCCGCCGAGGTCGATGAACACACCGTAGCTGGTGATGTTCTTGACAGTTCCTTCGAGCACCTGACCTTTTTCGAGCTTGGCGATGATTTCGCGCTTCTGCTGCTCGAGTTCGGCTTCGATGAGTGCTTTGTGGCTGACAACAACGTTCTTGTATTCCTGGTTGATTTTAACAACCTTGAATTCCATGGTCTTGCCCACGAACATATCGTAGTCACGGATGGGACGTACATCGATCTGCGAGCCGGGAAGGAAGGCCTCGATGCCGAATACGTCGACAATCATACCACCCTTGGTGCGGCACTTGATGTAGCCCTTGATGATTTCGTCTTTTTCCAAAGCTTCGTTGATGCGTTCCCATGAGCGGGCTGCGCGGGCTTTGCGGTGTGAGAGGATAAGCTGACCTTTCTTGTCCTCCTGGTTTTCGATGAATACCTCCACGGTGTCGCCGACCTTGATGTCGGGGTTGTAGCGGAATTCATTCATGGGGATGATACCGTCGCTCTTGTAGCCGATGTTAACCACTGCCTCGCGTTTGTTGAGGGCGATGATGGTACCTTCGATTACATCTTTGTCCTTGACGGTGTTGAGTGACTCGTCGTAAGTCTTGGTGAGCTCTTCACGAGTCTTTTCGCCCTGAGCATCTCCGTTCTCGTAGGCTTCCCAATCGAAATCTTCGATGGGCGAATTTGTTAATTCTTTAGTCATTAAATAAGTTAATAAATTAGGTTAATTAAAAATGGGGGCGCAAAATCTGTGCCGCCGGAGGGCCGCACGGATTTTGCGCTGCAAAGTTAATATATAATTTTCTAATCTGCAATACTTTTCAGGATGATTCCGCGGCAAATGTTCGCGGCATGGGAACTTTCCGCATCAGCGGGCATTGGATATCTGTCGGGCCCAGATGTTGCCGGGATAGAGATTTATGGCTTCTGCCCAGAGATTGCGCGCTTTGTCGTGGTTGCCGTTGAGCGATTCTATGAGGCCGCCTATATAGAGCATGTTGCTCTGTGAGCGGCTCTTGTCGGCATCTCCGAATTTGGCGTAATTGTCCACCACGCGTTTCGCCATGGCATCACGTGCTGCGGTCAGTTCTCCGAGAGCGGCATCGGCTTCGGCGTTGCGGCCGAGCTGGCGGAGGGCAAGCGTCTGATAGTATTTCAGGTCGGAGAAGTTGCGGGCCTTGGCCGTGGCGGCTCCCTCCCATGCTTCATTCGCCTCGCTGTCGCGTCCGAGGGCTTTCAGGGCTTTGCCCTTAAGATACAGTGCTTTGGCATCGTAGTTCCACTGCGAGGGCGCCACTTCGAGATTGACGGGATACTGCCGGGCAAGTTCCAGTTCCTCGATGGCCTTGCTGTAGTTGCGTCGTTCCATGAGGGCTATGGCGTTGAGCAGGTGAGTGTCAACGAATATCGAGTGGATTTCGCCTCCGCCTTCCCAGAGATGGAAGTGGCGGTCGGCCATTATGCGCGATGCCTTGGAGTAGTTGCCGGTGAGATTGTAGAGTTTCAGCAGGCGGATTACGGCATCGTCATGCTTCATGACCGTCTTGCGGTTCTTCTCGAGAATCCTGAGGCGCTGCGAAGTCTCGATCCCTGCCTGTTCGCGCAGCTTGTCACTTTCGGTCAGCAGCATGGGGTCGGCCGGATTGGCATTTATGGCCATGTCATAGAAGTCTATGGCCTCCGGAAGATTGCCTTTGACGCCCTCGGCGAATCCGGCGTTGCGGCATGCCATGGCATTTGACGGGTCAAGTCTGACGGCTTCCTTCCACTCATCCAGACCCCGCTCTTTCTGTCCGAGATAATAGAGCAGATTGCCGAAGAGATAGTGGAGCGCGGCATTGTCGGGGGCCAGGTCCGTGAGGGCCTCGAACATGGCTATCTCTTCCGTGCGGTGGGGGAAGTTGGCTTCGAGAGACAGTCCCGTGGCCGAATCAACGGCTTTCCGGGCGGCATCGGCATCGGGCAGCATCACATAGGCGCGGTAGAGTCCCACAACCGGGAATTCCGAGTAGGGCGCTCCCGAGGCCACGGCGGCGTCAAGCAGAGTCCCGGCTGCCTTGCGGTCGCCGAGAGCCAGATAATTGTTGGCAGCCTCAAGCATTTCCTGCACGGCTATCAGGCCCTCGTTGCGTCCTCGTCTGTCGGAAGCGGCGAAGGGCAGCGCAGTGCCGTCGAGCATGGCCAGCTCAAATTCGCTCATGCGGTCGAGCGGGTCAACCGAACGGATGAGGTCTATGGTGGCGCGCGCTTCGTCAGTGTGGCCGAGTCTGCGTTGCAGATTGGCTTTGGCGGTAAGCGCCTGAAGGTCGTGGGCTCCGGTCAGCAGAGACTCTTCGGCGAGACCGAGCGCCGATTTGAGGTCGCCGCTGCGTGCTTTCATAAGAGCGAGCTGATAGAGCGCCGGATGCTTGAAGGCAGGTGTATAGGTGGCGGCCCAGAAGTTTTCCTCGGCTTCCACAGGGCGGTCTGTCAGAGAATGGATGTAGCCCAGATAATAGTGAGCCTCGGTATTGTAGGCGCGGGTGTAGTCATGGGCCAGGCGTTTCTGGGCGCGGAGCAGATGGCGCTCGGCTTCGTCGAGGCTTCCCTGACGGATGTAGTGCTTGGCCACTTCTATGTTGACACGCGCA
This sequence comes from uncultured Muribaculaceae bacterium, assembly GCA_947627615.1. Taxonomy (GTDB): domain Bacteria; phylum Bacteroidota; class Bacteroidia; order Bacteroidales; family Muribaculaceae; genus Paramuribaculum. The sequence goes on along the minus strand of CANQWS010000013.1, from coordinate 16,099 downwards.
TCCAGCGAGTCACGGCTGAGTGCTTCATTGTAGAAGTCCATGTAGGAGAGACGGGCGTTGTTGAACTGGTCGACGCGCAGGCCTGCCAGATACAGCTCTTCCACGGTCTCATAGTCTTTGACCGGTTTGGTGCCGTCAATCACGGGCGGAAGGTCTTTTTCATTGCGCAGTTTCACCGGCGTGTATTCCACCAGCAGGTTACCGTCTCGGTCATAGAGGGCGGTGTGAAGGTCACTCGGGTCCGTGCCCGGAGCAACGGCCACTGAATCGAGGAAAAAGCGGTCGGGGTCAAGGTCCACGCGGCGGTCCATGAGGATTCTGTCGCCTTCCGTCACGGTGACTCGTGCTCCGGGACGGGCGGTCGTGACGTTATAGCCCACAAGGTACGTGCCGTCTGACGCAGGCTCGAAATTGACGGCGCCCTCGGCCGTGGCGTTCTTGACGCCGCGTATGCCCTTGATGGGAAACCATATCTGGGAGAATTCCCTGATTTCGCCAGGGTTGATCCAGCTGTAGTCAGGCTGGTTGTCGGAGAAGGCGCCCACCATGAGTTCCAGATAGTGGCCGTCGTTATCGGACAAAATCTTGTTCCACAGATGTCCGTTGGGGTTGTTGCCCCAGAGGAAGAATTTCTTGCCAGGCACCTGATGGCGGTTGGCCACGTGGACCGTGCCTGCATCCTTTCCGTAGTCATATCCCGCAAGGAATTCCATTTTGCTGTCCCATGCAAAAATAGAGCGGCTCCCCTCGGTGAAATTTTTCCAGCGTGACAGGTCGATGTTCCGTTTTGAGTTGGGCATTACCGGACCTTCCGGCCAGTGGGTGAAATAGGTCTTGTGGTGGTCGACGCCCACTTCCACATCCGGCGGGAATATTACCTGATAATCGTCGCCGCAGTGAACCGAGACGTTTGCCCAGTAGAGCATTGACTGAATCATAGGCGTGGGGTTGACCACCCTGATGTCGGCCCTGACCCATGAGCGCTCGGGAACCACGGTGACGCCTACGGACCATTTCAGACGATGGCGCAGTTCGGTTTCGCCCACCCATGCCGTGCGGCTTCCGTCGGGGTTCTCGGTGATTGTCCAGTTGACAGGCAAGTAGCTGCTGGCGCGGTGATGGTCGGGTATGTTCCATTCCACCCCGCCCGACAGCCATGCGCCCAGCATGCCTATAAGGGCCGGCTTGATGCCTGTCTGTGTGTAGAAGAAATTATAGTCATTAGTCTTGTCGGTAGCTTGGAATATACGGCCTCCAATTTCGGGCAGTATGCCTATGTCAACGTAATCGTTGCTGAGTTTTATCACATCATAGTCCTTGGGGGCCACGTTGTCCGTCAGCCGGTCATAAAGCTGATAGGGGTAGATGTAGCCTTCGGCTCCCTGATAAACGCGTCCGGTGAAGAATATAGGCTCTGGTTGAGGCGCGCCTATACTGTAGGTGGGAATCGATTGTTTTTCCACGCGTGCGCTGACGGGAACGGCGGCATCGGTGTGCAATGCCGGAATAACAGCCGCAATAGCCAGTGCTTTGAAAAGATTCTTGTGCATGATGACTGGATTTAAGGTAATTACTTTCCGCAAAGATAGTAAATAATAGGATAAATCCAATCCATATCGTGACTTAAAAATCAATTGTCGGACGAATTCTTGGTTTTTCCGGAAATGAGGGTGCGGAGGGTGTCGATGAGGGCGAGTATTTCGGTGTCGGTTAGAATTTTGCGGGCCTTGGCGGCGGCTTCCGTGAAATCGGTGGCACGCTGGGAATTTTCCATCACGCTTTTCCCTTCAATGAGCGAAAGGGCCACGGCTCCCAATGTGGTGAACAGCGGAAATACCGGGACGCTCCAGTCCATGGTGGCCCTGAAAAGCATGCAGGCCACTACGATCATCATGTCCACGGCCGACAGGGCCAGAAGTGTGTTGAGGTAGCGTGACAGTTTTTCCACGCTCCGGCGGTAGCCGCGCGAAGTGCGGGCTTTGCCTTCGCGCCGTGATTTCAGGATTCCGCTGCGCAGATCGATCATCACGGCGGATATGACGGCGGCGTAGTCCACAAAAATCATTGCCGCGAGCCATAGCAGGGTCTTGACGGTGGCGGCCGAGAGGTTTATTGACAGCAAGGGCATTGTAACTTGGTTTCTGAGCGGTTGGTGCCGCAAAGTTACAATGCCCTGTGGGGTGCTGTAGGTCAAATTCTAAAAACGGTCTTCCCGGGCCTGAATCACTCGGCCGACGAAAATTCGTGGAGCCGGGCCAGATATTTGCCTATTATGTCGAATTCGATGTTGACGCGGGTTCCGGGACGGAAGGTGTGGAAGTTGGTGTGTTCGTAGGTGTAGGGTATGATTGCCACGCGGAATGAATCGCGTTCGGAATCGCACACCGTCAGACTCACGCCGTTGACCGTCACCGAGCCTTTTTCCACTGTGACGTAGCCCTTTGCAGTCATAGCCGGGTCTATGTCATAGCGGAACTTGTAATACCGGCTGCCGTCCACTTCCTCAATGCTCTCAACAACGGCCGTGCAGTCCACGTGGCCCTGTACGATGTGGCCGTCCAGGCGGCCGTTTAGCATCATGGAGCGTTCGAGATTGATTTCCGAGCCTTCGGTGAGGTCGCCGAGGTTTGATCGGTCAAGGGTCTCCTGAATGGCGGTCACCGTATAGGTCGAGTCGTCATGCAGAGCCACCACCGTAAGGCACACACCGTTGTGGGCCACGGACTGGTCTATGCTCAGCTCGTCGGTGAAACTGCACCTGACGCGGATGTGGCGGTTGCCGCCTTCATCTGTGACGGCGACAACCTTTGCGGGTTCTTCAACAATTCCTGAGAACATGGCGGTCAGTCATTTTCGGGACGGAGAAGGCGTACGGTCACACCGGTCTGCCACAGTTCGCTCTCACGCATCTGCCGCAGTTCCTCGTTGAGTTTCTCGCGGTAGTCAGGCTGAGAGTTCGAGTCAATGGAAATCTGGGCTTCAGTGCCGTTTTCTACGCTGGTGTACAGCTTTTCGAGAACAGGTTTCACCGCGTCGTGGAACGGTGTCATCCAGTCAAGCGCACCGCGCTGGGCTGTGGTGGAGCAGTTGGCATACATCCAGTCCATGCCCTTGGCTGCAAACAGCGGCATCAGTGACTGGGTGAGCTCTTCCACGGTTTCGTTGAAAGCCTCGGAGGGAGTGTGGCCATGCTCGCGGAGCACTTCGTACTGCGCCAGGAACAGACCCTGGATTGCGCCCATCAGCGAGCCGCGCTCGCCGGTGAGGTCACTTATGGCCTCGCGGCGGAATGTGGTCTCGAACAGATAGCCCGAACCGATGCCTATGCCGAGGGCAACAGTGCGGTCCCAAGCCTTGCCTGTGGCGTCCTGCTCTATGGCGAAGCTGGAGTTGACGCCGCGGTTCTCGAGGAACATGGAGCGCAGCGATGCGCCGGAGCCTTTAGGGGCCACCATTATCACGTCGATATCCTTGGGGGGAACCACACCGGTGCGGTCAGCCCATGCTATGGCGAATCCGTGGCTGAAATAGAGAGCCTTTCCGGCTGTGAGATGCGGTTTGATCACGGGCCACACCTCAAGGACAGCCGCGTCCGAGAGCAGACACATGACTATGGTGCCGCGCTTTGCGGCTTCTTCAATCGAGAAAAGTGTCTCTCCGGGCACCCAGCCGTCGGCCACGGCCTTGTCGTAGGTCTTGCCCTGACGCTGGCCCACTATGACGTTGAAGCCGTTGTCACGGAGGTTCATACTCTGGCCCGGGCCCTGGACACCGTAGCCGAGAACGGCTATGGTCTCGCCCTTGAGCACCTCGCGGGCTTTCTCAAGCGGAAATTCATTGCGGGTCACTACCAATTCCTCGACACCGCCGAAATTAAGTTTTGCCATATCTTTATTTTATGATTTTGATATTTGTTGTATCGTTTTCAGTCATGACGCTGACAATGTAGACTCCCGAGGGAAGCCCGGCCAGGGAGAGTTCCGTTGCCGGTCCGGCAGAGCGGGCCACAAGACTTCCCGACATGGAGTAGACGCTGATTCCGGTGACTGCATCCGCCGATTCCACGCTTAGCATATCGCCTGAAATGCTTACCGAAACGCCGGCTCCGTCAGCCGCTATGTCGCCTACGGCCGAAGTGGCTGTCAGCGTCAGTTCGCGGTAGTATTTTTCAAGCCCGGCCATGGGGTTGTCGCTTATGCCGTTGGCTTTGGTCTCCAGTATGACCATGTATTTGCCTTCGGTCAGCGAAGCTCCCGGTTTGTATTTGAAGGTGATGGTCTTTGTGTCGCCGGCGTTGATTGACTGGCTGCCCATATACATGAGCTCGCCGCTCTTGTTGAGGTATTTGCGCACGCGCACATAGACCGTGCCGGTGAACTTCTTCAGTGCCTTCAGCGAGAGGGAGTATTCTCCGCGGGTGTCCTTGGCCACTTCGTCGCCGAGATTGAAGTCAACGACCTCAAGGTCGGGGAGGGCTTTGTCGGTGATGGTTACCTTGCAGTCACCGGCATAACCTTCCAGCGGAGTCTCGTTGCCCTGATCGTCGATAGCGGTCAGTTCCACGACGTATTCGCCGGGCGACACGGCTGCCTTGCGGTAGAATGTCAGGTTGAACTGCTGGCCTTTCTGGAGCGTGTTGTCCTGCTGCAGGAATATGTAGGAACGGCCTTCCGGACCGGTTTCCTTGAGGCGGGCTATTATCGACGAGCTGCCGGCGGCGCCGTAGTTGCGCGCTCCGGCCGAGATGTAGAGATACTCGCCCTGGGCAACCTGCTGCAGACCGTCGCTGTTGGCCCATTCGGGGCCTGAGGTGACACGCACCACCGGACCCGAGGCCTCGGCGTTGACAGTCAGGCGTGTGCGCCCTGTTTTGGAATCGTCAAACGGTTTGCTGTCAAATCCGGCCGCGAAGGCTGTGACATCGTATTCGCCCGGCACAATGTCGGCCGGCACTTCCATGAGCAGATTCAGCTGTGCTTCCGACAGGTCATAGACATTCGCTTCGGCGGTCATATCGTAGAACCGGGCGGGGTCGCTGACTGAAGTCAGGCGCACTGTTATCTTGTTTATGCGGTAATCCGCGCTGTTGTTCTTGAGATCCAGGCTGAAAAGGGCCGAGCCGTTGGCATAGACACCACCGTCGGTGGTGATGGGGGCCAGAAGTTCCACTTCGGGCGCCGGCGAGTGGGCGTCACCTATGACGACCTTGCCCTCCGAAACCGACGCGTTGGCGTAGGAGGGGAGGCCGATAGGATTGCGGATTATTATCCATTCGTCGGAGCCTTCGGGTTTCACCCCCATTTTCAGGATATATCCGTCGCCGTCGGCCACGCCGCTAACCTCTACCGGGATGTTGCGCATGTAGACCTGCTTCACGCCGGCATGACCGCCCTTGTAGGCGTCAATTGTGACGGACTCGGCGCCCAGGGATGCCACTACCTTTCCGTCCTTCATCAGGATGGCGCTGACAGTGCCGGTCACCGTTCTGGAATCGAGGTTGTCCACGAAGCCCATCATGGTGAAGGCGGTGCCGTAGTCTGTGAAGCTGAGACGGGTGCTTCCGTAGAGCATGTAGGTTCTTGACGAAGAGCCTGTAGAGGGGCGTATGCCCGTGATTATTTCCTGAGAGCGGTTATAGCCTCCGGTGCCTCCGCCTTCGCCCAGACTCGAGGGATTCAGGGCGTTGACCATGAAGTAACCGTTGCTGCGGCCGTACCAGCCCCAGTTGATGTGTACGAAATCGTTGGAGTCATAGCCGTCACACACGAACGCATGGCCGCCGAGGCCCGAGTCGCTTGACGCGCCGTAGTACACGGGACGTCTGTTGTCAAGCTCGTTCTTGATCAGTTCCATCCACTCCGAGGTGTCGTAATAGCTGCGCGGATGCACGCAGACTGACTCATCGTAGCCGAAATAGTCCCTAAGGGCGGCGGGTACATCCATTGAGCTTGCGCCGGAGCCGTCCTTGGCATACTGCATCTCCACGGCTATTCCGAAATGGCTGGCAAGGGTGGAATAGGCATTGGTCTGTGCCGATGACGGCGATTCGGGCACCGCCGCGGGCATGTCGGCCCATCTGTAGGTGGTGTTGCCGAAGTCTGCCGAAAGTTCTTTGCCCCCGAACGTATAGCTCTTGGAGCCGGTGCCTTTTTCAGGATGCTGGTGGAACTTCATTATCTGGGTCGCGGCCGTGGCCACGCAGCCCACATAGTAGTTCTTCGTTGTCCCGGACTCGGTGTAGGTGGGACACATTGTGTTGAACGGGGTGTCCTGACCCCAGGCTATGTCGCCGAGCAGCGGGTCCATTGCCGGAGTCCCAGCTTCGGATACCTCATTGGCCTGCAGGTTGTTGCCGGCAGTCAGATAGCGGCTGTAGAGGTCCATGAGGGCCACGAGTCCCTCAGGAGCGCCGTCAAGGCTGAATGTGCCGCTGTCGGAGTATCCGAGCACGGTGCCGAGACGGTCGTCGCCGGAAACAATCACGAATCCCTCGCCGCCCGAGGCGTTGAAAATGTAATACGGGTTCCGTGAGGACAAGCCGGAAGTCACCGGGTTCACCTGCTGGGGCGAATCGTTGTCTATGCCGGAAGCCCGGAAGAAACGCGAGGCTATGGAGCGGGCCTCGTCACTGTCTATGGTTCTGGCCTGGCCGCTCTGCGGCAGAATGGCTGCCAATAATATAAGGAGAAAAAACTTTCGGTAGGTCATCGGTTGCAATTTATGTTTGATTCCGGAACAGGGACACGTGCTGTGTCCTTGTCCCGGAATGTAACTTACTGGCGGTTAAAGTAAAATCTTGAAGGCTTTGTCGGCCACGCGCACTATTACAACGCCGTTGGCCTGACAGCTTACCTCACTGGTTCCGGCAGGAACGTTCTTCGAGAGAATCACGCGGCCGGCGAGGTCGAACACGGTCACGGTAGCGGCATCGGCCGTTGTTACCGACAGAGTGCCCGGAGCCACGGCGGTGACATTGACATTCACGGCGTCGTCAGTAACGGAACCGATGGCCGATGTGGTCTTGTCAACGAACTTCTCTTCGGAAGCCTCCGACATGATCTCGGCTATCTCGCCCGAACTTACCGTGCGGCCAATGGCGTAGACCACATAGCCCACCTTCTCGTTGTCGGCCGGAGAGTAGTCGAAAGAGTAGGAGGTGTCCTCGACGCGTACTTCGCTCATGGGTTCGGTGACCACATCGCCGGCTTTCTTCTGCTGGTTGATCTTGATGTCGTCAATGAACAGTTTCTTGTTGCCTGAATATGAAATCTGTATCTTGCATTCGGCGGTGCCTTTAGTAAATTCAAAGGAATAATCGCTATATTCTTTCTTTTCAATGGTGGCTTCCTTGGTCTCAATTACGTTGTCGTCCTTGTCAAGAAGGTCAACTGTGACCTTGCTGCCTGACGAATAATATCCGTGGGCTGCTTCAGCCAGATTATACACAACGGAGAATGCTCCGTTGTTGGCTGAAAGATCCATGACGGGGGTTACCAGCGTGCCTGTGGCTCCCGAGAACGGAGTTAGCACTATGTTGCCCTCTGCAAGTCCGAGTTCGCTTCCGTCCCAGCCCTTGCTCTTGGTGTACTGGTCAAGTTTGTAATTGTAGGTGAATTCAATGTCGCTGAATGTTCCTATATTAACTCCGGCGAAGTCTTCGGCAAACACTGTAGCGGTTGCATCCTGCGTGAGAGTGGTGTATTTGGTCAGGCAAACGAGGTAGGCTTCGGCATCGGCTACAGGATTCCATGTGAACGATACCTTGCCGTCCTTCGCGGTCGCATCCGATACCTCGGGGGTGGCTATGGAGCTGATGACCTTCACCACTTCAATCTCTTCGGAATCGGCGGAAACACCGGAGCCGTTGGTGGCGCGTACCACGAAGTAATATGTGGTTTCGGGGTCCAGACCCTCAACCTTCTTGGAGCGTACATTGCCGCAATCCTCGTTCTGGATGAAGTAGACCTTTTTGTTGTCGCTGTCATAGCTGTAGACATCGAGGAAGTAGCCTGTGGCTCCTGTCACGGATTTCCATGTGGCCGTGAAAGAGGTGCCGTTGGCCTGGGTAGGCTGCTGTGCCTGAGGTGCGGCAATGAAATCGGCTGACTGCTCAACCTTCAGATATTCCAGAAGGATACCTGATACGGACAGGAACGGCTCAACCTTGATTCTGGTGGAGATTGATCCGCCACCCACTATTATCTGAATCACGTGCCACTGGTCGTCGGGCAGCATTTCAGTTGCGGTGCCGGAATAGCCCACGTTGAATTTCACGGCGCCGCCGTAGCTGTCAATGGCGCGTGCCTTCAGGGTTATGCGGCATATTCCGTTCATTTCCCTCAGGTTGAGGCTGGAGGTCTGTACGTAGCCGCCATCCTTTATAAGGAGTGCGCCGCCGGCCTGTGCCACTTTGCTTGAAAACCATGAAGTGAAGAAAGAGTTGAAAGCCCCGGTTCCATAGGACGGGAATTCCTTGGGAGATGTGGGGGATCCCTCGGTAAACTGGGTGAAATCGGCGTTGAGCACCTCGGTGACTTCAGCGTCGGCCGCCGCGGCGGTCAGTGTGGTCATGCACACCATCGCCAGAAACAAATTGCGTAGAATTTTTGTCATACGGTGATAATGATTTAAAATTAATAAATTAGTTTAGTTCGCGGGTCGGGGGAGAGTGAGGGTCCGCGCCAGACAGATTGTGCGGTCCGGCGCAAGAATGGTCGTGATGAGTGCGTCGCCTTCGGGCGCGAAGGTGGAGCACACCTCCACCTGCTCGTCATAGTGAGCCTCGTGACGGAATTCAATCTCGAAGCGCGACACGAAGAAACGGTCGTAGGTCTCGAGGTCCATCTGGTTTATGATCAGCTCCACGTAGCGCGACGAGTTGACATGACGGTTCACGTCGATGTCGCTCACGGGGAATCGGTAGGGATGACACATCTGGGGCGGCTCTATGGGGTGTATCTTGCCCTGTTTCTCTATGGGGCATTCCTTGTCGCAGACCACTTCCTTCAGGAAATCGAATCCCGAAAGATTGGCCGGGCGGCGCGTCTTCATATCTATCGACACCCAGATGGTGCGGGCATAGCCTATCACCTCGCCTTCGCCTCCGCAAATCTCGAAGTTACGTTCCGAGAAGTGGCGGTTGTAGCCTTCGACCCAGGTCGACAGGCTGTATTCCTCGCCTAAGCGCGGATAGCGCTTTACCTCGAAAGCTATTCTTGAAAGTACCCAGAGGGTACCGTTGGCCGCGAGGTCGCGGAAACCCACGCCGAGGGCGTCGGCATGTTCGGTTGACACTTCTATGATGTGCTGCACAAGCATGGCCGGAGCCAGTTCGCGCTGTGCGTTGCATTGCGCTGCTGTCAGCAGATAGCGTTGGGTGTGGACTTTCTGTATTTCTGACATAATTCATGGTTTTTGAAGTTCGCGGCGCGTGAGATACTCGTCCACATGTTCTATGGGCGATCGGGTAATGGCCACGCGGCCGCTTCTTACGAATTGTTTTATGTCATAACGTTTCAGCTCGGAAAATAGCGCATCGGTTTCGTCATTATGTCCGGTTTTTTCTATTACGGTGTATTCCGGAGTGATGTCGAGGATGCGTGCCCCGTAGTTGCGGATTATCTGCTCCACATGGTTTTCTGCGAGCATTTTGGCAGTGGAAATCTTGTAGAGCGCCACTTCCTGATAGACCAGTTCCGAATCCACGTAGCAGAACGCGCGGATCACGTCGATGCGCTTCTCAATCTGCTTGATCACCTTGTCCATCATCTGCGGCGTGGAGCGGCAGGTGAGGGTTATCTTGTGGATGTTGGGGATGGAGCATCCGCTGGCCGAGACGCTTTCAATGTTGATGCACCGGCGTGTGAAAATGTTGGAGAGCTGAGTGAGAAGGCCCACGTGATTCTCCGAAAACACCGATATGGTGTAGAGCTGTTGGCTGTCAGTTTCCATCATTCAGGGTTGTAAATGTCTGTTGGGTTAATCATTATGTAATCCACGGGCTGCCCTACCGGCGTCATAGGGAACACCATGTCGGTTTCCCTGATGTTGACGTTGAGAAGCATGGGCCGCTCCGATTCAACGAACTTTTTCACTGCCTCGGGGAGCTCTCCGCGGGTGGCCACGTCAATGGCCTCGATGCCGTAGGATGCGGCGAGCATCTTGAAATCGGGGTTGAGCATCCGGGTCATGGAGAAACGGTCCTTGAAAAACAGTGACTGCCACTGGCGCACGTTGCCGAGGAAATTGTTGTTGAGAAGGACTATCTTCACGGCTGTGCCGTACTGCATTATGGTGCCGAATTCCTGCTCGGTCATCTGCAGGCCGCCGTCGCCGGTGAACAGATATACCTCGCGCTCCGGCGCGCCCATTTTGGCGCCTATGGCTGCCGGAAGACCGAAACCCATCGTGCCGAGGCCGCCTGAGGTTATGATGGAGCGCGGTGCCGTGAACCGGAAATAGCGGGCCGAAAGCATCTGGTTCTGTCCCACATCGGTCACGAGTATCGCTCCCGGAGCGGCAGCCTCGCTGACAATCCGGGCGGTCTCGCCCATTGTGGCCGGCTCGGAGGGGTCGGTGCCGTGGGTGGCGCCGTCAATGACAAGCCGCTGTTCGGCCGCGTTGTGCCGGTCAAAGGCGCTTATCCATCCCGCCCGGCTCGATTTGTTGACCAGAGGCAGCAGGGCCTCCAGTGTCTCGCGGGCGTCGGCGTGGACCTTGAGGTCAACGTGGATGTTTTTGTTGAATTCCGCCTCGTCGATGTCGATGTGGGCTATGGTTGCCTGCGGGGCGTATTGCTCCACCACTCCGGTCACGCGGTCGTCGAACCTCATGCCTATGGCTATTATCAGGTCGGCGCGGTTGGTGTTGATGTTCGGACCGAAATTGCCGTGCATGCCGAGCATTCCCTTGAACAGGCGGTGGTCGCTGGGAAGTGCCGAGAGTCCGAGCAGGGTTGCGGCCACGGGTATGTCGGCTTTCTCGGCAAGGGCTTTCAGCTGTTCTTCGGCTTCGGATATGGTTATGCCCTGTCCGGCCAGAATCATGGGCCGGCGGGAATGGTTTATCAGGTTGGCGAGAGTCTTTATGTCGGCCGGATTCAGCTCCGGACGCGGAATATAGGATCGGATGAAGTTACACGGCTCGTAGCCTGACTCCGTCAGCTCGTTCTGGGCGTCCTTGGTGAAGTCAAGCACCACGGGGCCGGGGCGGCCGGTGGAGGCTATGTGGAAAGCGCGGGCAACGGCCCAGTTTACTTCCGAGGCGTGGCGTATCTGGTAGCTCCATTTGGTGACCGGCTGGGTGATGCCCATCACGTCGGTCTCCTGGAAAGCATCGGTGCCGAGCATGTCCGAGGGGGCCTGTCCGGTCACCACCACAAGCGGTGTGGAGTCCATCATGGCATCGCTAAGTCCGGTGATGAGGTTGGTGGCCGCAGGGCCGGAGGTCACAATCACCACTCCCGTACGGTGCGAGGCCCGCGCATAGCCCTGCGCGGCATGCATGGCGCCCTGTTCGTGGCGCGTCAGCACGCAGTTTATCCTGTCCATGTAATCGTACAGCCGGTCAAAAACCGGGATGATATATCCGCCCGGATACCCGAACACCCGGTCCACGTCTTCGGCTATGAGTCCGCGGATCAAGGCTTCGGCTCCTGTTATCTTTTCTGGCATAGTGATTATGATGAAATGGGATTATAATACATCGGTTAAAGTCTGGTAATATTGAAAACCGCCGGGGGCGGCAGATGGTTCAGAGACGCACGCCTCCTTTGTCGGCGGAGCTGACGGAAGCGGCGTAGGCTTTCAGCGCGCGGCTGATATTGCGTTCGCGTCCCTCGGGGGTGTAGGCGAGTTCTCCGCGTGATTCCTCGGCGGCGCGGCGCTCGGCCAGAGTGGCGTCGTCGACCTTCAGGCTGATGGTTCGTGCCGGAATGTCAATCTCTATTATGTCGCCGTCACGTACCAGCGCAATCGGTCCTCCCTGGGCGGCCTCGGGTGAGATGTGGCCAATGGAGAGTCCGGAGGTGCCTCCCGAGAAGCGGCCGTCAGTGATGAGGGCGCATTCTTTGCCGAGATGCTTGCTCTTGAGGTAGCTCGTTGGGTAGAGCATTTCCTGCATTCCGGGACCGCCGCGCGGCCCCTCGTAGGTGATGACCACCACATCGCCGGCCTTGATGCGGTCATGCAGTATGGCGTCGACAGCCTCTTCCTGCGACCGGCACACTACGGCCGGTCCCGAGAACCGGAATATGGACTGGTCCACACCGGCTGTCTTGACCACGCAGCCGTCAGGGGCTATGTTGCCCCGCAGGATGGCGAGGCCGCCGTCGGCCACGTAGGCGTGTTCCACGTCGCGGATGCAGCCCGAGGCGCGGTCGGTGTCAAGTGTGGAGTAGTAGCTCATCTGGCTGCCCAGTTTCGTGGTGGGCTTGTGCCCGGGAGCGCTGCGCCAGAGTTCGTCGGCCTTGTCGCCGTACTTGCTGCCGCCTATGGCATAGCTGTCAATGGCTTCGGCAAGGGTCATGCCGTCGACCCTCTTGACAGAGGTGTCTATCAGACCTGCGTCGGCAAGCTGTTTCATTATAGTCAGTATTCCGCCGGCACGGTTTACGTCCTCGATATGGTAGGACGAGCTGGGTGCCACCTTGCACAGCACCGGAGTGCGGCGCGACAGAGCATCTATGTCGTTCATCCTGAAATCGGTGCCGGCCTCGTTGGCCACAGCCAGCAGATGGAGCACCGTGTTGGTGCTGCCGCCCATGGCTATGTCAAGGGTCATGGCGTTGAGCATGGCCTGACGCGACGCTATCGCGCGGGGCAACACTGAGCTGTCGCCGTCGCGGTAATATTTCATCACGTTCTCCACAATGAGCCGGGCCGCGTCGCTGAACAGACGCCGGCGGTTGATGTGGGTGGCGAGTATGGTTCCGTTGCCGGGCAGGGAGAGGCCGAGGGCCTCGGTCAGGGAGTTCATGGAGTTGGCGGTGAACATTCCCGAGCAGGAGCCGCAGGTGGGGCATCCGCGGGTCTCCATGGCCTCGAGCAGGCTGTCGCTCGCACTGTCGTCGGCGGCTTTGACCATTACGTCCACGAGGTCAACGGCTTTGCCGTCGACTTCGCCGGCCTCCATGGGGCCGCCGCTCACGAACACCGTGGGGATGTTGAGGCGCATGGCTGCCATGAGCATTCCGGGAGTGACTTTGTCACAGTTGGATATGCACACCATCGCGTCGGCGCAGTGGGCGTTGACCATATATTCCACCGAATCGGCTATGAGGTCGCGTGACGGCAGGGAATAGAGCATTCCGTCATGCCCCATGGCAATGCCGTCGTCAATTGCCACTGTGTTGAATTCAGCCGCGAAACACCCCAGACTTTCTATCTCGTCCTTCACAAACTGGCCTATTTCGTGGAGGTGGGTGTGTCCCGGGACGAATTGCGTGAAAGAGTTGACTATCGCTATTATCGGACGGTCCATCTGTTCCTCTTTCATTCCTGTGGCGCGCCACAGGGCTCTGGCGCCGGCCATGCGCCGGCCTCGGCGCGAACGGTCACTGCGGAGAGGATTGACGTAAGTATTGCTCGATTTCATTAATACCTTTTCAAGAATCTGGAATTGATAGAATTGCAAAATTAAAGTCAAAAGGTCGTATATGCAAACAAATTCACATAAAATTGGCTTTTGAGCAAATGATTCAAAGCCTGAAAGCGGCTTTTGGCTATCGGATTGAAATTTTGCGGGTGTGGCGGGAGTAATCTCCGCTGACGGAAACAATGTATATTCCCGGCATTAGACCGGATGTGTCGATTCTTGCTTCGGCGTCACGGCCTTCGGCTGTGGCCACGGTGCGTCCCTGCATGTCGCACAGGGTTGCCGTGAATGCGGCTTCTCCGGCCAGCGTAATCAGCAGTTGGCTGCCGTTTAGGCTGACAATCAGGCCCGTGTCAGCATCGTCGGGCCGCATGGTGCCGGTGGAGGCGCTTGACAGAATGCGGCGCAGACCGTTGACCGCGTTGATTTTGCCGGCGCCTGCTGCGGCGGGATGCATCGCCGTGTAGGTGTCGGTGACCGAAGTCTCCGATATTATCTCCTTGATTTCCCCGGCGGTGAGCGTGGGGTCGGCTTCAAGCCACAGCGCTATCACCCCCGATGCGAACGGACTCGCCATGGAGGTGCCGTCCATGTATCCCCAGTAGTCTTTGGCTTTGCTGTCGAGGGGAGTGGCGCTCTGGGCCGTGGCGGTGGATGTGGCGCCGGTGTAGTACCGGTTGTAGCTTGAAATGACGGATGAACCGGGCGCGAGCACCACCGGGAGCGGTGTGCCGTCGGCCGTTGTACCGAAGCTCGAGAAGCTGGAAATGCTGCCCGGAGTCTCGCCCCATGACATGTAGGTGTCGCCCGAGCCGAGAACGCCAAACAGCTCGCGGGTCACGTAGGAGCCCACCGATATGACATTCTCGCCGCATGCATCGTTGTTGATTGACTGCGCGGACGAGCCGTCGGTGTATCCCTCCTTGTCCTTGGAGCTGAAATCGCCGTAACCGCCGTAGTAGATGTTGATGGTCTGACCGGGCGTTCCTTTTACGGTCAGTTCGAGGTAATAGCCTCTGCTGAGGGTGATTGCGGTGTAGGGTGTTATTATGGTGTTGAAGCGTGAGTTGTTGGGGTCTATTCCTGCGGTTATGCCGCCGTTGCCGGTGGTCATTCCGGTTATTTTGTTGAAATTTCTGCTGCCCGCGCCCGAGAGTGAGGCTATCGGGGTGGATTTTCTGAAAGCGGCCTGATAGACCGACATGGTCACGGTCAGCGGCTGGCCGTCGGAGGCCCATACGGCTATATCGCTGTCAATTCCCTCGTAATCGCTCTGCGGAATGAGGAACGTGCGGATTTCGCTCTCGTCAGCTGTCAGTTTTTTCTCTATCGACATTTTCATGTCGCCCTCATTTCCCGCGGACATGCAGATTATGGCTCTGTCACCGAAATCGTTTATGGCCGAGGCGAAATTGTCGGTCCCGTCGTGGGGTCCTGTGTTTGAGCCGAAACTGAGGTTGATTACGGCGGGCATCCCTTTTTCCTCGGCATAGCTGATGATGTTCTCTATGGCCGCCAGAATCACGCCGTCAAACAGCTGGCCTACGGCGAAAACCGGAGTGGACTGCGTGGCCACGCCGTAATAGGGTATCTTGCCGCCTGTTATGGTTTGGGAAGTCATGTCGGAAGGCCCCGAAGTGTACTGGAAGGTTCCTGTGCCGTTGTAGCTTCCGCACAGGATTCCGGCCACGTGCGTGGCGTGCGTCTGGCCGGTGTCATCGCACGTGAAGCTGCGTATGTTGGCCGGAGTGAAGTGGTTGTATTGCGATGCGTCTTCGCCCGTGTAATGCCAGAGCGAGGCTATGCGTGACATCGATGACCCGTCGGCAAGGAAGTTCACATGGTTGGCCTCCAGTCCGCAGTCAACCATGCCGGTGATCACGCCTTTGCCTGTCAGCCTATGGACTGTGCCGTCAATTTCCGTCCCGGTGTGCAGCGTGTTGACTCCGGTTTCCGTTCTGGCCAGGTCCATGTAGAGCCGGCGCTTGCCGCCTATGCTGACGGACCTCACCATGTCCATTGCCGCGAGACGCTCTATCCGGTCAAGCGGCAGGCTGACCACGGCGGTGCTACCGCTTGACGATACGACATTGAATCCGGCTGATTCGAGGTCTGCTGCGCTGCCGTCGGGCATGAGCGATACGATGGCCGTTACAGAAGGTGCCGGCTTGTCGGCCGCGCCGCGTGAATTTTCGCTTTGGCTGAGTTCGTGATTGATTCTCTGGATGGCGGCAAGTCCTCCTATGCTTATCTTGCTTTGGGCGCTGGCCGCAGACAGAAGAGAGGAAACAAGGAGAGCCGACAGGATTGTGAGGATTCGGTGCATGCTGATGGATAGGGGATTGGCGTGAACTGACGGAGTAATCCGGTCCATAAAACAAAAATGGAAGCTTGAAAAAGCTTCCGCGGAATATATATAGGGGTTGAAATTGGTGGGCGCTGAGGGATTCGAACCCCCGACCCTCTGCTTGTAAGGCAGACGCTCTGAACCAGCTGAGCTAAGCGC
>CANQWS010000012.1 GCA_947627615.1 uncultured Muribaculaceae bacterium | reverse complement strand
CCCAAAAGCGAGTGCAAAGGTAGACACTTTTTTCCTAACAGCAAAATATTCCGGCAATATTTTTTTGAGGAAATTTTCGGGGCGGAGGGTAAATAGCTGGGAATATGGAGAATGAGTGGATGAGATTTTTTTTGCGGATTTTGAGAGGGGATGGGAAGACTGGGGAGGATTGGGGAGAATGGGAGAGAATGGGAGAGATGGGAGAGATGGGAGAGATGGGAGAGATGGGAGAGATGGGAGAGATGGGAGAGTATTGGGCAAATGGGACCAATGGGAAAGATGGGAGGCGGATAAGGAGTAGCTGTTATAGCTGTTATAGCTGTTATAGCTGCTTTAGCTGCCACATGGCTAAGAAAGAGGGAGGTGGTAGGATGGGAAAGATGGGAGGATTGGGATATAAGTGTGTTAAATTGAGTTAAATATGTTTCGGGATGCAAGGGTATACTTTTCGCATCGAAAACAATTATTAACTTTGCGAAAGTTCAAAAACAACTAACCAATCATAGAAAGATATTCAGCCATGCGAAAATCAATCATTACGGCACTCGCAGCACTGATGAGTGTCACACTTCAGGCAGAGACCGTGACGTCGCCCGACGGCAATGTCACACTTGAAGTCACCCTTACGCCCAAAGGAGAGCCTCAGTATTCACTGACCTACAAAGGCAAAACGGCCATAAAGCCAAGCCGGTTGGGCATGAAGCTCAAGAAAGGGGGCGATCTGACCGAGGGTTTTGAAATCACCGGAACCGACACGACATCGGTCAACGAGACGTGGCAGCCGGTGTGGGGGGAGGAATCGACCATACACAATAATTATAGGGAGCTGAAGATGTCACTGACGCAGCCCAAGACGAAACGCAAGATGGACCTGCGGTTCCGGGTGTTCAATGACGGCATAGGATTCCGCTACGAGTTCCCGATGCAAAAGAAACTTTCCTATTTCATAATCACCGATGAAGTGACCGAGTTCGCGATGCCCGGCGACCTGACGGCATGGTGGATACCGGGTGACAACGACACACAGGAATACGAGTACACCAAATCAAGACTCAGCGAGATAAGCTCGCACTACGACAAGACAGTGAACCCGACCTACGTGTGGCAGGGCAAAACGGGACCGAACGACGTGCAGACCGCACTGATGCTCAAGAGCGACGACGGCCTGTACATAAACATCCATGAGGCCGCACTGGTGGACTACCCGGTGATGCATCTGCGCCTGGACGAGCCCACGCTCACGTTCACATCGCTCTTAGCTCCGGACGCCGCCGGCGACAAAGCGCACAAGCAGAGCGACTGCACCACGCCCTGGCGAACGGTAATAGTCAGCGACGACGCGCGCGACATACTGGCATCGAGAATCACGCTGAACCTCAACGAGCCGTGTGCCATCGAGGACGTGAGCTGGATAAAGCCGTGCAAATACGTTGGCGTATGGTGGGAAATGATAAACCGGATGAGTAAATGGAGCTACACCAACGACCTTCCGAACATACATCTTGACCGCGTGGACTACACGAAGACCAAGCCCCACGGCAAACACGGAGCGACGAACGAGAACGTAAAGAAATACATTGATTTCGCAGCACGTCACGGATTCGACGCCGTGCTTGTTGAGGGATGGAACATAGGCTGGGAGGACTGGTCAGGCAAAGAGAAGGACGAAGTGTTTGACTTCGTGACCCCCTACCCCGATTTCGACCTTCCGGAACTGAGAGACTACGCCAAGTCAAAAGGAGTGAAACTGATAATGCACCACGAGACATCAAGCTCCGTGAGAAACTACGAGCGTCGCCTTGACGAAGCCTACAAATTCATGAAGGACAACGGCTACGACGCCGTGAAGAGCGGCTATGTGGGCAATATCATACCTGCCGGAAGCAACCACTACAGCCAGTGGACCAACAACCATTACCTCTATGCCGTGAAGAAAGCCGCCGATTACAAAATCATGGTCAACGCCCACGAGGCCGTGCGTCCCACAGGACTCTGCCGTACATGGCCCAACCTGATTGGCAACGAATCGGCCCGCGGGTCGGAATACCACGCCTTCGGAGGCACGGCTCCGGGCCACACCGCCATACTCCCCTTCACCCGTCTCATAGGCGGTCCGATGGACTACACCCCGGGGCTTTTCGAGAACAACATCTCGAAATACAACCCCAAGAACAAATCATGGGTTAACACCACCCTGGCCAACCAGCTCTCACTGTACGTGACCATGTCGTCGCCCCTGCAGATGGCCGCCGACGTGCCCGAGACCTACGAGAAATTCATGGACGCATTCCAGTTCATCAAGGATGTGGCCCTTGACTGGGACGAGAGCCACTATCTTGAGGCAGAACCGATGGAATACATCACCACCGCGCGAAAAGCAAAGGGCGAGGACCGCTGGTTCGTTGGCGGAACAAACGGACTGGAGCCGCGCACGGCCACAGTCAACTTCTCATTCCTGCCAAAAGGACAGAAATACATCGCAACAATCTACCGCGACGGGAAAGACGCCCACTACAAGACCAATCCCCAGAGCTACACCATTGAGACAAAGACGGTGACTTCAAAGAGCGAGCTTAAGATTCCGGAAGCAGCCAGCGGCGGATTCGCAATAACCATTGTGCCGCAGAAGAAGTAGACCGACAGATTACACCGAGATACGAAAATGGCAGCCGCGGGGCTGCCATTTTTTCGTTATGAGGATATGTGACGGAGAGGTCAGAAACTGATACCGGAGAAGCCCATGAACGCCATGGCAAGGAGTCCGGCACAGATGAGCGCTATGGGGGCGCCGCGCATGGGGCGCGGAACGTCGACGAGTTCAAGCTGCTCCCTGATTCCGGCAAACAGCCACAGAGCCAGAGCGAAGCCGGCGGCAGTAGCGGCGGCGTAGACGAGCGACATCAGCAGGCTGAAATCCTTCTGCACCACAAGAATGGCGACACCGAGCACGGCGCAGTTGGTGGTGATGAGCGGCAGGAACACGCCAAGAGCCTGATAGAGCGCCGGTGTGACCTTTTTCATTATGATCTCCAGCACCTGAACGAGGGCGGCTATGACGAGGATGAAGACAATGGTCTGCATATAGCCCATGCCGAAAGGATCGAGCAGGAAATGCTGAAGCAGCCATGTCACAAGAGTGGCAATGACCATGACAAACGCCACAGCCGCGCCCATGCCTGTGGCGGACGAGAGTTTTTTTGACACGCCCAGAAAAGGACAGATTCCAAGGAACTGGGCGAAAACGATATTGTTGACGAATATCGCGGTGATAATTATAGAAATATACTCCAACATGGCTTGATTATCTGGTGCTGAAATGTTTGAAAACGGCCATCAGAAGGCCAAGGACGATAAATGCTCCGGGGGCGAGGACGAAAATCAGCGAGCCGTAGGTCTCGGGGTAGATTTCAAAGCCGAAGACCTTGCCGGTTCCGAGGAACTCGCGGCATGCGCCGAGCAGAGTCAGCGCTACGGTGAATCCGAGACCGATGCCGATGCCGTCGGCCGCGGAGGCAATCACGCCGTTGCGTGAAGCGAAGGCTTCGGCGCGTCCGAGCAGGATGCAGTTGACCACGATAAGGGGGATGAAAATACCGAGAGTGGCGTTGAGGGCCGGCAGATAGGCCGCCATGAGCATCTGCAGAGCGCTCACGAAGGTGGCGATGAGCACTATATAGACAGGAATCCTGACGGCAGCCGGCACAATGCGCCTCACGGCCGACACCGACATGTTGCTGCAGATGAGCACCGCCATTGTGGCGAGTCCCATGCTCATGCCGGTTATGGCGCTGCCGGTGGTACCCAGCGTGGGACACATGCCCAGCAGAAGGACAAACGTGGGGTTCTCGCGGACAAGACCGTTATAAATTATGTTCAGGAGTTTCATGAGTTCTGTTGCTTTTTATAGATTTCAAATGCCTCGTGGGCCTCGCGGAGAGCGCCGAGAAAAGCCCGGGAGGTAATTGTTGCCGCAGTTATGGCATCGACATCGCCGCCGTCCTTTGTCACGGCCACGCGAGCCGTGGCGGGATTGAGCCCTATTACCGAGCGGTGACCCTCGGGCATGCGGAACCACTGCTCCATCTTGGCGCCGAGGCCAGGTGTCTCGGCATGGTGCATCACATGGTAGTCCACCACGGCACCCTCGGCATCGAAGCCATAGATAATGTCAATTTCACCGGAGAAGCCGTCCATGCTGTAGCTTTCGACGGCCGCACCTACGAACCTGCCGCCTTCAGTGGCCGGATAGACACGGAAGGGCTTGGGCTGCCCGGAGACGGAGATGTCCACGACCGAGGCCGAGGGATCATTGTCGAAGGGAGGTAGGACCTGAGATATAGCCTCTATTCTGGCGCGGCGGGCGGCTTCCTCGACAGGGCCTTCGGTCAATGAATGGACCCATCCGAGAATCAGTCCGCTGAGAATACCCACCGAGGTGAGCACCAGAATCATCGCCAGCATTGAATTTCCGTTTTTCCTGCTCATGACTTCACAACCCCCACTTTTTTAGGTTTCATATAACGGTTTATCAGCGGAGTGGCTCCATTCATAAGAAGGATGGCGAACGACACTCCCTCGGGGTAAGCCCCCCAATGACGGATAATCACGGTTATGACTCCGATCATGGCGCCATAGAGCAGCATTCCGCTGCGGCTCATTGGCGAGGTGACATAGTCAGTGGCCATGAAAATGGCACCGAGCATCAGACCGCCGGACACTATTTCCAGAACGGGGTCGCCACCGGCAATGAGGCTCATCACGGCGGCTCCGAGAATCATGGCTACGGGTATGTGCCATGTTATGGTGCGTGTCATCAGCAAGTAGATGCCTCCTATGATCAGGGCCAGCGACGAGATTTCGCCGAGGGAGCCACCGAAAGCGCCCATGGCCTCGTTCATCCAGTCGAAAGAGCCGAGCGTCATCGGCTCGGTGTGAGCCGTTGCTCCGGCCACGGCATCCTCGCCTCCGTTCATCCATGACAACATGGTGGCTCCGGTGGTGGCGTCGGTGTAATTCATCCTGTTGACCAGCGGGAGAGGCCATGTGGTCATCTGCTGCGGGAACGAGAGCAGGAGAAAGACGCGCCCCACGAGGGCCGGGTTAAAGATATTGCAGCCGAGACCGCCGAACGCCATCTTTCCTATGCCTATCGCCACAACGGAGCCTATGAGAACAATCCATACGGGCAGATTGGACGGGAGATTGAAAGCGAGCAACACGCCGGTGAGCAGCGCCGACATAGAGACGAACGGCGCCCGCCGCCCCATGAGATAGCGGGCTATCATGAACTCAGTGACCACACTCCCTATTACCGCGGCGGCGGTCACAATCAAGGCTCCCAGACCGAAAGCGTAGACAGCGCAGGCAAACGCCGGAACGAGCGCGATGATCACGCGCCACATGCAGCGGTCTGTCGTGTCGGCGACATGAATGTGAGGCGAGCCTGACACTACAAGTAATTCACTCATTGTATATAATAATCAATTGACTGTTCGTAAATTTCCAATTCGGGTATCATTTCTTTTTCCGCGAGCGCAGCAGTCCCTTGCCCAGACGGATAAAATCGAGGATGGGCCTCGACGAGGGGCACACATAGCTGCAGGAGCCGCATTCGATACATGCCATAATGTTCTCGCCGGCGGCATCGTCAATGCGGCGCAGACGGCTGAGGGTTGATATCAGGTAGGGTTCGAGACCCATGGGGCATACGCTGACGCACTTGGCGCACCGCACGCATGCTTCGGGCTCGGCGCGCCGGGCCATGTCGGGCGGCAACACGAGCAGGCCCGAGGTACCTTTCTCCACGGGAGCATCGGGATTGAGCGCGGCGCGTCCCATCATGGGGCCACCGAGCACCAGTTTGCTGCCCTGTTCGAGGTAAGCGTCGGTGAGTCCGAGCAGCGTCGATATGGGCGTGCCTGTCACGGCGCGGAAATTGCCGCAGCGTTCCATTGCGGGACCGGTCACGGTCACAATGCGCTCCACGAGGGGTTCGGAATAGGCCACCGCACGCCAGAGGGCATAGACGGTGCCTACGTTTATCACCACCGCGCCGGCGTCGATGGGCAGCTTGCCGTTAGGGACCTGACGTCCGGTGACGGCGTTGATGAGCTGCTTTTCTCCGCCCTGCGGGTATCTCTCCTTCAAAGCCATGACCCGGACATGGATTCCGGCGGGAATGTGGCGGGAGAGCAGCTCTATGGCATCGGGCTTGTTTGCCTCGACAGCAATCACCGCCTCCGGCGCGCCGCATGCCTTCCGGGCAATCTCAACCCCACGGACCACGGCCTCAGGCTCGGCGAGCATCAGAGCATGGTCAGACGTGAGATAAGGCTCGCACTCGGCGGCGTTGACAATCATTACGTCGGCATGGCGCCCCTCGGGCACCTTCAGTTTCACATAGGTGGGGAATGTGGCGCCGCCCATTCCAACAAGGCCGAAGTCCTTAGACACAGCGATAATATCATCGGGCGACATGGCCGCGATGGCGGCATCGTCGCGAACTCTGACGCGCGGCATTTCGACATCGGCTTCATGCTGCTCTTCGGAGGCTTCGACAGTAACAGCCTCCACGTCATATCCGTAAGAGCCAACAAAGGGCCCTACGGCCTTGACCACACCGGTTATGGGCGAATGGATATTGGCCGATATGAAGCCCTGCGCCTCGCCTACGAGCTGAAAGCGCTTCACCTCATCGCCCACGCTGACAACCGGACGGGCCGGCGCACCCTGATGCTGCGACATGGTTATCACCACCTTGTGCGGCAAACCGACGTCGACAATGGGTTTTCCGGCCGAAAGTTTTGAATCGGGCAGATGTACGCCCCCCGGATGGAATGTATGTAACTTCATGATTCAGCAGTTTTTGGAGATTCGAGGACCGGGAAATTGGCAGTGTGGATGGCGCCGGTGGGACATACCGCCACGCATTTACGGCACAGACGGCACTTGTCGGGATCAATGACAGCCACATTGCCGGAGAGCGTTATGGCACCGAAGGGACACGTCTTAACGCACTTGCCGCAGGCTATGCAGGCCACCTGACACCCTTTGCGGGCAACGGCGCCGCGCTGGCGGTTGGAGCATGCGACCCATACACGGCGTCCTTTCGGCCCCTTGGGAACAATGTCGAGGATGCCTCTGGGGCACGTCTGCACGCACACTCCGCAGGCAGTGCATTTGTCCTCGTCAATCACCGGCAGACGGGTCACGGAATCCATGCTGATGGCGCCGAAGCGGCAAGCCGCCTCGCATTCACCGCATTCCAGACAACCGTAGGCGCAGGTGAGCGGTCCGGCCGAGAAGATACTTTCCATGCGGCAACCCTGAGGGCCGCTGTAGATAGCGGCCGGATGCCGCAGCGTACACGAGCCAGCACACCGGAGCACCGCCACCTTGGGCTTGGTTTTCTCGGCCTCGGCACCGAATATGGCGGCAATGCGGCACATGTTCCCGTCGCCGGCTCCGGGACAGACAATGCCCACCGGGCCGCCAAGCTTAACACACTGCACGGCAAAATCATGACAACCCAGGAACCCGCATGCGCCGCAATTGGCTCCCGGAAGCAATTCCTCGACCTGCGCTATGCGGCTGTCCTCCTTCACCGCGAATTTCCTGACAACGAGGCAAAGTATCCCCGCCGCCAAGGCCCCGAGCACACCCAGGACAAGCACAGGCATCAGAATCTGATTCAACAAAAGTATCATATAACTAATTGATTTTATTCATTACGATAACCGGATTATTCCATAGTATCCACTCTCCATTTCACAGAGCCATCAATCCTTGCCCTGAAAACCCAGAGAAGCGCGAAGCAGAGGGAGACCGCCGCGAGACTGACCAACGCCACTGCGGCATCGCCGCCTCCGCAGGCAGTCACGGCAAGCGCCGAACCGAACATGGCCACAAGGGGAATCACGAGCAACAGGACCACCGCCCTGAGGCGCGAACGGCCCGATGTGGAGATTCTTACGAGCTGGCCTTTCGAAAAACGGCCGGCAGAGCCGTCATCGCAGCGGACCGTAAGCCGCTGTCCGTTACTTCCGTTGCACACACGGGCAAGTCCGCAACAGGCACATTCGTCACCTGCCGCATCAACTTCAACGGTCAAAAGTCCGGGCTTCACGTCAATCACTCTCGCACTATGTTCAAGCCTCTCCTTCATGGCTTTTTCACTACTTTTTTAACTAAATTACAAATTTAATAAAATATCGAAACTTTCCATCAATTAATCCCAAATATTCCAATTTTCTTCTATATTTGCAAAGTGAAAACGACCAACTTGACAGTCTGACCATGGCAATACATAATCTGACAGGAGAATGGGGCGAGACCGTTGCCCGCGAATATCTCATAGAGAAAGGCTACACTGTGATGGCCAGCAACTCCCATGTGGGCCACAAGGAGATAGACATAGTGGCCACCAAAGGCAACCGCATGATATTCGTGGAAGTAAAGACCCGGCGAGAATCGCTCAACGATGCCCTTGACGCCATAGACGACAAGAAAATAAGGCGCATAGTCAGAGCCGCAGACTCGATTCTCAGAAACTCCGACATTCCTTACGAATACCAGTTCGACATCATTGCCGTCATAGGCTCTCCGGAAACGGGTCACACCATCCACCACTTTCCCGATGCCTTCATGCCGCCGCTTTTCGGTGCATATTGAACCGAGGGGCCTCCCCGATTGTTATCGGGTTAAATTTGGTTAAGAAAATTGCACAGATAATGTAATTGCTATAATTTTGTAAACGTTACAAATAAAACCCGAACCATCAGAGATGACAACCACCGCCAACATACACGACATTCTCGCCAAGGCCGGCATAAAGCCGACGGCCCAGCGCATAGCGGTGACCCGGTATCTCACGGACCACATAACGCATCCGTGCGTCGACGAAATCTACAGCCATCTGCTCGAGGACTACCCCACCCTGTCTCGGACCACGGTCTACAACACCGTCAAGGTGCTTCACGAGCACGGTTTTGTCAACGCCATTGACATAGATCCAGCGGAAGGACAGCGTTACGACATCAACACCGAACCCCACGCCCACTTCATCTGCACGTCATGTTCGGGCATCACCGACATCCCGCTCTCGCAGCTGCCACAGCTGCCGCCGGGCTACGAGGCCGATGAGATACAGGTGTCATACCGCGGAATCTGTCCAAATTGCAGAAAGAAAGAAACAACAACAATATAACCATAATTACTAACCCGTAAAAATTATCTGACAAGCGATGAAAAAATTTATCTGCGAGAAATGCGGCTACATCCACGAGGGTAACGAAGCCCCCGAAAAATGCCCCAAATGCGGTGCTCCGAAATCAGCATTCCGTGAAATGACCGACGAGGAAGCAGCTGAACTCAAAGTCATAGTAAACGTGGAAAGCGCCCACGACCCCAAGAAAGAACTCAAAGGCACCAAGACCGAGGCCAATCTTCAGGAAGCATTTGCCGGCGAATCACAGGCCCGCAACAAGTACACCTACTACGCATCCAAAGCCAAAGCCGACGGTTACGTGCAGATCGCCGAGATTTTCCTTGAGACAGCCAAAAACGAAATGGAGCATGCCAAACTGTGGTTCAAGCTCCTTCATGGCGGTGAAGTACCCGAAACTCCGGTGAACCTTGCCGATGCAGCAGCCGGCGAAAACTTCGAGTGGACCGATATGTATGACCGTATGGCCCGCGAAGCCAAGGAAGAAGGCTTCAACCGCATCGCCGCCCTGTTCACCATGGTAGGCAAAATCGAGAAAGAGCATGAAGCCCGCTACCGCAAGCTTCTCGCCAACATTGAGGGCGGCCTCGTGTTCTCACGCGACCAGGACACCATCTGGCAGTGCATGAACTGCGGTCACATCGTGATAGGCAAGAAAGCACCCGCCGTTTGCCCCGTATGCTCTCATCCGCAGGCCTATTTTGAAATCAAAGCCGAAAACTACTGATAACACACAAGCCTGAGGCGCCGGACCAACAGCATCCGTGTCGCTGAGGCTATCGGACATCAGCATATCAAGCCGCCGCCGGGCCAGTTCCGACGGCGGCTTTCCATCTGAACCCGAAAGCACTTCCCTGCGTTATCCCCTAAAGACCATAACCACCAAACGAATCATGAAATCCGTAAAAGAAACCTTACTCGAGCGCCGCAGCATCCGCCGCTACGAGCGCGAACAGATCACAAAAGAACAGATGGAGTTCATCTACGACGCCATCCGCAATACACCTACAAGCTATAACGGCCAGCAGTATTCCGTCATCGACATCACGGACCAGGACCTGAAGGTCAAGCTCTATGAACTGACGGGACAGAAGCAGATAAAGACCTGCTCCCATTTCATGGCATTCTGCGCCGATTTCCATAAAATCACGCTCATGGCCAAGGAAAAGGGAGTTGAAATGCCGCAATTCACCGACACCGCCGACGTACTGATAGTAGGCACCGTCGATGCCGCCCTGGCCATGATGAGCGCCGTTGTGGCAGCTGAATCACAGGGACTCGGAGCTTGCTGCATAGGCTACGCGCGCACAGCCGCCCCGGAAGAAATCTCGGCGCTGCTCAATCTGCCGGCCGGAGTCTATCTGGTTTGCGGACTGGCATTGGGAGTACCCCGCGAGCTTCCCGACCTCAAGCCCAAACAGCCGGTTGAGGCCGTGATCCACAGCAACGGATACCGCGCCGACAACGAACTCGTGGAAAGCCTGAAAAAATATGACGCGGACATAACCGCCTATAACGCCACGCGTTCCGGCACCACCACCGACAATGACTGGGCCAAACACATCATTGGCTATTACGCCGAGGCCATGAACTACCGGATGCTTGCCGCGCTTAAATCCCAAGGGTTTGACCCCAGGAAATAACCGCAGGCCGAAAATTTTTTGGTAACTTTGCCGGCATGAAACAGTCATTATCCCTATCCGGCCCTATAGGCGTCTTTGACTCCGGTTACGGAGGCCTGTCGATATTACGCTGCATAAAACAGCGTCTGCCGCAATATGATTACCTTTATTTGGGCGACAATGCCCGCGCTCCTTACGGTCCGCGCTCATTCGATATTGTCTACCGCTTCACCCTGCAGGCCGTGGAATACCTGTTCCGGCAAGGATGTCCGCTCGTGATTCTCGCCTGCAACACAGCCTCGGCCAAGGCGCTCCGCTCGATCCAGCAGAACGACTTGCCCGGAATTGACGCGAGCCGCCGAGTGCTTGGAGTTATACGCCCCACCGTAGAAAAAATCGGAGAACTGAGCGCGAGCGGCATCATAGGAGTTCTCGGCACGGCGGGAACCGTCAGGTCACGCTCCTACGACATGGAGATTTCCAAACTCTATCCCGAGTTCACCACAGTCAGTCAGGCATGCCCCATGTTCGTGCCTATAGTGGAGAACGAGGAATTCGAGGGTGAGGGCGCGGATTATTTCGTCAGGAAATACGTGGACGCCCTGTTCGGTCAGAACGCGGATATAGACACCGTGCTGCTCGCCTGCACCCACTATCCCCTGCTCTACGACAAAATCCGCAAATACGTTCCCGAAAGGGCCAAAGTGATAACCCAGGGCGACATAGTGGCCGAAAGCCTCGCGGACTACATGGAGCGGCATCCCGAAATGGAACAGCGGTGCACCCGCGGCGGCCGTACAGAGTACCGCACCACGGAGAGCCCCGAATCATTCACCCGTCTGGCACGGATATTCCTCGGGGAACCGGTAGAGGTTTCCCATATAGATATGTAACTCTCACACAATTCAAGCAACAGCACCATGAGACTCAACGGACGCCGCCGCAGTTCTAACGTGGAAGACCGACGCGGCATAGGAGGCAAAGCCGCCGGGGGCGGAATCATAGCCATAATCATAGGAGGCATAATCTACATGCTTTCAGGCGGCAACCTGACTGACTACATTACCTCGAACGCCGGGCAGCTCATTCAGCCCGGCACCACCTCACAGACCCAGTACACCCCCACGGAGCAGGACGAGGAACTGGCTGAGTTCTCGGCGCAGATTCTTGCCGGCACGGAGGACGTTTGGTCCGAGCTGTTCAAGCAAAACGGCCTGACATACCGTCCGCCCACACTGGTGCTTTTCACCGGCTCGGTCAACACAGGCTGCGGCAACGCCACATCGGCCGTTGGTCCGTTCTACTGTTCGGCCGACGAGAAACTGTACATTGACCTCGATTTCTTCAAGAACATGCGCCGTGACCTCGGTGCCGACGGCGATTTCGCCTACGCCTACGTCATAGGCCACGAGGTGGGGCACCACGTGCAGCATCTTCTGGGCGACCTTGACGAATCGCATTCACGGATGAGCGGCATGAGCAAGACCGACGCCAACCGCGAAAGCGTGAGGGTGGAACTCCAGGCCGACTATTACGCCGGCGTCTGGGCCCATCATGACAACCGCATGTTCGGGTCTCTGGAACCGGGCGACGTTGAGGAAGCGCTTGACGCCGCCATGAAAATCGGCGACGATTATCTGCAAAAAAAGGCCCAGGGATATGCCGTGCCTGAGGCATTCACCCACGGCACATCGCAACAACGCTGGCGCTGGCTCAAGAAAGGGCTCGATTCCGGCACCCTCACCGGCGGCGACACCTTCTCAGTGCCTTACTCCAGTCTCTGATCCCTTATAATATAACGTTAAGCGGCAGCGGATTCTCCAGAGAGAATGGCGCTGCCGCTGAGTTTTTTATTGGAATTTCAGATTACTTTCCGCCTACCTGATGGAGGTCCTTGGACGGCTCTTTCTTTGCGGGAGCAAGACCGCGGTTCCGAAGAAGAGCATCGACACTGGGACGGTGTCCGCGGAATGTCACATAGAGGTCCATGGGGTCGACACTGCCGCCGGACTCAAGCACGGTCTCACGGAATTTCTTTGCTGTCTCAGGATCAAAGATTCCCTTCTCCTTGAAGAGTTCGAAACCGTCGGCATCAAGCACTTCAGCCCAGAGATAGGTATAGTAGCCGGAGGCATAACCGTCAGATCCGAACACGTGACGGAAGTAAGGACTGCGGTAACGGAACTGTACCTGCGAGGGCATTTCGAGCGTTCCGGCCACATTCTTTTCAAAAGCGGCTATATCGACGTCGCCGTCGGGGTTGAGTTTACCGAACTGCAGGTCAAGCAGAGCGGCACCGACAAGCTCGGTTGTGGTGAAGCCCTGATTGTGGGTCGATGCAGCCTCAAGTTTCTTAATGAGTTCATCGGGAATCACCTCGCCGGTCTTGTAGTGGCGGGCGTAGGTCTTGAGCAGTTCCGGCTCCAGAGCCCAGTGCTCATGAATCTGCGAGGGAAGCTCAACGAAATCCCTGTCGACGTTGGTACCGGCCTGGCTGCGCAGTTTGGCGCGTGTCAGCATTCCGTGAAGGCCATGACCGAATTCATGGAACATTGTCTCGACCTCGTCAAGCGAAAGAAGCGCGGGAGTATCGCCGGTGGGCTTGGAGAAATTACCCACATTGAACACGATGGGACGCTGCGATTTTCCGTCAGGGTCCACAAAGGCACCCTGGAACTCGCTCATCCATGCGCCCTGACGCTTTGAGGCACGGGGGAAGTAGTCGGTCATGAACACGGCGACATGATTGCCGTCATTGTCAGTCACGTCATAGACCTTCACTTCGGGATTGTATTTGGGAGCGTCGGGCATTTCGGTGAAGTTAATGCCATAGAGACGTTTGGCCATAGAGAATATGCCCTGACGCACATTTTCGAGGGGGAAGTAGGCACGCACCTCATCCTCATCGAGGTCATACTTGTCCTTGCGCACTTTTTCGGCATAATAGTAGTAGTCCCATGGCTCAACGGTGATATTGTCGCCACGCTTGTCGGCAAGCGCCTGCATCTCGGCCACTTCCTCGGCAACCCGTTTAATGGCGGGTTTCCAGATTTCGAGCAGAAGGTCTTCGGCGGCTTCGGGGGTCTTGGCCATGACATTGTCAGTGGCGTAGGCGGCGAAGTTGGGGAATCCGAGCAGACGGGCCTTTTCGGCACGGGCCTTGAGGATTTTGTTGATCACCGGCTTGTTGTCATATTTGCCTTTAGAGGCGAGATTGATGTAGCCTTCATACATCTGACGGCGCAGGTCGCGGTTGTCGGCATACTGCAGCAGCGGCAGACGGCTCGGAGCATGAAGCGTGAACAGCCATTTTCCGGTCATGCCTGCGGCCTTGGCGGCATCGGCAGCCTGGTCAACGGTGGCGGCGGGGATGCCTGACAGCTTGGACTTGTCGTCGACAACGAGCTGGAAAGCATTGGTATCGTCAAGCAGATTCTTGTTGAATTTGAGGAAGAGGTCGGTCAGCTCGGTGTTAAGCTTCATCAGTCTGGCCTTGTCGGCATCCGACAGAAGCGCTCCGGCACGGACGAATTCCTTGTAGGTCTCTTCCACGTCACGCATCTGTTCGGGGGTGAGGCCGAGTTTCTTGCGGTTGTCATAGACGGATTTCACGCGCTTGAACAGTTCGGAATCCATCATGATCTCGTCGCTGATCTGTGACTGCATGGGATATGCCTTTTCGGAGATGGCAGTCATTTCCGGGCATGATTCGGTCTCGTCAAGAGCGACGAACACTGTCATCACGCGGTTCAGCAGCTGTCCGGATTTCTCCATTGCAAGAATGGTGTTTTCAAAATCGGGCATTGCGCGGTTGGCCTTGATGGCCTTGATTTCCTCACGATACTCCTTTATGCCCTGTTCCATAGCCGGCAGGTAATCGGAATACTGGATTTTCTCGAAGGGAGGAATGTTGTAGGGGGTGTTGTAGGGCTCCAGGAACGGATTGACCCTCTGTGACGACGCCGCGAACGACGCCACCGGCAGCACTATGCTCATTGCGATAGTTACGATAGGTTTAAACATTTTCATTTAATAATTTATAATTACTATTTTTCGATATTTCCGATTAATTCTCACTGTCCTCAAGTTCGAACCAGCCTATGAGCGGATAATGGTCGCTCGACGGGTTGGAACCGCACCATACCCTGAGGGGCTTTATGGGTCCGCGGTAGAGTATATGGTCTATCCTGAAGAAGAAACGGTTGTCATGATAGGTTATGGCAGGGCCGATTCCGGCTGAACGGTAGGCGTCACGGAGGTCATCGCCGGCAATCACGCGCTGCGCGTAGCATCCGGGGATATCGTTGAAGTCACCGCACACAATCACGGTTCCGTCCGTGCGGTCTATGACCTGGCGGATGTAACGGGCCTGTCCGGCACGCTTGCGGAAGGCCGAGTTGAGTTTACGGACAAGGGTGCGTATGCTGCCTATGTTGTCCTTGGCCTCTACATTGGTCAGGTCGCGGTACATGGCCTTGTCATTGTCCGTCAGGCCAAGTGACTGCAGATGGAGATTGAACACGGTTATCACGCGCGAGCCTATGGTGATGCGGTAGCGGACCACATCATACTGCCATCTGTCGGAATGGTCAATGCGTTCGGCGGTGAACGGGAAGCGGGAGAGGATGCCCATGCCGCGGCGGTCGACCTTGCGGTAGGGATACAGCTCGACAAGCCGGCGATGCTGGAGGGAGTCTATGTTGCTGCTGCCGTCGTCGGCAAGCATGTTCTCCCCTTCCTGACACAGAAGAATGTCAGGCGCCTGCAGCAGCACATATTCCATGGTGGGGTTTCCGTCGCCCACCCGGCAGAATCCCTTGGAATAATCCACGAGATTCAGCATATTGTAGGTCATTATCTTTATGACCTCCTTGCCGGAGGATTCGATGGACTTGACCGACGGGCGGAAAATGTTGAGGGGGCAATAGGTGAATATGGGGCCAATGCAAAACAGCAATGAGAGGCCGGTGACTATGGCCGCCCGCCTGAACCAGATCAGATTCACCACAAGCAGAAGCAACGAGAGTCCCAGCATGACGGGGAACACCATTGCCGCTATGGCTCCGGTGCAGGACCGGGTGGGGTCCATGCGTCCGCCGTAGGCCGAGAACAGAAGGGCCGCGGCAAGCAGGAGGCTCACCAGAATGGCTGCGATGTTCATTACGGTATGTAGGTTGCGTTGTCTGCCCATTGTCCGTCACTGTTGGTTGTTTCCGTTCATGCGCCGGCTGATATTGAACAGCTCCATGCGCTCCACCGACGACAGGGAGTCATAACCCGAGCGGCGTATCTTATCGAGAAGGCTGTCAAGAGCCTCGGTGTCCGTCATCGATGGGCGGGATTCCTCAACTGCGGGTACGGAGTCACCGGTTACATTTGAAGGGAGCGTGACAGCGGGAGCCAGAGAGGGCTTGCGTCGGCGCATCAGGGCGCCGCACGCCATTCCGGCAACGGCTCCGCCGATATGCGCGGCGTCACTGCCGGCATGATAACCCGAAAGGAAGAGGACCGTCACCACAATCATGATGGCAGCCACCCATTTCATTTTCAGGTGTCCGAAAAACAGAAGACCCACGGGGCGTTCCGGCTCTATCACCGCTATGGCCACCGCCACGGCTATTACGGAAGCGGAAGAACCGATGAGTCCTGCCGGCGCGTCCGAGACTGCCACCGCTGACCAGACCATATAGGCCAGAGCACCGGCCAGTCCGCCGGCACCGTAGATGGCCAGCAGCCGGCGCGAACCGCAGTCAAGCTGGACATAGAGACCGAACCATGCAAGGAAAAGCATGTTCATCATCAGGTGGAGGGGGTCGTACTGTGCTATCATGTAGGTCACGAGAGTCCACGGCCTTGCAAGCAGCCCGGATAGCGAGCCGGGCAGACTTGCCGCCGCGATGGCCTCTGAGCTCCAGTCAGCGTTGCCGGACAGGACTCCGGCAACGGCGATGAGTCTGAGCACGACGAAAACCGCCGCATTCGCGACAAGCAGCCAGCTCAGAGCCGACCGCCGGGAGTAAGCCGACCTCGCATCAATAGTAGCCACCATGAACCACGCCCTTCTTTTTCCAATAGAGGATTATGAAGAAACCTATGAGCATGCCGCCGAGATGGGCGAAATGGGCCACACCGTCGCTGGCGGAGCTGAGGCCTATGAGCAGCTCCAGAGCCACGAAGCCGGTTACCATCCACTTGGCCTTTACCGGAACGGGAATGAACATCAGATACATGGGCCGGTTGGGGAAGAGCATTCCGAAAGCGAGAAGCACGCCGTAGATAGCTCCCGAGGCCCCTATGGTAGTGAACACGTCATAGTTCTGCTTCAGTATCACAGGGTCGGACGCCACCCACTGCCTGATGGCATCGGCCGTGGTATGGTTCATGCGCGCCAGTTCACTGACAATCATGTCAGGCAGGGTCAGGGCCCACACCCCTTCCTGAATCAGGGCCGCTCCGATTCCGCAGCTGATGTAGTAGAAGAGGAAACGTTTAGCTCCGAGCACCCTCTCGAGAACCACACCGAACATGAACAGGGTGAACATGTTGAACAGGATGTGGGCGAACGACGAGGTGGAGTGCATGAACATATATGTGAAAATCTGCGCCGGATTAAAGTCCGGGGCTTCCACGTAATGAAGGGCGCCGAATTTCATGAAATCCACGCCGAAACTGCGCGGAAGAATCATCATCGCAAGCCATATAATGAAATTGATGATGATAAGATTCTTTGTCACCGGCGGCAAAAGCCGCACCATATTGCTGAATTGACTCACAGTTGTAATTGATTGAAATGGATTACAAAATTACTAAAAATAGGCTGTAATTCTGCATTTTTGCCACTATTATGACAAAATTTATAATTTTTCTCATTTTTTTTTAAATTTTATGGTGATACATACTGATTTATTGCCTATATTTGTGGCAATTACTTGAAAATTTACTTCTAACAACAAATATACAAACCAATTATGAACAAGACAGAGCTTATCAATTCTATCGCAGAAAAAGCCGGCCTGACCAAAGTACAGGCCAAGGTCGCTCTTGACGCAACCGTCGAATCAATCACCGAACAGCTCGCCAAGGGTGACAAAATCGCTCTCATAGGATTCGGCACATTCGCAGTATCAGAAAAGACCGCACGCAAAGGTATCAACCCCCGCACCAAGGAAGTCATCGAGATTCCCGCCCGCAAGTCGGTTAAATTCAAAGCCGGTGCCGAACTGACAAACGCTGTGAAATAACAACCGTACGTCAACAACACCCATTACATCAGAATAACTACAGTTTCAAAAACACCCCATCCAATAAACGCAGCGCCTCCCGGCTTGGGCCGGTTGGCGCTGTTTTCGTGTCGATAAGCAGCGCCGGACTGACGGCAAAGGACATTCCATGGACTGGATGCATGGATTTTTGCATGATTTTTTTGCGGAGTCAATTGGTTTTCACAAAAATAATTACGAACTTTGCACCAAAATAGCAGCTCATTTGATGTTATTTTCAACCAACTGATTTACAATAAGTTTTAATAAATCATATTAACAAGAATGAAGATTAGCGCTCTGCAAGAAGCCCGTGCTGCCTACAAGCCCAAGTTGCCTGTATCGCTCACCGGCTCCGTAATCGCCGTTGAAGGCAACCCCACACAGTCAGTGGCTGACCAGGAAGAAATCAAGAAATTATTTCCCAACACCTACGGCCTCCCCGAAATCCGCTTCGAGAAAAATCCTTCTCCGGTTGTCGGCAAGCCTATCAACGTAGGCGTGATTCTGTCAGGCGGCCAGGCCCCCGGCGGTCACAACGTGATCAGCGGTCTCTTTGACGGTATAAAGAAAATCAACAAGGACAGCCGCCTCTACGGCTTCCTGATGGGTCCCGGCGGACTCGTTGACCACAACTACGTGGAACTGACCGCTCCCGTCATCGACCAGTACCGCAACACCGGCGGATTCGACATCATCGGCTCGGGCCGTACAAAACTCGAGACCAAGGAACAGTTCGACAAAGGTCTGGAGATTCTGAAGGAACTCGGCATCACCGCTCTCGTAATCATTGGCGGCGACGATTCCAACACCAATGCAGCCGTTCTCGCCGAATACTACAAGGAAATCGGTGCCGGCGTCCAGGTTATCGGCGCACCCAAGACCATTGACGGCGACCTCAAGAACGAAGTGGTTGAAGCCTCTTTCGGTTTCGACACCGCCACCAAGGTCTACTCGGAGCTTATCGGCAACATCCAGCGTGACTGCAAGTCAGCTAAGAAATACTGGCACTTCATCAAGCTCATGGGCCGTTCAGCATCACACATTGCTCTTGAATGCGCTCTTCAGACCCAGCCTAACGTCTGCATCATCTCCGAGGAAGTTGAAGAGAAGAACCTCACCCTGCAGGATGTGGTGAACTACATAGCCGACATCGTTGCCAAGCGTGCCGCCCAGGGCGACATGTACGGAACAGTGCTCATTCCCGAAGGCCTCATCGAATTCATCCCGGCAATGAAGAACCTCATCGCCGAGCTCAACGACCTTCTGGCCCACACTCCCGATTTCGGCGAGAAGACATGGCCCGAACAGCGCCAGTACGTTCTCGACCACCTCTGCGACAAGAACGCCAAGGTCTACGCTTCGCTTCCCGAAGGCGTGGCCCGTCAGCTCAGCCTTGACCGCGACCCCCACGGCAACGTGCAGGTTTCGCTCATCGAGACAGAGAAACTTCTTTCAGAAATGGTGGGCAACCGCCTGAAAGAAATGGCCAAGGAAGGCAAATACAACGGCAAGTTCTCGCCGCTTCACCACTTCTTCGGCTACGAAGGCCGCTGCGCAGCTCCGTCGAACTTCGACGCTGACTACTGCTATGCACTCGGCTACAATGCAGCCAACCTCATCAATGCCGGTGTAACGGGCTACATCTCATCGCTCCGCAACCTGACCAAACCTTCGGTTCAGTGGCTCGCAGGCGGTGTGCCCATCTCCATGATGTTCAACATGGAACGCCGCAACGGTAAACTCAAACCCGTTATCCAGAAAGCGCTCGTTCGTCTCGATGGCAAACCCTTCCAGCGTTTTGCCGCAAAACGCGACAAATGGGCCCAGACCACTTCCTACGTATATCCCGGTCCCATCCAGTACTTCGGTCCGGCAGAAGTGTGCGACCAGCCCACAGCCACTCTCCGCTACGAGCATCTTGACAAGTAAAATCTAATCAATCCTTTTTCCAGCTTGCAGAAGCTGCGGCTCCAATTCCGGAACCGCAGCTTCACTTTTTATTACAGCCAATGAACACGGAAAGCGCCATGATTTTCAAGGTCATGGCGCTTTCCGTATGATGGTTTGTTATGAAATCAACGCTGCACGAGCTCGTAGACAGCGGCGTGGCCCTTGACCACGATCCGTGTGGTGGAAGGAGCGAGGTTTACGGTGGAGTACGGGGTTGAAATCCTGTTTTCGGCCACCTGATAGCCCTTGGCGTCAAGCTGTTCAACGGTGAACGGACCCATGATGTCGCCGAGCAGCAGCACGAGCTGCGATGCGCCCTGGAGACGGTCGAAAGAGAGAGGACCGGCAATGTTGAACGAAGTCAGCGGGTTCTCGTCGAATGCCTTGAGGGCCTTGTCGAGATGTGCGTTCTCGGGATTTACGCCGGTGCGTTCCGGAGTCAGAGGATTGACATGGAACTGGCGTACGGAAGCCCATGACTTGCGGTCGGAGTCAAGGCGGCGCATGCGTATGTAGCGGGCATCGACAGGTTCGCCTTTCCAGAAGAACTCGTAGGTCTTTTCCAGAGGCTTGCTCAGAGCTTTCCAGTCTTTGCCGTCAACGGAATATTCCACGATGAAATTATCGAGGTAGTCACCGTCGTCGACGGAGTTGCGGCCCTGCTTGATGTCAATCTCGTCGACCGAGCGCACGGCAAGCAGGTCAAGACCGAGCCATGAGCCGTCGGTCTGGGCCTCTTCGGTGGAGTAGAAGGTAGAGAGGTCATCGTCAAGCATCGGAGCGATTTTCTTTGAACCGAGGTAGGGGAAATTGCCGGCGCCACGATACATGGCAGGCATACGGCCGGTAAGCTTGTGGTAGAAATCGCGGGCCATGTCCTCCATGGCATTCTCATAGAACGGCTGGAGTTTCATGGTGCCGATGCGGTGGGCGTCGTAGGCCTTTATCTGGTCAGGGGTCATCATGTTTTCAAGGTACTGTGCCCAGAAAACAGAATCGTTGCCCTTTTCGTAGGTCTTGATGAGGTCAAGGGTGGTGAGTCCGCGCTGTCCGAGACGGGTAAACTCGGTGAGCCAGGGTTTCATCTCCTTCAGGAGGCCGGGATTGGTGGCGCCTTTGGTGATCTGGTCCTCGACGGCGGTGATTTTCTTGAACTCGTCGCGCAGTGCTTCGAACTGGGCCTGGCTGTAGCGGTTGTAGGGGAACACCACGGTTTCCCATGACTCGTCGCGGCGATATCCGGTCTCGGTATCGGCGGAATGGATGGCAAAAGTGCGGTAAGCCTCAGGAGCGCCGGGCATCATTTCCTTCAGACCGCGCTCCCAGTTGTCGATGGGGTTGTAGGAGGTGGGATTCCATGCGTAGTCAGCCACGCCGTAAAGCGCGAGTTTGGAGGCCTCGCCGTGCTCCATGGGGTTGCTTACGAGACCTATGACTTCCTCGGCGGTGAGGGATGTATCAAGACCGTAGACAGGGCCCTGCATGAGGATATGTTTGCAATAATCGGTCACGGGATAGTTCCACCAGTAGAGCGCCGGACGCTTGATGCGGGAGTTGACAAAGTCAAGGGTCTCGCGGGTGAGGTCGCTGCACACCACTGCACCGGTCCAGAACACCTCAACATCGGGGTTCAGGTCGCGGCCATAGACAGCCAGAGGACCGTCATGACCGGGCTTGGCCCAGAGCTGCGAGTAATCGGTGGGGCATACAATCAGGTTGGAGACATCGCCCTTCACCTTCACGAAATCACGCGTGAGGTTGTTGAGCAGCTCCACCTGCTTCGCAGGATTGGTTCCCTCGCCGTCAATATCGTCGAAGAAAATGGCGAATGAGCGGACTCCGAGGTCATACATCAGGTCGAATTTGTGGACCAGAGAGTCATAGTCCTCCTTGTTCCAGCGGATATCCTTTCCGGGGTGGATGGCCCACACGAAATTGACGCGGTTGCGTTTGGCCGTCTCCACGAGCTCGCGGATGTTTTTGGCCTCCTGTTCGGGATAGGGCTGACGCCAGTAGGGACTGCTGTGATAGGGGTCGTCCTTGGGTCCGTAGAGATAGTCATTGAGTTTGTTCTGTCCGTAGAAGTCAAGCAGCGACATGCGCACCTCGTGGCTCCAGGGGGTTCCGTAGAAGCCTTCGACAATGCCGCGGTACTTCATGGCAGGGAAATCGTTGATTTCCATCATGGGGAGCGGAGCTCCGCCGGCGCATGCAGGGCTGGCGAGAATCTGACGCAGAGTCTGGAGACCGTAGAACGCGCCGCGGTCATTATAGCCGGTTATCACTATCTTCTTCGGGCCGATAGAGAGATGATAAGCGCCGTCGACAGGCTTCACGCCGGCTTTTGCGGCGATTTTTTCACCGAAATCTATCACCACCTCGATGCCCTTAGGCTTAAGGTCGAGGAACCCGATGTTGTCAGCGAAAGCCTTGCGCTTGTCCTTGACTTTGAAACCGCCGGAGGTGTTGAGCTCGCCGGTGTTCGGACGGGTTATGCTCTGAGGCGTAGGATTGATAATGATGCCCTTATGGTCAATTTTTTTGCCAGGAACCGGATTGACGGTCTTGATTTCTCCGCGCTGCGAGCTGAGATCGAAACCGTCGTCCTGAGCGGATACGTTCATCGCGCAGGCGGTGCCTAACAGCAGGGAGGCTGTGAATAACAGTTGTCTTGTTTTTGGCATGGTTTTGGTAACTATTATATTATTTGTAAATGATTTCAATTTTTGAGGCGATTCAGCCGTCAGGAGGCGGGTCAATCCCCGTCAGTCTCGACGTCCCAGAAATCGCCGGCGGCGTTTTCCTTGTTGCCGTCGAATCCGGAAATCGAACATTCGGAAGCCGGGAGGCGTCCCCAGGAGACTTTCACGTCATTGGACTCCAGCACCACGAGGGCCTTGCGTCCGTCGGCCATATCAATCAGCGTGGCACCGGAATTGGAATCCACAACGGAACCATATTTGCTGAAGCGGGTTACGAGCATGGAATAGAGCGAGCGCAACTTGCCCCGCAGCTTGCCGTAGTTATTGAAGGTGACAACGAACCTGGAGGGAGAGTCTTTGGTGAAGACATAGCCCGTGGGGACGTTGTTGGTGTGGTAATAGTAATAATTTCCCCAGACGTAGTCAACCACCTTTTCCTTGCGGTAGGTCTGCTGGCTGAGATTCGAGGGGAAAACAGCGGCTATGTTAACCATCTCGCCCTCGACGGTCGGGAAGATATTGACTTCGTTGGTATAGGCATAGTTGGATGCGACAGGCTTGTTGGACCACGAATAGTATCTGGCCTGACGTTCGAGCACCTGATGCACGGATGACTGGAAGGTCATTCCATCAACGCCGTTGGCCGACATATCAATGCCGTCCAGCAGTTTGTCAAGGTTTATGGCGTCGGACATCACGGCGTAGGAAGGAACGGCCTCAGTGTCAAAGAACACATCGGTGATGACCGAATGCACGTCCTCAAGCTCGTTGCCGTCACAATCGGCTATAATCCACCTGTCCTCCTTGGTCTGGCAGAACAGATGTCCGTTGAAAGCGGGCGAGATAAAAAAGAATTTGCGGTCCGAAAGGCGCTCTCCCTCAAGGTTGACCACCGTCAGAGAGGGTTCTTCGTAGGCCGTGGCCAGGTCGGTCTTTGTGACGGCGAGACGGTTCTCGTCAATGAACTCCGCAAGGGTATAGACTGCTTTGATGACCGTTTCGCCATCGGCCACCTTCTTGACACCGAAGAGGCCTTCGCTGTCCCTGTAAATGAAATATTGACCGCACACGGATTCTATACCGGCTATCTTTTTGGAGGGTTCGAGAGCTATTTCGCCGTCGGCATTCATGAGGCCCCATGACTCCACGCCGTCCTTCACCGTTGCAACCGGCAGATAACCGTCCATGAATTTGAGGCCTGTCCTCTGGTATCGGCTCGACCTGATCGAGAAGAGCTTCTGTCCCGCATAGTCATAGACATCCATCACGGATTCAGGCACTGAAGCCGAATCCGATTCCATATCGATCATGAAAGTGACATGGTTGCGGTCACAGGCGATAATCCTGCCCGAGGCGGGAGGCAGTATCGAGAAATATTTAGGCGGAATGACCACCTCGCCCTTGAAGTTCACCACGCCCGAGAGAGTGTCGGCGGTGAAAACAGCGAGGCCGTCGGTTATATCGGTGAAACTGTCGGGGCTTTTACCGTCAATCCTGTCCAGCGAAAGGATGTCGTTGCCGTCGCGATCAATTATGGAGACCGGCTTGTCACGTTCGGCAACCATGGCGCGGCCGTCATGGAAATACGACACGTAACGGAATTCGCGGTCAGTGACCAGACGGGCCATACCGTCGTCAGCGCGATACAGCTCCCAGTAGCCTTTGGAATTCTGGGCCCAGAATCTGTCGCCGCAGACCAGCGTAGGGCGGTGGGAGAATTCCTCGCTCACGGCGATTTCTCCGTCGGAAGTAATTATGCTCCACTGCTTCTCTCCCTTCAAAAGACACGGAAATCCGGTGTAAGAGTCTCCGGAACCGGAACACGAGACAGCCGCGACAGCCAAAGCCATCACCGCGACAAACACAAGTATCGATTGACGAAATTTCATCAGACGCTATGATTGAAACTGTTGGGGTAAAAGATTATGAGGTAATATCTGCAAAGATACGATAAATTCCAAATAAAACCACCATAGCCGCGAGCCAAGATTCCGGGTATTTCAAATTATTAGCTATATTTGCATAAGTTTTTTAATATTTCACAAAACCGACAAATAAAATCATCATGAAGCTACACAGATTTCTGGCCGGGACGCTCGCAATGGCAATTGTTCTGGCCTCATGCCCGGAAGCCTCTGCGGCTGAACCGATAAAGACCCACGTTCCGTCCCGTCCGGCGGGCGCTACCGACATGGTTGCATTCGCGGCTCCTGCCATAGACACCGTCAGGGTGGGATTCATTGGATTAGGCATGCGCGGACCCGGAGCCGTGGAGCGCTTCACCCATATCCCGGGGACCAAAATCATGGCACTGTGCGACATAGAGAAAGACCGCGCCGAGAAATGTCAGGACATACTCACCCGTCAGGGGCTGCCTAAAGCCACCGTTTACGGCGGCAAGGAGGATTCATGGAAAGCACTCTGTGACCGCGACGACATAGACCTCGTGTACATAGCCACGGACTGGGTTCATCATGCTCCCATGGCCAAGTATGCCATGGAGAAAGGCAAGCATGTGGCCATAGAAGTTCCGGCCGCCATGTCGCTCGACGAAATCTGGGACCTGATTGACACTTCGGAGCGCACACGCCGCCACTGCATGATGCTCGAGAACTGCGTTTACGATTCATTCGAACTCAACACCCTCAACATGGCCCAGCAGGGCCTGTTCGGCGAAGTGCTCCACACCGAAGGGGCTTACATACACAATCTTGAGGAATTCTGGCCCTACTACTGGAACAACTGGCGCATGGACTTCAACCAGAAACACAAGGGCGACATCTACGCCACCCACGGCACCGGCCCGGCATGCCAGCTCCTTGACATGCACCGCGGCGACCGCATGACCACGCTCGTTGCCATGGACACCAAGGCCGTGAACGGTCCCGCCTACATAGAGAAGACCACCGGCAAGAAGCCCGAGACATTCGCCAACGGCGACCACACCATGACCATAATCAAGACCGCCAACGGCAAGACCATGCAGATCCAGCATGACGTGATGACTCCCCGCCCCTACAACCGCATGTATCAGCTCACCGGCACCAAGGGATTCGCCAACAAATATCCCACGGAAGGCTACTCGTTCGCTCCGGAGCAGATAGCAAAGGACGCGGTGCCCGACCACGAGAACCTGAACGCCCACGGCTTCATAACCGACGAGCAGCGCAAGGCCCTGACCGAGCGCTACACCCACCCCATTATAAAAGAGGTGGGCGAAGTGGCCAAAAAAGTAGGAGGCCACGGCGGCATGGACTACATCATGGACTATCGCCTTGTCTACTGTCTGCGCAACGGACTTCCGCTTGACATGGACGTCTACGACATGGCCGAATGGTGCTGTCTGGGCCCGCTCGGAGCAATCTCCATTGACAACGGATCGGCTCCAGTTGAAGTGCCCGATTTCACCCGCGGTGCATGGCAGAAAGTGAAAGGCTACCGTCACGCTTACAAAAAGTAACCTCCCGACTTCCGATTCGTAGATTAAATCGCGGGGTTTATCTTTCATTTAGTTAAAATAATGTTAAATGACCGTTCAAAGTATTGCCTGTATCATAAAATATGGATACTTTTGCACGTGTGTTTTTCATAGTATTAGATTAAGATAAAGGTTTAAAGGGAAAGAGATGTTGTGAAACATCTCTTTTTATTTTATCATTAACGCCAAAATCACTATTTTTGAATGCTGAGCATCGCAATCAAAAATTTCAATATGAAAACTCTTAGAATCTACCCCACATCAATCAACGACCGCTTCATAGACGAGGCCGCCGAAGCCCTGCGCGGCGGGAATCTGATCATCTATCCCACCGACACACTCTATGCCATAGGCTGCGATGCGATGAACCAGAACGCCATAGAGCGGATATGCCGGATGAAGGGCATCAATCCGCAGAAGAACACCCTGTCCATCATCTGCGCCGACATATCGCAGGCCAGCGAGTATGCCCGAATCGACAACCGCGCATTCGACATTCTGCGCCGCTGCTGTCCGGGGCCGTTCACTTTCATACTGCCGTCGTCGCCGAAACTGCCCAAGGCCTTCAAAGGCAGAAGACAGGTGGGCCTGCGCATCCCCGACAACACCATAGCCCGCGCTCTGGCCGCCGCTCCGGG
Source organism: uncultured Muribaculaceae bacterium (assembly GCA_947627615.1). Lineage (GTDB taxonomy): Bacteria > Bacteroidota > Bacteroidia > Bacteroidales > Muribaculaceae > Paramuribaculum. Next base: position 52,468 of record CANQWS010000012.1, on the reverse strand, counting down.
ACATCCGCTTTTGTCAACCTCCATCCCCTCGGAAGGCCTGAGCTCCGATGAAATCATTTTGCCGGATGAAATCATGCTCCGTTACAATTCCAATCCCGGAATCGGGATGATGATTGACGGGGGCAACGGCACGGACGTTCCCTCGGCTATAGTTGACCTCACCGACAGCACCTCGCCGAAGATTATCCGCGAAGGGCCTGTTGAATTCGATATTTAGAAAAACTTACAGAGATGGCCACAAAAAACATACAGCTGCCTCCGCAGCCTTCGGGACGACGCCTCACCATTGACGAAACCGCCCGCCAGATAGTGATTGTCGGAGCCAACGGCGCCGGCAAAAGCCGGTTCACGGCACGCATGGCCAAGGATGCCGGCAACCGGGCATACGTCCTTTCGGCCCTGAACGCGATATTCGAGCGCACCAACGGCTCAACGGGCAACGAGGTGATTGACGGACGATACAACACGTGCGTGTCATCCGGACTGCTCCATGCCGCCGAATCCACTCAGTTTGACCGCGTGCTGGCCCTGCTGATGCATGACGAGATGCTCAATCTCATCAACTACAAGATAACCCGGCGTTCAGCCCCCGACACTCCCCTGCTCCCCACGCCTTTGGACAGCGTGATCGACGTGTGGCAGCAGGTGTTTCCCGACAACCGGGTGCTCATTGAGAGCGGGCGGATGCTTTTCAGCCGCAGGCCCGACGGCGAGACGGACGGCGACGAAGGATACGCGCCCTCGCGCCTGTCGGCCGGCGAGAAAGCCGTGCTCTATTATATAGGCGCCATGGTGTTCGCGCCCAAACGTTCGCTGGTGTTCGTTGACAGTCCGGAGCTGTTTCTGCACCCAACCGTCACACAGTCACTGTGGAACCATCTGGAAATCATGCGTCCTGACTGCCGGTTCATCTACACCACCCACGACCTTGATTTCGCGGCGTCTCGGTCATCGTCGTCGGCTATCTGGGTGCGCAATTACGACCCGCGCACACTGACCTGGGACTATGAGGTGCTTCCGGCACAGAGCGTGTTAACCGATGACATATACCGCTCGATATTAGGCTCCCGCAAGCCGGTGCTTTTCATTGAAGGCGAAGCGCGGCGGTCGATAGACTCGAAACTCTACCCGCTGATTTTCCGCGAATTCACCGTGCAGCCCCTCGGCAGCTGTAACAAAGTGATAGAAGCCACGCGCACGTTCAATGACCTCAACGCGTTTCACCATCTGGACTCCCGCGGCATTGTGGACCGCGACCGCCGCGACGTGAAGGAGGTGGAATATCTGCGGGGCAAGCGCATCATGGTTCCGGAAGTAGCCGAGGTGGAGAACCTGCTGCTGGTGGAGGAAGTTGTGCGCACGGTTGCATCGTTCCGCGGCAAAGACGAGAATTCCGTGGCTTCGAAAGTGCGCCGCTATGTGATCAACGAGTTCCGGCATGAACTCGAACAGCAGGCCCTGCTTCACACGCGCCACCGGGTGAAACGCATTGTGGAATGCCGCATCGACGGACGTTTCCAGAACATAGACGTGCTCGAGCGGCACATGGCCACGCTTCCGCGCGAAATCAATCCCCGCGGAATCTACGAAAACCTCTGCCGCGAATTCAGGGACTACGTGAAGCGCTCGGATTATGCCGCCATACTGCGTGTCTACAACCAGAAATCGATATTACCCGGCTCAAACGTGGCCGTTATGTGCGGACTGAAGGACAAGGACGATTATCTCTACACCATACTCAAGATTCTCCGTCACGATTCGCCCGAGGCCACACGGCTACGCAACGCCATATTACAGTGTTTCAACCTTTCTTCCGGCTCAATCTTGCCGGATTCAGATGACAACGATGAAAATTAAATGCTGGATCGAGGCCATGAGGCTTCGGACTCTGCCCGTATCCGTGGCCGGTGTGATACTGGCCTCGGGATGTGCGGCAGCCAATGACACCTTCCACGCTCTCCCCGCTTTTCTGTGCCTGCTGTTTGCGATACTGGCACAGATAGCCTCCAATTTCGCGAACGAATATTACGATTTCAAGGGCGGCCTCGACCGCAAGGGGCGCGAGGGTCCGCGACGCGGCGTGACCGAGGGCGACATCACCCCGCGGGCCATGCTGACGGCCACATATCTGACGCTGGCCACGGCATGCTGCATCGGTCTGTCACTGCTTATGTTCGGAGGATGGTGGCTCATCCCGACGGGCATAATGATAGCCATAGGGGTGATAGCCTACAGCACGGGGCCTTATCCGCTGTCGCACCACGGACTGGGAGAAGTGGCCGTTATACTGTTTTTCGGACTCATCCCGGTGTGCTGCACCTATATCCTTCAGGGCGGAGAGCCTGACCTGAAGATAGCCATGGCGGGGCTGGGTCTCGGACTAATGATTGCGAACGTACTGATTGTCAACAACTACAGAGACGCCGACGATGACCGTGCGGTGGGCAAGCACACTCTTGCCGTGATACTGGGGCGCAAGGCCATGATCTGGCTCTATATGGCCAACGCCACATGCGGTGCCGCGCTTCTTATTCCGTGGTGGAAAATGCTGCCGGCAGGAGCGGCCATAGCCATTCCGGCGGTTTACGTGGTCATTTCAGTGGCCATTGCAAGAGGCATGGGCAGACTTCAGGGCCACAGACTGACCCCGCTGCTCGGCATGACAGCGATGACCATACTGGCACTGTCAGTGGCGCTGCTCATCGCCGTGGTGTGCTGAGAATCACTTCGCGTCAAATGACTCGTCGGGGAATCTGCGGCGCAGATACTCCACAATCACTTCCACCAATTCATCCATTGGCATGAGCGATGTGTCAAGCGACAGATCGTAGCTTGCGGCGTCGCCCCAGGTCTTGTCAGTGTAGAAGTTGTAGTAGCTGGCGCGGAGTTTGTTGACTTTGGCGGCCTTGGCTCTGGCTTTTTCCGGAGTCATATCGGAATCGCTGCGGCTCATGATGCGGCTTACTCTGGCCTCAATCGGAGCATGGACGAACAGATTGACGAGCCGCGAATGGTCGCGGAGCACATAATCGGAAGTGCGGCCCACAATGACGCATGGCTTTTTGTCGGCCAGAGAGTGGATGAAATCACTCTGGGCGCGATAGAGACTGTCATCTGAAATCGACGTGCTGCCCGCATAGCAGTTGACAGTGCTCAATCCGAAGGCAAAGGAGAAGACTCCGTTGAGAAACGACGGGAAACGCTCGTCATTACGGGCAAAGAATTCCTCACTGACGCCCGCATGTCTTGCGGCTTCCCTCAGAAGCTCCTTGTCATAATAATCATATCCCAGTCTGTCGGCCAGTTTACGGCCCAGTTCACGGCCACCGCTTCCGAACTGGCGTCCTATCGTTATAACTATCGGTTGCTTGTCAGCCATAATCAACTCAAAGTTTTCATTTATGATTCAACACACAAATTTAAATATAAATCATGAAATGCGCCGCCATTATTTAAAAAAGTTTGAACGTAACGCAGAAGAGGCATGCCTGACGGCACGCCTCTTCCTATCTAACATCCGGTGGTCTTAATTATTTAAGACCAAGTTTAGCTTTTACTGCGGGGGTAAGGTCGGTTACATCGGTGCCTACATAGACAGCGGCGCCGTTCTCGAATACCATGGTGTAGTTTCCTTCAGCACCCACAGAGTTGATGGCGTTGAGAATCTTCTGCTGGATGGGAGCGAGAAGCTGTTCCTGCTGACGCTGGAGATCCTGCGAAGCGGTGTTGCGGAACTGCTGAATCTTCTGGTCGAGGTCCTGAAGTTCCGACATACGGCGGTCCAGAATGGTCTGCGGAGCTTTCTCTTCCTGAGCTTTCTGGAGTTCCTCGTATTTTTTCTGCATTTCAGTCTGCAGGTTCTTGAATTCATCGTCGTACTTTTTCGATGCGGCCTCAAGCTGGGTCTGAGCCTCTTTCACATCGGGAAGGTCCTGCATGATCTGCTGTGTGTTGACAGTGCCGAATTTCTGGGCAAAAGCCATTGCAGGAAGTGCAATCATGATTGCGACAAGTAATTTCTTAATCATTTCAGTGTATAAATTATTTTTGATTTTGTTAATAATTAAAAGTCAGATGCAAAGATAGCGGTTTTATTTTGAATAACCTAACTTGGCAAGGACTTCGTTGCTGACATCGATTCTGGGAGAAGCGAATATGATGTCGGCCGAGGTGGCGCGGTCAAAAATGCACATGTAGGCTCTTTCCTCTGCCACTTTTTTCACGGCTTCGTAGACCTGCTCCTGAATGGGCTGCATCAGAGTCTGACGGATTTTGTAGAGCTCGCCTTCCGGTCCGAAATATTTGTTGCGGAGTTCGGCGGCAGCTTTTTCCTTGGCCACGATTTCCTCTTCCTGTTTCTTCTTCTGGTCATCGGTCAGGAAAGGCATCTGGGATTTGTAGTTGTTGTACATGGTCTCGGCCTCGCGAGCCACGTTCTCCACCTCTTTCTGCCAGCGCTGAGACTGCTGTTCGAGCTGATTGTTGGCCACTTCATAGGCGGGGATGTTTGACAGGACATATTCCATGTCGACCATGGCGAATTTCTGTGCGCTTGCTACGAAGGAGCAGAAAATGACGGCCACGGCAAGCATCAGGGATTTTTTGATATTCATAGTTCCGATATTTTTTAGAATCAAGATTTTGATAATAAAGACATCCGAGCAGCCAAAAAGTTTAAAACGAGCGCATCAGAATTCCTGACCGAGGATGAAGTGGAAGTGACTGCCGCCGCGCTGACCGAACACTTTGTCGAAACCGTAGGCCCAGTCAATACCCATCATTCCGACCATGGGGAGGAATATGCGCAGACCTACGCCGGCCGAACGCTTGAGGTTGAACGGAGAGAAGTTCTTGACCTCGGTCCAGGCGTTACCGCCTTCAAGGAATGTCAGACCGTAGATGGTGGTTGAAGTCTGGAGCATGAACGGGAAGTGAAGCTCGACGCCGAGGCGGGTGTAGGCATAGCCTTCGCGGCCCCATGGGGTCAGGGCGCCGTTCTCGTAACCGCGCAGACCGATGGTTTCGGTAGCGTATGTGTAGGAGCCTGACATACCGTCGCCACCCACATAGAATGTCTCGAAGGGCGATTTGAGCCAGCGGTTGTAGGAGCCGAGCAATCCGACATCGGCGCGTGTCATGAGCACGAGCGTATAGGTTCCGTCAGGATTGGTGAGCGGGGTGTAGGTTCGTGACTGGAATTTGAGCTTCCAGTACTCTATCCAGCGGTAAAGCTGTTTCTTTGATTCGGTGGTGTTCTCCTTGTAGAGCGCTTCCCAGTTTTTCTTGCCGAAGAGCGAGGCCGGCGGGGTGAGCTGCAGACCGAGAGAGAAGGTGGATCCGCGGCGGGTGTAGAGAGGATTGTCAATTGAGTTACGCGCCAGAGTGAATCCGAGTACAATTGAATTGGAAGTACCGTTGTTCATATAGTAGAGGTATTCCCAGTTCTTGAGGTAGTACCAGTTGTAGCTCAGTTCGGTCTGGAAGGTGAAGTAGTCATCGGGCCAGCTCAGACGCTTACCGAATCCAAGTGTCACGCCCACCATCTGGAGCACCTTGTTGGGGTCGTAGGCATTGGAAATGGAGTTCTGGTAGTAGTCGGAACCGTAACCGTAGTTGTAACCGTAGCCGTAACCGTTATAGAGGTAGGGGTTGGACCATGTGGAGTTGTAGTATGACGAGTTCACGCCGGTCTGGCGGCTGTAGTAGGCCGATACGGAAAGAGAGTTGGGGCGCTTGCCGCCGAACCAGGGATCGAGGAACGAGATGCTGTAGGCCTGATAGTAGCGGGCATTGGTCTGGGCCGAAATGGTGAATGTCTGGCCTTCGCCCTGAGGAATCAGTCCCTTATAGGAGCTGGGGTGAAGCAGGTTCTTGATGGAGAAGTTGGTGAATTTCAGGGCAAGTTTTCCAATCACACCGGTCTGGCCCCATCCCATCGAGAATTCAATCTGGTCATTGGCTTTTGACTCAAGGTTGAAAAGGATGTCGACTGTTCCGTTCTCTTCGTTGGGCTCGGGACGGATGTCCATGGTTTCGGGGTTGAAATGGCCGGTCTGGGCAATTTCACGGGCCGAACGCATGAGGTCGCTCTTCTTGAAGAGCTGTCCGGGCTTGACGTAAAGCTCTCGGCGGATCACCTTTTCATACAGGCGGTCGTTACCGTTGATGATCACATTGTTGATTCTGGCCTGAGGGCCTTCCATCATTCGCATCTCGAGGTCAATCGAATCGCCCTTTACGTTGCGTTCGATGGGCACGAGGTTATAGAACAGATAGCCGCGGTCCATGTAGAGGTTCGAGACGGCGTCATCGTCCTCGCTTACGCGCTTGTTGAGAAGTTTCTGGTTATAGACGTCGCCGCTCTTGATTCCGAGCACCTCGTTGAGAATCTCGGTGGGGTAAACGGTATTGCCCACCCACGAGATGTCATTGATGTAGTATTTCTTGCCTTCTTCAAGGTCAATGTAGACGTCGACGGTCTTGTCATCGTAGGCCACGACGGAATCGGAGAGAATCTTGGCGTCGCGGTAGCCCTTCTCGTTGTATTTCTCTATGATACGGCGGAGGTCGTCCTCAAAGTCGGTCTCCACGAATTTTTTCTGTTTGAACAGGTTGAGCAGCTTGCCTTTCTCGTTGGTCTTTTTCATGGTGCGCTGGATGGCATTGTCGCTCATCACGTCATTGCCGGTGATGTAGATCTTGTGGACTTTCACCTTGGCATTCTTGTTGACGTTGATGTCCACGATCATCTCGTTGGGGGCCGAGAGGTCCTCGCGCAACGTCACCTTGACATCGGCGTTTCCAAAACCTTTGTCGGCGAAATATTTTTTGATGATAGCCTCGGCGCGGTTCACGATGTTCTGGGTTATCTGGTTGCCTTTGTGAAGCTGCAGACGTTCCTGAAGGTCATCGCGCTCGCTTTTCTTCATGCCGTAGTAATGGATGGTCGATATGCGGGGCTGGGTGCGCAGACGGAGCGTGATCCATGCCTTGTCACCGGCAGTCTTGTCAACGACAATCTGAACCTGCGAGAAAAGGCCCTGCCGCCAGAGGCGCTTACTTGCTGCAGTGAGCTCGGCACCGGGAATGTCGATGCGCTCCCCTACCTTCAGGCCGGCGTAACCGATTATGGTATGGTCCTCGTAGTTGTCGGCTCCCTCCACTTTTATGCCGGCGATTTCGTAGGTACGCGGAATGCCGGTGAAGACTACCTTGGGATTCACTATGGTATCGGCGGGAGTCTGGGCATTGGCGCAGAAAGAGAGTGAGACCAGAACGATGGACAATATGGTTGACAGTTTCATTCGCATAGTCAGTTTATGTTTCATTGCTGCAGTGTGTTGGTGTTGTTTGGCGCGCAGGCCGAGACCTGTTCGGAGGTCATTCCGAAACGGCGCTCGCGACCGGTGAATTCCTCAACGGCCGCCACAAAATCGTCGCCCGTGAATTCGGGCCAATATTTAGGTGAGAAATATAATTCAGAATAGGCAATCTGCCAGAGCAGGAAGTTGGAGATCCGCGAATCGCCTCCGGTGCGGATAAGCAGGTCCGGGTCAGGCATGGAAGCGGTGGTCATCTGCGAGGCCACGAGATTCTCGTCGATATCCTCCGGCCGAATCTTTCCCTCGAGGGCCATTTCGGCCATCCGGCGGGCGGCGCGGGTGATTTCCCATCTGGAGGAATAGCTCAGTGCGAGATTGACCTGCAGACCGGTGCAACGGGATGTGGCGTCGAGACTGCGCCGCAGAGATTCGCGGGATTCGTCAGTGAGGCGATCAATATCACCTATCACGTTGAGTCGCACGTTGTTGCGCACCAAATCGGGGGTCTCGCGTTCGAGCGACACCACAATCAGGTGGAGCAGCGCCTCCACTTCCTCGGCCGGGCGGTTCCAGTTCTCGGTGCTGAAAGCGTAGAGAGTGAGGTATTTAACCCCCAGTCCGGAAGCTGCCTCTATGACATAGCGCACGGCGTCGACGCCGGCCACATGGCCGGCAGTACGCTCATACCCTCTGGCCTTGGCCCAGCGGCCGTTGCCATCCATAATCACAGCCACATGGGCCGGGACTTTGCAAGAAGTATTATGATTACCGGATGATTTCATTGCAGATTCTGACGGGGTGATTGGATTAGAACAGATTTTTTATTATTAAGCATTGATGGAGAGTGTCAGTCGAGCCGGTTGCATGTCGTGCACCGCGGCCCGAATTCGTAGGTTATACCGACCGACAGCGATGAGTACCAGTCAGTGTTCTTGAGGAAAGAGCTTTTTATCTTATACAGATCAGTAAGTTTGTAACTGTCAACCTTGTCGCCGAACACTTTTGTCATTGTGAACTCGGCAAGCAGATTCACTCGCGGGGATAGCTTATAGCGCACACCTACGCCGAGAGGCACGCTGAACGCCACATAGCTTCCGCTGCCGTCAGACGACGACAAGGAGGCTCCGAGGCCCACGCTTATGAAAGGCGACCAGCGGCGCAGCCGTTTGTAGGTCTCACCGATTCCGTAGGCGAAGAAATTGCACTCGCCGCGCACGGAGAGGTCCGTGACGGTGGATTTGAACGAGTACTGCTCGCCCAAGGGAAGCACATTCTCGAATTCAGCGGTGTTTCCGGAGATTGTGGCCATGCCGAGCTGCGCTCTTATGGCCCAGCGGCTGTCGAAAAGATAGCGGCCCTGAATGTTGCCGGCAAATCCGGGATGCTTGAACAGGGAGCTTTCGTTCGCGTCCCCGAGATAGCCGCTCATGCCTATGGCCGCACCTATATCGAACTTGTAGCTTTCCACATTATCGGCCGCAGCCGCAACCGGAGTGGCAGCCGTGATGAAAAGCAAGAAGAGCGATATGGAGGTCAATCGAAGCACTTAGCGGTAGAAATTAATAGGGCTTTCGGAAATATCTTTCTGTTATTGCAGCGGTTTGAACGAGAGACGATTGATGACACCGCGCCATACGGCCGTGTTCAGTGCGCCTGTATCCATCTTACCGCCGAAGAGGTAGATGTAGGGGCACTGCCATTCCGTGATGGGTTTCTCTCCGCCACGTCCCATATAGGTTTTGGCGTACCAGTACGGAATCGCAGGCAGTTCCACGGGATTCCATCCCGAAGCGGCACGTGACGTCATTGTCCGGTCAAACACAAGGGCCTCGGCACCTGAAAGCGACGGCACTGCCGACGGCAGCTGCATGAGATCGCCGGCCTTGGACCAGTGCAGGCCTCTGTCGACCGACATGTAGACTGTGCGTCCGATCATTCCGTCGGCCTTTGTTCCGCCGAATGCGAGAAGGACGGACTGGCGTGTGGCGACCCAGTTGTTGGCCACACGGAAGAAGAAGTAAGGCACCAGAGTCATATCCTTGGCTCCGGGTATTGGATTCTGTGAAATAGCGCTCCACTGCTGTCCGTCATAACCCCATGTGTCGCCTACGAGAGAGCCTGCGGCGGTCTGGCCGCCCATCACAATCATCAGGGGCTCATCGGACCATTCGGTCACGTAGGTAATGCTGCGGCTTGTTCCCGAAACAGGAGCGTAGGAGGGCACGGGAGTCTCGGTAGAGGCCGGATAGGTAACGTAGACATAGTTTCCGGCGTCATTGCGGCGGACTCCGGCTATGCCGTTTTTGTAAGCGCCGAATATATGGGTCATGGAGGCGCCGAGAGAGGTCCAGGTTGAGCCCATGTCGGCCGACCGGTAGAGCTCAGAGCCGTTTACAATGGCGTAAAGCGCTCCGGGAGCTGCGGTTATGGTGTTTATGTCAAGTCCGGCGGGGAAAGTCAGCGGTTCCACAGTCCATGAATTGAGAGCGGGATTCGCTGTCACGGCGCGTGAGCCGGAAGTTTCGTTGGCCGAGAAGCACAGCGCTTTGCCCTCATATTCAAGCGCATGGATTTCAGCGGGAGCTGCAAGGCCGGTGGGACAATCGGCCCATGCGGCATCGCCCCATGCGAGGGAATCGGGTTTCATCTTGTGGACGTTGACGTAGATTCTGTAGGTAAGCTGGCTCTGTTCGTCTGCCGATTTCAGACGCAGCGTAACGAATCCGCGGGAGAAGTTCACGGCTTTGGAGGTGTTTTCGAGATAGTTGAACGTGGTGTCTACGCCATTTTCATTCGGCATTGTGATCTCGGCCAGACTGACGGCAGAGAAAGTCATGTTTACGCCGAGAGAGTCGATTCTGGTTCCCAGCGGCAGCGAATCGGCATTGAACACGCGGGCGGCATTCAGGTCAATGGAGAAAAAGACCGAATCGAGGTTAGCGAGGATGCTGTCATTGGGCTGCAGACTGAACGTATTGATCATCACTGCACTCTGGGCGGAATTGTCAAGCGGAGTATCGGAATCTGAATCGTCATTGCAGGCCGTGAACCCGATTGACATTGCTATAAAAGCGGCAAGAATGTATATTGACAAATACTTTTTCATTATGTACATGATAAGTTCAAGTTGCAAAGTTAGCAAGATTTTCATTAACAAATGTGCCTGAAAAGTTAAATTTGGTAATGAACATGCGTTTTAAGAAATGCAAAGGCCTGTTACAGGGTCAAAAAGAGCGCGGATTCGGATTTTTAACATTGATTATGACATTGCCGCCGTCGGCTTCCGCCACGGAAACCGTGCCGGCCGGCACCGCGAGAGGTGCAATCCCCTTTTCCCCGAGTTCAAACGGCGCCACTTCCACACGGGCGTCATCCCACATATTGTCGTCAATAAAAGCCTTCAGCAGGCAGGCTCCGCCCTCCACCATCAGCGAGCTCACGCCCGCGGTGCCGAGCGCCTTCACCATATCCGCCGGCGTGGCATCGGGGGCCACAATAATCTGTTCCACCCCGTCGGGAATGTCGGTGCGCCGTTCCGAAGTCAGGTAAATGACTCCCTCGCGGGAGAATATCCGGGCTGACGACGGCGCAGTGCCGCGACGGTCAATGACGACGGGTCGAGGCGAACGTCCGGCTATGTGCCTGACATCGAGCCGCGGGTCGTCACGCAACACCGTCCGTGCGCCAACGGCGATGGCATCGTGGACAGCCCGCAGTCCATGGACCGTCTGCGAGGTCAAAGCGGTTGAAAACATAGCGGGCGATTCGTCCGGGCCGCGGTCACGGTCAAGAAAACCGTCGGCCGACGAAGCCCATTTCAACAGCACGTAGGGCCTGTGCATGGTCTGCGCCACAATAAACCGCCGGTTCACAGCAAGGCATTCATCCTCCAGGACTCCCACCTCCACTTCTATTCCGGCCTTGCGCAACATGTCTATACCCCGGCCCGCAACACGCGGATTCGGGTCCTTGCAGCCCACTACGACCCTGCCCACGCCTTTTTCCACCAGCATGGCGGCACATGGCGGAGTCTTTCCGTAATGGGAGCATGGCTCAAGGGTCACGTAGACCGTGGAGCCGGGTATCAGATGGCGGTCGGCCTCCGGGACCGAACGCATGGCCCAGACTTCGGCATGAGGACCACCGTAGCGGCGGTGATAGCCCTCCCCGATTATACGTCCGTCAGCCACAATCACCGCACCCACCATGGGGTTCGGCGACGTGAATCCCTCGCCGAGACGCGCGAGCTGCAGAGCCCGGCGCATATAATCCGTGTCTACTTCCAATCGCCGCATTCCTTTATGAGTTCCACAAGACGCTCCACAGCCTCTTCGGCCGGGATACCTTTCCGGACACACTCGCGGCCTTTATAGAGGCTCACGTGTCCCACTCCGGCGCCCACATAGCCGTAATCGGCATCGGCCATCTCACCGGGTCCGTTGACTATACAGCCCATCACCCCGATTTTCAATCCTTTGAGATGCGATGTGGCCGCCTTGACCTGTGCAAGGGTTGACTGGAGGTCAAACAGAGTGCGTCCACATCCGGGACAAGATATATATTCCGTGCGGGTGATTCTGAGACGCGCGGACTGAAGTATGGCGAATGCAAGTCTGGCCGATTCGGCCGGTGTCAGGCTGTCGGATTCAATCATGATACCGTCGGCCAGTCCCGAAAGGAGGATTCCGCCGAGGTCAATTGAGGCACGGACGCGAACGTCGTCGGGCGACAGGCCCCGGTAGTCCGTCCGTACAATCACCGGATTGTCTATACCGGCAAGAGTCAGGGCATGGAGAGCCGCCGACAGATGTCCGGGACGGTTGGCATGGTCAGTTGACAGCACCAGAACCTCACCGGGCCGTATGCCGGCTTTCCCGGCAAGTATTTCCGCGGCCGTCACATTGTGAATAGGCAGATTCGTGTCGTCGGCAAAAATATCCGGTACGGCATCGGTCTCGTAGGCATCAGCCCGGCGCGCGGCCATGACGACGGGGGGATTATCGCCACCGACCTGCCCTACGGCGGCCGATTCGCGGCGGTTGCCGCTGCCGAGGGCGAAAGCCTCATTGTATGCGGCATCGATTGACGGCGCTCCTGCAAACGTGTCGATATAATCCATTATGGCGCGTGCAACCGGAAGTTCCAGCTCCGGTTCCTCGCTGAGCGACACGCGGATTGTGTCGCCGAGTCCCGTGGCAAGCAGAGAGCCTATACCCACGGCCGATTTGATGCGTCCGTCCTCTCCGTCGCCCGCTTCGGTGACTCCGAGATGCAGGGGGAAGTGCATGTCCTCGGCATCCATAGCCTTGACGAGAAGAACCACGGTTGACACCATGACCACCACATTGGAGGCCTTTATGGAAATCACCACGCGGTCAAAACCGTTGCGGCGGCATACTCTCAGGAATTCCATCACGCTCTCCACCATTCCGGCGGGAGTGTCGCCGTAGCGGCTCATGATTCTGTCGGAGAGAGAGCCGTGGTTCACGCCGAGACGGATGGCCGTATCATTGGCCCGGCAGGTCTCGAGGAACGGCACCAGAGCCTGCTCCAGACGGTCGAGTTCCGCTGCATATTCCTCATCGGTGTATTCGATTTTCCGGAATGTACGTCCGGGATCCACGAAGTTACCGGGGTTGATGCGCACTTTTTCCACATTGGGAGCCGCAGCAAAGGCGGCCTTGGGGTTGAAATGGATGTCGGCCACCAGAGGGGTATCATAGCCATGCTCACGCAGCCGCGAGCGTATCTCCGAAAGATTTCCAGCCTCGCGGACACCCTGAGCGGTGAAACGCACAAGCTCGGCCCCGGCTTCGATGATACGTTCGGCCTGAGCCACAGAGTTTTCAGTATCCATGGTGGAGGTTGAAGCCATGGACTGCAGCCTCACCGGATTGTTTCCGCCTATAGCGGTGGTACCGACACGCACCTCTGTGGTGGGACGGCGACGGTAATCGAATTCTGACATCTTAATCATTGGCCGGCATCACCTCGATGGACGTCCGGCTGTTAACGGATCAGTTTGTTTTGTAGTTGTATTTCACATCTTTCAGCTGATTGTTTATCTTGACAATCTTTTCTGAAAGGCCGGCGCGATATGAGTCAAGTCTTTCGGCAACGCCGCTGTCAGTCAGGGCAAGAATCTGGGCGGCAAGGATGCCGGCGTTCATACCGCCGTCAATGCCCACAGTGGCCACGGGAATGCCCGGAGGCATCTGCACTATGGCGAGCAGGGCGTCGCGTCCCTCAAGCGAGGCGCTGATGGGCACACCGATCACAGGCAGCGGCGTCATGGCCGCGATGACGCCGGGAAGAGCGGCAGCCATTCCGGCTCCGGCTATTATCACTTTTATGCCGCGACCTTTGGCCGCACGCGAGAACTGCTCAACCTCGACGGGAGTGCGATGAGCCGAAAGGGCGTTCATTTCAAACGGCACTTCAAGGGAGTCCAGAAATTTGGCCGCTTTCTCCATCACGGGCAGGTCCGAGATACTGCCCATTATTATACTGACTACAGGGTTCATATCGGTAATTTATGGTTTTTAGGAAATATGACACCGCAAAATTAGCAAATTCCCCCGATATGGAATCACTGACGGCATTATTTTTGGCGGACTAATGACATGAAGCGCCCGACAGGAATCAGTCCTGCCGGGCGCCGTTATCGGATGACTGTCACCTCAGAGGGTGACAGACGTTTTGCTGTTATCAGTCAAGTGTGCAGATTGAAACGCGGTTCCAGTCATTTTCGGTGAACATGTGACCGATACCTTCGCCTTCAGCCTTGATGCGGTCAGCCTTGATGCCATACTTCTTAACGAGGGCGTTCTTGACTGATTCGGCACGGGCCTGAGCGAGTTTCACATTGAAGTCGAGGTTACCGTCCTGTGAAGCGTAGCCCTTGACAACAACCTTAGAATCCTTGTGGTTCTTGAGGTAAGAAGCAACCATTTCCACGTTGGGCATCTGGTCAGCTGTGATAACCGAGCTACCGATCTTGTAGAAGATGTAACGTACGCTCTGGAGGTTGTTGTTGACTTCCTTGATCACCTCGGGCTTGCGGTTCTTGCAGGCTTCGAGCTGGTTGGCGAGGTCGGCAGCGGTTGCGGCAGCGGCAGCCGTAGCGGCGTTGCAGGCAGCGAGGTCAGCGCGGAGAGCGTTGATCTGGTTGTTGAGCGCGTCGAGCTCACCCTGATTCTTGGTGTCAACGGGAACGAATCCGGGGCCGAAATTGTAGCTTACACCGGCCATGAGGTTGAAAGCGGCCTTGTTGCGCTTGTAAGCGGCTGAAGTCTCGGTCACGTCAAGAGGATGATAGGTTGTTCCGGTCATGTTCCAGATAACGCTCGGCTTGAGTGAAAGGGTGAGGTTCTCACAAACGTTGAAATTGAAGTTAAGACCCACCTTGGTGGCCATGTAGTTCTGGTCAAGAGCGTCGATGGAGTAAGGCATGAACGCGAATTTGTCATAGAAGTCATGTCCCCATCCGATACCGGCAACGAGTTCCATGTCGAACAGACGTCCGCCGTAGTTGTAACCGCAGAAGAGGTTCATGAGGTTTACAGAACCGTAAGCGCCTACATACATATTGTCAATCATTGTAGAGCTCTTGTCGGGAGAAACGGGATAGGTGTTGTCAAGGATTGTGGTGAAATAACCTGCATTCCATGATGAAGTGTTGACACCGGCATAGCCTTCAACACCGATGGCGAAGACAGGAGAAATCTGTTTCTGAATGTGCAGACCGAAGATTCCGCGCATATCGCCGAAGAAAGCATGATGATGTGAAAGTGGAGTAGCGACACCACCGTCAAGACCGATTGACCAGTTGTCGGCAATCGTGGTGGCACGGTAGGCGGTCTGGGCCTGAACAGTCATCACAGACGCAATTGCCAATGAAAGTAAAGCAATCTTTTTCATAGAAAATATTTGTTAGAATGTTATGTCAATAATGTGTGTTCTAAAAATCCATAGACCCTGCGACCAAAAAGATGGCCGCAGGGATATGTTTAGATTATTATTTCAAGTTGCCTTCAGGGCAACGTCTGAAACTGAATCGGATATCAGTCAAGTGTGCAGATTGAAACGCGGTTCCAGTCATTTTCGGTGAACATGTGACCGATACCTTCGCCTTCAGCCTTGATGCGGTCAGCCTTGATGCCATACTTCTTAACGAGGGCGTTCTTGACTGATTCGGCACGGGCCTGAGCGAGTTTCACATTGAAGTCGAGGTTACCGTCCTGTGAAGCGTAGCCCTTGACAACAACCTTAGAATCCTTGTGGTTCTTGAGGTAAGAAGCAACCATTTCCACGTTGGGCATCTGGTCAGCTGTGATAACCGAGCTACCGATCTTGTAGAAGATGTAACGTACGCTCTGGAGGTTGTTGTTGACTTCCTTGATCACTTCGGGTTTGCGGTTCTTGCAAGCTTCGAGCTGGTTAGCGAGGTCGGCTGCAGTAGCGGCAGCGGCTGCGGTAGCGGCGTTGCAAGCAGCGAGGTCAGCACGGAGGGCGTTGATCTGAGCGTTGAGGGCGTCGATCTCGGCCTGATTCTTGGTGTCGACACACTTGAAGCCTTCACCGAATCTGTAGCTGACACCTGCGAAGAGGGTGAACTGAGCATATTCCTTGTTGTAAGCTGCTGATGACTGGCTTACGTGAGCGTCGCTCATGTCCCAGGTAACAGCGGGCTTGATTGACAGGGTCAGGTTGTTGGTAACGTTAAAGTTGAAGTTAAGACCAGCCTTTGTTGCGAAGTAGTTGTGATAGGCCTCAGGTGCTTCAAGTCCGTAGAAACGACCCCAGCCGGCACCGGCCTGAGCTTCGATTTCGAAGAAACGGGGAGCGCAGTTGTAACCGCCGAAGAGGTTCATGAGGTTGATTGTACCGTATGCGCCTACGTATGACTGATCGATCATTGTTTTAGCGCCTGTGGTATTTATGGCGGCTATACCTTCGACACCAAGACCGAAGATGGGAGAAATCTGCTTCTGGATGTGCACTCCGAAAGCGCCACGCATATCACCAATAAAGGAAGATCCGTCGCGAAGAGGGGTAATGGCACCGCCTTCCACACCTATCGACCAGTTGGAACCGAAAGTGGGGGCTTCCAATGCCTGTTGTGCTTGTGCTGTCATCATTCCGGCAGCAGCGATAGCGATAAGGAATAATTTTTTCATTTTACTGTTGTTTAATGTTGATAAAATCGGCACAAAGATAGAATAAATAATTTATTAAATCAACATAATTCTTAAAAAACCACTTTATGACCAAATGTTTTCTTTTTTTGATACTAACCGTTCAGTAATAAGATAACACCGGGGCGGAACATTTGTTTATCTTTTTTCAAAACATTTTCATCCCGGGAGCCTCTTTTCGCGCTGTCTTTTCAACTTGGACGGAAAGTTTCGGGCGCATCGGAATGAATGAACAGGCACAATGCATGGCCTATGCAGCGATTTTTGCGTAACTTTGCCGGTAATTATGAAAATCATAACCAATACCATATTATTACTATCGGCCGCGCTGCCCGTATCTCCCATCCGGGCAATGGTTCAGGAACCCGCCGACACCACCTCGACCGTGGAACTCAGCGGTGTGGAAGTGACCACCAAAGGGCCGTCGACACGCAAACTGCGCGGCTCCGTGACCAATACCGACGTCATATCATCGGCCGAGCTGCTCAGGGCAGCATGCTGCAATCTGGGCGAAAGCTTCACGACCAACCCGTCAGTCGACGTGAGCTACAGCGACGCAGCCACCGGTGCGCGCCAGATAAAACTTCTCGGGCTGTCAGGGACCTACGTGCAGATGCTGACCGAAAACATACCCAACTTCCGTGGCTCCGCCCTGCCCTTCGGATTAGGCTATGTTCCTGGACCGTGGCTGCAGTCCATTCAGGTGTCGAAGGGAGCAAGCTCGGTCAAGAACGGCTACGAGTCCATAACCGGCCAGATCAACATCGAGCTGAAGAAGCCTCAGGCCGATCAGCAGCTCGCCGTGAACGCCTATTCCGACATAAACGGCAAAGCGGAAATCAACGCCGACGGCAATCTGCGCCTCAACAGGCGCCTCTCCACCTCACTCCTTCTGCACGGCGAAAACACATTCGCATCACACGACCATAACGGCGACGGCTTCATTGACATGCCGAAACTACGTCAGGTAACGGCGATGAACCGATGGGCATGGATGGGCTCGGACTATGTGTTTCAGGCCGGAGTGAAATATCTCGACGAGCAGCGCCGCAGCGGTCAGGACAGCAAGCATTCCCATCCCTCGGGCAATGAAGAGCTGTATAAAATAGGCATAGACACGCGCCGCTGGGAGGGATTCACGAAAAACGCATATATATTCGATCACGAGAACGACGGCAACGTGGCGCTCATCCTTTCAGGCTCCTACAATGATTTCAGTTCATTCTACGGCCACAAGGTCTATGACACAGACCAGACCAACGTCTATTCATCGCTCATGTTCGAGCGGAAATGGGACGAGAACCATGCGTTGTCGACAGGCCTGAGCTTCAATTACGACAATTACCGGCAGCAGATGAGACTGACACACGACACATCGGTCACCCCCGACAAATCGAGGGACATAGAATCGGTAGTCGGAGCATACGCTCAGTACACTTTCAATATAGGCACCCGCCTGTTGCTGATGGGGGGTCTGCGCTATGACTACAGTTCGCTCTGGGGGTCCATGGTCACGCCACGCTTCCATGCCCGATGGAATCCGGGCGAGTTCCTTACGGTGCACGCTTCGGCCGGCCGAGGGATGCGCACACCGCATGTGATGGCCGAAAACAATTTTCTGCTCGCTTCAGGACGCCGCATAATTATAAATCCGAACATAGGCATGGAGGACGCCACAAATGCCGGCATAGGAGCCGGGAGCACCTTTTATATAGCCAACAAGCCACTGACGGTCAGCGCGGAATATTATTACACCCGTTTCGCCCACCAGCTCATAGCCGACCTTGACAGCGACCCACACGCCGTGACGTTCAAGGATCTGGAAGGGCGTTCGTTCTCGCATACATGCCAGATAGAACTGTCCTATCCCCTGCTGCCCGATTTCTCGCTAACAGCGGCCTACCGTCTGACATCCGTAAAAACCGATTATGGCAACGGCCTGACCAACAAGCCGCTGACATCGCGCAACAAAGGGCTGGTGTCCGTGAGTTATGCTCCCTGCATGGGATTGTGGCAATTTGACGTAACCGCCTCGTTCATAGGCTCGGGACGAATGCCGGCGCCCTACAGGACCGAGTCCGGAGCCATGTCATGGGCAGAGCGCTATCACCCGTATGCCCAGCTCAACGCCCAGATAACGCGCAATTTCCGCCACTGGTCCGTTTACATAGGCGGCGAAAATCTGACCGCCTACCGCCAGAAACGCCCCATTATCGGAGCCGAGGACCCGTGGGGAACGGATTTTGACGCGACAATGGTATATGCTCCGCTCCACGGCGCAATTATTTATGCAGGATTCCGTTATACATTTACAAAATATTAGATTTTACAAAATATTAGATTTCCCAATAAAAAGATCAACTGACAAGTCATGAAAAGAATTATCACATTGGCATTCTCACTGATGATGGTTATCGCAGTGATGGCCGCAGACAAAGCCACAGTCTATTTCAGCGTGAACCCGAAAATGAGCTGCGAGAACTGCGAGAACAAAATCAAGACAAATCTCCGCTACGAAAAGGGTGTGAAGCAGATAGCCACCTGTCTGGGCCAGCAGACTGTCACCGTGACCTACGACCCCGCCAAGACCAACCCTGACAAACTCAAGGCCGCTCTGAAGAAAATCGGATACACAGCTACCGAGACATCGGCTCCGAAAGGCAAGCATGAAGGGTGTTCCAAGAACAAAAAATGCGATGGCAAGAGCCACAATTGCGATGCCAAGACCCACAAGTGCGACGGTAAAGCACACAACTGCGACGGCAAAGCAAAAAAATGCGACGCAAAGGCCCACAAATGTGACGGTCAGGCCAAGAAGTGCAACGCCAAAAGCCACAACTGCGGCGGCTGCGGCAACCATAAATAATAAAGGTCATTCCAACCACTGATGAAACGCTATCTCATTACCGGAGGCGCAGGTTTCATAGGCGCCAACTTTGTTAAATACATTCTCGGGAAGTACGGCAGCGACGTAGATCTTACCATCCTCGACGCGCTCACCTACGCCGGTAATCTCGGCGCCATCGCCGCCGAGACCGCCCTGCCCAACGTGAGATTCGTGAAGGGCGACATAGGCGACCGCGAACTCGTAGAAAAAATCGTTGCGGAACACGACCCCGATTTCGTGGTCAATTTTGCTGCCGAAACTCATGTTGACCGCTCGATAACCAACCCGCGTCTCTTTCTGGAAACCAATATTCTCGGCACCCAGAATCTGCTCGAGGTGTGCCGCAAGGCATGGCTGACAGGCAAGGATGCAGCCGGCAAGCCCACATACCGCGAAGGCAAACGCTATCTGCAGATAAGCACTGACGAGGTCTACGGCTCCCTGCCCCGTGACTATGACACCGCGAGAGAACTGGAGCTTACGCCAGAAGTGAAGAAGGTAGCCGAGGGCCGCACGGACCTCCACACATTCGGCAGCGGACTGTTCACCGAGGACACCCCGCTGGCTCCGCGCTCGCCCTATTCGGCTGCAAAAACATCGGCCGACCTCATAACGCAGGCCTACGCCGAGACCTACGGACTCCCCGTCAGCATAACCCGGTGCAGCAACAACTACGGACCTTATCAGTTCCCCGAAAAGCTGATACCTCTGGTTATAAACAATATTCTCGAAGGGAAAAAGCTGCCGGTCTACGGACGCGGAGAGAACGTAAGAGACTGGCTTTATGTCGACGACCACGCCAAGGCCATTGACATGGTGCTCCGCAAAGGGCGTCAGGGCGAGGTCTACAACATAGGCGGTTTCAACGAGGAACAAAACATCACCATTGTCAAGACCATAATTGACATTATCCGGTCCATAATGGAGAACGAGCCGGCCTACCGGAAGCTGCTCAGGCATCCGCTTGAAAACATTGACCACGGACTCATTACATACGTCTCCGACCGTCCGGGCCATGACATGCGCTATGCCATAGATCCCACCAAAATAGCCACGGAACTGGGATGGTATCCCGAGACTCCGTTCCGTACCGGAATAGAAAAGACCGTAAGGTGGTATCTTGACAACCCCGAGTGGACCGCCGACGTCACTTCGGGTGACTACCGGAAATATTACGAAGAAATGTACTCCAACCGATAACCCAAACTCATCCCCCTAACCCCGCCATGAAAGGAATAGTGCTCGCCGGCGGCTCCGGCACCCGTCTTTATCCGATAACCAGAGGTGTGTCAAAACAGCTGATTCCGGTCTATGACAAGCCTATGGTGTTCTACCCCATTTCCACACTGATGCTTGCCGGCATACGCGACATCCTCATCATATCCACCCCCACGGACCTGCCCATGTTCGAGCGTCTGCTCGGCGACGGCCACGAGATGGGTGTCAGCTTCAGCTATGCCGAGCAGCCGCGCCCCGAAGGGCTCGCGCAGGCGTTCATCATTGGGCGGGAGTTCATCGGGGACGATGCCGTTTGCCTCGTGCTCGGCGACAACATTTTCTACGGTCAGGGATTCACGGGAATGCTGCTGGAGGCCGGAGAACAGGCCGAAAAGGGCACCGCCTCGATATTCGCATATCCGGTGAGCGACCCCCACCGTTTCGGTGTGGTTGAGGTTGACCGCGATTTCAGGGCCGTCAGCATCGAGGAAAAGCCGGCGGCGCCGAAAAGCAATCTTGCCGTGGTGGGACTGTACTTCTACCCCAACTCCGTTGTCGACATAGCTGCCGGAGTGAACCCGTCGGCCCGCGGAGAGCTTGAGATAACCTCAGTCAACGAGGCATATCTCAACGCCGGCAATCTGCAGGTTCAACGTCTTGGACGTGGCTTCGCATGGCTCGACACCGGCACCATAGATTCGCTGACCGAGGCCTCGAATTTCATTGCCGGAATAGAGAAGCGACAGGGTTTTCAGGTAGCCGCGCTGGAGGAAATCGCGTTCCGGAAAGGATGGATTGATGCCGACCGGCTACGCAGACTCGCAGAGCCGATGAAAAACAACGATTATGGCAAATACCTCCTGGCTCTTGCAGAAAATGGAATCTGACCTGCCGCATCTGATAACAGTCAAGAAGGTCACCGACCGCCGCGGCAACCTCTCGGTTCTGGAGAATCCGGGGTCGCTGCCGTTTGATCCGGTGCGGGTGTACTGGCTTTACGACCTGCCGTCGGGAAATTTCCGCGACGGACATGCGTACTATAAATCAAGCGAGGTCATAGTGGCTCTGTCGGGCGCTTTCGACGTGACGGTGGAGACGGTCGGCAACGAGATTCAGCGTTTCTCGCTGTCACGTCCGGATCAGGCGCTGCTCGTTCCGCCCATGACATGGCGACGCATCGACAATTTCGCCACCAATTCCGTGGCCCTGATAGTGGCCGACAGACTTTATGACGAAGCGGATTATATCCGTGACAAGAATCTTTTTGAAATCACAGTTAACGGCACCGACTATGAGAACGAATGATTTTGACCACAGCTCGGCCACCGTGGATGACTGCCGCATCATAAAGCTCGAGACCCACGCCAACGCGCGTGGCAACATTGCCGTGGCCAAGGAATCGCCGCTGCCGTTCGCCATAAGACGTGTTTTCTACATCTACGACATCCCCTCGGGGACCGACCGCGGGGGCCACAGCCATCTGGAGGAACATGAATATGTGGTGGGCGTGAGCGGAAGTTTTGAAGTGACCGTTGATGACGGCGCCGCCAGAAGGACGTTCACTCTCAACCGTCCGAACGAGGGCCTTTACATACCTCCGGGCATCTGGACCACACTCCACAATTTTTCGTCGGGATGCGTGGTGCTCTCCCTGTCGTCCGACAATTTCAACGAATCCAATTACATCAGGGACTACGACCGGTTCCTCAAAACGAAATCACAATAAAGGGAAAATGAACGGCAAAGCAAGATACCCCTTCCTTGATCTGGCCACTGTCAACAGCCGGTATCTCGACGGGCTGCACCGGGCGGCATCGAGAGTCATCGACTCGGGGCGATATGTGGGCGGCGAGGAATGCAGCTCATTCGAACGGGAGTTGGCTGAACTGTGCGAGGCGCCCTGCGCCGTGGGCGTAAGCAACGGCCTTGACGCGCTCAGGCTCGTGTTTCTCGCATGGAGAGCTACCGGGAAACTGCGCGAAGGCGACGGGGTCATCGTCCCGGCCAACACATACATAGCTTCCGTGCTTGCCATTGTCCAGGCCGGTCTCAGACCCGTGCTCACGGACCCGGATCCGCGCACGTTCAACCTAACAGCCGAAGGCATTGAGAAGGCCTGCTCGGAGGGCAGCGATGTCAAGGCCGTGATGCCGGTGCATCTTTACGGACGCGTGGCGTGGGACGACGACATTTCGGCGGCAGTGACCTCCAACGGCCTTCTGGTCGTTGAGGACAACGCCCAGGCGATAGGTGCCACGGCCCGCAGCAAGGGCCTTTTCGGCACAAGAACCGCAGGAGCTCTGGGACATGCCGGCGCTTTCAGCTTCTATCCCACCAAAAACATAGGGGCGCTGGGCGACGGCGGGGCCGTCGTGACCCACAGCCGCGAACTTGCCGAGGCGGTCAGGGCGCTGGCCAACTATGGCTCCGACACCCGCTATCACAATATTTATGCCGGCCTGAACTGCCGTCTCGACCCTATTCAGGCCGCAATGCTGAGGGAAAAGATGCCCGATGCGCGCCACAATGCGGCCCGGCGTTTCGAACGGGCCGTGGCCTATAACAACGTCATTACCAATCCCCGGGTTATAAAGCCGCTGATTTCACCGCAGGTCACCGACTGCGTGTGGCACCAGTATGTGATCCGCGTCACAGACGGCCGCCGCGATGCCCTGAAGGAGTTCCTTGCGCAACGCGGCGTTGAAACCGACATACACTACCCCGTGCCGCCGCACATGCAGCCCTGCTTCGCGGGCCTCAACCACGGACCGCTCCCCGTCACGGAGTCTCTGGCCGGGGAAATCCTCAGCCTGCCCATAAGCGACTGCACCCCGGTGACCGATGCGGCCGCCATAGGGCGAATAATAAATGAATTCAACTGAAAAAGCCCCCTTAACGATATGAAATCATCAAATTCCACCGGCAGAATGATACTCGGAATCATAATATGCGCCATATTCGCCGGCGCATGGCAGATATGGGCCGACAGCTCCGGAAAGGAACAGACCGAGCCCGCCACGAAAACAGAATGGGGCAATCTGCTCGAAGTGAAGACCAACCCCGCCCTGCTGTCGGACCGTCCCGTTAGCTACGAAGGGATGGAAATTTCCTTCAATCCCAGGATGCATGAGCCCAACTGGGTGGCATGGGAACTGACGGACGAGGAAACGCGGGGAACCGTAGGACGCGAGAACAGTTTCTACTGCGATGAAAAGGTGGAGGGCTGCGCCGAGCACTATGACTACAACTATTCGGGCTACGACCGCGGACACATGGCTCCGGCCGGTGACATGAAATGGTCGGAGAAAGCGATGCACAACTCGTTTTCGATGGCCAACGTATGCCCCCAGTCCAAAGCCCTAAACACGGGAGCATGGAAGCGGCTCGAGGAAAAATGCCGGACATGGGCCAGAGCCAACGGCTCGATCTACATTATCTGCGGACCGATTCTGACGGACAAACCCGTTGACTACATAGGCGATACAAGAGTGGCCGTGCCGCAAAGATTCTTCAAAGTGATTCTCTCGCCCAACGAGAAACCGATGCGCGGCATAGGCTTCATCATGCCCAACGACCGAGTGCCGGGAGGCATGCAGGCAGCCGCCGTGAGCATTGACTCCGTGGAACGCGCCACAGGCCACGATTTCTTCTCATCGCTGCCTGACGAAATTGAAAACGAAGTGGAAAGCCAGTGTGATTTCCACTATTGGAGCACCAGAAAATGAACCAGCATCAGCCAACTCTGAACGATACGATATGTGCCGTCTCCACGCCGCCCGGCGTGGGGGGCATAGCCGTTGTCCGCATCTCGGGACCGGACGCGGTTTCAATAGCCGACAGCCTCTGGAAAGGCAAATCACTTGCACAGGCAAAATCCCACACGGCCCATCTGGGCACCGTCACTGCCTCAGGCGGCAGTCCGCTCGACCAGGCCGTGGCGACCGTTTATCTTGCGCCCCGCTCCTTCACCGGAGAGAATGTAGTGGAACTGGCCGTCCACGGCTCCCGTTTCGTGCAGCGCGAACTGCTCCGGCTGCTCATAGCCTCCGGCGCGCGTCTGGCCGAACCGGGCGAATTTACCCGGCGGGCCTTCATAGCGGGAAAAATGGACCTCGCCGAAGCCGAGGCTGTGGCCGATGTCATAGCATCGAATTCCCGGGCTGCACACCGCATTGCCGTGAGTCAGCTGCGCGGCGATTACTCCCGGCGTCTGACGGCACTGCGTGAACGCCTCATTGACCTCGCGTCGCTCCTTGAACTCGAGCTTGATTTCTCGGAAGAGGACGTGGAATTCGCCTCGCGCACAAAACTGCGCGACATAGCCGCTGAGATACACTCTGAGGTGACCCGTCTGCACCGCTCATACGTCTCCGGCGCAGCCATAAAAGAGGGAATCCCGGTGGCAATCGTCGGCGCCACGAACGCAGGGAAATCCTCGCTGCTCAACGCACTGCTCGGCGATGACCGCGCAATAGTCAGCGACATACACGGCACCACACGTGACACCATCGAAGAGACACTTGAAATAGGCGATTTCCTGTTTCGGTTCATCGACACAGCCGGCCTCCGCGACACATCCGACACGATTGAACGCATAGGCATACAGCGCTCACTCGCCGCCGCTCGCAAGGCTCGCATCGTCGTCGCCGTTATTGACCCCGCGGCCGGCATCGACGCCGGACTCATCGACGACATCCGAAAAGCAGCCACCGACCGCGGCGACGAACCGCAGGGCAACATAATCTTCGCCATAAACAAATCGGACATCACCGACACCGAGCCGGCTGAGAAATCAATCAGGGCACTGATGCCCGAAGCGGTAACCGTGACGCTGTCGGCAAAGACAGGCGCCGGCATGGACAGCCTGACGGCTCAATTTGAAAAAACGGCCATCGAAGAAACCGGCAACGCCGACGAAGGGCTGCTCGTGACCAACGCCCGCCATGCCGTGGCCCTCGAAGCCGCCGCCGCAAGCACCTCGGCCATCATTGACGGCCTTGACTCCGGACTCTCCGGCGACCTGATAGCCCTCGACCTCCGCCAGACCATCGACCACCTCGCCTCCATCACCGGCGCCGTCACCTCCGCCGATATCCTCTCCACCATCTTCTCCCGCTTCTGCATCGGCAAATGAAGCCCGATTAACAACAGTCAACAACAATCACAAATAAGTGTCAAGGCGTTTATTCAGAGCGCCTTTTCTCATATCCGGAAGTCATTATTTTAGTCGGTGGAACCCGTTTCTACCTATTATTCACTCCATTTTTGAACCATATTTGTTGCGCGTCTGCTACCTGAGTCAAGTCGCTCTGCTCGGTAGTGGATGATGTACACACTGGTCAACACTCGTTTACATGTGTACACAATAACGAAGAAATGAGTGGCGAAAGAAAAGGTTCAAAAATGTCAACATCTAACATTCGAATCAAAAAGATCTGCGCTTGGTGCGGAAATGAGTTTGAAGCTCAAAAAAGCACAACTCAATACTGCTCCAAGCGATGCGCCGAACATGCCTATAAAGATCGAAAACGACAAGAGAAAAAACAGCGTGTGGAAACATATGAGGTGCGACGAGTCGAGACGTCGAAAAATGATGCTCTGAAAGATAAGCAATACTTAACTGTCATTGAGGCTGCTCAGTTGCTTAATCGTACTCGCTATGGGATTTACAAACTAATTTATCGCGGAACACTCAAAGCTTATCGGCTATCATCGCAATGGACAGTAATCAAAAAATCTGATATTGAAGCGATGATAGACGCTCGTCCTTATGAACGCAAGCCCAAAACAACTGAGACCGTTAGCGATGAAAACGGAGAAGCTGTAACCGAGTTCTATACTACGAAAGAGATTATCGAGAAGTTTAGAGTGAGCAATTCGTGGGTGTTCGCCCTAGGGAAGGCGCACAACATCCCTAAAGTCTATCATCGAGGCAAAACGCTTTGGAGCAAGGCACATTGCGACCGAGTATTCACGGCTAAGCCGGAACCGCCGAAGGAGTATGACTGGATTTCGTATTCGGAGGTCAGAGCGGAATACAATCTCACGCATGACCAGCTCCATAACTATGTGAAGTATCACGGTCTGCGCCGAAAGAAGGTCGGCAAGTACACTTATGTCTTACGCTCGGAAATCGACGCCATTCTGCGTCCACCGACACGTTGAAGCTATCGGTTATTGGTTATCAGTCGGTTATACGGCTGACTATCGAATAACCAAACGATAACCAACTATTTTTGCCCCCAAATAAAACTCAATGGATATGGATATATGTACAAAAGTGACTTTACGTCAACGCCTGCTGCCTTCGGGTAAGATTACGCTTTACCTCGACTATTATCCGGCAATACGCAACCCCAAAACTAATAAATCGCAACGCCACGAATACATGGGAATTTATCTCTATGGTAATCCAACTAACCGGGTTCAGCGCGACTTCAACCAGACCATGCTTGAAAAGGCGGAGATTATCCGCTGTCGCCGACAGGAGCAGGTCATCAATCGCCAATTCGGGTTCATCGACCACACGCAGCAGCGCGAGGATTTTCTTGCCTACTTCGAGGAGACGACGAAGAAACGCTACCAGAAATGGAAAATCGTGTATATGCACTTCCACAAATTCACCGGCGGCAAATGCACCTTCGGCGACGTGACCGTGGAGTTATGCACGCGATTCCGAGAGTATCTTCTCAATGCAAATCAGTTGCGCCATAAGAAAAAGAAAGTCTCGCGCAACTCAGCTGCGGGCTACTTCTCGACTTTCCGGGCCTTACTCAAGCAAGCATACAAGGAATGGTTGCTCACCGAAAACATCAATGATTTCCTCGATTATATCGAATGGGAAGAAGTCGACCGCAATTTCTTAACGCAGGAGGAACTTATACAGCTGGCACAGACCCCTTGCAAACATGACATCCTGCGCCGAGCATCTCTTTTCTCCTGTCTTACAGGTCTGCGAATCAGCGACATCGAAAATCTTCAGTGGAAGCATATACAGCCCGTTCCGGCTATTGGTCTGTGTATCGTCATCACTATTCAGAAAACGAAAACGCCGGTCAAGTTGCCTCTGTGTGATGAAGCCATAGAACTTATGGGCGAGCGCACAGGCGGCAAGGTATTCAAAGGTCTGAAAAGAAGCATGACAGGCAAGCCGTTGAAAGACTGGATTGAAGCAGCAGACATCAAAAAGCATATCACATTTCACTGTTTTAGGCACACCTACAGCACGTTACAGTTTGCTGCCAACAGCAATCCTTACGCCGTGCAGCAATCGATGTGCCACAAAGACATCGGCACCACCATGCGTTACACACACGAAGTACCGACCGCGCTCCTCGAAACTCTCGGCAAAATCACCATCAAACCAAAGCCAGCAGAATAAAGCAATAAATACGTTTTTCATCTTCACAAATTTGTGAAGATGAAAAACTAATACCGAATTAGCCCTGTTGTTGGAGGCTGCTTTGGGCATTGAGGCCTAGTTATTCTTGAAGTTGCAAAGCGCATATAATATGCAGGTCGCAAAATCAGACTCTTCATTTATGAATC
The DNA here is from genome assembly GCA_947627615.1 of uncultured Muribaculaceae bacterium. Classification (GTDB taxonomy): domain Bacteria; phylum Bacteroidota; class Bacteroidia; order Bacteroidales; family Muribaculaceae; genus Paramuribaculum. The sequence goes on along the minus strand of CANQWS010000012.1, from coordinate 24,296 downwards.
GGCTTGCCAATATACGCAAAATCGCTGCTGTTCTCTGATTATTGAGGCCGGTTACTCGGGCAGGAGGTAGTTGGTGCTACGGCCGCCCTCTCCGCTGTCACGGAGCATATCCTTTGATATGAGGTCGTTGATGTCGCGGAGGGCGGTGTCCTGAGAGCAACTGCAAATTTTGGCCCACTTGGAGGTGGTCAGTTTCCCATCAAATCCATCCCAAAGACGGTTGATGACTTTGCGCTGCCGTTCGTTGATTTCGACATCCCGACACTTATCCCAATAAGCTGCCTTTTCCAATGTACGCTCGACAACTGCCGAAGTTCGCGTAATTGCTTTTTCAAGGCAATCGAAAAACCACAGAATCCACTCGGTAATATCGAGATCGCCTTTCTGCGTGCGCTCCAGTATTTCGTAGTACGCCTTCTTGTTACGATTGATTTCTGCCGACATACTGTAATATCGTCCGGAACCCAAATCGAGACGGCCAAGCAGCATATCGGCAATTGTGCGGCTTATGCGACCATTGCCATCATCAAACGGATGAATGGTCACGAACCATAGATGGGCCACAGCTGCCATTATAAAGGGCGACTGGTCGGAACTGTTGCACCAATCGATTAGCCGCGCCATTTCTGCCGGGACATCAGCCGATGCCGGAGCCTCATAATGCACTTTTTCGTGTCCGAAAGCCCCGGAAACGACCTGCATAGGTTCTTCTCCCTTTCGCCAGTCGGCTACGGTAATGCTGTGCATGCCGCTTCGACCTAAAGGAAACAGAGCTGCGTGCCATCCGAAGAGGCGCTCGGCTGTCAAAGGTGCTCTGTAGTTATGCACTGCATCGAGCATCACATCAACAAGACCTTCAACATAATGGTCTTCAGCGAGCAATCCCTCATCCTCTATTCCAAGACGCCTGGCGAGACTGCTTCTCACTGATTTAGGATTGAGAAGCACGCCTTCAATCTCCGACGAACTAATCAACTCATCGGTCATTGCCGACAGCAATGATTGGCTTTTTTCATTAAAGCCAAGCATCGACATACGGCCGTTCAGAAGTCCGTGTAGATGACTAAGGTGGCTCATGGGCTCAAGCAATGCCTCAGAATCCCATCTGAAATCCGGCCAGTTTTCTCGCTGCCAGATATAGCAACTATGTCCTTGCATCTTTCTCATGTCGCAAATTTAATGTTTTGCGGCGAATCCGCCAAATATTCGCCGCATTTTTGCGGATATTATTCAGCTCTTTCACCGCAATCCCTTTTTTTATTCGCCGGAGATAAATGCTCATCGACACAAAATTGATCCAAACACGGGCTCAGTGTAAACCATTGTCTGCAGGCGATGGTTTTTATTTTATGGCTAACAACAACACTAAAGCATTGGTTTGGATTGCAGTAGCATTAGTTGTGCTACTGACCGGCGGCTTTGCATATAAGAAATACATTGATATGAGGATGGCAGGAGCAAGCGGCGGGGATGCCTTTCTGTTCATGGTGATGGTTTTCGTCGGTGTACTTGCAGTCATAGGCATTGCCGGAGGCTTCATCTATTACTATATGTTTCCAGAGGGGCGTAACATTTACAAGGGATTGAAACGGCTAAGGAAGAAAGAAACATCCTCGGAGCCTGAGGCTCCTGTTACAATCGAGATACCGAACCACGAGGAAGAGATTCGTCGGCAGGAAGCTGAACTTAAGCGCCAACGAGAGGAACTGCTTTCCCTTCTATCCTCTTACGCTGAGGCCACTTTCAGAAAGATATTTTCGCCGAAACAAATAGATGAATTGGAATCTAATATTAGAAAATTCTCGGCTGGAGATGAGAATATTACCGGGATTGAAACTACGAAAAGCGAGTTTGTCACTCCAATCGACCTTTATCATTTCGCATGGAACATAGCCATACGATTGATCGCTGATGACAAGACAAGGAAATTCCGTATCTGCACGGCTTCTTTTGTAAAAGATACATTCCAAATTACTTTGGCGGACCATGCCGTCACAACTATCGCCAGCAAACTCACCACAACAGATGGCAAATATTCCCTCCGTCGTGTTATGCCCGACGGTGAGTTGACAGCCCACGTCTTTCCTGGCACGGAGGATTTAGCCATCAAAAGCGACTAATAATAGCCGGTTACTGGTTATTTGGTGGTTATCGAGGTTGTAACCGGGTAACCAAAGCATAACCTATCAACTTTGCGACGAGATGTTCAAATCCCCATCTCGTCGCAAGTATGAACACAACCACACTAAGTATCGAGGCAATGCCTCAGAACATGGCTCGACTTGAAGAAAAGGTCGATGCCCTGACCGAACTGGTCGCAAAACTCTCGGTTCAAATAACCGCAGCCAACAAACCGCCAGCTGAAGATTTTATCGGGACAGAGTCAGCTTGTGAGATATTGCATCTTTCAAGTTCGCGTATATATGCCCTCGTGCAAGAGGGGCGAATCCCGTTCTACAAGCCCGGCAAAAGTCTTTTGTTTCTAAAATCAGAATTGCTTGACTGGCTCAAACAGTCTCGCCGAAGCGGACAGCAATCCATCGAAGAACAGATGGCAGCCTTGACAAAAGGTATGCGCAACAGTGCCAGCAGGAGGTGGAAATTATGAGCAATATCAGACCTGTCAATCTCTATCTCCTGATGCAGCGGTTTTGGCGGGAGAACGAGTACGAGCCGTTTTCGACGGCGGCGATTGCGATGTACTTCTTCCTCATCGACCGCGCAAACAGCCGACGGTGGCAGATGCCGTTCAAGTGTCCTACTTCGGTAATCAGCACAGCAATCAAGGTGACGAGGCAGACTATTGTCAATGCTCGTGAGTCGTTGCGGGCACGGAATCTCATCACCTATTCCAAAGGCACCGGCAAGGGCTACTATCCGATGTACTCTCTTGTATTGACGAATGTCTTGGCAGATAATCAGACGGAATGTTTGTCCGATGGTTTGACGGAACCTTTGCAGGATAGCAGGACGGATACTTTGTCGGATGGATTGACACCCTTTAATATAGAAGATAGAAATATTAAAGATAAAAATTATTCTTCTAAAAATATAGGCGATTTGAAGATTTTGAGTTTGGAAGAACTTGAGCATTTGCTGATTAACGATGAACCGTGGCTCAATGAAATCATTCCCCTTCTGTCTCCCTCTTGCCAAATCGACTTACCGAATCTGAAGACATATGTCGGCTACTTCTTCCGCTACCTCCGTTGCAATGGAACGAAAGGGAGGGAAGAAGCAGACTGCCGCCGACACTTCGTGAACTGGATTAAGAAACAACCAATCAAAAAAGATAATAATAACGATAAACCATCAAACCATGTACCAAACCAACCATCCAACGATGCTCGTCGACCTGCTGGCGTCACAGCTAAGTCGGCCAGCGACTATGAGGGAGCGTTTTAGACTCCCGTTTTCAAAAGACGATGCCATCCGTGTACTTCTTGCCGCTGTAAAAGCGGAAGTTGAACGCCGCAACAAGACTTTTATAATGAGCGAAGCCCTCATGACGCAGACCGGAGAGATTGCCGAATGGCTCACAGGCAACCACTCGAAATTCGGAATGATGCTGTGCGGCGGATGCGGCAACGGCAAGACTACATTTGTGAAAGCCTTCCAGCAAATTCTCAACAAATTTGAGATCAAAGTTGACGATGATTATTCCGAGCGATATTCCATCCGGATTGTCAATGCCCGCGACCTTGCGAGGGTCTGCAAAGAGGATTATGATGAATGGCGCAGTCTCTGTTATAAACGGATGCTTGCCATCGACGATTTCGGCACGGAGCCGCTTGAGGTGATGGACTACGGCAACGTTCTCTATCCAATCACGGATTTGCTGACAACGCGCTACGACCGTCACCTTTATACCATCCTTACCACCAACCTGACACCGCAGGAGACACGACCAAGATACGGCGACCGCATCGCCGATCGCCTCAACGAGATGATGGGCAAAGTCATCTTCGCCAACTCCACTTACAGGACGCCGTAGCCGGAAAGTCAGCCGTTTGTAGCTGTGCTCCGCAATCGGAACGATAGTGAAGATGGAGGAGGATTGCAAGGTTGTTTTTTATGTCCCATAAAAATTGGCTCCGTCAACCTTTCGGTTGCCGTATAAGCCACAGGTCTTGAAATCATTATGATTCCGCTTCCTCATCCTTGCCTCCTCCATCCTTCTTCCCTCCATTTTTAACAAAAAACTCTATGACTCCAAATAAATCAAAATCCAAGCGAGGGCGCAAGCCCAAGGCTGAGTGGCAGCGTCTCCGCAACGAAATCAAGCTGCATCTCGACGACGGCAACTATGCCGTGGTGAAAGATATGGCTCGGGAAGCCGGGCTTTCGCTCAACCGTTTCATAACCCGCGCCGTCATGGGTACGCCTATCCGCAAGGCACTTACTGATGAAGAATACGCGATGGTACGTTCACTTCAGGGCATCGCCAACAACCTAAACCAGCTCACACGATGCGCCAACGGTATGGGCTTCGATACGGTGGTGAAAAAAGTTGATAGTATGCTCACAACGACACTCGGTTTACTCTCCAAATTCCGGATGTGATGATAGCAAAATTCAAAAACCGCGTAGATTTCACCGGATTGGTGAGCTATGCCAACGACATCGAGAGCGATGAGAAACGAGGAAGACTGTTGTCGTATCAGGGTGTCTGCGTCGTTTCCAACGAAACAATCGCCGACAGTTTCAATACCCATCTACGTCGCCCTGACCGCAACGGAAAGATTCATCATATCGGTCAACCGGTAAAGCATGTATCAATCTCATTCTCGCCGGAGGACGCACATCTGTTTCCCGACAACGAGCAGGGGGACCGCTATATGGCGCAACTCGTCGAAGAATGGCTGCGGGGCATGGGCATAACAAACGCCCAGTACATCGCAGCGCGACACTTCGACAAAGCGCATCCTCATTGCCATCTGGTATATAGCCGCATCGCCCTTGACGGCAATGTAATTTCCGCATACAATGAGCAGTTGCGCAGTGCTGATGTATGCAAGAAAATCAAACTTCGCCACGGACTAACATTCGGCAACTCGTCGGGAGAAAAGGTCAACCGGGACCGGTTACTTCCTGTTCAGCAAGCTCTATTCGATCTCAAAACGGCAGCCATCGCAGCAGCTGAGAGTTCTTTCTCGTGGCCTGAATTTCAGCGAGCACTGGAGGCTCAAAGCATAGAAGCGTGTTTCAGTTTCAACCGTACAACCGGCGAAGTCCGTGGCATATCCTTCGCCAAAGGCGGCTGCCGGTTTGCCGGTTCCAAACTCTCCAAACAGAAACTCACATACAGCAAACTGGCCGGGAAGTTCGGAAATCTCCCGAACATGGGAGTGCGTGTTTTACGCAACCCCAGTCAAGAGTCTTCGGAGAGGCTCGATGTTCTGAAGACCCTATCTTGGAATCAAAGTGTTAGCGCTGCTGAGAGGGTCACCGAAACGATGACCCCCACTGATAATAAGCCTATTGAGGGAGTGCTACCCAATAGCACCCCCACTGAGCCATCGGAAGTTAGCCTGATTCCATTGTCTGTAATCGTCAATCTCCTTATAGGTCCGGCTGTTGTAGAGTCAACCGGCGGAGGCGGCACATCCAACGACTTCGACTGGAACGATGAACGCCGTCGCCGCGAAGAAGCCCGTGAAAACCAAGACATCCACAAACCATTCAAACGTAGAAGATGAACGGTTAAACGATTATTCCTCCATTTAGGGGGTGAACGATTCGTTCATCCCCTAAACAGGACGAATCATCAAATCGAAGCATGAAAAATCCAATGAATAGAGTTACATCTTTCCACAGAAAAGGAGTGTCCAAATCGGTCACCCCTTCAAACGCTCTAACAAGGGAGTGTGCGTTTTACGCACTCCCTCACATCTAAGGGGTATCCAAAACGGTAACCCCCTCTTATAGCGATAACGTAATTACTTTTTTTAACTTTACAAGGAGTACCCGAAGTGGATACCCCTTCATACATAATCATTTTCAAACCATAAATAATGACCCCAAACGATAAAAACTACGTTGACCGACTGCATAATCAGCAAGTCAACGAACTTAACGAAATCAAGAACCGTCTTTTAATCCTGGAAGGAGAACCGATTACTACGCCCGGTGGCACCATCCGAGTTGAAATCGACATCGACAAGGTCTATGAAATATTTCTGAAAGCGTGCCATGACTGCCTGCAACAGCGGCAGGAACGTCTTCAGGAAGAAGACCGTCAAGCCGCAGATAAACTCCGTCAAGAGTGCGAAGCGAAAGGTGAACGCTACATCGCCAACGTACACGAATGGCGCGCAGCCATCGCACGCGACTACGACGATTTTTTCAGCAAGATGCTCGGACTCGCCAAAATCAACGACCGTCACTACCGCGATATCCGAGTTGCACTCAAAAAGCTTCTCGGCGAACCATCCACATCAACTAACGAGGCTTCAAAACCTCCTTCCCTCTTTTCAAATCTACCCTCCGGCATCTCGCCCAAACTAACCGAACTCCGCCGTCGCCTCACCCACCGCATCCAAACCTATCTCACCGGCTCATTCTCCCTCCACCGAGGCTGGACCATCCTCACCGTCTTTCTCTACCTCTTATTCCTCATAGTTCTTCTCACATTCCGATTCACGGTTCCCCCTTTTGAGCTAAACATAGCATGACTTATCACATCATATATCTGGTAAATCTGGTAAATAATCATCGGAATTTTGTGATTTATCAAAAATATTCGTTAACTTTGCGCATATAACAAACCGATATGATACAATCAGAAACTTGTACAGCAGAGAATCGCATTAAAGCCATACTAGCTGACCAAAAGAAAACAAGCAGATGGTTAGCAGAGTATCTTAATGTAAGCCAAAACACTATTTCACGCTGGTGTTCAAATAAGGGTCAGCCTTCGCTGGCGCAGCTTGGAAATATTGCTAATGCTTTGAATGTTGATATCCGCGATTTATTAAGACCAACTAAGCAAGAATTATGAGATATAGCTTTTCAGGACACGAATCTTTCCATTGTAAGTCGTTGTGGTTAAAGAAAGGATATGACTTTATTAACAACAACGGTCGCTTTACGGATCCTCTGGCTGTAATGGAGCTTGGTGTCGGTAAGAATATGGTATCATCCATGCGCTTTTGGTTGAAAGCTTTATCTCTTACAAAGGAAGACAACTTGACTCCTATAGCAGATTATCTTTTTGCCGATGGTGAAGGCCGTGACCCATTCTGTGATGACATAGCCACTCTTTGGATTCTTCATTTTCTTCTTGTAAGATCTGGTATCGCGAGCATCTATTCACTTCTTTTTACCGAACTACAACGTGAACGCAGAGCATTTTCAAAAGGCCAGTTTCAGTCCTTCATCAAAATAAAATGTAGCGTTCCCGAGCAGAAAAATGTCTATAATGAGAATACAGTATCGAAAGATATTAATGTACTCCTGCAAACCTATATTACCCCATCAGACCTTAAACAGCTTGAACGCTATTCCGCTCTCCTTATAAATTTGGGCTTGATTAAAGAGGTTGAAAAAGATGCATATCAGTTTCAAGAAATCGATGGAGATGCTATCCCTGATGCAGTGTTACTTTATTCTCTTTTGGATGTCCGTGGGGGTGATACAGTGCTGTCATTTGATAAGTTGACATACTTAAGTCTTCTTTTCTGTGTACCTATAACATCATTCCTAGAGCGTATGCGCCAATTATCAGAGAAATATTCTAACATCATTGATTATACGGATAATAGCGGCATACGAAATGTTATATTCAAGGCAGATCCCGAGTTTGCTGATGTATTAGATTTGAACTATCATGACATATAATCCGTCAGTTAATATAGAATACGGAATCAGCAGTGATTTCGATTACATTGTTACCCCGAATGCGGAGAAGGTGACAGGTGAGCTTGTAGCTTCATTTAATTCCGGTGTACATTCGTTTTCAGTCATTGGCACCTATGGCACCGGTAAATCAAGTTATCTAATGGCACTTGAAAGAGATTTGCTCGAAGGAGCTAACTATCTTATTCAAAACCGTCAGGTGTTTGGTAAAGACATCAAGGGCTATGCGTGCTTGAACATTCTCGGAGATTATGATTCTCTCAAAAACATCCTTTCGAGGAAACTCAACTGTGAGATATCAGACAACAATCGCAATATATTTGATTCATTATCATCGTATTATGACCAGCAAAAGAAAGAATCTAAGTTGCTTTTTATAGTTATAGATGAGTTTGGCAAGATTCTGGAACATGCTGCAAAGAATAATCCTGAACAAGAGCTATATTTCTTGCAGAAGCTTGCTGAGTTTGTGAACGTGCCTACGAGAAACATCATTCTTCTTACTACCCTTCATCAGAACTTTGGCGCGTATGCACAGAAATTGACGGAGACTCAAAAGAATGAATGGAACAAGGTAAAAGGACGTTATAAGGAATTGGCTTTCAGTGAACCGGTCGAACAGCTTTTGTTTCTGGCTGCTGAAAAAATTGATGCCTACAACGGCAAATGCGATGAGATGACAATGAAGAAGCTGTTATCGAATGCTCAACGTTGCCGCTTCGTCTCTGCATCGTTCCGTCCCGACACTCTCCGCAAATTATACCCATTGGATGCTCTTTCTTCACTATGCATTACTAAAGCGATTCAAAGGTATGGGCAGAATGAACGAACGCTATTCTCTTTTTTAACATCTAGTAGCGAAGATTCTTTGAGTAATTTTAAGCCTTCAAAGAATGAGACATTTAATCTCGCTAAGGTATATGATTACTTAATCTACAATTTCTTTTCTGCGCTAAATGAGGTCAATGCCGATTCGATGTATTGGACAAGCTTGCGCGTAGCTATAGAACGGGTAGAAAGTGGAATAATTTCTGAAATCTTAATCTCGGATTGCTTGAAGATGGTAAAAGCAATCGGCTTGCTTAATCTCTTTGGCTCAGCATCAACGACTATAGATGAAGAGTTACTCACTACGTATGGACGATATGCTCTAAATATCACTAATCCGGCAAGTATCCTGAAAGAACTTATAAAGTTTAAAATCATACGCTATGCCGTCTATAAATCATCGTATATTCTTTTTGAAGGTACAGACATCGACTTAGAAAATGAACTTTATAAGGCTGCCAACGTCGTGCCTAAGCCTGATTTATCATTGTCAACTCTGTTGCCATACGTAAATCAGAAGGCGATAGCCGTGTCTGAAGAATACTACCGTTCGGGAACGCCTCGTTATTTTGAGTATGTTGTTCGCAATGAGGCATCTGCCATGCTGCCTCAAAACGATATAGACGGATATGTCGAACTCGTCTTTCCCATGACCACTGCTCAAAAAGACAGTGTTTCGGAAGTGTCTAAATCATGCTCATATGCGAATGTATTTGTAGTATTCAACAACACAGAAGAGATAATCAAGCATCTATATGAGATAACAAAACTCAATTATCTTAATGAAAATGTAGTTGTTGACGATCGTGTTGCCAAACGCGAGGTTGAAAATCTTCTAGCATATGAGCAATCTCTTCTGAACAATGTCATAAATGGCGCTCTTGTCTCTCAGGATTCCAATTGCACATGGTTCTATAAGGGAGAAGAAGCAATCGTCGATAGTTGGAAGACCTTGAATAAGCTTCTTAATCGAGTCGTAAGGGATGTCTATAACAAGACGCCGATTATTCGTAACGAACTGTTTAATAGGCAGAAACTCAGCTCTGCCATATCTCTTGCACGTGTCAAATTACTTGATGCTATGCTTGAGAACAGCGATAAAGAGGATTTTGGTTTCGCACCTGATACCTGCCCTCCGGAGAAAACTATTTATTACACCCTCTTCAAGAGTACCGGAATACATCGCCAGAACGAACATGGCGATTATGTTCTTGGTGCACCACAGAATGATCTTGTAAAGTCTTTATGGCGAGAGTGTGAGAAGTTCATTGCATCTACTGTTGACAAGCCTCGAAAGCTCAGCGAATTGTTCCGCATCCTTAAATCTCAGCCATTCAAGCTCAAACAAGGCGTCATAGATTTTTGGATTCCGATATTCTTGTATGTAAAGCAAGAAGACTTCGCCATGTATAATGGTGACGGTACATATGTAATGAATATCAACAAAGAAGTGTTTGAGCTTATCCAAAAGCGTCCGGCAGAATTTGAGATTAAGGCATTTAATGTAAGTGGCGTAAAGATTGAGTTTTACAAGACATATCGCCGATTCTTAAATAAAGACACCGAACAAGAACTTGGATCTTCATCCTTTATAGAGACATTTAAGCCATTTCTGCAATACTATCGTAGGCTGAATGACTATGCTAAGAATACTCATAAATTTGACAGTCCTGTAACTGCAAATTTCAGAGACGTACTTGCTAAGGCGAAAGATCCAGAGAAAGCATTCTTTGAGGACATTCCGGCTGCATTCGGGTACAGTGGAAGTCAGCTAATGGATGACTCTGAATTTGTTGGAGTTTATCTTGCGATGATTAGAAAAGCTGTCAAGGAACTCAATAATTGCTATCCACAGCTCATCAATCGAATCAAAGCCAGGATTATAGAAGAACTCTCAATTCCGGAAGACATTGTTGAATATAAGCTAGCTCTTGAGGATCGTTATGGACACGTCAAGAAGCATCTGCTTACTGACAAAACCCGCACATTCTTGGAACGAGTCCTCGCACCAGCGGAATCTGACCGTGAGTTCTTTGAAAAAATCGGCAGCGTCATCTTTGATAAGCCGCTAACACAACTGCGCGACAAAGAAGAGGAACTTCTGATTGACAACATGATTTATCTTCTTCACGAGCTTGACCGCCATGTTGAAATATCCGCGATGAGTACTGGTGATGAAGAGGTGTTTAACTTTGAGTTAGCCTCTTCAAATCGAAGCATGCACCAGTCGCAAACATATAGGCTCCCTGATAATCAACGAGAAACTGCGAATGCCGTATCATCTAAGATTGATGAGATGCTTACCGGTGACGATAATCTCGATGTATGTATCCTTTTAAAACTCCTAAACAAAAAGCTGTCAAAATGAAAGTAAGGCATATATTGGGTATCTCCGGAGGCAAGGATAGTGCGGCGCTGGCTATTTACATGAAAGATAAATATCCATCGTTGCCTGTGGAGTATTATAACTCTGATACTGGTTGCGAGTTGCAAGAGACGGAAGTTCTTATCAACCGTCTTGAATCCTACCTAGGAGGCATCAAACGATTGAGAGCTGCGGAAGGAAGTCCGGAGCCGACTCCTTTCGAGCATTTTCTTAAAGCCAGTGGCAATTTCCTGCCATCCCCTCAGGCGCGCTGGTGTACCCAAAAGATGAAACTTGCAGAGATGGAGAAGTTCGTTGGTAACGAACCTGCGATTTCCTATGTTGGAATACGCGGAGATGAAGACCGAGAAGGATACGTTTCGACGAAACCGAACATTCAAGCCATTTTCCCATTCCGGCGGAATATTTGGAGCCTCGATGTTATTCACAGTTTCTTCCACGTAAAGAATGTAAAAACCGTCAAGGCCATCTGGCTTCGTATTTCCCCAGAAGCGATAAGAGCTGCGGGATTGAAAATAATAGAGACACCTTTAACCAAGGACTTCTATTATAGTAAGAAAATGAATGCGTTTTTAGATCTTGATATCAAGGCATTTAACAGAGCGGTGTTCGAGTATTTGAAAACGACGGATTATCCTGTGGGCAAACTTGAAGATTTCCCGCTTATTGATAATGAGGACGTTCTTGTCAAGGATGATATATTTGCCATTCTTGAAGATTCTGGTGTAGGCGTACCTGCTTACTATCAGCCAATTGAATTTGACGTCGACGGTCGCAAAGGCACATATAGTCGTAGCCGCTCAGGTTGTTATTTCTGCTTCTTCCAACAGAAAATCGAATGGATATGGCTTTACGAGCAGCATCCGGACCTATTCCGCAAGGCTATGGAATTTGAGAAGGACGGCTATACGTGGAATCAGAACGAGAGCCTCGAAGAACTAATCAAACCGGAACGGATTCGTCAAATCAAGCTTGACGCGATTAAGAAACAAGAAGCCAAACGCGCCAAAGGCGATGGTACGCTTGTGGACATGCTTGATGATGACGATGAAATAATGTGTGCTAACTGCTTTATATAGGGTAAAATATGCTTAAAGCTGATATAATATGGCCTGAGAGCTTGCGTTATAAGTCGCATTCTGAGTGGGAGCCCATCGGTTTCTTCTCTGAATGTTTGTGTAATGCAACTTCTTTTGACCTGATGCTTGGCTTCTTCTCAAGTACAGCAATAAACATTCTGTCAGATGGCTTCGCTACGTTCCTATATAATGGCGGAAGAATGCGTCTAATAATTAACGACATCTTAAGTGCCCAGGATCAGAGCTGTATTTCTATTGCTTCAGAACCTACGTCTTTGCCATATATTGACCTGACCGATTTAGAGAATCTTAATTACATACTCTCTAAAAGAGACAAGCATTTCTTCGAATGTCTTTCATGGCTAATCCGCAATGAGCGCATTGACATATGCATTGTCGCACCCAAAAGCGGTTCCGGTATAGCTCACAGCAAGTGTGGCGTTTTTTCAGATGGATTAAATAAGGTTAGTTTTGAAGGTTCTGTAAATTTTACCTACTCGGCTCTTGTACAGAACGAGGAAAGCATGTCTATTGCATGTGACTGGAATGGCAAACCTGATGAAGCTCGTGTTAGAGATACTGAGAAGTCGTTTAATGAGGCTTTCAACGGCAAGAATGATAATCTCAGATATCTCACGGTAGACTCTGTTAAGTCAAGAATTGTTTCAAGTTTTGACTCGAAGGAGATAACTGAGCTTTTAGAAGATGAAGCCAAGATTTTAGCAGATAGAAATACAGAATCGTTACCATCTAGTGTCTTACATGCACTCAACAATGCAAAAGAGAAAGTAAAAAGGGCGATAGAAAAGAAAAGGGCTATTATTACTTATAATCCTGAAACTCCACATTTCCCATACCCCTCAGGGCCTAGAGAATATCAGAATGAAGCATTTGAATGCTGGAAACATAACGACCCTCCACAGCGAGGACTTTTTGCTATGGCTACCGGTACCGGTAAAACATTGACTTCCTTAAACTGTTTGCTCCAAATCTATAATAAGTCTGGTTTTTATAAGGCCATAATTCTTGTTCCGACAATTACACTTGTTAATCAATGGGAAGAAGAATGCAGAAAATTTGGTTTTAACAATGTAGTCAAGGTTTGTTCAAAAAACTCTAATTGGAAAAATGAGGTCGATGCTTTGAAATTAAACGAACAGTTGAACCCTTCTCATTCATATGTCATCATATCGACATATGCATCTTTCGCACGTGATAATGTTTACAGAGAGCTAACCACTTTTAGCTCTAAGACCAATAAGCGTATTTTACTTATTGCTGATGAAGCTCATAACATGGGGTCAAAGAGAATAATTGATAAAATGGAAGGCATTAAGATTCTTAGACGCATTGGGCTATCAGCTACGCCAGAACGGCAGTTTGACGATGAAGGCAATCAAGCTATTCAGGCGTTCTTTGGTTGTAAACAAGATAAATACACCTTTGAGTTTAGCATGAGAGAGGCAATCGACAAAGGTTTCTTGTGTCGATATAAATATTATCCTCACATTGTAAGGCTGACTGATGGTGAGATGGCTGAATATCTAAAAGTGTCTTTACAGCTTGCGAAATTCTATAACTATGATTCCGAGAGTTTTCCCGGCTCAGGAGACATTCTCATGGCTCTTCTTCTTAAAAGGAAGCGTATTATACACAAAGCATCAAACAAAGAAGCAATATTCCGTCAAATTCTTGAACAGCGTTTCGCTAAAAAAGGAGATTTGAAATATACACTTGTATATGTTCCAGAAGGCAATAAACCTGATAGTTTGGAAAATGATATGATTGAAAGTGATGTTGATGATACTTCTATTGATATCGCAGATCCAGACCATCTGATTAATCTTTATACTAAGATTGTTTCAGAGATAAATCCGACTATTACTGTTAAAAAATTTATTTCAGGCATAGGAGATAGAACTAAAATTCTTGCGGATTTCGCCTCCGGTGATCTTCAAGTGCTTACTTCAATGAAATGTCTTGATGAAGGTGTTGATGTTCCTCGAAGTGAACTTGCGATTTTCTGTGCCAGCACAGGTAATCCAAGACAATTTATCCAACGGAGGGGACGTATACTTCGTCAACATAAAGATAAACATCTGGCAATCATACATGATTTAGTTGTTGTCCCAGAAATAACAACGGCAAACGACAGCTATAACATGGAACGCAACTTACTCAGAAGTGAGCTAAAACGCGTTAGTGATTTCGCAAAACTATCTGAGAATGCAGATGATGCATACACTATTCTTGAACCTGTTTTATCGTATTATAATTTGTCACTCTTTTAACGCTATGGCATACATTTCAAACAGCGACAAAATGCTCCAGGCTGTTCTAATGAACCCTCAGCTTATGGACTACGGTAAATACACGTATGCTGATTTCAGTACCTTGACACAAGCATTGGTATCTGACAACTATGTGATAAATGCCGTCGCGAGAATTATCAAAGGGTTAGACGACAAATCTTCATTAAACGAGATTTGGCGTGAGGTCAATAACTATCTCAAAGAGAACGTATGATAATCAAAGAAATCCGAATAAAGAACTTCCGGAGCTATTACGGAGACAACAATAGTTTTGAGTTCACAGATGGACTCTCAATTATAGTTGGTGACAATGGCGATGGTAAGACTACATTGTTTGAAGCGATACAATGGCTTCTTAATACCACTGCAGATAAATCATCCGTTGAGTTAATTTCCGAAATGCGCAAATCGCAAATGGAAGTTGGCGATGAGGATTCTGTGTCTGTGTCCATGGTGTTTGATCATTATGGAGAAAAAAGCGTTGAAAAGACGTTTACATTCACAAAAACAGAATCGGGGTTATCCCTTGGCAAAGTCCAGTATATAGGTTATGAAAGCGATGGCATACAGCGTGTTAATGTGAATGGCAAGACCCTTATTGAACGTAGCTATGACACATTCATCCAGCGTTATAGCATGTTTAAGGGAGAGTCGGAGTTAAATGTATTCGACAACACGACATCTCTAAAGGAACTCGTTGACAAATTCTCTGACATTCGTAAGTTTGATGATCTTGTTGACGCAACCGGATTGTTCGAAGAGAAATCCCAAAAAGCCTATGATAAAGAGTTAAGCTCTGATCAGAAGGTCGCTAAACAAGCTAAGATTCTTAGCTCAAGAATCACAGCTTTATGCAATGAAATTTCACAGATAAAGAGTGATATTCGGGATAAAGTAAAAGCTTTGGAACTCTATGATAAAAAACTTGGAGATCTGGAGCAAAATCAGGAAGCCTCAGAACGCTACCAAGACATAAAAAAGCGTTTGAAAAATCTCGAGGAACAACGAAATAAGCTTGTTGCTACCATGCAGAGTGTAGACTATAATCATAGTCTGCTCGACCGCATGTGGATTCTTTGTGGTTTTATGCCAATTCTTCAAGAATTTAAAAAGAAGAGTTCAGCATTTAGCAAGGAGAAACGCAAGCTTGAAAAAGAGTTTGATCGGGAACGAGCAAAAGAATTAGGTAAACTCGAAGCCTACAACGAAATGCGCGGTGCTCTGGAAAATGGGGCGACCGAGCTTCCATGGTATCTTCCTAATCAAGAAACTATGGAAGAGATGATTAACGACCATATCTGCAAAGTATGTGGCCGCATTGCAGAAGAAGGCAGTGATGCATATCAATTTATGGTTCATAAGCTTGAGGAATACAAGCGTCACATTGAGGCTAAGGCTCAGGCTGAAAGCGCAAAGCAAGACTTGGAAAATCAGTATCTGTTCAAAACCTCATTTATTGAATCTATACATAGTCTGAGTATGCAGTTAAGCGGTAGTCGCGAAGCTGAAATTGCTGAAATTCCTACTGCGATTAAGGATCGTCAGGAGCTTGTTGCAACACTCTCCCTTAAGAAAAAGGAGCTTGATACAAAGATTCAGGATGTAAGTGATGAAAAGGCCAGACTTCTCATTGCTCAAAACGCTTCCGAACAAGAACTTGATGCTGATTTCAGTGATATAAAAGGGCTATTTGAACAGAAGGAACGTGCGATTACGCGCAAAGAATCTTTGGAAAGAGACCTCAAGGAGAAGGAGACTCTGTATGATGACTTAAAAGCAGAACAGGATGCACTCCGCCCTGAAAACTCACAAGCTGTTGTCCTTCGCGATGTACACAAGGTGCTTGAGCTTATATATAAAGCTTTCATCCAAGCGAAGAAAGACAATCTTTCTCGATTCCTTAGTGATTTGGAAGAGAAAGCCAACGAGTATCTGGCAAAACTTAGCGCTGAGGATTTCCATGGAGAGATTCGCTTAATGCAAACTGCTCAAGACTCAACAGAGATCAAGTTGTTCAGCTCAAACGGGTCACCCATAACTCGTCCTTCCGGGTCGCAGCGCACAGTGATGTATATTTCCGTTTTGTTCGCCATATCGGATTTTACATCAGAGAAGAGAGAGGAAGATTATCCTCTTATCTTTGATGCTGCTACATCGTCTTTTGGAGATTCCAAGGAGAAGGATTTCTACAATATTATAAATAAGCTACACAAACAGTGCATCATCGTTACGAAAGATTTCCTCGACAGAGGTGTCCTGCGCATGGATGAGATTGATTTGCTGACCTGCCGAGTATATCGAATCAAGAAAGCTGGCAATTTCGATGCAAAGAATGTAGCAACAGTACGAACACTCATTGAAAAAATCAAGTAACAATGGAAAGCCTCTACGAACTCTGGGGTAAGCGTAATCCCGAATGGGAGGTTCGCTACCAAGACTCCATCATCAATGTTCTTTCGGATTATAGCAAGGGCACAACCAGTTATACAGATGTGCGTGGTAAGATTTTTGGTGCTGGCTATGAAGTCTTCATCCTCGCATTTTTCATCGGGCTGTACTACAATCAAACGAAGCCTCTGAATCCTGACAAATCCAAGCGCAAGCACTTCGGATGGGCAATTAGCAACTGGGGTATTCAGGAAAGCCGCTTGGGTAGAAAGTCATACCCCCTCCTTCGCGAATATATGTTTGCTGCACTCATTGCGAGAACAGATGTCGACCTTATTGCACTTGACAAAGGCGACATCAAGCCATCCAAGGTTGTGGACCAGCTCATTACCAAGATGGAGGAATATGCTAACTTCGGATTTGACTTCATCTCGGAGAAGCTCGAAGATGACCCCAACTTCTTCTTCAAGGACTCCGCCTTTTTGCGCATCTTCCTCAACTTCATTCCTGTTGACGAAGGCCACGAGACAGACGAGTCTGACAGCGATGATGAACCAGAATCTCTTGACTAAAATCATTTTTAGCACACGTTGATTTATTCAAACGACAAATTCGATAGGAGAAAAGCTATGGAACGAATTTATCTATATAAATCATACAACACCTCAGTCTCATATGATGACACGAATTGGTATATCAATGAGGAAGCGCAGATAAATGGCGAAACTAAACCATTAGAAGAATTGCGAACATATGCTCAAGAGAAAGCCTATTCCCTAATGAAGGAAATAGTAAGCACATATTGTTCAAATTTCAGGAATCTAGCTATTTTGACTGCTGCTGGTTCTTCTATGGAAAATGGGAATAAAGGGGGCAAGACTAGGTCTGATCTATGGGATTCTTACACGGACGATATAAACGCGATCCGAAATTTTATAACAAAAGACAATCCTCAGGTTGCCGAAAAGTGTAATAAAATAATTGAATCCAAAAATATTGAAGATTTCCTATCATTTATAATACTATACGAAAAAGTAAATGGAGTTATAGTTGATGAACACGGCGAATGTTTAAGAGAAAAGATTGAACGTAAAATCGCTGATGCGTGTCGTCTTGTTTTAGATAAGAACAATTCACATCACGCTTCATTTCTTCAAAAAATCACATCCAGGAAAATGGGATTACCAAGAGTTCAGCTCTACACTACTAATTATGATACATTATTTGAGCAAGCTGCTCAACGTCTAAACTATACTATAATTGACGGCTTTTCCTTCTCATATCCACGAGTATTTAACGGAAGCAATTTCGACAAGGATCTCGTTTATAGAAAACACACAAGGGTAAAACAGGAAGATAGTTTTGTGCCAGGAGTATTTCAACTTTTTAAACTTCACGGAAGTGTTGATTGGGAGAAAAGGCCTGATGGATGTATATTACAGCGTGAAAATGTAGAACGGCCATGTATCATATATCCCGCAAGTGAGAAATATGAGAGTAGCTATGAGCAACCCTATTTTGAAATGATGTCAAATCTTCAACACACACTTAGAGAAGAGGGCACATTTCTCATTATAGCTGGTTTTGGCTTTCAAGACAAGCATATTCAAAACATTATACGAGAAGCTACCTTTCAAAACCATAATTTTCATCTTTTGATTGTATGTTATGGTAAGCATCCTGTGAATATTAAGCTTCCAAATTCAGAGAAGGATAAGATCACCTGCAAACCAGAATATGGTACTGCTTCAGGTGATGATGTTGATTGCAATGAATTGGGAGAAGAGATTTGGATTGATGGAATTACCACATCTTTGGTTCCTGGATATCTTGATGATAAAGGCGCCCCGGGCTCTAATGTGACAGTTATATATTCTAAATTCAAAGAATTTGTTGAAAACTTTCCCTTGAACGATTCATATCTAACGCAATCAGAAAGCTCGATAACCCCAATACAATGAAACCATTCGATCATAGGAAATTTTTAGGATATGTATGTGAAGTAACCCCCAACTATGTAAGGGTTCAAATTCCTACATCTGTACTACTTGGAGCATTCTATCTTGAGGGGAATTTATTCAAAGGAGGTGCTGTTGGTAGTTTTGTTACCATAGAAGGACAAGACTATGGATTCCTTGGTAGAATATATGAGGTTGGACTTCCGCAAAGCGAAAAAAACGAGATAACCGAAAGTAAATTAAGTTCTGAGAATACAATTTTTCACCCAGTATGCAAAATTGAGTTACTCGGTCTATTTAACGTATACACACCTGAAAGAATAGCAAAAACATCTTCTCGCTTCCCAACTGTAGGTGCAAAGGTTTTTTCATGTTCAAATGAACAAATGACAGCATATATCAGTAAATACGGAGTAAAAGACACCGATGAAGACATTCCCATAGTTAGAATTGGCCGTTTAACATCGAATAATTCAGTTTGCCAAATATCACTCAATTCCGTATTTGGTAGGCATTGCGCTGTTCTTGGAACTACCGGCGGTGGAAAAAGTTGGACTGTTGCAAAACTGATAGAATCGATTTCTAAAGGAACAAGTAACAAATGTATAATAATTGATGCTACTGGGGAGTTTTCTACAATAACAGAAAACATTGTATCAATAAATATTGGGACTGGAGAAACAAAATTTGACTATACGAGGTTGTCAATAGATGAACTATATTTTCTCTTAAAACCTTCTTCTAAAGTACAAGTGCCCAAATTAATGGATGCAATTCGTTCTCTTAAAATGGCACGCATCGATAATGATGAAGCATTAAAGGAATATTATCAAGTTGGACAACAGGGGAAACTTAGAAAAATAATAATAAAAGCTAATAAATCAAAGCAAACGTATAATCGTTTCTATTACAAAAATACATCGCTTATCGAGGACAATCATTGCGATTTTGATTTTACGCTTCTTCCTTTTCAAATAACCAATGAATGTGTATGGGACACGTCCAGAAATGATTCAAATTTATGGGGAGATTAGGCTGATTCTGATATTGGGAATTGTGTAAGTCTCGTTTCACGAGTTAACAATATAATGTCTACTGCCGAATATAATAATATATTTGACTTTAAAGGTACAAATAAAGATTCCAAGGACATTATTTCCATAATCCAAGAATTTCTCAAATCAGAGAAATCTATTCTTAGGATAGATTTCTCCAACGTTAGTTTTGACTATCAAGTCAGAGAAATTTTGGTTAATGCTATTGGACAATATTTACTGAATGAAGCAAGATCGGGTCAATATAAAAAGACCCCGTTGGTTGTATTTATTGATGAAGCTCATCAGTTTCTCAACAAAAGCATTTCAGATGAATATTTCACAGCAAAGCCTTTAAATGCATTTGAGAAAATATCCAAAGAGGCTAGGAAGTATGGACTATTTCTATGTATTTCAACCCAAATGCCTAGAGATATACCATTGGGAACACTTAGTCAGATGGGAACATTCATTGTTCACAGGTTGATTAACGAACAGGATAAAAAAGCTGTCGAGGCTGCTGCATCAACAGCGAATAAGAACAGCCTTGCTTTTTTACCATCTTTGGGCGAAGGTGAAGCATTAGTCCTTGGTGTTGATTTCCCAATGCCTTTGACATTAAAGATTGATATGCCCACATCAACGCCTAATTCTCAAACACCAAAACTAAAGTCAAGAAAATGAAAAGCATAGATTTCCAGCTCGATATTCCTGCAGACAATCCGTATAAATTTGATAAACTTAATAGACACTCCGCTATAGAGATGTTCTCCCGGATAATTAACGGATTCCCGCAAGGTTGTGTTTGCTCAATTAATGCTCCTTGGGGTATGGGCAAGACGCAATTTGTTAGGATGTTGCAAATTAAACTCAGTCAAGATGGGCACAAGACATTCTTCTTCAATGCTTGGGAGAGTGATTATACCGAGGATCCTATTACTGCTATTATTTCTGAAATGTCAATTTCTAAGCAGAATAAAAATTTTTGGGGTCTTATGGGTAGAATTGTAATCAATGTGGGTAAGGAATTAGGCAAGGGAGCTTTATATAAGATTTCTGGGCTGGATTGTGATTCTGCATTTGAAGCTCTGGCAGATTGGAGCAAGAAGAAGGTTGAAGACTATGAGAATCAAAAGACAACGATACGACAATTTAAACAATTGTTGTCTGAAGAGATTGCATCGTCAGTATCAGAATTGCCAGTTATATTTTTTATAGATGAACTAGATCGGTGTAATCCCACATTCGCAGTCAGGACATTAGAAAGAATCAAACACATTTTCGATATACCAAATATTGTCTTTGTATTGTCAATTGACAAAAGCCAGTTGGGAAACAGTATATGTGGTTATTTCGGCAGTGACAAATTTGATGCAGAGGAATATCTTAGACGATTTATTGACATAGAATACCAGCTCCCCGAGCCATCTTATGAAAGGTACATAGACTACATAGCCAATAAGGTTGGTATTGAACAAGATTTGCGGATGGAGGGCAGTCGCGCATATGAGGACTTTAAGCGTATCCTTTCCTTTCAAGCTGCAGAGAAACACTTGTCGCTACGTCAGATAGAGAAATTGCTAATACATGTTTCAATCATAACTTCGTCATTCTCTACGGGGGCATTAATGGAATATGTTGCTTTCTTTGTATATCTTAGTTTTTTCGAAAGTGAAATTCTCGATAAAATTGAGAATAAGCAATATAACGACGTATCTGAGCTGCTTTATGATATCCAGCCCTTTTGTCCTAAGACAGATGATGATTATTCATTTTTTATAGGGAAAATTTTAGGTTTGTATGGAGACTATGTTGGTTGTCTGGATTTGAGTAATCCAGAGTCATGGCTTCCTCAGAATAATCAATATTTTTCGCAGGATGCAGCTATGCAACTTATTCCCGGAATGAAACAAATTGTAAAAGCAGACTATTCACATAAAATAAAATTGGAAGAAATCTTGAGGCATATTCATCTATATTCACGTATAACGAAAGTTTAAATTTGAGCAATAATTCTCCCAAGATATAAACAAGCATATCACTTATTTCATGATATATAATTCATATTCATTATATCAACAATAGAATAATATGGCATACGAAGTTAGATACAAGGAGTTTGAGCAGTTTCTTGCTTCCGGGGAACCGGGAGTGGAGGAACGTACGCGAAACTGGTCGATGGCGATAGGTCTGGATGTCGACCGGCTGAAGCCGTCGGAATTTCAGCTTGTCCGACTATAATATCAATATTTTCTAATCTAACGTTTTTACTGATTTGCGACTTTTATGGCTAAGAAGTTTGAGATACGGAACAGTACGGCGGAGTTCTTGACTTTCATTGCGGAAGGCAAAGAGGATGGCGTGCAGGTGGCTTATCGGAATGAGACCATCTGGGCGACGCAGAAGGCTATGGCGCAACTGTTTGATGTTGATAGAACGGTTATATCCAAGCACCTCAAAAATATATTTGAGTCTTCAGAATTACAGCAAGATTCAGTATGTGCAAAATTTGCACATACTGCTGAGGATGGTAAGACCTATAACACGCAATTCTATAATCTCGACGCCATCATCAGTGTCGGATATCGCGTAAACAGCACCAGGGCGACACAGTTCAGGCAGTGGTGCACGTTTGTGTTACGTCAGTTTGCTATCCGTGGATATGTCATTGACAAGAAGCGCATGGAGAATGGCTCGTTCATTGGTGTTGATTATTTTGAGCATCTGTTGGCTGAAATTCGGGAAATCCGTCTCAGCGAGCGGCGTTTCTACCAGAAACTGACGGATATTTATGCCACGGCTATTGACTATAATCGCGATGCACCGACAACCCGATTGTTCTTCAAAAAGATTCAGAACAAGATGCACTATGCTACCCACGGTCATACTGCCGCAGAACTTATAGTCGAGCGTGCCAACGCCGAGAAGGAACACATGGGGCTGACCACATGAGAAAATGCTCCGGATGGCAAGATTGTAAAGACGGACGTGAGCATCGCCAAGAACTATCTCAAAGGCAATGAGCTTGAAATCATGGGACGACTGGTCAATGCTACGCTCGATATGGCAGAGGTAATGGCGAAACGTCATATCCCGATGACGATGGAGGACTGGTCAACCCGCATCGACAAGATTCTCGAACTAACCGACCATGCTATATTGCAGGATGCCGGGACGATTACCGCCGAATTTGCCAAAAGTTTCGCAGAGTCAGAATTTGAGAAATATCGCGTCATCCAGGATCGTCTCTTCCAGTCCGACTTCGACCGCTTCAACGATGACAATCTCCTACCCTTAGACATCGAATAAAATTCGACTATGACATACGAAGAAAAATATCATGAATTGAAAGAATTATCGCATAGCGATAATCCGGAAGTTAAGAAGGCTGCGGACGCTTGGCTTATCAGTATTGGCCTTCAGGCTACAGCGCAGCTGAAGGTCTCCGTGTTTCTTCTTGACTTGGCTATCAAGAATGTCAAAGGAGAAATTTACGCGATGAGGTTACCCAGAAAATAAATGAGCGCTATGCAGGGATGCCACCAGCCGAACCAAGATCCACACTTGACGGCGACTATGAAATAACTCCACCCGATTCACCCAAAATAAAAGATATTGGCGAGTATAACCGCAAGCTTCGCCCAGCCCTTTATGCGGAACTTGACAAGAAACGTAAGAAGAAATAACTTCACCTCTAACTTTAGATGCTTGGATATCTGAAGGTTTTTCGCTAATTTTGTAGGTGAAAGCGACAAGGAATGGTCGCAGAAATGGAGGTCGAGATGACCTCGGATATGAAGGAAAATGCTAAAATGTTCACTTTCAGTTACTTTCAGTGAGTGAGGTTGAACCAGTTAAACGCCAAAGAATTGACACTTAAATAGTTGTTGAAACTGCATCGGCAAGTAATTAGCTGATTATCAATACTTTATATTGACAGTAATTGACTGATACTGACCGATAAAACTTAACTCTTACAAGAACGCCTGATGCTGATAACTGTCAGTGTCGGGCGTTTTTATGCACATTTTTGTACGGATTTTGTACGACAGCGACTCATTTCACCCCAAGCGTCAGCAAGGTGGTGGAGAAAGTGGTACGTCACGGTACGTCGTGATACGCCATGATACGATTAATAACGAAATTAACACGTATGACATGAGTACACTACTGTCCACTAAAAATGGACAGTAGTGATACTATAAATGTGATTGGTTGTGAGTGTTCAGTTAATTCTATAGACTATGATGCTTCCGACCTTATTGTTGCGCTTGACCGATTTAACAATAATAAGACAGTTACAATCCGATGCAGTGCGTAGAACACATTGCCGCTCAACGGATTGCGAATCTTCGGGTACAAAAGCCCGAAGATGCGCCGTTTTTACCTTCTGAAAATCGCTTTTTCCGACCCTCCCGGGCCTGTGTTTTTGTACCGGCAAAGTTAGCTGTTTT
>CANQWS010000011.1 GCA_947627615.1 uncultured Muribaculaceae bacterium | reverse complement strand
ACCCATTTCACATGCTAATGCTCTGATATTCAATAGGCGCATTTTTTGACAATCAAAAAGTGACGAAGTCAGGAAATTGCGGAATCAGGGATGGACCGGCGAATTTTATAGTCAGAAAGCCATCGCATTATCAGGCATAATTTATGAAATTTTTTGTTGAAACCTATGCTGTCAGGCCCGGAATACGCAACAGCGTTGGTTGAACTGAACACATTTTGGCCATCAGAGTTGATTACGGAAAGCTCCGAGTGAAAATTGATGTATGGTTCGCGGCTGATTTTTTCATGCTATTTATTATAGATGATAAGGAGTCCAGCCCCCAAGAAATGAGATTTTGATTTTTGGAGAATAATAATGTGCTATCGAACCGGTTAAATTCCGTTGGTCTGTTTAGATGACAATCCCCTCCGTAACCTACTCTTCCGCTGAATGCCCGGTAACCGCTATCCATTTTTGCGATTAAAGTCCATGAATACCCATAATGTCCGTATGAATAGAAAATGACAGGTTTACCTTCAAGCAATGAATATACCGAATCTGGCAAAGACTTGCGTAAGATATCATCAGAGTTGTCATTGTTAAAACCTGATGTTGGTCCTCCAAATGCTGATGACAAAGTCATGCACAAGAAAACTGCAAAAACAATCAGTATCGTTTTCATCGAAATTTAGGTTTTCTGTTCATATTACTTGCACGCGGACCGTGTCATTTTATAAAGTTTGAACGCCATAAATCAATCATATAAGCTTTAAGGTCGTTTATCCTATCCTTAACGCCATCATTGTATATCATTTTTAATGACGAGGATGCAGCAATTATTTGACATGTATCATTATGTAGCGTTAACTGGTAATGATACGGTTTGCAACCGTTATCAACTAAAGTTTGAGCACTCTTGATTTCTAACAGCATCTTGTCAAAAGCCCATTTTAAAATAGGAGATTTCGGGCATGTTGTTGAAATTATTTTACCCGTTCCATCACAGATTAAAACATCACAGACGGTGTCTCCTTCGGCTATATATATCTTATTTATTTTTGATAATCCGAATTCATAGCTGATATAACTACGACCGGAATCCCAATTTAGACAAACCGGATCCTCAGCTATCATTGACTGTGCATGTACTGACAGCTGTAGGATAAGCAATAGAATACATAGCCGGAACTTATTCATGCATGCAAAATTAATAGATATTCCTGATGTCTGGAAGAAACCAAACATGTTGTACGGCATAAATTTTTGAGGATATGAAGCATAGAACATGGGATTTATTAAGCATCAGTTTTCTCTTGTTGTCGGTGGAGTTGTGGCCGATTATTGGGTATAGTCGAATATTCTTTGTAACTTTGCAACGTATCAAATAAATGTTTCACAAGTAACCATCCATTTTTACAGATGATAACTCAAGAACAACTTAAGACGACCTTAGAACGCAAGCTCGCGTTAAGGAGGTATCTTTGACATCGACAACAAGAAAATACAAGTAGAAGAAGAGGAATTGCGCACACATGTGCCTGATTTCTGGGAACATCCCAAAGAGGCGCAGCGCCAGATGAAAAAAATCAAGGACCTGCAGGCCTGGATTGACGGATATGAGGAAGTGGAAACGGCCGTCGACGAGCTTCAACTCGCGTGGGACTTCGTGAAAGAGGGTGCCATGGAGGAAGAAGAAATCGACGCCATGTATGCCGATACCGTTGACAAAATCGAGAAACTCGAACTCCGCAACATGCTCCGCCGCGAGGAAGACAAGATGGGCGTGGTGCTCAAAATCAACTCCGGAGCCGGCGGCACGGAAAGTCAGGACTGGGCATCGATGTTGATGCGCATGTATCTGCGCTGGTGCGAGAACCATGGCTACAAGACTTCCATTGCCAACCTTCTGGAAGGCGATGAGGCCGGTATCAAATCATGTACCATCAATGTGGAGGGCGATTTTGCCTACGGATACCTCAAGAGCGAGAACGGAGTGCACCGCCTTGTGCGCGTGTCACCCTACAATGCCCAGGGTAAACGCATGACCTCGTTCGCGTCAGTGTTCGTGACACCGCTTGTCGACGACACCATTGAAGTGAAGGTTGACCCGGCGTTGCTTTCATGGGATACGTTCCGAAGCGGAGGCGCCGGCGGACAGAACGTCAACAAGGTGGAATCAGGAGTGCGTCTGCGCTACCAGTACACTGACCCCTACACCGGCGAATTCGAGGAAATCCTCATTGAAAACACCGAGACACGCGACCAGCCCAAGAACAAGGAAAACGCCATGCGCCAGCTGCGTTCAATCCTGTATGACAAAGAGCTGCAACACCGTCTTCAGGAGCAGGCCAAAATAGAGGCCGGCAAAATGAAAATCGAATGGGGCTCACAGATTCGCTCCTACGTTTTCGACGACCGCAGAGTCAAGGACCACCGTACCGGACATCAGACCTCGGATGTGGGCGGTGTCATGGACGGAGACCTCGACGGTTTCATCAAGGCTTACCTGATGGAATTTGCGGGCACGGAGGATCAGGAGTAATCCGCGCCTGACTCCCTGACAGCCGAGACTTTATCCCACGTACCGAACCAAGCAATAATCCCGTTGCCAACCGTATGGAGCAACGGGATTAAGAGCCGGTTCGACAATAAATGTTGACGGCAGGGTCGCATAGTGCGGAGCGATTTTTGGTCTGCGAGGAAGGAGTGTACTGGATGTACACGACTGACGAACAGGCCCAAAAACGCCCGCAATATGCGAGGCGACGGTAATTTCGGTTCAATCAAAAGGGGAAAGGTGTGATTTGTGTTATATCTCAGTAGCATAAATCATTGAACCCATGAAAATAAAGTTTAAGCCTTGCCAGCGGAAGCGCATCCGTAAGTTTTTGTCCGGCTTACATGGGAAGGAACGGACAGACCGCTATAAGGTATTCACAGCTATTGCGTATCTGGTTTACACCGGATGTCAGTGGAAGATGCTGCCCCGATATTATCCGCCGCCTGGGACGGTATTATTATTTCCGCAAGTGGAGCGAATCGACAAAGCTCGTGTTTTTTCTGCGCAGTCTGGTGGCGGAAGGTCGCCGCAAGACGGGGCGGAAGCCACAACCTACAGCCGCTGTCATCGACAGTCAGAGTATCCGTTCGGGTTACGCGTAGTCACAAAAGGGGGTCGACGGCTTCAAGAAAGTGAATGGCATAAAACGACAGATTTTGGTGGACACAAACGGATTCCCGCTTTTGGCAGAGGTTACCACGGCTAATGTCCACGATTCAAAAGGCACATCTATATTATTGAAAGACTTAAGGATATATTATTCCTCTGTGTCGCTGGTCAAGGCTGATAAAGGATACTGTTGCGTTGATTCCGGCCTTGACGGCTGTATTGTCGAATGTGTAATATCTTGCCGCGATACTTTTCATGCTCCGGTACTGCTGACTGACGATTACATCATGTCCCAAATATTTATTTGACGGGACGAAAGTTACCTTCGCCCCGGCCGTAAACATTTATTGTCGAACCGGCTCTAAACTTTTTAAGATGGTCGGCGTTATTCTGAAAGAAAATAATTTTATTCAGTCATATTATGGATTTCAGAATAGCCGTAGACAACGTATTTCAGAAGTACGCAACATTCACCGGTCGCGCTTCGCGCAGCGAATTCTGGTATTTTACTCTCTTCCAGTTTGTAATCTATTGCCTTTTCGGTATTTTCGGAAGCATCCTGACTGACGGGAACGGAAATCCGCCAGGTTGGTTCAACCTCATCGTTGGCCTTTACGGACTGGTGACCTTCCTTCCGGTAATCGCTGTCAGCGTCAGACGCCTGCATGACACAGGCCGCGGAGGCGGATGGTTCTTCATCAACTTCGTGCCGGTCATAGGAAGCATATGGTTCATAGTGCTGTGTGTACTGCCCACCGAACCGCGTCCCAACCGCTTCGGCCCTATTCCGGAGTGAAACCGATCATCTCAAGACGATACATAATGCGCCACAGGTTGCCCCCGTGGCGCATTTTCATTTCAGGCCGCAGATGGGATTATCTGCGTGTCTTTTTCACTTTACCCTCAAGAACCACAATGGAGCTTTCCTTGCGTTCGGAACCTTCATATCTGGCGCGGGTTATGAGAAGCCACACGGTTTCATTGTCCTTAAGGAAGAGCGAATTATAATAGGCTCCTGTTCCGGCCGGCAGCACGCGTCCAGCCGGGAGCGGTTTTGACGAGTAGCCGAAGGTACGGGCCGTATTGTCGGCCATCATGATCTGAGGGCGACATGTCTGCCACACCGAGCCGGTCTGATCCGTGTGTGCGGCTATCACGAACTCGCCCGTGGGCAGCTGAATGCAATAAGGCGCTCCGGCTCCGCTTGCAAGTGAAGTCTTCCACCGGCGCGAATCGTTGGTTCCGTTCCAGTCAGAGCCGTCCCAGTCCTCGTCAAGACCGCGATGCTGGATTGTAGGCGGAACACCACCGTTTACGCTTTCCTCTATGAACATCACACCCTGATTGCCCTGCATGACCACGGCCACAGGCATACCGTCGCGAGCACCCGGCTTGAACGAGGCGCGTTTGAACGAAGTCCATGTCTGGCCGTTGTCAGTGGAGCGCGCGCTGACAATCTCCTGACAGATATTGGAGGCTCTCGGCTCCCACCATTTGGCCTCACTGCTGACGAGCAATTCGAGTTCTCCGTTGGGAAGCTGAATGACCTGAGGCTCCCATGTGCGTCCGCGTCCCACCACTATGGGGTCGCTCCATGTCTCGCCGTTGTCTTTTGAAATGGCTGCGAGAACCTTGCAATTATAGTTAGTCTCCGGTTTACCGTTGGCCACTACCGTCAATATTATCCAACCGTTGGCCAGACGGGTCATTTCGGGATTGCATATACGCCAGTAGTTTTTGCCGAACGGCGAACCGGCGCAGTCATAGATGGTGAAGGGCTCGCTCCATGACTTTCCATTATCGGTGCTTTTGCTCAGATAGCTGTTTTTCCAGTGGTCATTTGATCCGCCATGATATGACAGAAGAATTGTCCGGTCGTCCACCCTGCACATGCGTGGATACTCCACCTGAGCGATTTTGCTGCTGCTCACGGTGGTTAGCTCTTTGTTGCTGTCCCACACAATATAGTGCTTTATGCCATTGGATTTGTCATCGACCTCGAAACCGGAGTAGTCCGACCACGTACGAACCGTTTTCTCCAGCACCTGCTCCACTCCGTTGACGGTCACACGGGCCACAGCCAGATAATCCGTTCCGGGTTTCAGCCCGGTTACAGTTTCTCCGAAATAAACATCATGGTCCTGCCTGTCGGCCGTGTATTCCTTCAGATTGTCACGATCCGGACCGAGAAAAATTCTTACCTGTTCAGGGGCGTTGTCACCGTAGAATGCCACCGTGGGGCGGATGCAGTCCTTCTCTATAATCCAGTCCTCGGAGTTCCACGCAATACCCTGTTTTGTCTTGAACTCAAGATTTTTACCCACTATCAGTGAACCGTCGGCCGTGCGGAACCACGGTCTGAGAGTATAATCCGTGTTCGGAGTGAGCGAGCGGCACGTCAGGGTAAAAGTCTCACCCTCAGGCAGAGCGTCGCCCATCTTTATCCGGTTAAGCCTTGTGGCTTCGCGCGAAAGCGAGGTGAAATTGGTCGCCAAGCCGTACTCCACAATTTCGGCTTCACCGAAATTCATTCCTGACAGCTCAACCGAGGCATAGTCAAACCCGGTCTCGACAATCCGTGCACTGAATTTCACCGGCCTGATCTCCCTCTCTATCAGCGATGCCGGACAGGAGGGGTCGCCGTTGATCACCGCACGGTACAGGACCGGAGCGGAACTGCGTAAAGTAAACGAATACTCCGGCAATGTAGCGGAGCTGATATCGGTCCATGTATTTCCGTCGTCGGATGATTTCTGCCACTGTATCGTGCCGTAGTTATCGGCATTCCAGTTAAGATCGAGGGTAACCTTGTATCCGGTGCAGGCATACGAGACCGTACGTTCGGCCATGGCTGACTGCGTCTGACAGAATAGTATTGAAACCGGAAGTATATATTTCAGTAATTTCATGCTGTGCGAAATATGGAAATTCAACATCTCTCTCGATTATCAGTCGAGTATTATTTTTCTTGTAATCAATCGGCCGGCCGAGGTCATCACCTGCATCATGTAGATTCCTGCCGGCACCTCGTCAAGACTGAAGCTGCCCGCGGGCGAAACCATGGTTTTCAGATAGACCATCATTCCCGACGTTGAGAAAAGCGACACCTGCCTTGCCTCCATGCCGCCAAGAATCACTTCCCGGCCCCGGATTTCGACAGCGACATCCGGCAGAACATCTTCGATTCCGGCGGACGTCAGATTAAAGCCCACTTCATGGGAACACTGACACTGATCGCTTATGGTCAGCAGATAGGTGCCGGGGGTGGAGACGGTAAGTGTTGACTCTTCGCCCAGCACGTCCTTGTTGCCGTCGGTCCACACATACGTGTACCGGCCACTTCCGCCTGACACTGTCAGGTCAGCGCCGAGAGTAAGGGAAGAACCGTCATCGGGCAATGCGAGGTCGACATTGCCGGTGGAAACCTCGAACAACGGATTCTGCTTGAAGTTTAATGAAATTACAGACTGCGCGTCTGCCAAAACGGCAGGAAACAACGAGGCCAGCACAGTCAGAACAAGAAACGTTTTCATATCATGAATTGATTTATAAAGCTTTCTTCACATTCCATCCGTCAGGCCGCCCTAACGCGGAGGCGGGAGGGATGAAAAACATGCAAAATTACATCTATTATATCAGGGCGAGCAACAATGGCGGTTCAATTATCACAAAAAGATGTTCAGCCGGTTCCGATTATTTCATATATGCCTTGCAAAATTGCCGTAGTTCAGTTATATTTGCATTATTAACAACTGAACCCCGACAATTAATCTCAAGCCTTATGGAACCATGGATTATCTGGCTTATTGCAGCCGCAGTTCTGATCATTATCGAAGTGCTGTCACAGATGGTGTGGACGCTGTGCCTGGCCATAGGCTGTCTGGCCGCGTTGATTGTCAGTCTGGCCGGAGGAACGCTCCCGTGGCAGATAACGGCTATGGCGCTGGCTGCTCTTGTGGCATACATCGCATTGGTTCCGCGATTGAAAAAATGGCTTTACCGTTCCGGTGACACCGTGAGCCACGAGGATCGCACCGGTATGGACGCCCTTCTGGGACGCAGCGCCACTGTGACCCACGAAATCAAGCCCGGAGAACTCGGCCGCGTCCGCATTGACGGTGATTCCTGGCAGGCAAAGGCGCCCGGACACCACGAAGTCATCCGGTCCGGCTCGCAGGTCAAGGTAACGAGCTATGATTCTATTATTCTCACCGTGGAGTAAAATCTTATTCCTGAATACTAACCCTCTTAACACATATTCCGCCATGACCATCGCCTTATCAGTAATAGCCGTAGTGCTGGTTATCACCATCATCTCGGCAGGCATCAAGGTAGTGCCCCAGTCCGAGACAAGAGTAATTGAACGCCTCGGCCGTTTCCACTCCGTGCTTCAGCCGGGTCTCAATTTCATCATCCCGTTTGTTGACCGTCCGAAAGTGATCTATACCCGCCGTACGGAAACCCTGTCGAACGGAATGCACATAGTCCGTAACACCACCACAACCGTGATAGACCTGCGTGAACAGGTCTACGATTTCCCGTCGCAGCAGGTTATCACCCGCGACAATGTGACCACCGAGATCAATGCCCTGCTCTATTTCCAGATAACCGATCCCAAAAAGGCCGTTTATGAGATTGACAACCTGCCCAACGCAATCGAGAAACTCACCCAGACATCGCTCCGCAACGTGATAGGAGAGCTTGAACTTGACGAGACCCTCACAAGCCGTGACACCATCAATTCCAAGCTCCAGAACATTCTTGACGACGCCACAAACAAGTGGGGCGTGAAAGTGAACCGCGTTGAACTTCAGGACATCACGCCGCCGGAATCAGTGCGCGTGGCCATGGAAAAACAGATGCAGGCCGAACGCAACCGCCGTGCCGAAATCCTCAACGCCGAAGGAAAGAAACAGAGCCTCATCCTGCAATCGGAGGGACAGAAGGAATCGCAGATAAACGCAGCCGAAGCCACCAAACGCTCCGAAATTCTGCGGGCCGAGGGCGAGGCACAGGCGATAATCCTCAACGCCAAGGCCGAGGCCGAAGCCATTATGCGTGTGGCCGAAGCCGTGAGCAAGGGCAAGACCGATCCCGCCTCCTACATGCTCGCCATGAAATACATAGACACCCTGCGCGAAATGACTTCCGGCAAGGATAACAAGACAGTCTATATCCCATACGAGGCATCGTCCGTGCTCTCATCGCTCGGCTCCATCAAAACCATTTTCAACGCCGACAAATAAGACTTCGAAAGCATAATCCAAGGCCGGGGCTACGACGTTCCGGCCTTTTCTTTTATCCGGAGCGGCTGAGGGCGGGGCGGCATGATGCATCACGCAAAGGGCGGGGTTGCAAAGTCAGAGTATTTTTTGTAATTTTGCAGAACTACGATAATTATGTGCAGATGACTGACGAAGAAATGCTTCCGAACGAGCCTGAACAGGCCTCAAACTACTCCGAAGACGACATTGTGACGCTTGACTGGAATGTACACATCCGGGAGCGTCCGGGCATGTACATAGGTAAACTCGGCGACGGCTCAAGCCCTGACGACGGCATCTACGTGCTTCTAAAGGAAGTGATTGACAATGCGATAGATGAATTCATGATGGGATTCGGACGCATGGTCGATGTGTCGGTCACCGAAAGCTCGGTATCGGTAAGGGATTTCGGACGCGGCATTCCTCTGGGCAAGATGATTGATGCCGTTTCGAAAATCAACACCGGTGCGAAATATGACAGCAAGGCTTTCAAGAAATCCATAGGTCTGAACGGCGTTGGCGTGAAAGCCGTCAATGCCCTCTCCTGTGACTTCATGGTCAAAAGCGTCCGCGACGGCAAGATGAAATCTGCTCGCTTTACCGGCGGCAAACTCGTTGACGAGACCGAGATAACCGACACCGACGAACCGAACGGAACCCAGGTGGAGTTCACTCCTGACCCCACAATTTTCATTGACTACCGTTACCGCGAGGATTACATATTGCCGCTGCTGAAGAACTATACCTATCTCAACACCGGCCTTACAATCGATTTCAACGGGCAGAAGTTCTTCTCACGCCACGGACTTCTCGACCTGCTGACCGACACCATGACCAACGATCCGCGCTACCCCATAATCCATCTCAAGGACGATGACATTGAGGTGGCGATGACCCATGCGCCGCAGTACGGCGAGGAATACTACACGTTCGTCAACGGCCAGCACACCACTCAGGGCGGCACGCATCTTACGGCCTTCAAGGAAGCCGTGAGCCGCACCATAAAGGAATTCATCGGCAAATCGCAATATGAATACTCCGACATCCGCAACGGAATCGTTGCCGCGGTCTCCATAAAAGTCGAAGAACCCGTATTCGAATCCCAGACCAAGACCAAGCTCGGCTCCCAGTCCATGGGTCCGGAGGGTCCGACGGTGGCCAAGGCCATAGGTGATTTCATGAAGACCCATCTCGACAACTATCTCCACCGCAACCCGGAAACCGCGGATATAATCAAAAAGATTGTCGACGACAACGAGCGCGAGCGCAAGGCCATGGCCGGCGTCACCAAAAAGGCCCGCGAACAGGCTAAGAAGGTCAATATCCACAACAAGAAGCTGCTTGACTGCCGCGTGCACCTCAACGACGTGCGCGGTCAGGAGGAAAAGAAACTCCAGTCATCCATCTTCATCACCGAGGGCGATTCGGCTGCCGGCTCCATCACCAAAATCCGCAATGTGGAGACTCAGGCCGTGTTCTCCCTGCGCGGAAAGCCTAAGAACACTTTCGGCAAGACCAAGAAGATGGTCTATGAGAACGACGAGTTCTACCAGCTTCAGGCCGCCCTCAACATAGAGGACTCCATTGACAACCTGCGCTACAATAAAGTTGTGATTGCCACAGATGCCGATGTCGACGGAATGCACATACGCATGCTCCTGCTCACTTTCTTCCTGCAGTTCTTCCCCGATCTGGTGAAGAAAGGACACGTCTACATACTCGAGACCCCGCTCTTCCGCGTACGCAACAAAAAGACGTCAAAACGGTCGGCCGGAAGCCGGTCGCGCACGGTGCCTGACGACACATATTATTGCTACACCGACGAAGAACGCATCTCAGCCATAAACAAGCTCGGCAACAATGCCGAGATAACCCGATTCAAAGGTCTCGGAGAAATTTCGCCTGAGGAATTCCGCCGGTTTATAGGCGAGGACATGCGGGCCGACCAGGTATCGCTCCACAAGCAGGACGGCGTCAGCGAGCTGCTTCGATTCTACATGGGCAAGAACTCGCTCGAGCGCCAGAATTTCATAATTGACAACTTAGTGGTTGAAGATGACTCACAGATCTCCTGACACCGGAATGCGCACAGCCGTATTCGCCGGTTCGTTCAATCCTTTCACGCTCGGACATCTCTCGATTCTGCGTCGCGGTCTGCGGTTGTTTGACCGGGTGATAGTAATGGTAGGCCGGAACGCCCAAAAGGCTGATCAGTCCGGTGACACCATAGAAATCCTGACGGACCTGCTCGCTCCGTTCGGCGACAGAGTTGAAGTGCGCTCCTGCACCGGACTCGTGGCCCTGCAGGCATCAGAACTCGGAGCCGCAGCGCTCCTGCGCGGAGTCCGCTCGGTAACGGATTTTGAATATGAACGGAACATGGCCGACGTGAACCGCCGGATTGCAGGAATTGAAACCGTTTTGCTCATGGCTGAACCAGATCTGGCCTCTGTCAGTTCTTCTATAGTCAGAGAGCTTGAAAGTTACGGATTCGACACCTCGTCATTCCTGCCGTCACGCCCCATTGACCCTAACGAATAAATTAACGAACAACATCATCATAGAATGAAACGAACATTCCTGTCACTGCTCCTTGCCGCCGCTGTCATCAGCATGGCTTCGGCATTCGAGTTCTCCCCTCAGAAAAAACTGAACTATGCCGAACAGATCATAGAGAACTACTACGTTGACTCCGTAAAAGCCGATTCCATGGTGGAAAACGCTATCGTGGCCATGCTCAAGACCCTTGACCCGCACTCCACCTATTCCAATCCGGAAGAGACCCGTGAGCTGACCGAGCCTCTGCAGGGCAATTTTTCCGGCATAGGAATCCAGTTCAATATGCTGACCGACACACTTTATGTGATTCAGACAATTTCGGGCGGACCCTCGGAGCGCGTGGGAATAGTGCCCGGCGACCGCATAATTTACGCACAGGACACCCTTATCGCCGGCGTGAAGATGAAGAATACCGACGTCATGAAACTCCTTCGAGGCCCCAAAGGCTCCACAGCCCGCGTCAAGGTCCTCCGCAAGGGCGTCCCGGAACTGATAGAATTCAGGATTGTCCGTGACGACATACCCATCTACAGCATCGACGCGGCCTATATGGCTGCCCCGGGTGTGGGTTATATACGCGTGTCACGCTTCGCCGAAAGCACTGCCAAAGAGATGGAGAAAGCGCTGAGGGACCTGAAGGCAAAAGGCATGAAAGACCTCATCATAGACCTTGAGGACAATGGCGGAGGCTATCTCAACGCCGCCACCGATATTGCCGACATGTTCCTCAACCGCGGCGACCTTGTGGTATATACAAAGGGAAGCAAATCGCGTCCGTCACAGTACACCACCCGCCGCGACGGCAAGTATAAGGACGGCCGTCTGGTGGTCATGGTGAACCAGTACTCGGCATCGGCCAGCGAAATCCTTTCAGGCGCCATCCAGGACCAGGACCGCGGACTCATCGTAGGCCGCCGCACTTTCGGCAAAGGCCTCGTGCAGCGTCCGTTCCCCTTCCCTGACGGCTCCATGATACGCCTCACCATATCACGTTACTACACCCCCTCCGGCCGTTGCATCCAGAAGCCCTACACCGCCGGCGACGAAGAGGACTACCAGCTCGACATACTGCGACGCTACTCCCATGGCGAATTATCAAGCGCCGATTCGATCCATCTGCCCGATTCCCTGCGTTACTACACTTTGCGCTCCATGCGTCCGGTCTATGGCGGAGGCGGCATAATACCTGACAGATTCGTGCCCATCGACACCACAACCTACAGTGACTATTACCGCGACCTAATTGCCAAAGGAGCCATTAACAAATTCTGCACCGGATATATCGACGCAAACCGCGAAACGCTTAAAAAGCAGTACTCCACGGAGGATTCGTTCGTGGAGAAATTCACCGTATCCAACGCAATGATTGACCGGCTGAAAGAGATAGGCGAAAAAGAGGGCGTGAAATTCAACGCCGAGCAGTTCGCCATTTCCGAGCCTACAATCCTGCGCATAATCAAGGGACTCATAGGAAGGGACCTTTTCGAGCAGAGCACCTATTTCAGGGTTGTCAACAGCGGCAATCCTGTCTACAACGAAGCCCTTAGGCTCATAACTTCACCCGCAGAATACTCCGGACTTCTGAAACAATGAAAGGAAAAGACACAGCGGTGATTGTTGTCGCGGCCGGACGCGGCTCCCGTTTCGGATCGGAACTTCCGAAGCAGTTCTGCCTGCTTGACGGCCGCCCGGTGCTCTTCCACAGCATAGAACGTTTCCGTGACGCGCTGCCCGGGGCTGAAATCATAACAGTTCTGTCAGCCGACAGAATCGATTACTGGAACGACATTTGCCGGGAATATGACTTTGAGGCCACGGATATTTGCACCGGTGGAAGCACCCGTTGGGAAAGTGTCAGCAACGCGCTCGCCACAATCGGTTCAGGTATCGACAAAGTCCTGATCCATGACGCAGCGCGTCCGTTGGTTTCGGCCGATGTGGTCTACAGACTCCTTGCCGAAATAGAATCCGGAGCCGCCGGAGCTATTCCCGTGCTGCCAATGGTCGATTCCCTGCGCCGCCTGAGTCCGGACGGGTCCGAAACCGTTGACCGCTCGCTCTACCGTGCCGTACAGACTCCACAGGCTTTTCCTCTCGACAAACTCCTGAAGGCCTACACCCTGCCCTATTCTCCCGAAATGACCGACGACGCATCAGTGATGGAGGCCGCGGGATTTTCCGATATCCGCCTCATTGACGGCGATGAAGCCACCCTGAAGATAACCAGGCCGGTAGATCTCGCCATAGCCGGTCTCTATCTTGACCGACAGCAGCAATAGGACCCTCCTGATGGACAGACTGCGCGAAACCGACATAACTTATCTCAAAGGCGTAGGACCTTCGCGGGCTAAACTGCTCGGCGAAGAGCTGGGCATACGCTCGTTCTATGACCTGCTCTATCATTTTCCATCGCATTATGTTGACCGTTCCCGGTTCTATTCCATCCGGTCGCTGTCGCAGGACATGCCTATGGTGCAGATACGCGGCCGTTTCATCAGTTTCACCGTTCAGGGCGAAGGCGCCAAGACAAGACTCATAGGACTCTTCACTGACGGGACCGGGACAATGGAGGTGGTGTGGTTCCGACGCATCAAGGCCATACGCGAACAGTTGCGCACAGCGACCGATTATGTGATTTTCGGCAAACCGTCGGAATTCTCGGGCCATTGGAGCATGGTCCATCCCGAAATCGATTCCCCGCAGAAAGCCGAGACCACCAAAGGACTGCGCGGAGTCTATCCGCTCACCGAAAAACTCCGTAACCGTGGCATAACATCCCGCACGATTTTCAATCTGGTCCAGACTCTTATAGAGACCCGGCTCAGTCACGTCACCGACCCTCTGCCCGACGATCTGCGCCGCCGTCTCAGACTCATGGACAAGCGCGAGGCTCTGATAGCCATCCATAACCCGCACGACAGCCAGCAGCTCGTCAAGGCCAAGGAGCGCCTGAAATTCGAGGAATTGTT
Organism: uncultured Muribaculaceae bacterium; assembly: GCA_947627615.1. Classification (GTDB taxonomy): domain Bacteria; phylum Bacteroidota; class Bacteroidia; order Bacteroidales; family Muribaculaceae; genus Paramuribaculum. The sequence continues at coordinate 66,577 of CANQWS010000011.1, read as the reverse complement.
CTATCTGCAGCTCAACATTCTCAGCTATTCACGGCGGCGCGCCATGAGAATCGGCGGACGGAGATTCACCACCATAGGCACATTCTTCAACTCCTTCTATTCACAGTGCCTTCCTTTTGAACTGACCGGAGCGCAGAAAAGAGTTATCAAGGAAATACGCCGGGACATGAATTCCGGCCGACAGATGAACCGGCTTCTGCAAGGCGATGTAGGCTCCGGCAAGACTCTTGTGGCCCTGCTGTGCATGCTCATAGCCCTCGACAACGGCTACCAGGCATGTCTGATGGCGCCCACCGAGATTCTCGCCACCCAGCATTTCGAGACCTTGTCGGGGCTGGCCTCCAAAATCGGCATAAACATAAAACTGCTCACAGGCTCCACTCCAAAAAAGCAGCGCGATCTGATTCACCAACAGCTGACCGACGGCTCTCTCCATATTCTTATAGGAACACACGCCGTGATAGAGGACAATGTGCAGTTCGCCAACCTGGGATTCGTGGTGATTGACGAACAGCATCGTTTCGGAGTGGCGCAGCGGGCGAAACTCTGGAAAAAGAATGCCATACCGCCCCACGTGCTGGTAATGACGGCGACACCCATACCCCGCACTCTTGCCATGACTCTTTACGGTGACCTCGACGTGTCGGTTATCGACGAACTGCCTCCGGGACGCAAGCCGGTGACCACCCTGCTGCGCTACGAGGACAAACGTCTCGATGTGTACCGGTCCATAGCCCGGCAGGTCAAACAGGGGCGGCAGGTCTACATTGTCTATCCCCTGATAAAGGAAAACGAGAAATCCGACCTGAAAAGTCTGGAGGAAGGATATGAGCAGATCTGCGAGACCTTCCGCGGATTCCGCGTGGCCTACGTGCACGGCAAGATGAAACCGGCCGAAAAAGACGCCCAGATGAATATCTTCGCATCGCACCGTGCCGACATCCTTGTGGCCACCACGGTTATCGAAGTGGGCGTGAACGTGCCCAACGCCACGATCATGGTCATTGAAAACGCCGAACGCTTCGGTCTGTCGCAGCTCCACCAGTTGCGCGGACGCGTGGGCCGCGGCGAGGGCCAGAGCTACTGCATCCTCATGACAAAACCTCAGATAGCCGCCGACACCCGCAAACGCCTCTCAATAATGACCTCCACCACCGACGGATTTCTCGTGGCCGAAGCCGACCTGAAGCTGCGCGGACCCGGCGATCTGGAAGGCACACTGCAGAGCGGACTGGCGCTTGACCTGCACATTGCCAATCTGGCCACCGACGGCCAGCTCATTCAACTGGCCAGGGATGAAGCCGAAAAAATCCTTGACGCGGACCCTGCCCTGACCTCATCGCCGAATCTCTCGCTCGCACGCGAAATGCATGCCATTTTTGACAAAGCCATTGACTGGAGCATGATTAGTTAACAAACGTAATCAAGTGTTACCCAAATTAACACACATATTTTCAGGCATTTAGTTATACACACAATTATACAACAATTAACCAATTTTTACATATTTAAGTAACACACTGGTTCTGTGTGATTTACAATTTGCATATAGATAATTTTATAGCAAATTGAAAGTTACGGATTAACCGGAGTTTGGTCAGAAGCCACATTCTACTTAACTTTGAACATCCGCAACAACCAAGTGCAAATATAATTAAACATTCCCCCCTTATGGAAAGAACCCTTATTCTTTTTAAACCCTCTGCGATTGAACGCGGTCTCGTAGGCCAGATCCTCACCCGCTTCCAGCAGAAAGGCCTCATTATCGAAGGCATTAAAATGATGCAGCTTGACGAACGCATCCTTCGTGAACACTACGCGCACTTGGTGGACCGTCCGTTCTTCCCCAAACTGCTCGCCTCAATGATGTCGACCCCCATCATAGCCCTGTGCCTTAAAGGCAACGACGCTATCCGCGTGGTCCGTCTGATGACAGGAGCAACCAACGGCCGCGAAGCGCTTCCGGGAACCATCCGTGGCGATTTCTCCATGAGCGGTCAGGAAAACATCATCCACGCTTCATCAAGCATTGAGGATGCAAAAGTTGAAGTGGCCCGCTTCTTCTCACCCGAAGAACTTTTTGACTGGAACCCGCAGAACATCCGGTTCATTTATTCACCTGATGAAATCTAACCAGCCGAAGAAAACAGAATCCGACCTTAAATCTCTCTCCATAGCTCTCAAAAACATATTATTAATCAACTCATGAATTTTACAAAAAAAATTGCCTTGGCAGCTTCACTGTCAGCCATACTCCTGACCGGAGTCAGCGCCTCAGCACAGTATCGTCTGCCGGCATCGCACAATCAACAGCATAACGCCCTGATTGCCGACCAGCGTCCGGCCGGCATCGACCTCAAATCAGCAAAAATCAACAGTTTCGCCAATGACGTCCGCGCTCGCGAAGCACTGCAGGACAACGAACTGTTCAACTATAATTTCTCAAGCCAGTCAGTCAACGCTTACGCCGGCTGTGACATTCCCGCCAACTACGACATCGATGTAACCGGATTCGTAGCGCCGGTGAAAGGCAAGCTGACCTCTCCCTACGGATGGCGTCCGCGTTTCGGACGCATGCACCGCGGAGTTGACCTCAACCTCCATGTCGGAGACTCTGTTGTATCAGCTTTTGACGGCAAAGTCCGTCTCGTAAAATATGAAGCACGCGGCTACGGCCACTACATCGTGGTTCGCCATGACAACGGTCTGGAAACAGTCTACGGACATCTTTCCCGCACTCTGGTAAAACCCGGACAGCGCGTTCGCGCAGGCCAGCTGATAGCAAAGGGTGGCAACACCGGCCGTTCCACCGGTCCTCACCTCCACTTCGAGACCCGTTTCATGGGCCTTGCCGTAAACCCCGAAGCGATCATTGATTTCGAGAACTACGTGACCCACAAGGATGTGTTCACATTCGACAAGCGCACCTACGAACGCGCTCAGGTCTACGGTCCCAAGCGCGCAAAATCGAGCGCTTCGAAATACTCCAAATCAAAGAAATCAAAAGCTACAGCTTCAGCCAAGACCAAGAAAAAGTCTAAAAAATCATCCAGAAAATCACGCAGATGATTTCCCGGATGAATCATTAAGAGTTTCGACCTCAAATCTTAAAACAATCTCTGATAATCTTTAACAGAGTGTAATTCAATTCATAAGCATAAATGTTGGAATGGAATGCGTTGCCCTTGTGGGTAGCGCATTTTTTCATTTGCCGCTGTTATTGACTATGCCGCCCGACGATTTCTTAATACTGGCATTGGAAATGGAACTTTTGACAATGGCGCCGCTCGAAACGTCTATGTCGCCCTTTTCGCATTTGAGACCGGCAGCTTCAATCACCGTACCTGAGGAAGCGTCAAAAGATGCCACGGAAGAAACGCCGCCTAAATTGACAACGGCTCCGCTTGATGATTCGCAGGCAAAAGACACCGATTTTATGTCACTAAGCTTGACCACTGCACCGCCCGAACATTCCAGACCGATCACGTCGCACTCTATCCGGTCCGAAGACTCTATGATGGCGCCTCCCGAACAGCTCAACGACAATTCGCCTCCCGCGGGGCTGAACTCAGTCACGAACTTTAGCACCGCTCCGCCCGAACAGCTGAAATCATCAATGGAATTACTTTTGACCGTCACATTGATGCGGTTGCGCCTCACATCCATGTTCTTTGTCAAAGACAATTTCAACTCATCGCCTTCAATCTCGGCCTTAACATACTGGGCCACGTCCTCGGGAGAGGACACAACAACCACATTGCTGTCGTTCTGTTCGTACCTGACAACAATCCCTGAACTTACCTTAAGTTCGTCAACGCCTTTGAGCGCTATAGTCCTTACCTTGATTTTTGAATCGGGGTCACTGACAACCTCGCCGAAATGTTTGCTTACTGCGGTGCATGATGACATTACCGACAATGTCAGAGCCATCAGGAACGTGGATGTGATAAATCTTTTGTACATATCTGAATGAATTTAATTATTTTCTATTCCTTAGACGTGGCGGATTTTAATTTTGTTGCATTTAGCACAATTATTTTTTCAATTTGTCTTATCTTTGCGTTTAATTCAAACATGTATCGGTCTTTAAATTAAATATTACACACCTTTTTTAATTCATGAAAAAAACATTCCGCATAGGACTTCTCGGGAGAATAATCATAGGTATGGCCGCAGGAACGGGCCTCGGCATGGTGGCTCCTGACTGGATAGCCTCGCTTTTTGCCACATTCAACGCCATATTCAGCCAGTTTCTCGGCTTCATGATACCGTTGATTATCATCGGTTTCGTGAGTCCGGCCATAGCCGATCTCGGCACCCGCGCCGGAAAAATGCTTGTTGTTACCGCCATTCTCGCTTACGCCGCCACACTGATGGCCGGATTTGCCTCCTATTTCACAGCCGACACATTTTTCCCTTCCATGCTCGCCGGACAGATCATGCCGGAGTCTTCGGCCGAAAGCACCGCCGTGAAATCCTTTTTCGATATAACCATTCCTCCCCTAATGCCGGTCATGACCGCACTGGTGCTCTCGTTCATGCTCGGACTGGGATGCGCCTACATTCCGGGGAAAGCGCTCCACAACGGACTGTTTGAATTCCGCGATATTGTCAGCAAGACCATTATCCGTGCCGTTATCCCTCTGCTGCCCTACTATATATGCGGCATATTCCTTATCATGACCGTGGAAGGGAAAGTCGGCGCAATCCTCACGGCATTTTCCAAAATCATTCTTGTGATTTTCATAATGCATGTTCTGCTGCTCCTTGTCCAGTACTGCATAGCCGCAATCTTCTTCCGCCGGAATCCCCTGCGCATGCTCTGGACAATGATGCCGGCCTATTTCACCGCGCTGGGCACACAATCGTCGGCAGCCACCATCCCCGTGACATTGCGCCAGTCAATACTGATGGGCGTTGACCGCGACATAGCCGGCTTCGTGGTCCCCCTGTGCGCTACGATTCACATGTCGGGCTCAACGCTGAAGATAGTGGCATGCGCCGTGGCCCTCATGGTCCTGCAGCAGATTCCTTACGATTTCCCCACCATGGCGCAGTTCATTGCCATGCTCGGCGTAACGATAATAGCGGCACCGGGAATTCCCGGAGGCGCAATAATGGCCTCGCTCGGTCTGCTCTCGGGAGTGCTCGGCTTCTCCGAGCCCCAGAACGCCATGATGATAGCCCTCTACATTGCAATGGACTCGTTCGGCACAGCCTGCAACGTAACCGGCGACGGAGCCATCGCCGCAATAGTCAACCGCATTTTTTCCAAAAAGGTGTGAAACTTTATGGAATTATTTGCGTCAAACAAATAAAAAACACAGTAAACCGCATACTCACAAACTTCAATGGACATACTGACAGTCAACAACGTCTCAAAAAATTATTCGGGACACAAGGCACTTGACAATGTGTCACTCTCCGTGCCGCAGGGCAAAATCTACGGTCTTCTCGGTCCCAACGGAGCCGGAAAGACAACCCTTATCCGTATAATAAACCACATAACGGCTCCTGACAGCGGCTCGGTGATTTTCGACGGCCATCCCCTGACACAGGACGATGTGGCCAACATAGGCTATCTCCCCGAGGAACGCGGCCTCTACAAGAAAATGAAAGTGGGCGACCAGGCCGTATTTTTCGCCCGGCTCAAAGGTCTCTCCAAAGCCGAAGCGACAAAACAGCTGAAAACCTGGTTCGAGAGACTGGAGATAAGCTCTTGGTGGAACCGCAGGGTCGAGGAACTTTCCAAGGGAATGGCCCAGAAAGTGCAGTTCATCGTGACGGTTCTTCACGAGCCCAAGCTTCTGATTTTCGACGAACCGTTCTCCGGCTTCGATCCCATCAACGCCAATCTGCTGCGCGACGAGATAATCCGGTTGAAGAACAACGGAGCCACGGTGATTTTCTCGACCCACAACATGTCGTCGGTCGAAGAAATCTGCGACAACATCACCCTCATCAACAAAGGCCGGAACATTCTGACCGGCAACGTCGAAGACCTGCGCCGCGAATTCACCCGCGGACGTTATTCGCTGGTCTTCTCCGGCAATCCCGATGAACTGACCTCCGCACTGGCACCCATGCTCGAGACATGGTCCGTAGAACCTGCCACATACGACCGTCAGCAGCTTAATCTGCTGCTGAAGCCCGACGCCAGTCTCCGGCAGCTGATATCCGTGGCCAACGAAAAGACCGAGCTGGCGGCAGTCAACGAAGCCATGGCCTCGATGAACGACATTTTCATCGAAGCCGTCAAATCAAGCGACGCCCAGTGATTACCGAACACATAACATTGTCATTCCAAACCCATGAACTCAAAGACAGCCATAATAATCCGACGCGAATATCTTGAACGCGTCAGCAAGAAAAGCTTCATCATCACCACCATACTCATGCCGGTGTTCATGCTCGCGCTCATGGCGCTGCCGGCACTGATAGCCATGTTCTCCGAAAGCGAGTCCCGACAGATTCTCGTGATAGACAAAACCGGAGTCATTGCCCCGAAGCTTGAGAACACCAAGACACTCACCTTCTCCGCCACAGACCTCACTGTAGATTCGGCCAGAAAAGTGGAAACGGCCGATGCCGTGCTTGTGATTCCGGCCAACACGCTTTCAGGCGAGGCTACCATGCAGATGTTCTCGTCAGGTCCCTCATCAATGGAAGTGGAGTCCGAAATCACCAATCAGGTCGACAACATCGTAGAACAGTACAAGCTGAAGGAGTATAATATAGCCGATCTTGACAACATAATCAAGTCTATCCACTCCGACGTAAAAATCCAGTCGCTGCGCAACGACGAGGAATCATCGGAATCCTCGACAATGCTGAGCTACATGCTCGGACTCGGCCTTACGTTTTTCCTCTACATGGCCCTGCTGCTCTACGGACAGATGGTCATGACAAGCATCATCGAGGAAAAGAACAACCGCGTTCTTGAAATAGTGGTAAGCTCGGTACGACCTACTCAGCTCATGCTCGGTAAAATCGTGGGCATAGGTCTTGTTGCCGTGACCCAGATTGTTATATGGGGCGCGCTGCTCGCCTCCATGTCGGCATTCGTCATGCCGGCGCTCATACCCGCTGATGTGACGGCCGACATAGCCGCGCTGAACGCCGGGACGACATCCGCCGAATCACTCTCCACGGACATAGAGATTGTCCAGGCCCTTTCGGTTCTCGGAAACGTAGCCTACATAATAGAACTCTTCGCCCTCCTGCTCGCCTTCCTGATCGGCGGATTCCTTTTCTATGCGGCCATATTCGCCGCCATAGGCTCCGCAGTGGATAACATTCAGGATGCAAGTCAGCTCCAGAGCGTGGTAGTGATTCCCATAATCCTCGGCATAATTCTCGCGACAACATCCATATCCGACCCGAGCTCACAGCTCGCCGTCTGGTCATCGTTCATCCCCTTCACATCGCCCATGGTCATGATGGCCCGCATTCCGTTCGGCATTCCGGCCTGGGAGATAGCGGTGTCGCTCGTGGTGCTCTATGCATCGTTCCTCGGAGCCGTCTGGGTGGCAGCCAAGATTTACCGTGTGGGAATATTCATGTACGGTAAAAAACCGTCGGTGAAAGATCTCGTTCACTGGATCAACTACAAATAAACGCCTCCCGGCCTACATGCCATAAAGTCATAAAGTCCGCATGGATTTCAACCCGAAATCAGCCATGCGGGCTTTTATGTCATATTAATGATGTCAGGCACGCTTTTTGCTGTTCTTTTTTCGGTCCTTATGCTCACTTTTAAGACTCTGACTTGTTATCTACTCTTGACAAAAGGGTCTTAAAAATGACTTCTTTGCCACAAATGATTAAAAATATGCTCTTGGAAGCGTATGAAACTCGGATAAAATTACTACCTTTGCACACTTTTTGCCGCATACATACATGAGACAGCTAAAAATCATCCGCTCGATTACGAGCCGCGACACCGCGTCACTCGACAAATATCTTCAGGAAATAGGCCGCCAGGAACTCCTTAGTATCGATGAAGAAGTTGAACTCGCCCAGCGTATACGTCAGGGCGACCAGCGTGCGCTTGACCGTCTGGTCTGCGCCAACCTGCGATTCGTTGTTTCTGTTGCCAAACAATATCAGAATCAGGGTCTGAGCCTCCCTGACCTCATCAACGAAGGAAACGTGGGACTGATAAAGGCAGCCCAGAAGTTCGACGAGACCCGAGGCTTCAAATTCATCTCCTACGCCGTCTGGTGGATTCGCCAGTCAATCCTTCAGGCACTGGCCGAACAGAGCCGCATAGTGCGCCTGCCGCTGAATCAGGTGGGTTCACTTAACAAAATCAACAAGGCCATAGGCCAGTTCGAGCAGAAATTCCAGCGCAAACCCTCGCCCGAGGAACTGTCGGAGCTTCTCAACATTGACGTGGACAAGATTTCGGAATCCGTCAGCGTCAACGGTCGTCACACATCACTTGACGCCCCGTTCTCCGATTCCGAGGACAACAGCCTCATGGATGTGCTCACCGACGCCGACGCGCCCAATACCGATTCCTCCCTGAATCAGGAATCACTCTCCGTGGAAGTGGAGCGTGCCCTCAGCCAGCTGAGCCCGCGTGAACGCGACATCCTGAAAATGTTCTTCGGCATAGGCGGTCAGGAAATGACTCTTGAGGAAATAGCCCTGAAATTCGACCTTACGCGCGAGCGCGTGCGTCAGATAAAGGAGAAAGCCATTCGCCGCCTCAAAGGACAGCGCAGCCGCCATCTGCGCACATTCCTCGGATAACAGGCAATAGCCCCCACGCAGGGAACACACGACATACCGCATATCAGAATCGACATATCCGCAGCGATATCCGATTCTGATATGCTTTTTTCTGCCCTTCCGAGGTTTTTGGGTGATTTATTGGATTTTACGATTTTTTCCAGTATCTTTGTGCATTAACCTTGATTCTGACTATGCGACAATTAAAAATCAATAAATCAATAACCAACCGCGAAAGCCCCTCTCTCGACAAATATCTTCAGGAAATAGGACGTGAGGAACTCATATCCATCGAGGAAGAAGTTGAACTCGCCCAGCGGATCCGTCAGGGCGACGAGAGAGCTCTTGACCGCCTGACCAGAGCCAACCTGCGCTTTGTTGTCTCCGTGGCCAAGCAATACCAGAATCAGGGTCTGAGCCTGCCGGACCTCATCAACGAGGGCAACCTCGGCCTGATAAAGGCCGCACGGAAGTTCGACGAGACCCGAGGCTTCAAATTCATTTCCTACGCCGTCTGGTGGATTCGCCAGTCAATCCTTCAGGCGCTGGCCGAACAGAGCCGCATAGTGCGTCTGCCGCTGAATCAGGTGGGCTCGCTGAACAAAATCTCCAAGGCGCTGTCACGTTTCGAACAGGACAACGAGCGCCGTCCGTCGGCCGAAGAACTCGCCGAATCGATGAATGTCGATGTGGAGAAGATTGCCGACACGCTGAAAGTCTCCGGCCGACACATATCCGTCGACGCGCCTTTTGTTGAGGGCGAGGACAACAGCCTCCTTGACGTGCTGACTAACGACGACTCCCCTATGGCCGACCACTCGCTCAACCGCGAATCACTCGCACTCGAGATTGACCGCGCTCTCAAGCAGCTTACGGAACGCGAGCGCGACATTCTGAAAATGTTTTTCGGAATAGGCTGTCAGGAAATGTCGCTTGAGGAAATCGGAGACAAATTCGACCTTACACGCGAACGCGTAAGGCAGATTAAGGAAAAGGCCATCCGTCGTCTCAAAGGGCAGAAAAGCCGCCTGCTCAAACCCTATCTCGGACAATAGACTCACACAAATAAATATAACACAGAGGCCGCACCATAACTGATGCGGCCTCTGTGTTATTCAGGGAGCGATAGAATCTCAGTCAATCACTATTTCATCGACGAACACAAAGCCCGGACGTCCGGCGCTCTGAGAGCCGTGCCACTCGGGAATGGAGTCAATGTGACGCACAAGAACGCGCACATAGCGTACGGCCGTTGTATCGAAATTCAGTTTGTGGCGTGCGAGTCTGGTTTCCTCTCCCGAGGGCACGGGATAGGTCTCGGCAGCAACGCGCCTGAAATCCTTTCCGTCATTGGAAACTTCCACAATCACCTCAGGAGTGTCGAAAATCCAGTTGGGAGTGTTGACAAGCGCAGTGAAAGCCACGCTTCCAATATTCATTTCTCGGCCGAGGTCTATGGTGGCGTCAAGATCGTCGTGACTGAATCCGAGCCAGTCACCGGTTCCGAAAGCTTCGCCTCCGAAACGTCCGTCGGTCAGGACACCGGCGCCGGTCGAAGCATAACGTGAATGGGGCGCATGGGCCAAAGTCACTTTCGCACCGGTAGCCTTGTTGAACGACACGCTGTCACACCACTCGCGGGTGCGGCCTTCAGGACGGATAACCACGGCGCGAATCTTGGCGCTATGGTCAATGGTCACCGGCTTCACGTAACGCGATGAAGCTTCCGTAGGCTCGGTTCCGTCAAGTGTATAATAGATAGGAGCATCGTCGATAGTGGAGAATTCAGCCGTTATCACTCCGTTCTTGGCCTCCAGAGAGCCCTTTACGTCAAACACGTGTTTTGCGTAGTTGTAACCCTCGTTCTTATACTGCTCGATGAGCTGAGGCAGACGTTTGGTGAAATGAGTGTAATCTTTCTGTTCGGGAGCTGTCCACTGCACTTCCGACATGGCGGCCAGACGCGGGAGTTCCATGTACTGCGCGTGGCTCAGCGTAGGAATGTACTCGGTCCAGAGATTGGCCTGAGCGCCGATTATGTGTTTTGCCTGGTCAGGCGTCAGTTCGGGGCTTATGGGTTCGAGGCTGTAGACTTTTTCCACAGGAACATATCCGCCTATTCCGAGCGGCTCCAGCTCGGGATTCATGCTCTGGCAGTAATCGAAATAGCAGAAGTTGGTGGGCGTGAGGATAGCGTCGTGACCCTGCTTCGCAGCTTCGGCAGCGGCTTCCGAACCGCGCCATGACATCACCGTGGCTCCGGGGAACAGACCGCCTTCAAGGATTTCGTCCCATCCTATCATCTTGCGTCCCTTGGTGCCGAGAGTCTCTGCGGCGTGGGCCATCACGAAATTCTGGAGTTTCTGTTCGGCAGAGCTGTGACTGTCGCTCTTGAGGCCTAGTTCCTTGATGCGGGCCTGACATTTGGGACACTTCTCCCAGCGGATTTTGGGACATTCGTCACCTCCGATATGAATATATTCCGAGGGGAAGATGTCCATCACTTCGAGCAGGATGTCATCGATAAATTTGAGAGTCTTGTCATTGCCGGCACACAGCACATCGTCGGCCACGCCCCAGCGCTGCCACACCTCATACGGACCGCCCGTGCATCCCAGCTCCGGATATGCGGCCAACGCTCCGAGCATGTGGCCCGGAAGGTCTATTTCAGGAATCACCGTTATGTGACGGTCGGCGGCATATTTCACAATGTCGCGGGCCTCGTCCTGTGTGTAATAACCTCCGTAAGGAATGCCGTCGTAGGTGTTTCCGTTACGGCCGAGCACGGTGCCTTTGCGTTTGGAACCGATCTCTGTGAGCAGCGGATATTTTTTGCTCTCGAGACGCCATCCCTGGTCTTCCGTAAGGTGCCAGTGGAAGCGGTTCACATTGTGAAGCGCGAGCATGTCAATGAATGACTTGACGGAATCCACGGGGAAGAAATGACGGGCCGTGTCGAAATGGGCGCCACGATAGCTGAAACGCGGCGCGTCGGAAATGCTCACCGAGGGAAATATCACCTCGTCGCCGGCTTTGGCCGGGGTAGCTATGGACTTGCGCAGGGTCTGGATGCCGTAAAAATTTCCGGCAGCCGAAGCTCCGTCAATCGTAATGAAATTCTGATCAACGTTGAGGGTATAGGCCTCGCTGTTGGAATTCTTAAGACTTGCTTTCAGTACAATAGCATTGCTTTTGGGCGTTTTGGTAACGATTCTGGGACTGATGCCTGTCATGTCCTTGAGATAGCCCGCAAGCAGTTCGGCATTGCGTTTGAGCACTGCATCGCCTTTGGGCACCACGATTACTGTCCCGGAATTCAATCCGAAAGGAAGTCCGCGGCCCGGCATGACTTGCTGGGGCAACGGAATCACCTCATAGTTGGCAGCGATTTCCGCAGCCTGGCTCTGGCTTGCGCCTACGGCCATGGCGGCAGCTACAAAGGCTGCTTTCATAAACGATTTGTTCATTGGAAGGTATTAAAAATATTGGTTATTGTTTGTTTACTGCGGTTTTTGGTAACGCGCGACAAAACCTCAGAAGGCGCCACGCATATCGCAAAGTTACGAATTTTCCTCCATCCTGACAATAATATATGCGCTGACTTACGGATTTAGGCCGTTATTTAAAAAAATTTGGCAGGATAAAATAAATGTGTTAATTTAGCATCGCTGTAAAATTTATGGCGGACGTTTTGAACTTTAGTTCCATTGCGGCGTTGTAATATCAGCCAACTAACTTTTACTATCATATACATTCATAACCCAATTAGAGAAAATGAAACCATTACAGATTGTCTTAGCAGCTCTTGGCGGTGCATTCGTAGGCGCAGCCGCAGGTCTTCTCTTCGCTCCTGACAAAGGCGAAAACACACGTAAAGAAATCGCCAGCTTTCTCCGCGAAAAAGGAATAAAGCTCAAAAAGTCAAAAGTGGAAGAACTCGCCGATGCCATCGCTGAGGATCTCGAAAACAAATAATCCGGTGCCACGGCACATTTTGTAAAAGTTTTCGTTTCAGCTTTGACCCGACACTGAAAACCGATTACGATCCAAGGGAGAGGAAATGCCTTAGCGAGGATTTCCTTGCCCCTTGGCTTTTCACATCAAAAATTACAGAACAATCTTATCATAACTCAATATACATCATGAACAATCTTAGCATTCTCTACGCTTTTATCGGCGGCGCTCTCATTGGTGGTGCTGCCGCTGTTTTGCTCGCTCCTGAAAAAGGAACCGACCTCCGTCGCAAAATCAAGGAAGCGCTCCAGAAGAAAGGGATTATCTGTACACAGAGCGAAATCGACGCTCTTGTGGAGCAACTGACAGCCGATATAGACTGAAAGTATCCGGCTCCCCCTGCGGGAGTCCGGGCCTGACAATAATTCCGCACGGTCAGCCAGCTGACTGAAACAAAATCCGCAGGTATCATCCTGCGGAAATGCGCTTTTGCGGCCCTCAGACCTGTATCAGGTATCACAAACTCTTTAACAATCCTAAAATGAGCGAACAGACCAACCAATTCAAAGAATTCATATCCGAAGGCAAGGAGTATCTGAAACTTCGTCTTGAATACGGCAAGCTGACTGTAACCGAGAAATTATCCATCCTGCTTTCAAATCTTGCCGTAGGGATGATAGGTGTATTGCTGGCAGTAATCGCATTCTTTTTCCTCTCCATGGCGGCGATTGACTGGATGGCCGGATATCTGGGAGCCACATGGAGCTGTCTCATCATGGCCGGACTTTATCTCCTGCTCATAGTTTCGCTTATCGTATTCCGCAAGCCGCTTATCCTCAACCCCATGGCGCGGATGATTTCACGTATAATCCTCAAATAAATCCAGCAATCCGAATCATGAAAGCCTTGGAATCTGAATCCGGAACAACGAATGCCACCACCTGGAAGGGATATGACATTGACGAATTGCGCTACAGACGGGCCTATCTTCTGGCCCGGAGCGAGATACAACAGATGAGACTGACATCACGCATTGATTCCGTCAAGCAGGCCATGCCTGATTTCGGGCCTCATGGAATCGCCTCAAGGATGTTGAAAGGGCTCAGCTACATGGACTATGCCTTTCTGGCCTACAAGACTGCGACAAAACTTTTCTCGATAATATCCAGAATCAAGCGCAGGAAATAATCCGCGCACCGACCAATCACATTTCCATATCCGTTTTTTCCGTGAACGATTACACAAAAGTACGCATCGACATCTCTCCCTGTTCTGAAACCGTTACCGACACCGCGGCCGCACTGCTCGCCGATGCCGGGTTCGAGACATTCGTGCCCGACGAGAACGGCCTGACAGCCTACATAAGCGCGGCCGCCTACAGTCCGGAGCTACGTTCGGCCCTTGACCTCATGCCATGGAGTGACCTCGACATCGAATGGACCGCCGAAACCATCGAAGGTCAGGACTGGAACCATGAGTGGGAGAAAAACTACTTCAAGCCTATTGTCGTGGCCGACAGATGCGTGATTCACTCGTCATTCCACACGGATATACCCCGCTGCACCTACGACATTGTCATAGACCCGAAGATGGCATTCGGTACCGGGCACCACTCCACCACCTCCCTGATTCTGTCGCGCCTGCTTGACATGGATCTTCAAGGCAAGAGCGTCATAGACATGGGCACCGGCACCGGCATACTCGCCATCCTCGCCTCCATGCGGGGAGCGGCTCCCGTCACAGGCATCGAAATCGACGAACCGGCCTGGGAAAATGCCGTTGACAACTGCCGCCTGAACAATCAGCTGCAGGTCAAAATGATTCACGGCGACGCCGCTATGCTCGCCGATGTCCCGTATAAGGCCGACGTGATGCTGGCCAACATCAACCGCAATGTCATAACGGCCGACCTGCCGCGTTATCATGAGGCCATGGCTCCCGGCGGCGTATTGATTCTGAGTGGTTTCTACGAGCATGACATTCCGGTCATAATGCAGCACGCCGAACCGCTCGGGCTGAAATTCGAGGATTCAACCGTGCTCAACGACTGGGCATCCGTGGCTCTTAGGAAACTCTGAGCCGACACATTCTTTCGCCACAAACTTTCTCATCAGACAAACTTCAAATAAACCGGCCGACGGATACTGTTTTAAGATATTTTTTGTAAATTTGCCGCATATTTTCCAAAGTACTTAATATTCTTCAAGGTAAATTTATGAGAAACATCACATTGGAAGAGATAGCTCTTCTTGAAGCCAACCAGTGCGAGGCCGCGGACTGGAAAGATGTAACTGTCTGCGAATCATTCAACCCGTCACATTATAAGAGAGTCCGCTTTTCAGGAAAAGTGGAGCTCGGAGCCACAGACGCCACCTTCACGCTCGAAGGCGGGGTCCCCGTCAGCTCAGGCATAAGCGATGCAGTGCTCCATAATGTCAGAGTGGGCGACAACGTCTACATTTCATCCGTCTCCAACTACATTGCCAATTACGATATAGCCGACGAGGCATTCATTGAAAACGTGGACCGGATAGTCTGCAACCCCGGCGCCACGTTCGGCGTGGGCAGCGAAGTCTCGGTGCTCAACGAGACCGGAGGCCGCGAGGTGCGAATCTACGAACGCCTGTCGGCACAGATGGCCTATATGATGGCCATGTACCGCCACAATCTCAAACTCACCGACCGCCTGAACGAGATGGTCAAGTGCCACACCGACGCCATCCGCTCCGACCGCGGCCGCATAGGCTTCCGGGCCACGGTCATCAATTCGGGAGTGCTCACCGATGTCAATGTGGGTGACTACGCACGCATTGAAGGCGCTTCACATCTCACCAACGGCACCATAGCCTCGTCGGAAAAAGACCCGGTAAAGGTAGGGGCCAACGTCATGGCCAATGACTTCATTCTGGCTTCGGGAGCGCATGTTGAGGACGGAGTGGTGCTCCGCAATGTCTTCGTTGGCCAGAGTTCGCATCTTTCGCATCTTTTCTCGGCCCACGATTCCCTGTTTTTCGCCAACTGCTCATGCGAGAACGGCGAGGCTTGTGCAATTTTCGCCGGCCCCTACACCGTGACGATGCACAAATCGAGTCTTCTCATAGCCGGCATGTTCTCGTTCCTCAATGCGGGTTCAGGCTCCAACCAGAGCAACCACATGTACAAGCTCGGCCCCATCCATCAGGGCGTCGTGGAGCGCGGCTCCAAAACCACCAGTGACTCCTACATTCTGTGGCCGGCAAAAATCGGGGCATTCTCGCTTGTCATGGGACGCCATGTCACGCACCCCGACACCTCCCGCCTCCCCTTCTCATACCTTATCGAAAACAGAGGCCGCTCCTTCCTTGTGCCGGGCGTGAACCTGAAAAGCGTCGGGTCCATCCGCGACGCGCAGAAATGGCCCAAGCGCGACCGCCGCAAGGAAACCGACATTCTTGACCAGATAAACTTCAATCTGCTCAGCCCCTACACAATCAGCAAGATGATGGCGGGTCGCGAGCTGCTTGACCGCATAGAGGCCATTGCCGGTCTCACATCCGACCGTTACACCTACCAGACCATGACCATCGAGGCCCGCGCCCTTGATAAGGGACGGGAGTATTACAGCATGGCCATTGACAAATTCATGGGCAATTCAATCATCAAGCGGCTCGAAGGCGGCAACTTCAGTTCCATCGACGACATTCGCCGCCGGCTGCAGCCCACAAATCCGGCCGGGAAAGGCGAATGGATTGACCTCGGAGGCATGCTGACGGCCAAGGAAGAGATTTCGTCACTCATAAAGGATATCATAGAGCGCACCGTGACAACACTCGAAGAAGTGGAGGAACGCTTCCGCAAACTGCACCGCGAATACTACGACATGGAATGGACCTGGGTCGTGGACCACTTCAGCCAATGGTGGGGCAAGGAAATTGATCAGGTTACCGTCGATGACATTGTTGCCATTGTGGAGCGATGGATTGCAAGCGTGGTGAAGCTCGACAACATGCTCTACAGCGACGCCCGCAAGGAATTCTCGCTTGTCAGCCGCACCGGATTCGGAGTGGACGGCACCGAAGCCCGGCGCAACAGCGACTTCGAGCATGTGAGAGGCGATTTCGAGAGCGACCCGTTCGTCTGCATGGTTCTTGACCACATAGAAAAGAAAACAGCTCTGGGCAACGAACTGATCCAGCGGGTCCGACAGACACCGGCGTGACATTTGTTTGATCTATATCGCTTCTTTTTGTGCAAAATGATTATCTTTGCAAAGATAATCTATCATGCTCATTTCACTCAAAATAACATGTCCCGATATTTAGCCGTTGCTCTCACCCTCATATTATCAATTGTGTCCCATAACGCCGCATCAGCGCAGGATGCCGACATCCGAGGCCAAAGCTGGCGCCATTTTGCGTGGGGAGCGGAAGTGGGTGGTGCAGCCGACCTGACATCCAATGACTTGTCGTCCATAAATCTCAGCGCGTTTTTCGGCTATCAGAATTCGTGGATTGATGTGATTGGAGTAGGCGCGTCGGTCAACATGATGGTGAGCAGCTCGGTTAGGTCGTTCCCGGTCTATGCGATGTTCCGCACAAGTTTTTCTTCCCGCCCGAAACTCGCGTTCATGGACCTGCGCGGAGGCATAGCCATCAACAACCCCACCTACGGACATCAGCAGACGGGCCTCTATGTCTCGCCGGGCATAGGATTCAATCTGGCCCGGAGCAATACATTCTGTTCCTATCTGATGCTCAGCTATGTCTATAACGGGATGAAACCATTTGACCTCGGCGACCGCAAGTGTGATGTCGACGGTCTGAGCATGGCGTGTCTGCGTCTCGGAATCAGGTTCTGACATCAACATTTGTCACAGACAGTTTGTTGTTACTGTCAGAAAGCCGCCACACCGTTTCCGGTCCGCCACGGCATCCGTTACAGACAACCCGATACAATTAACACAAGCGTAAGACCAAGCAGAGTGAAATTCATCATAAACACATCCCGTTTTCTTGCCGTGACAGCCGTAGCCGCCACGGCATGCATCATAGCCACCGCGGCGAAACCGCGTTTTTCGGAGGCCGAACGCGATGCCCGAAAAGCCGATTACCTCTATCTCGAAGCTCTCGGTTATCAGCAGCAGGGCAAACTCGACGCCTACTTCTCCCTGATCAATGAAGCGCATCTGCTCAATCCGTCCGACAAGTTTCTTGGAATGGAGGACGGACTGAGGACTATCTACGAATCCCAGAACGATTCAACGCAGATTGAAAAAGGGCTGAAACAGATCGAGGACTATCTGGAAGCCAATCCGGAGGACTTCTACAACATGCTCTCCTACGCCACACTGACATCCCGTCTTGGCCGTGACGACCGCTCGCTTGACGCATGGAGCAAACTCTATCAGCGCAACCCTGACCGCATGGAAGTTGCGGGGATGTACGCCGATGCCCTCACGCGCACGGCCGACACTACCAACGTGCTGAAAGCCATTGACATTTACAATGACATAGACCGCACCGAAGGAGTAAACACAACCACCGCCACACGGAAAATGCAGCTGTATTACTCTCTCGGCGACACTCTTGCCGTTAAGAGACAGATGAACTCGCTGCTGGAATCATCGCCCAAATCCGTTGAGTTCACCACTCTTGCAGGCTCGGTCTACATGCAGCTCGGAGATCAGGATTCGGCGCTCGTATTTTTCAACAAAGCCGTTGAACTCGACCCGTCAAACGGGCCAGCCGTGTACCAGCGCGCGCAGTATTACAACGCGATAGGCGACAGCGCCAGATATGACAGCGAGGTGTTTCAGGCCCTTCAGCTCCCCGACCTCGAACTTCAGGGCAAACTCGCCATACTCTACGAATATGTCCGCAAGCTCTACACCGACTCCCTTCAGCAGCCACGCATAGAATCCCTGTTCAACTCCCTTATCGAGCAATATCCCCATGAGGCGGCTGTCCGCAATCTGTTCGGAGACTTCTACATCTCGGTCAATCAGTATGCTCCGGCCGCCGAGCAGATCAGCTACGCGCTTGATTCGGACCCTACCGATGCCGACCGCTGGAAAGCTCTCGGTTCCCTTTATTACGAAATCAAGCAGTACGACCGTACACTCCAGACCGTTGACAATGCCCTGAGATATTTCCCCGATGTCACCAACTTCTATCTCATGGGGTCAGCGGCCCTCTCACAGATGAAGGAATACGACCGGGCGATAGAATATCTTGACCGCGGACTCGCCGTGACCGATTCGCTTGACAACGAGGAACTCTCAAACATCAACTGCTCCATAGCCGACATCCTTTACCTTCAGGGCAAAAACGATTCAGCTTTCGTGTTCTACGAGAAAGCGCTTGACTATAATCCGGACAACATGCTCGCCCTGAACAACTGCGCCTATCATCTGGCATGTACCGACAGGGATCTCGAACGCGCACGCACAATGATTGAGCGTGTGGTCAAGGATGATCCTGAATCCTGTAACTCGCTCGACACTTACGCCTGGGTGCTTTTCAAGCTGAAGGACTATGCCAAAGCCCGCGAAATGATTGACGGCGCTCTGGCCAATGACGACTCCCCCGTCCACTCCGTGGAACTGCTTCAGCATGCCGGCGACATTTACTTCATGGACGGACAGCCGGAAAAAGCGGTTGAATTCTGGCAGCAGGCTCTCAAACAGAAACCTGACGATGACCTGCTCCAACGGAAAGTGAAACATAAAACATTCTTCTACAAATGATTCGTACATCTCTGCATAAATCACTCATCCTCATCCCTCTGGTATTTCTCGCGCTCCTGCTGGCAGGATGCGGTTCAAGCAAAAAATCAGGGAAAAGCAACGAATATAGTCCCGAGACAGGCTCCGTGACACCCGGAGCCGTCAGCACGGATGACTGTAGGCAGGTTCTCGCGAACTACGGGCTGTGGCAACGGCTCAAAACGCCCGTCACATTGCGCCTATATTCGCCCAAAAGCGTCTCCATCTCCGGCAACGCGGTTATGGAGCGGGGTAAAAGCATCATGATTTCACTGCGCTTTCTGGGCATGGAAATCGGCTCGCTTTACGTGACCAACGATTCCATTCAGATTATTGACAAATTCAACAAGCGCTATGTCAAGGAACCGCTCGCACAGCTGCTTGCCGGATTCCCGGTCAACATATCCAATGTCCAGGATCTGCTGCTCGGACGCCCGTTCCTTCTCGGCTCCGAAAGGCCGGTAGCCGACATGCCCGGAAAATTCGACATAACCGCCGACAGCAACACCCTCTGGATGCTGATTCCGAAATCATCGCCAGCCGGCATGGACTACGGTTTCAGCTTCAGCCCCGTTGAATGCCTTGCCGGAATAATAATCAAGGCCGGACAGCACAAACCGGTGTCAGTCACCTACTCCGGACAGACCGAGACCGTATGCGGCCCCATGGCCTCAGAGACGAAAATCGAAGCCACTGCCGGCAAGAACGAGATTGACGCCGTCATTGAATGGAATTTCAAGAAAGCCAGATGGGGCTCTCAGGTCAGCACGGAGCCGCCTTCCCTTCCACGGAATGCCGAACGGATTCCGGCATCCAAGATTCTCAAATCAATTTCCACATTACAATAAACAATAGACGGATTCCAGAAACCAAACATTATCTCCGCCACTCATGCCTCGCCGTTTCACATTCCGTGCCACTGTAATATTCCTTCTGCTGACATCGCTGATGCTTTCGGCCGATTCCTTCGCTGCAAAAAAGAAACAGCGCAGAACCATGAACACCGTCAAGCGAGAGCAGCAGGCCACCCAGAAATCCATCAAGGAAAACACCCGCAAACTCGATGCCAACGTCCGCAAGACCGAGCGGGAACTCCTGAGACTCAACGCTCTCGAAGGAGAACTGCGCGACAAGAACAGAGAAATCGACGACATCCGCACCACCCTTGTCGACATAGACAACAACATAAAGCTCGCGTCCGACACCATGTCGGTACTCGAATCGCAGCTTGCCGGTCTCAAGGCCGAATATGCGAGAGCATTGCGCAAGATGCAAGGATCCTACCGGGCCAACAACCTGCTCTCTTTCCTGTTCTCGTCCAAAAGTTTCAGCGACGCCGCGGCTCGTTACCGCTACATGAAGGAAATTGCCCGCTGGCGCAAGCGCAAGGTCAATGAGATAACAGCCGCATCGGCCAGAGTTGAGTCACAGCGGCGTCAGCTCGGAACGCTGCATGACGAGCGCAGCCGCACGCTGTCGTCGCTTTCCGTTGCCGAGAACGAGCTCCGGAACAAACGCGACGAGACAGACCGCACCGTGGCGAGTCTCAAGAAAGAGGGTTCTCGCCTGAAACAGGCCATAAGCAAGAACCAGAAACGGCTGAAGAGTCTCGACAGCGAACTTGACCGCATGATTGTAGCCGAGCAGAAACGCATAGCCGAAGCCGAAAGGCGGGCCGAGCAGCAACGAAAGGAGAAGGAACGCAAAGCCGCTGCCGGCAAAGGAAAGAAGAATAATTCAACGGCGGCGACAACATCGCGCAACACTGCACGTGAGACCTCAGGCAACGCCGCCTCCCGCGCTCTGTCAGGAAGCTTCGAGAGCAACAAGGGGCGCCTGCTGTTTCCTGTCCGCGGCCGATACACCATTGTGCGCGGATTCGGACGGATGCGTCATCCGGAACTGCCCGACGTGGTCATCGACAATCCCGGAATAGACATTTCCGCCAATGACGGGGCGAGAGCGAGAAGCATTTTCGAGGGAACGGTGAGCGGAATCTTCTCTCAGGACGGATTCAACAAGGTGGTCATGGTGCGCCACGGCAGCTATATTTCCATCTATGCCAATCTCTCGAGCATCAACGTGAAAGTGGGCGACAAGGTCAGAGCCAATCAGGACCTGGGCACCATCTACCGTGACCCGCAGTACGACAACCGTCCGGTGCTTCATTTCGAGCTGCGGCGCGAGCGCAGCAAACTCAATCCCCTCCAATGGATCAAATGACGGCATCCGGAAGCAGGTCGGGTCATGGCAACGCGCTCACGCGGCGTGTGGTTGCGTTCATAGGCATCTTCAGCTCCGTAGAGGCTGTGGGCATGTTCTGTTCGCTTGTCCGCAACAAGCTCGCCGCGATATGGCTGGGGACCTACGGCATTGGATTGCTCGGCCTCTACTCCACCGTGATAGAACTTTTAGGAACCGTCTCACAGCTGGGACTCCGCACCACAGCCGTGCGCGACATCGCTTCCTCCACCGGCTCCCGGCGTCTGGAATTCATTTCCGTCGTTACACATTACGGCCGCTATCTGGCCCTCTTCGGCATACTGCTGACAATCGCCGCCTCGCCGTTTCTGAGTCTGATGACATTCGGCACGGCCGACCGCTTCCTCCCCTTCCTTCTTATCTCCCTGGCCGTGGGATGCAACACCATAGCATCGTCCCGTGCCGCCGTACTTCAGGGCGAGAACCGGCTGGGGAATCTGGCCAAGGCCACATTATGGAGCGCCGTAATCTCTCTTGCCGCCACAGTGCCGATGATTTATTTCTGGCGCATGGACAGCATAATACCGATTCTGCTGACCTACAGCATTGTGACCATGGTGCTTTATCTGGCGTTCAGCCGCCGCAACGACAGTCTGCCGGAACTGAAGGCCGGAAAACGCCGCAGCATGGCGTCGGGAATGATGAAACTCGGCGCCTTCCTTACCATATCGGGAATTGCCGGCTGGCTGACAAACTACATAGTCATGTCATACCTCAACCATGCCGGCGGTGAAAGCCTGATGGGCTGTTATCAGTCAGGCTATACCATAATCATAAAATACATAGGAATCGTGTTCACGGCGCTGTCACTTGAATTCTATCCGCGCATATCGGCGTGCGCCGCCGGCGGCACATGGCGGATTAACCTGATGCTGCGTCATGAAACCCTACTCTCCGTGGCCGTAGTTACAGCAGTCAGCGCCATCTTCATCCCGCTTGCGCCGTGGATTGTGAGCATCCTTTACTCCGATGAGTTTCAGGCCATAGTGCCTATGGTGATACTTGCGAGTCCCGGAATTGTGCTGCGCGCCGTCTCATGGGCCATGGCATTCACACTTCTGGCCAAAGGGCGCGGCAGGCTCTATCTTGTCACCGAACTGAGCAGTTGCCTCACCTGCGTCATCCTCACCGTTTGCGGTTACTCTGCCTGGGGATTGACGGGAATAGGCCTCATGTTCACACTTTGGTATGCCGTTTACACCGTTGTTGTCTGGGCTGTTACCCGCACCATCGGTATCAGGCTGGGACGTACCGCGTGGCTCGTGGCCTTATCGGCCTTCACCGTGATAGCGGCCATGGCTGCGACGGCGATCTTCGCTCCGTTCTGGATTTCAACAACCTCCGGACTGATTGTGGCTACGGCTTCGGCAATCGCCGCTGTCCGGTCATTTGCCTGAATTCCTGTGCTTGGCGTAACTGCGCGCCAGACGGGTGTGGTAGCCCCTCGATGCGTATGAAGTACCGTTGTACATCCTCGCGAAAGTGCTCCAGTTTTTGCTTTTGAGCGCGGGAAGCATTCCGGTGTTGATGACAAAGTCAGCGAACAGCTCGAGCTGTTCACGTTCCGACGTGCTCATCCTCTTGACAAACTCCTGAATGCTCGAACAGCCGCATTTTCTCCAGTTGAACCCTCCTATCTGGAACATTCCCCAGAAACAGCCCTGAATGGCTGTGGTTTCGTCTATGGTTCTGGCTGCCTTAAGCCGTGCCTGCTGTCCGGCCTGGGTCGATCCGAATTTTCTGGCGTTGGGACGCGAGAACACCACCGCATGGCTTTTATTGTATCTTGAAAGATTGACTCCGTTTCGTCCCGCAAACTTGCGGAACATGGATATGTCGAAATTGATCAGCGGCTCGCCAGGCTTGTGAAATCCCTGATGTGACGAACCGGCCTCCACTTCCACCACTGCCTTGATGGCGGCAACCTCTATTCCGAGACGCTGAGCCACCTCTTCATAGTCTTTTTCCGTCAGACGATGGATTTCTCCGTCGGCCACATCTTTTTCGGCCGACGTCAGGGAATCAGTCACGGTCTTTGCAGCCTCGCTGCTCCGGGAATGCGTCCTGGAATGCGCCACACACTGGATGTTTGCCGATGAAAGCAGCATGAAGCCGGCGGCTATGGTGATTGTCGTTCTTTTCATGGTGTATGTGATTATGAGGTTTGAAAACGGGCCCGTGACCATGG
The DNA here is from genome assembly GCA_947627615.1 of uncultured Muribaculaceae bacterium. Lineage (GTDB taxonomy): Bacteria > Bacteroidota > Bacteroidia > Bacteroidales > Muribaculaceae > Paramuribaculum. The sequence continues at coordinate 42,695 of CANQWS010000011.1, read as the reverse complement.
TGCAGACACCGGCGTCACGGACCCGTGGATGAATTCGGTATTTATTTCTGAGTATCGGCCACTTTCTTCAGAGTAAGCTTAAGCTGCTCATAGAAACGCTCTACCGCCGGTATGTTCATGCGCTCCGAAGGAGAGTGAACGTCGCGGAGTGTGGGACCGAACGAAACCATGTCGAGGTGCGGATATTTCTCAAGGAACAGACCGCATTCCAGTCCGGCATGGATGGCTTTGATAGCGGGTGTCACGCCATAGAGTTCACGATAGGCGTCGCTGGCTATCTTCATTATAGGTGAGTTCATGTTGGGCTTCCATCCTGGATAGCCTTCTCCGTGTTTAACTTCTGCGCCTGCGAGCAGGAAGTGGGCCTCGACCTGGTTGGCTATGTCCCATTTGCGGCTTTCAACGGACGAACGCTGGCTTGTGGTGACCACGATGGTGTTCTCGCCGCCCATCTTGACCGATGCGAGGTTGGTAGATGTCTCCACGAGACCTTCGAGGTCGCGGCTCATCGAAACCACTCCGTGAGGGGCTGAATAGACCGAGCGGATAACTGCCATGGATGTCTCCGAGTCAACGCAGAAATCAGGCATGTCTACGGTCTCGAGCTGCAGTTCGAGGGTAGGCTCTATGTCGCCGTACTCATCCTTGATTGTAGCGGCATACTGGTTGAACTGGGCCATGATGGCGTCCTTCTTTGAAGAGTGAATGCCGACAACCGCATGGGCAGCACGCGGTATGGCGTTGCGCAGGTTGCCGCCGTCAATTTCTGACAGCACCACTTCATGGGTCTTGGATACGTCAAAGAGGAAACGGCAAAGCACCTTGTTGGCGTTGGCGCGTCCCAGATGGATGTCGCCTCCCGAGTGACCGCCCTGACCGTTCAGCACACTGATTTTGATGTAATGGAAGTCCTTGGGAGCGAATGTGCGGTTATATTTGAAGGTGCACACGGTATCAACACCGCCGGCGCATCCCACGAACAGCTCGGCATCGTCCTCTGAATCAAGATTGACCAGAATATCGCCGTCCAGCATTCCTTCTCCTATGTTGAAAGCGCCGGTCATGCCGGTTTCCTCGTCCATGGTGAACAGAGCTTCAACCGGACCGTGAACAACCGTCGGATCGGTTATGACAGCCAGAGAAGCGGCCACGCCTATACCGTTGTCGGCTCCGAGAGTAGTGCCGTCGGCGCGCACCCAGTCACCTTCAACTATGGTGTGTATGGGATTGGTGTTGAAATCGAAGCTCTTGTCATTTGACTCGCACACCATGTCCATGTGGCCCTGAAGAATCACCTTCGGTGCATTTTCATGACCGGGAGTGGCCGGTACGTTTATAGCTACATTGCCAACGGCATCGGTTTTTGCTTCAAGTCCGTGCTCTTTGGCGAAGTCAAGGATAAACTTGCGGATTTTCTCTTCCTTCTTGGAAGGACGGGGAATTTTGGTAATCTCATCGAAGATGGTGAACACCTCTTTGGGATGTAGTTCGGATACTTTCATTTTAGATAGATTTTTTACTTATGAAAATGTTTCAGTTTCTTCAAAAGGAGCTCCCAAACGGAGCGCAAAAGGAAAAAATTTGTTAAATAATGAGCTAAGAGGACCACAAGTTACAAAATAAAATTGACTTATAGCAAAAAATCTCGCCATCTTTCCTATATTTGCATCGTAAAAGCAATATACGCGCATGAAATTGGTATTTTTAACCATACTGCTCCTTCTGGCTGCCGTGGTAATGCTCGGCGTCAAGGTACTATTTGTTAAAAACGGCAAATTCCCTTCAGGGCATGTCTATGACATTCCCGCGTTGAGAAAAAAGCGGATTGACTGCGCGTCAAATCAAAAATAATCAAGAATCCAATCACGAAATCTTCCACGTAAGACAATTCAATTTAACCCTTACAATGAAAAAGTTCATCCTTGCAACTCTCTCTTTAGGTGCTGTTATTGCATCGGCAACCCTGGCTTCATGCTCTGATTCCAATGAAAACTCTACCAATGCCGAAACTTCAAAGGCGGTCACAGCCAAAGCTGAAGAATCCGAAACCACAAAGCCCCTGAAAATCCGCTATATCGACGGAGACTCCGTAACAGCAAACTATAATTTTGCAAAGGACCTTAAGGAATCAGCCGTCAGAGCCTACAGCAAACTCGAGGCGGCCGAACAGTCCCGCCGCAATGACCTTGAGTCATTCGGAAAGAGCATTGACTCCAAAATGAAGACCAACGGATATCTTTCGGAAGAAAGCTACAAGGCCGACGTCATGAAATTCCAGAAAATGCAGTCTGACGCCGAGAACTACCTCGCCGGCCTTCACAGAAACACCGAGATGGAACTCGCACAGCAGCAACAGCAGCTCAATGACTCAATCGAGGCTTTCATCAAGGACTACAACAAGACAAAAGGCTACGATGCCATCCTCTTCAAGGCTGCGGGCGTTTACTTCAACCCGGCTCTTGACATCACTGACGAGGTTATCAAAGGCCTGAACGAACGTTACACCAAAGTAGCGAAAAAATAACCGGCTGCCTGTTCACCGGACACACATAAAGCTTACGGGAGGCCTTTTTGGCTTCCCGTTTTTTTTTATCCGGATTACTCCTTGTCCGATAAATTATGCTTGACGTTTATGATAAAAACCACCAGAGCTACAGCAGCAATGACCATTACGGCGAGACCGATATAGAAGATGGCCTTGAGTGCCACGCATAGTCCTATCACACCCACTATCACTCCCAGCACGAATATTATGATGCCGGCTATGAGTTTTGACCGTCTTTTGTTGTCCTGGCGGTCCGATGAATCTGAAGTTATACGGTTCATATCTATAGACAATTGAATTTCACGATTAAAATATCTGTTCTTTCTTAAAACGCTGCCGCCGTGAGAATCGTTCGGCAAAAAATCGGTTGATGAACTTGTATTTATGACGGAATCACAGTAAATTTGTCACCCTATGAAACGTATTTCAATCCTATCAGTCCTGATATTGCTGTGTGCCATGGCCGCCGACGCACAATTACGCTATGGATTCAATCTGGGCGGCGCCTTTGCCGATGCGTCACTGTCGGACGCCAAAGGATACTCCGCTCTCAACCGCAGCGGGTTTCGCGGAGGTCTGGCACTGGAGTACCAGATGCCTCGGTGCGGAGTGGCTTTTGATGCGTCAGTCCTTTATTCGCGTTACAATTCCCGCCTGCGCGACGATGCCACCGGCGACATTTACGGTTTCGGCCGGAATTATCTGGAGCTGCCGCTCAACGTAAAATATAAATTCTGGCTCAGCGCTATGAACCGCCTCGTCGCACCCATGATTATAACCGGACCGTCGTTCATGATTGGTCTGGACGGTCGGAACGACCAGTCTCCGCTGACGGTAAAACGCTTCCAGCCCGGATGGAACGTGGGTCTGGGTGTCGATTTCGCCAACATTCTGCAACTCACGGCCGGTTACCGCTTCGGGATAGGGAATGTGGCCGAAGTCAAAGACGGCGCTCCTGAATCGGGCCTTAGCCTCCACACTTCCGGATGGCATGTCTCGGCAATCTTATTGTTTGACTTCTGATATGGAACTGCTTCACAGACGCATTCTTGAAGACGGCCGATGCTTCCCCGGAGGAATTCTGAAGGTCGACAGCTTCATCAACCACCAGATGGACCCGGACCTGATGGTTCAGATAGGAGCTGAATTTGCCCGCCGGTTCGAATCGGCCGGCGTAAACAAAATTCTCACTATAGAGGCGAGCGGAATCGCTCCGGCCATAATGATGGGCGCACAGATGCACCTGCCGGTGGTGTTTGTAAAGAAAAAACAGCCCAAGACCATGGAACACATGCTTGTGAGTTCGGTACGTTCTTTCACCAAGAACCGCACTTACACGGTTTGCATATCGGCTGATTTTCTGACTGCCGCCGACCGCATTGTGTTCATTGACGATTTCCTCGCATTCGGCAACGCCGCACGCGGCATCATCGACCTCTGCAATCAGGCGGGAGCCACCATAGCAGGGATGGGATTCATAATTGAGAAAGCCTTTCAGGGCGGCGGAGACTATCTGAGGAATCTCGGCATCGACGTCCAGTCACTCGCCAAAGTGACCTCACTCGAGGACTGCCGCATAGAGCTTGCCTGAGTCTACCGCTCGAGCTCCTTTATCAGATGTTTCATCTCGCGGATCGATTCACGTATACGGCGGGCTAAGGCGACACCTATGGCCAGACCGGCGGCAGCTCCGCATAATGCGCCTCCAATCATGAATGCGTTGCCGGAAAAATGCCATATCATGACTGACAGCAGCAGGAATGCAAGAGGAATTCCTATGATTCTGCGCCACATTATCAGCGATTCGAGACGGCATACCGATTTCATGGCGTCGGCCACGCTCATACGTCCGAAATCAATCATCCCTGCCCTGCGCACGGTAGCGGCAAGCATCCCTGACATCAGAAGGAAAAACGCGGCCATGAGACCGCCCACAAGTTCCGGAACTACTGGAAACACAAAGTTGGCGAGCGACAGCACGGTCCATATCAGGCAAATCACAAGAATCATCGTGTAGATCCGTTTCACCCTTGCCGCCGAGGACACAGCGCCGTTTTTCAGGACGTTGCTGAAATCGGGGGCGTCGGCGTCATTTCTGTTTCCGGAAGCAGAGGTGTTCAGACTCTGCCATTGCATCTTGAGGTAATCTATATCTGAGTTCATGTCCGTGTCTTTTTTATATTTCTTTAGTCCTGTCTAATTGTCATTCATTGGCCATGGAAGCGAGGCGCTGACGGATACGGTGAAGACGGGAAGCCACATTGGCGCGGGTCATGCCCATCACCGATGAGATCTCGTCGTAACTGTGCTCGTCAAGCCAGAGCATCACTATGGCCTTGTCTATCCTGTCAAGGCGGCCTATCAGTTCGTACATCTCCTTCAGTCTGGCGCTACGCTCGTCACCGTCGTCGACTATGTCGAGCCGCATGCCGTCAAGCCGCTCCGCCGACGAATGTTTGCCATGGCGTCTGAAAAAAGTGATGCATGTGTTCAATGCCACACGATACACCCATGTCGAAACCTTTGACCGTCCTGAAAAACTTCCGAGCCCCGACCATATATTGGCCGCCACCTCCTGATGGAGATCACGAAGGTGTTCAAGGTCCTCGGCATACATATAGCATACCTTGTAAATCAACGCGTCATGCCGCTGCATAATCTCGTTGAACAGACCTGTGGCTTCGGTTTCATTCATTTTCCAAATATCGGTTTTATCTTATATGACTCGCAAATCCAAAAAAAATTGCAGCCGGACCAGATTTAAGGTCAAAAAAAATGCCGGCACAGTCATGTCGGCATATTTTTTATGATATAATCCAGATCTTATCAGAAGAGATAGGCGGCGGTAACCATCCAGTAACGGTTATGTCCCTCAAGCGATGAAGAGCCTGTAACGCCTATGGCCTTAAGCGCCTTGGTCATACCCACGCTGTAGCTTGCTGCTACCTGCAGATGTGACAGCAGTTCCACACCGGCACCGAAATTCCATGAAGTATCGAATTTGCGGTTGCGCCAGGCGTCTTCAGCCGAGCGCTTGCTGGTCAGGAAGGAGAATGTGGGACCTGTAAGCACAAACGGACGCGCTATCTTATTGATAAGGGGAATATTCATTTTCCACTTGAAGTTCAGAGGAATGTCTATATAGTCACGGTTGTCGGTGCTTATCTCGTTATCCTCCATCCAGCGTGCGTTGCGGCGGACGTACATAACCGAAAGGTCCATGCCTATACCTGTGACAGGCACTGTGAATTCAAGCATGGCACCACCGGCGAAACCGGCACGGTTTTCAGCATCGAAAGCATCGCTGTTGAAGTGCAGGTTCGAGATTGCGACACCGGCCTTCAGACCGAAACGGAACTGGGCGCTCGCGGGAAGCGCCGACATCACTGATACCACAATCAGTGTCAGAATAATCGCTGTTTTTTTCATTTCGTATTGTTTTTAGTTATTGAAGTCATTTATTAAGGCATTGACGTGATCTTTGACCTGGTGAATCAATGTCACTCTATCATTTTAAGGAAAGTATCCTCGTCGACGATAGGTATGCCCAGTTTATTGGCTTTTTCAAGTTTCGCCGGTCCCATATTGGCTCCGGCAAGAACGTAATCGGTCTTCTTTGAAATGGAGCCCACATTTTTTCCACCGTTCAGCTCGATAAGATTCTTGTACTCGTCACGCGAGTGATGGGTAAAAGTTCCCGAGATCACAATGGATTTGCCGGCAAGTTTGTCGGAGCGTCCGGCCTCGTCCGTCTCCGGCATGGCCATCTGCACGCCGTAGGAGCGCAGACGCTCCACTATTTTTCGGTTCCTTTCGTCGGCAAAGAACTCCACGATTGACGCCGCTATGCGCGGCCCTATGTCCTCGATGGCCGTCAGTCTCTCGACCGACATCGACATCAGGGTATCGATGTCGCCCACCGCACGTGACAGTTTTTTCGCCACCGTCTCGCCCACGTAAGGTATGGACAGTGCGTAGACCACGCGGTCAAACGTGACATTCTTAGATTCCTCCACGCCCTGAAGAATCCTCTCGGCGCTCCGCTGCCCGAAACCGGGAAGCGTCATGAGGTCGGCCTCGGTCAGGGTGTACAGGTCGGCTGCGTCATGAATCAGACCCATATCGAACAGCTGCGTCACCGTTTCCTCGCCTATCCCGTCAATGTTCATCATGCGCCGCCCCACGTAATGCTCCACACGGCCCGTGATCTGCGGGATGCATCCGTACTTGTTCGGACAGTACCATGCGGCTTCACCCTCCATCCGCCGCAGCGGTGTGCCGCATGACGGACAGTCTCGGCAGAACACCACCGGCTCGGCCCCGGGCTTGCGTTCCGACAGCTCCACGCCGGTGATTTTAGGTATGATTTCGCCTCCCTTTTCCACGTAGAGCATGTCGCCTTCGTGAATGTCAAGAGAGCGTATGATGTCCTCATTGTGCAGAGAGGCCCTTTTCACGATTGTTCCCGAAAGAAGGACCGGCTCGAGATTCGCTACCGGGGTGATTGTGCCCGAACGCCCAACCTCGAACGATACGAACCGCAGTTGCGTCAGTGCCCTCTCGGCCTGAAACTTGAATGCTATGGCCCAGCGGGGACTCTTGGCTGTGAATCCGAGATTGAGTTGTTGCCGCAGGCTGTTGACCTTGAACACGAGTCCGTCCGTGGCCACCGGCAGTTCCTTGCGGGCGGTGTCCCAGTAACGGATGTATTCATCTACATCTTCTATCGAGTGCATGATCTTCATCGCGTCGGAGACCTTGAATCCCCATGAACGCGCGGCCATCATGTTGTCATAATGATTGTCGAACGGCAGATTGTCGCCGAGCAGATAGTAAAGGTAGGCGTCAAGACCGCGACGCGCCACTTCGGCCGAATTCTGCATTTTCAGTGTCCCGGAAGCTGCATTGCGCGGATTGGCGAAAAGTGGCTCTTCATTGAACGCACGCTCTTCATTCAGCCGGTCAAACGCTTTCCATGGCAACACTATCTCTCCGCGGATTTCAAACCTGTCAGGCCATCCGCTTCCCTGAAGCTGGAGAGGGATGCTGCGTATGGTCATCACATTCTCGGTGACCACATCGCCCTTCTCGCCGTCGCCGCGAGTGACGGCTCTCACCAGACGCCCGTGCTCGTAGTGCAGGGAAATGGATGTTCCGTCGAATTTGAGCTCCCCCACAATCTCCACATCCTCTCCCGGAAGTCCGTCGCGGCAGCGCTGCACGAACTCGTCGACCTCAGCCACTGTGTAGGTGTTGCTCAGCGAAAGCATCCTGCGCTCGTGCATCACCTGCTCGAAGCCCTTGGCCGACAGGTCGCTGCCCACTCTATGGGTAGGCGACAGCGGGTCGTCATATTCGGGATTCTCCCGCTCAAGCCGTTCGAGTTCCTTTAATTTCTCATCAAACTCACGGTCAGAGATCGTGGGGTTGTCAAGCACATAATAATTATGATTGTGCATGTTCAGCTCTCTGCGGAGCGATTCTATCCGGGTCTTTATAGAGTCCATACTAAGGGCTTTCTCAAATAATATCAGGCAAAAGTAAAAAAATATTCGCAAAAATGAGTAAATTTGTAAACCAAAACAGCAATTGGAAGCAATTTAATCATTCGGCGCTTCCGATTTCTGAAATCACTTCCATATCGCTCAAATCTTAAATGCGAACACTTTTTCTTTCCATATTAATAATTGCAATGACCGCATGTTCGGGCGGCAACGCTTCCGGCAACAATTCCGCGCGGAGCGTGGCCACGGCCGACAATAACGGAATCGAACACCCTGAATTCAACGCCGACAGCGCTTACTCCTTCGTAGAGCGGCAGGTCGCTTTCGGCCCGAGAGTCCCCGGCACAAAAGCCCACGACAATTGCGCTGACTTCATTTCCCGAAGTCTCCGTGATTTCGAGGCCGACACCGTCTGGCATCAGACCGCTTCCGTGAAAGCGTTCAACGGCAAGACTCTTCCCATAAAAAACATTCTCGCATCGTTCAATTCCGGCGCTAAACGGCGCATACTCATTCTCGCGCACTACGATACCCGCCCGTGGGCCGATCAGGAAGAGGACAAATCCCGGCGTGACACCCCTATCGACGGAGCCAACGACGGAGCCAGCGGCGTCGGCGTGATGCTTGAACTTGCACGAGCCATAGGCAGCAATCGTCCCGAGGTCGGAGTGGATATGTTTTTCACCGATGTAGAGGACTACGGCGCCCCGGACGACGCCATGTCGGGCGAGGACACGTGGTGCCTCGGCACGCAGCACTGGGTTTCCAACCTCCCCTACACGCCCGAAGAACGGCCCGCCTACGGGATTCTGCTTGACATGGTGGGCGGCACAGGCGCTGTTTTCCCGCGTGAATTCAGCTCGTCGCGCATGGCCCCCGCAGTGGTCGACCGCGTTTGGGGCGTGGCTGCCGCGTCTCCGTATTCCGACCGTTTTCCCAACCGCATAGGTGGCGCCATTGTCGATGACCACATCTATGTCAACTCGGCCGGCATTCCGTGTATAGACATAATCGAAAGCGCCAATCCCGCCACAGGCGGATTCCCGCCCACATGGCACACGCTCGACGACAACATGGACCATATTGACCGGTCGACCCTCAAGGCCGTGGGCGAAGTGATGCTTGACGTGATCTACTCCGAACCCGGAGCCTGAAACATCGTTCCCCCAGAAACAGAATCAAAAAACTCTTACATACAACTATCATACTCTTATCCTATGACAATCAACGAAGCTCAACAGGAAATAACGGATGAATTCTCGGAAGTCGATGACTGGATGGACCGTTACGCCATGATCATAGATCTCGGCAACGCCCTCCCCCCTATCGATGAAAAATACAAGACACCGGAACACCTCATCGAAGGATGCCAGAGCCGTGTGTGGCTTAATGCCGAGGACCGTGACGGAAAAGTCTATTTCACAGCCGATTCCGACGCCATCATAGTCAAGGGAATCATAGCGATGCTCATACGGGTGCTCAACGGCCACACCCCCAGGGAAATCCTTGACACCGACCTCCATTTCATAAATGACATAGGTCTGGCCGAAAACCTCTCGCCCACCCGCTCCAACGGACTGCTCGCCATGGTGAAACAGATGAGACTCTATGCCATGGCCATGGATATGCGTGACAACAAGATGAAATCAAATCAATAATTCTCCCAACTCGTCAAATTATGTTCAAAAACCAACCCAAGGGACTTTATGTGCTCGCGCTGGCCAACACCGGAGAACGTTTCGGCTACTACACCATGCTTGCCATACTGCTCCTGTTCCTTCAGGCCAAATTCGGCTTCTCCACAGCCCTGGCCGGAACCATCTATTCAACATTCCTTGCTCTCGTCTACTTCATGCCTATGGTAGGCGGATGGATCGCCGACCGCTGGAACTTCCAAAAGACGGTCACCCTCGGAATCATCGTCATGTTCATCGGCTATCTCGTAATGGCCATCCCCACACCACGCGGAGCCGTGACATCCATGATAATCATGTTTGCCGCCCTGCTGCTCATTTCCGCCGGAACCGGACTTTTCAAGGGCAACCTTCAGGTGATGGTGGGCGACCTCTACAACGATCCCCGCTACAGCGACAAGCGAGACGTGGCTTTCTCTCTGTTCTACATGGCAATAAACATTGGCGCCATGTTCGCCCCGATGGTCACCGTATGGCTTTGTGAAATGGCTCTCAAGAGCAACAACCTCGTCTATGACGGTGCCATCCCCAGCATCTGCAACAAACTTCTTGCCAACGAGCCGCTCACTGCCGAGGCAAGCAAAACCCTGACCGAGTTCGCGCCTCAGGGAGCCAACCTGCAGGAATTCGCTTCGAACTATATGGACACAATCACCACCGGCTACAGCTATGCGTTCGCCGTGGCATGCCTTTCGATGATTGTAAGCTTCCTTATCTACAAACTAGGCGCCCGCACCTATAACGGAGTTTCCGACAACAAAGCCGCCGGCAAGGACGCCAAGACCGCCGCTCCGGTCAAGGAACTGTCGCCCGAGCAGACCAAGAGCCGAATCACCGCGCTTCTGCTGGTGTTTGCCGTGGTTATCTTCTTCTGGATGGTGTTCCATCAGAACGGCGCCACACTGACCAAATTCGCCGAAGTGTTCACTTCTTCGGAATCCACCGGCTGGACACGCATCGGATTCAACATCTGGGCCCTCGTTTCGATAGTTGTGGGCGTATACGCATTCTTCAGCCTCGCACAGAGCAAAACCGCCGGCGGACGCATCATATCGGCCCTCGTGCTCGCGGCTGCAGGCGGAGCAATCTGGTACATCTACGGCACAACCCCCGAGACCGTAACCGGAATACAGCCCCAGATTTTCCAGCAGTTCAACCCCTTCTATGTAGTGGCCCTCACCCCGTTCTCGGTAGCGCTCTTCGGCTGGCTCGCATCGAAGAAAAAAGAGCCCTCGTCGCCCCGTAAAATCGGTTACGGTATGCTTGTGGCAGCCGTGGCCTTCCTCATCATGTGCATCGGTTCAATCGGTCTGGGTGTGGCTCCCGAACAGGGACAGGGACAACACCTTGTCAGCCCCGACCTGCTCATTGGCACCTACCTTGTGCTGACTTTCGCCGAACTGCTTCTCTCGCCCATGGGCATATCGTTCGTTTCAAAGGTTGCGCCCCCGAAATACAAAGGCGCCATGATGGGATGCTGGTTCGGAGCCACAGCCATCGGTAACTACCTCGTGCTCATCCCCACCCTCCTTTGGAACGCCATTGACGTTTCCGTCCTCTGGGCCATTCTCATCGCAGTCTGCCTCATCTCGGCCGGCTTCATCTTCTTCATGATGAAACGCCTCGAAGCCGCGACTTCCGACGAGCCTGAGACACAGCCCGCCGACGCCCTTGAAACCGTGGAGGACGACGCCATCTGATTCCCACTGAAAAGAAACCACTCCCGATAAACCGGGACAACCCAACCCTATATGCCGCATCAGCCCGCACACATTCCGGACTGATGCGGCTTCTTTTGCACCTGAAAGGAACCGATTGGCCCGCCATTGTGTTATTTAAATGAACATGATTATTAACTCTCTTCACAAACGAACCACATGACATTAGCGTCAACTTCAATAATCGCCCTGACATTATGGCACTGGCTGCTGATAATAGCCACTGTAGCGGCGTTCTCCGCCATTGGAGCCATAATCCGACATTGGCGCACCCGCCAGGTCAGAGTTGTCCATGCACGCACCCGCCGATAACTCCATGGGAGCATTAAAAATGCCCTCCGGGGCAACCCCCGCGTGACAATTTATCGTCTCTTCAACCCTCTTTCACCCACTTTTAGGATGAACTTTCATTTGCATGGCCAACTTTCTGCAAAAATGCATGGCTATTTGAAATAAAATTACTAACTTTGCCCCGCAATAACGAAAAAGCAACTCGTTAGTTTGCTGCCTCGGGGTGTAGCACAGTTGGCAGCGCGCCACGTTCGGGACGTGGAGGTCGGAAGTTCGAGTCTTCTCACCCCGACCCATTCAGGGTTAAATGCTTGTAAGTCAGCGACTTACAAGCATTTTTCAAATTTAGCCGGGACAAAAACGGGACAGGTCGTTTTAATCCCAATGTTGAACGCAGCATTATTTGACTATCCCCGATAGCCAAATAATGTTAAAAAAAATGTGCCTATCAACAAACCCCACTCCTGAAAAAGGGAGTACAAGAGTGCAGCTCAGCACTCTCAGCGGAGTAAGTTCGGCGTTCCAGTACACGCCGCCAGTCTACCGCGAAACCGAGGGCTGCTCGTTCATCGAGTTCTATGCCTACGACCCCGAGAAGGGCAAGATGCGACGTAAACGAATTAAGACAAACCGCATTAAGGGTGTTGTCAAACGCCGACAGTATGTCCGAAATGTGATTAAGCGTCTCTGTGATCAATTAAGTCATGGCTGGAACCCATGGATTGCCAAGGACACCTCGGACCTCTTTGTGTTCGAGGACGCATTAAGCCGTTACGAAGCTCACATCGAGAAGATGCTTGCGAGTGGCTACTTTCGCAAAGAGACCTACAACGGCTACAAGTCGTATGTCAAAATCCTACGAGAATACATCAAGAGCTGCAATCCGCTATACTACGTCTACCAGTTCGATAGGAAGTTCTGTGTCGCGTTCCTGGACTATGTTTTCATCGACCGCGCCAACGGAGCACAGACGAGGAACAACTATCTGAACTTCCTTCGGGTCTTTGCCGGGTTTCTCGTCGAGAAAGGCTACTTGCAGAGTCGGCCGACTGACGGCATCGCGCCAATCAGCAAAAGGCTCTACAAGAAAGAGCGGACGTGCATTCCTCTTGATGTAGTCGGTAAACTTGCCGGCTACTGCAAGCAGCACGAGCCGCACTTCCTGTTAGCGTGCTATCTCTTGTATTACTGTTTTATCCGGCCTGTTGAGATGACGCGCTTACGAGTGCGTGATTTCAACCTGAAAGCCGGTACAGTAACCATCCCTGCAGAGTGCAGCAAAAACAAGAAGAAGCAGACGATAACATTACCAAAGAAAGTCATCCAGTACGCGATAGAGCTTGGTGTGTTCTCAGCGCCCATGGATGACTTCATCTTCTCCTACAATCTGCGCCCGGGACGGTATGAGATAGACCCGAAGCACTTCCGAGACCATTGGGATAACCTTCGCAAGCCTCTCGGATTACACAAGGAATGGAAATTTTACTCGCTCAAAGATACCGGGATAACCGCCATGCTGAAGGACAAGATGCCAACAATCGAAGTGAGAGACCAGGCGCGGCACTCGTCGCTTGCAATCACGGAGATTTACACTGAGCACAGTGAGGATGTAAATCCTGATATCTTCAACCTTGACGGTGCCCTTTAGTCTTCTTCCAGAACCGGGTAAAATTCGCCCTTTAGTAACTGCGACATGCCATTTTCGGTAAATGTCGCAGTTATTTTTTCGCAAATGTACTTTTTGCCCTTGATGAAGAACGTTGCTCGTGGATTTGGGATTTCATTTGCAAGCCACGAGAATTTGAATTTTTGGCGAGCATTTATTTGAGGGAGTTGTGTTTTCGCACTAACTTCTGAGTTAATTGTACCACCATGTAGACGCATTGAGAAATTCTTACGATGATAGCTCTGCCAGTCCTGAGCAACAACAACACTGTCGACTATGGGGAACGGCGTTTTCACAAAACTTATTATGGTTCCGTCCCAATAACCAACATATATTTCATCGTAGTAGCTCGAAGCACGCTCTGTTTTGCCCCGTGATATAGAGGAAGCCGGGCCAGGCTGATTAATAGCCGAAGGGTCATAGTCAGGATTTGCGCCTGGGCGTGTTCCGCTTGACGATGCGTCCGAGTCTGATGATGACTCGTCAAAGCTCGATGGATTAAGGAACAACATATAACCCTTGTCATCATCCTTGTTAATGAATGTGTCCATAACGCAAGCCGGGACAAATTCGATTTCTTCCGTCTCTGTATCGTCCGTTTCAACTGAGCCGCTACCGAAGACGTTTACAGGCTGCAATACATATATCTGCGTATAAACCGGGCGAGATACCCTATCCCCAAGGTATTCCGTACCGATTGATCGAAACGCAAAATATGTATCTACATTTTCAGCATATAACAAAGCGTTGAGCGTAGTTACACGAGGGTCCCAGCCATCTCCCATCTGCTCACCCCAAGATACACGAGTTATTTGTCCCGGCCTGACAGAGTCTTTACGTTTGTTTTTTTCCATAAGCTCCGACAGGGTATCATATTTCTTTATCGCACGGCAGTTATTCACATACCAATCGCAAGAGTAGAAGCCTTGCATCGAATGGGAACATTCCTTATAAGCAAGGCGCTTCGCTGCGATATAGTCGCAAGAGGTATTTTCATCTTGCGAAACTTCCACGCCATAACTATCGACCACATCTTCGATATGTACCGGGGCGATTTTTTCGAGGCGCTTTTTCGAGAACGACATTTTCACAGTCTGAGCCTTATGGTCGAAGTCGAATTCGCACATGAGGAACAGCTCAAGTTTCTCAAAAAATTCCGAGACCGTCCACTCTGGGAGAACTTTTGCATATTCAGGCATGTACCATATTCCGGGAAGAGTGGCGAATAAAGTGAAAAGGCAAATTTGCGAGCGAGGAATTATAAGCAAGTATGAATAAAATCCTTTATTTACAATGGTTTGCTGATGTCTGTTTTTGCTTTGTTTCTAAAGGAGGGATGGCTATTTTTTGTTATTTCGGTCAATTATGTTACTTTTTTGTTAGTCATTTTGAGCTATTTTTTGTACCTTTGCACACGAATAAAGCATTGGCAATTAATGGCAAGAACAAAAAAGTCCGAATCGGTACCTGTCCGCATCCGCTTCAAGCAGCTTAAGGACGGTAACCAGTCTATCTATTTAGATATTTATACCGACCGTAAACGGAGGTATGAATTTCTCAAACTCTTCCTTGTCCCTGAAATATCGCAGGAGGCAAAGGAGAGAAATGCCAATACGCTCAAAGCTGCCAATGCCATCAAAGCACAGCGTATTCTTGACATTACCAACAAGAAGCCAATGACGGCTCTTTCGGACAAAGCCAAAATGCCGCTTATCGACTGGCTCAATGAATATGCTGAATTTGGAAGAAAAAAAGGACGCAGTTCCCTTGTTAATCATGTACACGCCGTGTCGGTTTGCCTGAAGGTTCATAATCCTCGTATAAAGCTCTACGAGGTTGACAAGGATTTCTTGCAGGGATTCATAGAGTATTTGGAAACCCGTAAGGCAAGAACAACGCAAAAGCCGTTGGCGAAAAAGACAATAGCCGGTTATTGCGGATACATACGTGCCGCTCTTAATTATGCCGTGGACTTGGAAATCCTTGGTGACAATCCGCTGCTTTCATTTGACTGGGCATCGATACAAGGTGAATGTAGAAAGCGTGAGTATCTCACCATCGAAGAGGTACAAACGCTTATCAATACTCCATGTAGAAGCCCAAGAGTAAAGACCGCGTTTTTGTTTTCATGTTTTTGTGGATTGCGTTACAGTGATGTCAAAGGATTACGCTGGAAAGACGTAATCGAAGATAACGGCAAAGTCCATCTGGAACTGCGCCAGCAAAAGACAGGGAAGGTTATCTACCTACCTTTGAGCCAACAGGCACAGAAATTCATGCCGGAAGAAAAAGGAAATCCAGACGATTCCGTCTTCGACGTCCCCACATTAAGTGATTGTGACCACGTATTGAAGACATGGACATCAAAAGCAGGTATTACCAAACGGGTGTCCTATCACGTGAGCCGCCACGCTTTTGCAACGATGACATTGACTATGGGTGCGGACCTTTATACCACAAGCCAGTTGTTGGGACACTCGGATGTGGAAACGACCCAAGCATATGCTAAAATTATCGACAAGAAGAAAGTGGATGCGGTTTACATGATTGACAAACTATTCGATTAAAAGACAATGGGCAGACCGAAGAAACAAGTAGTAATGAAGGAACCAATAAGGCTCCGCGAGCAGGTGTTGAAAAACGGCAACCGCTCATTATATTTGGATATATACCATAATGGGAAGCGAACGTACAAGTTTCTCAAGCTGTATCTTGTGCCTGAGACAGACATGTCGTCAAAGATCATGAACGCCAACACCCTTGCACAGGCCAATGCCATCAAGGAAGAAATGATACTTGACCTTACTAACCGTATTGCAGGCATAAAAGATAAGTCTCATAAAGCCAGGATGCCGTTCTGTTCATGGATGGGAATCTATGCCGAGAACGCAAAGAAAAGCTGTGCAGAATCATCGAAGAGATGGCTTGACCGTTCTGTAGAAGAAGTTGCCAGTTATGATTCCGAAATCACACTTGGCGATGTGGATAAGGAATTCATTACGGGCTTTATGGAACACCTTGCCAGCCGTTCCGCTCTTAATACGGATCGGAAAAAAATAACGAAAAGCACGGTGTTCCTATACTTAGGCTATGTCAGGGCGGCTTTGAATTACGCAGTACGTGAAAGCGTGATACCTAAAAGCCCGTTCAAGGGAATAACCAGAGCTTCGCTATCCATCAAAGAGCATAAGCGTGAGTATTTGACGGTCGAGGAAATCAAACGGCTTATCGCTACCCCATGTCACAGAGAGGACATCAAGGGTGCGTTCTTGTTCTCCTGCTTCAGCGGACTCCGCATCTATGACATCATGAGCCTCCGTTGGAAAGACATAGTGAAGACCGCAACCCATTGGCAAGTCGAGATTATCCAATACAAGACCGGTGTCGAACTGTTCCTGCCGTTGAACATGAATGCCCGAAAATGGTTGCCCGAGCAACCGGAGGATGCCACGGCGGAAGACAAGGTGTTCCCCCGGCTGACAAGGAGTTACGGTCAGACTCTCGGCACATGGATGAAGAACGCCGGAATCACAAAGGACATCACTTTTCACGCGGGGAGGCACAGCTTCGCAACGCTCTGTCTTACTGCGGGTATAGACATTTATACGACCAGCCAGCTGCTCGGGCACACCACCATTCGCCACACCCAGCGTTATGCCCGGATTATCAACACAAAGAAAGACGAGGCGGTTTCTTTGTTCGATGGCGTCTTTGAATAGCAAAACAAGTCAGTCGGTCAAAGGGTGTATATATTTAGAGTGACTAACCGAAAAATTGCGGGCGAGCCATTAAGGTCAGTCAGTCAAGGGGCATATATATTTATACCGACTGAGGTGCCTGACGGCTCATTGCAGATATGTGGCTTGGTATAATCCTCCACCATTCGCATAAATACGGTTGTCAAGTTAATGCCGTATGGTATCATATAGAATAGCGACCCAAAACGCATTGGAGCAAAAATCGGCAATAAGATAGCAAGAAACGTACATTGAAGCACAATATGTGTCCACAGGAAAAAGTATATTCTCACTAATTTTGCCGGCTAAATCATTTAACAGAAATAATATAGGATATGGAACAGAAATTTTGTCAAAGCTGTGGGATGCCAATGCCACAGACTGGCGAGTACAAAGGAACGAACGCTGACGGTAGTCCCAATGAGGATTACTGCCTTGATTGCTACAAAGATGGCAAGTTCACGCAAGAGATGACTATGGAGCAGATGGTCGAGCACAGTGCACAGTTCACTGATGAGATAAACGAGTGGTCTGGGACAAACTTGACCGTGGAGGAAATGAAGGATTGGCTTCGACAGTTTTATCCAACCCTCAAACGCTGGAGAAAATGTCCATGAGATAATAACGACAACACTTTGGGAATATCTCTGTTTCGGAAATGAGCGCGGACATCTATTCCCATTGTGGTAAATGACGATACGCAATGAGTGATTATGCCAAATATACAAAGCAAGTGAATATGGTCCTTGATTATATCAATGCCCATATAAACGAAGACCTTGATATAAAATTATTGGCGCAGAAGACCTATCTGTCAACGTACCATTTTCACCGTATATTTACGGCTGCAATGGGCGAATCGTTGGCTAAATATGTCATGCGCCGGCGTTTGGAACTTGCGACGATACAGCTGCGGAACGACGTGGAAAAGCCTATCATGAACATTGCTTTTGAATGTGGCTTTAACTCCGTCAATGTTTTCTGTCGTAATTTCAAGAAGCATTTTGGCATGACCGCAGAGGCCTACAGGTGCAAGTGGCTACAAGAGAATAGCAAGAAACGTACATTGGAGCGCATAATGAATCCACAAAGCCGTTCCTATTCCCACTATTTTTGCACACAAAAAACATTCAAGATAGGAGATATAAATATGAACTGCAGTTTCGAGATCAAGCGTTTAGATGCTATCCATGTGGTGTATTGCCGCCATTATGGTGCATATTCAAATATGCAACAGGCATTTGAAAAGCTGATGCGTTGGGCATACTCCAAGGGATTGGTCACGATGCACAATCCCCGTTTAATATCCATCTATCATAACAATCCGAGTGTGACAGAAGAAGGAAAGCTCATTTCAGATGCTTGTCTGGTAGTCAAGGGGCCTATGAAGACCAACGGAGAAATAAGTTCATACACCATTCCTGCCGGGCAATATGCCGTGGGGAGGTTTGAAATCACATGGGATGAGATTCATCACGCATGGGAATGTATGTTCCACTTGATAGATGAATACGGCAGTAAGTGTTGCGGGCTGGCCTTTGAGATTTATATGAATAATCCCGAAGAACATCCGGATAAGAAGCTGACAGTGGATATATGTGTTCCTGTAATATCAAAATGTAATATATAAATTAGACTTATGAAAAATGTGACAACAGATACTCGCCATATCGCTGCTTGCGGTCTGTACTGCGGGGCTTGCCGCAAGTTCTTAAACGGAAAATGCCCAGGATGTAAACAAAACGACAAAGCTGGCTGGTGCAAAATCCGTTCGTGCTGTACGGCAAACAAGTTCAGCACCTGTGCCGAGTGCTCCCGTAATGTTCAAGAGTGCAAAGTGTTTTCAAATTGGATAGCA
Source organism: uncultured Muribaculaceae bacterium (assembly GCA_947627615.1). Taxonomy (GTDB): domain Bacteria; phylum Bacteroidota; class Bacteroidia; order Bacteroidales; family Muribaculaceae; genus Paramuribaculum. The sequence continues at coordinate 23,682 of CANQWS010000011.1, read as the reverse complement.
AAGGTTTTCGCCTTTCTGTTTAAGTCAGATAGACCCGCCTGCATCCGTTATATCAAAGAACATGGAGAACAGGCTTTTGCCGATGAGATGTCCATGCGCAAAAGTCAAACCATCAAAAAGAAATAAGCATGAAGAAAAGCAAGGGTTTATTCATGATGCTGGTATTGACACTGCTCATCGTATCATGTGGACAGCAGACCGCGAAAGTTAGCGATGGCAGTAGCATGGAGTCTGGTTTGCCACAGATTGCCTCTGGCGGCATCTATGGATGTTGGCAGCTTGAAAAATATAATCCGGTTGAATATTCATCCATGTTTTTGGCTAAAGTAAAAAGTGACAAAAGTTGCCAGCTCCGATTTCTTGATACCGGCACATTCTCCTGCAAGACGGATTGTAATTCCATTTCAGGGGACTTTGCTGTTGATGATTCTCTTTTGTCATTCCAAAATATGGCATGGACGGAAATGGCATGTGACGATATGACCATAGAGATTGAGATGAAAATCATCTTGTCGGAAATAAAAAAGTACACAGCGACTTCAGGTTCCCTGTTCCTTAAAAATGGTGATGGAAGGACTTTGGCCGTGTTTCGCAAAATAGGAAATTAAGCCTCATAGATTGGTGTTTTGATTAAAATGTGTAAAATATAATTAAATAATATGCGTAAAACATAAGGTGTAGGCAGTCTTAGGATGGATTCTAAGGGAAAAGGGCTACCTTTGTAGAACTAACATAAAAAGAAAAGTTGTTCAACAATATGAAATGGCAGTTGTGCATATAGCTACGCTCAACGAATAGCACATCTGATTGCTGTTCAGCAATAGACAGGTTTATATTCTTAAACTTGTCAATTATTGTTTTGTCATTATCCCTTATCAAATAATTATAGGATTGTCGCGCTGCGTAAAGCGGCATGGCATATTGTGTCATATTGATTTGAACAAATGAATTATACATATAAGAAAATTTGGCTCATCGCTTTTCCTGTAATGATGAGCATCCTTATCGAACAACTGATAAACATTACCGATGCCCTGTTTCTCGGGCATGTAGGTGATGTGGAACTTGGCGCATCCGCCCTTGCCGGGATCTGGTTTTGGGCGATCTATATGCTTGGTCTCGGATTCAGTATGGGGTTGCAAGTGGTAATAGGCCGTCGTAACGGAGAACAGAGGTATGAGGAAACCGGGAAAGCGTTCATTCAAGGACTGTTCTTCCTGTCGATATTTGCAGTGACCGTCTGCCTGGTATCCAAGGCTCTTTCTCCAATTTTGCTGAAGCACCTGATAATTTCTGAAGACATCTATCATGCGGTTATCCGTTATTTGGATTGGCGTATGTGGGGATTGCTGTTCTCTTTCCCCTTCCTCGCCTTACGTTCCTTCTTGGTGGGTATCACAAAGACAAAAGCGTTGAATGTGGCAGCCTTCATGGCTGTATTGGTAAACATCCCGACGAACTGGATTCTGATATTCGGCTTTGACATGGGAATATCCGGAGCTGCCATCGCATCCTCATTTGCAGAATTGTGTTCACTGGCTATATTGTCCGTATATATGTATCGGCATATTGACAAAAAGGCGTATGGCTTGTACTGGCGTATTGATGTAAAGATACTGAAAGAGGTATTTTCTGTTTCGATATGGAGCATGTTGCAGTTCTTTACAAGTGTGGCCGCCTGGTTTGTTTTCTTTCTGGCTATCGAGCGTCTTGGTGAGACAGAATTGGCCGTTTCCAATATTGTAAGGAGTGTTTCCACCCTATTTGCAGTTATTGTCAATGCTTTATCGGCAGTTACCGGCTCTTTGGTGAGCAATTTGATTGGAGCTGGTGAAAGGGATGCCGTTTTTCCTCTTTGCCGCAGAATCACCCGTCTGGGATATGCAATAGGTATTCCCCTCATTATACTCGCATTGCTTTTCCACAGGTTTGCCATTGGAGCCTATACGGATAGCCCTGACATAGTGCAGGCCGCATGCCTGCCGTTTGCCGTCATGCTGTTCGACTATTTCCTTGCACTGCCCAGCTATGTCTATCTGAACGCAGTGGTAGGAACCGGGGCGACACGGGCGGTGTTTGTCTTTCATGTGAGCACTATTATTGTTTATCTGTTGGGGTTATGGGGATTAAGCCGTTGCAATGTAACGCTGGCAACTTATTGGCTGATGGAATACCTGTTTGTGACATTGCTCGGCATTCAGTCCATCTTTTATCTAAAGAACGACAGAACTAAAAATACGAACTTATGATGACTAAGATATATCCCCGTACCGGCGACAATCAAACCGTCTATCTCAATGCCGTAATCAACGATCCGTCCATTGAGGTCGGCGACTACACCATATACAATGATTTTGTATCAGATCCTCGCCTGTTTGAGCATAACAACGTGTTGTATCATTACCCCATTAACCATGAACGGCTGATAATAGGCAAGTTTTGCTCTATTGCGTGTGGAGCAAAGTTCCTGTTCAACTGTGCCAATCATAGACTGAAATCGTTGTCCACTTATACATTCCCGCTGTTCTATGAAGACTGGGAATTGAACAAGGCGGATGTGGCCTCCGCTTGGGACAACAAAGGCGACATCGTGATTGGCAATGACGTGTGGATAGGCTATGAAGCCGTAATTATGGCTGGTGTCCATATCGGTGACGGAGCTATAATTGGCACAAGAGCGGTTGTGACGAAAGACGTGCCGCCCTATACTATTGTGGGTGGTGTTCCGGCCAAGGAGATACGAAAGCGGTTCAGTCCTGAAATAATAAAGCGGATGCAGGCTTTGAAATGGTGGGATTGGTCTGTGGAAGAAATCAAGAACAAGTTACCATACATTATGGATGGCAACTGGAATCAATTATAAACAGAATGGAAACGGCGTGATTGTTCCCTTTTACCGGGAAACAGTCGCGCCGTTCTATCAGTAAAGCATCCTAAGTATGGAAGTAAATACACTCATCCGGAAGCTCTTTATTTTTTTTTACAGGAAAAGAGTTTTCCCGGCAGTCCGTTAATCGTAATGCAGGATTGGACTACCTGCGCCAACTGTTGCTGGAAGCGCACAGGGAGTATCAGAACTATGTGGTCACAGGTGTAATGACACCGAGGGTGTTCGCAATGCAGTTCCTCGACGGTCATCATTACACCGATGAAAAGGATGCGGCCGGCAACAACATTCACCGCAAGGCAATGGGAGCCATCGGCATCCTCTTGCAGGAAAGGTCTGATCTTGTAAAACGGTTCTTTTCCGAACCTTTCTTGGATGCCTCGGACATAGATAAGATGATAGTCCTTGTTTATACCGAAAGTCGTGATGACGAAAATCCCGATCATGTGACATTCAAAACGACATATATCGGACAAGTGCCGGAACTGAAGCTGTCCTGTGTAATCAGAGCCGAAGATATGCCATTGCTTGCCGACTGTGCCAATGGTGCCGGTTTCTTCCAGAAGAAAGTCTCGGTGCAGGAGATGAACGACCTTATGAGCGGTACGCTGGACATGCCGTTGGTTGCGGGAAATCTCATGTGCATTTCCTATTTCTTCGACTGTCTCAGTGCCATGAACCTGATTAACCACCGTTGGCAGACAGTCCTCGGACGTAGCGGTTCCATTCTGCTGCAAGGAAAGAACAAGCCCCAGTCACGTTCAAATTACTCTTCCGCACTAAGCCGTGCAAGGAGTAACGGCATATTCACCCATAAGGATGACATAGACATCCTTATGAAGCATATCCGTGAGAAATATGTCCAATAAACGGTCAAATCTTTAAGTGATAGTGATATTTTGAGTGAGACTTTGCAAGTGTCATTCAAAATATTGCTTTCAATACCCGTTTGTATTGTTCCTTTGCAGTCGAAAGCTTTCAACACGTGGGGCGACGGCTCTGAATGTAGAATCAAAAAAGCAAAGAAACAATGAATGAACAACAGCAAACTGTCACTGACTCCCAATGGGGAGAACGGTGTTCCGTCAAACTCGACAAATTGTTGTCGCGTGTTGACCAGCTCATAGGGATGCTTTTCCATCTGAAGGGTACGTTTACGGTAGAGGATGCAGCCTTGTATCTTGGCATCACCCCGAGCCACCTGTACAAACTGGTGCGCAAATATGACATCCCTCACAGCCGTCCGACCAACGGACGCATTTTCTTCAATAAGGAAGATCTTGACAGATGGGTGAAGTCCCGCATGGACATCGAGACTGAAACAGCCCTCATCAATGAGACAGAACCACAACATGAGTGCTATTATTAAAGGGAGGAAATGGTTATGACATCAGAATTTATAGCCACCCTCCAACGGGTGGAAAACGTAAGCCATCTGCTCTCCAAAATGGGAGAAAGCACTGTTGACGAGGCGGTACAGCGTATCGAGTCCATCTGCGCGTTCATGGAGCGTTATGGCGACCTCGGTGAAATATTCGAGCATTTCAAGGAACTTGAGTCAAAGCTCTTCATGTGCCGTGAGATGCTTACCGTTGAAGAAGCGGCGGAATATATCGGGGTATCAAAAAGTCAGATATATCTTATGACTTCCAACAGGGAGATAACCCATTTCAAGCCCCGTGGCAAGTTCATCTATATCGAGCGTAAGGAACTCGATGACGTGCTTCGCCGCAATGTCATCTACTCCAAACATGAGATGAACCGCAGGGCGGCAGCCGAAACCATGGCGGATTTATCCAAAGGGAACCGCAAAGCCAAGAAAGGAACCGGGAAATGAAGATAGAAGAAATACCATTCGACAGGATATTTCCGGCAAAGCAGGAGCTGACACCACAGGAAAAAGCCAACCGGGATAAGTTCAAGAAATTCCTTGAATACGTCCGCATCCGTGCCACAGACCGTTATGTCTTTCCTCCGGAGATACTGACGGTCGATGAGATCACGGTGGCTACAGTGGGTAATTTCAGTGCGTCCGTAGGCAAGCCGAAATCAAGAAAGACATTCAATGTGAGTGCGATAGTCGCTGCATTGATTTCAGGGAAAGAAGTGCTGCATTATCGTGCCAAACTGCCAGAAGGCAAGACAAAGGTGCTGTATATAGATACAGAGCAAAGTCGCGTGCATTGCTTCAAGGTGCTTCACCGCATACTCAAAATGTCCGGACTGCCCTCCGACTGTGAGGTGTCGTCATTGGATTTCCTTATGCTCAGGGAGTTCACGCCACAGCAACGCCGCAACATCATAGACTCCGCTCTGGAAGTTGATGATAAGATTGGTTTTGTTGTTATCGACGGCATCCGCGACCTTATCAATGACATCAACTCTCCCGGAGAGTCCGTTGAGATAATCAACGACCTCATGCGGTGGACCAACATGTACAATATCCACATCCATACTGTCCTGCACCTTAACAAGAGCGATGACAATACGAGAGGCCACATCGGTACAGAACTGAACAACAAGGCGGAGACCGTGATGAAAATCATCAAAAGCGAGATAAATCCTGATGTGAGCGAAGTCCGTCCGATGATTACCAGGGAAAAGGAGTTCTCGAACTTTGCCTTCCGCATCAACGAGGACGGTGTGCCGGAGGATATTCCCGGTTTCAGCAGCGATGAGGAGGAACGGGTGACATTCGAGAATATCACCGTGCCGCAGCACAAGGAGATTCTTGACAAAGTGTTTGCCGGCGGAACTGTCAAGGGCTACAACACGCTTGTCGCCAGACTGCGTGAACAGTATGCGGAGACCGGCTACAAGCGCGGGCGCACCTCGTTCGTGATGTGGCTCAAGCATCTCATGGCAAAGGGCATCGTTGTCAAGGACGGCAGGGAATACAGGTATGACGGAGATAAACTAACGGATTTGAAAAATTGAACATGGCAGTGAATTTCGGGGAAATCAAGCGAATCGACATTATCGGTTTTCTTGAAAGGATAGGCTTCCGTCCGGTGCGCAATTACCAGACCTATGCGCTTTACCATGCTCCATACCGGGAGGACAGGCATCCGTCGTTCAAGGTCAGCCGTAAGAAAAACCGCTGGTACGACCTTGCCACGATGGAGAGCGGTGACATTATCGACCTCGGCAAGATGATGTACAACACCAGCGACATCATGGAAGTAATCAGGCATATCCAGAACTACACCACGGCGGAGCTTGTCATCAGGGAACGCTTGCCGTCCGAGCTACAAGGTGAACGTGCCGGTACATTCCATAATGTGGCCGTTAGACAGCTTTCCAATGAGAAACTGCTGGCATACCTCGATTCCAGGGGCGTAGACCGTACCGTTGCGACGGAGTTCTGCCGGGAGATACACTTCTCGCTCGGGAGCCGCCATTACTACGGCATCGGTTTCGGGAATGTCCAGGGCGGCTATGAGGTGAGGAATCCGTTCTTCAAGGGAACGGTTGGGCAAAAGGATGTGTCGCTCATACAGATGGGCAGCCACAATGACCTGTGTACCGTCTTTGAGGGATTCATGGATTTCCTGTCCTATATGACGCTATGCCGCCGGTCTGATTTCACGCCGTTTGCCGAGACGATGGATTTCGTGGTGCTTAACTCTGTTTCCAACCTCCGCAAGGCGATGAAATGGCTCGCGCCTTATCCGACTGTCACCTGCTGCCTCGACAATGACGATGCCGGGCGCAGAGCTGTGGATACTCTCAACGAAACTCGTGACGGAATACATGACGCTTCGGTAGTCTATAAGGGCTACAAAGACCTTAACGACTTTCTCCGTGGCAAGCGTTTTTGTCCCTGACTTCTGTACTCAATACCGATACAAAGATTCCCTGTCTTACTTTCAACAAAAAATAAGACAGGGAATTGTATTATAAATCATCAAATAACGATAGTTGTTTGTATTTCTGCACATCGCATAATGCGACCAATGGTGCCCACAAATTTTCTTTAATTCCTGCATCAGTCATAAATGTCTGCGCTTTTTCTCTGTCTCGATTTGAGAAAGCACTGATTTCCCATTTGACCTTATCCGTATTGATGTGTCTGATGATTGTACTCAGGTAAGGTGTATCAATGTCGGAAAATGAAAATCCAAATACATGGATTGTCTCAACTTCTCCAAGACTATTCCAAATAGAGTGATTTTCCGAAATAATCCGTTCTACATCCTTTTGCAAAGAAGCTATTTGTGAGATCGCAACTTCTTGTGTCTGTTGTGTCATAAAATCGCTATGAGACGAATACCAATCTTGCAGTTCGTATTCATCTAAGTCTGCAGGAGGTTGTGGTTGTGCTATCTCCAGTTCCTCTTTCAACTCCGCATAATTCTTGCCATGTCCTAAAATAAGTTCGTCCTCTCCAACCATACCGTGTATATGCACAATCTGCTCATCTGGTATCCGATACAAATCCTCTAATGTCCGGGTATAATTGAAAGTTATGAATAAGGAGTTTTCTCTTTCAAGGTGGATCCGTTTTGTGCTGTCAGCTTTGTCAAGAGAAGCAATCCAGACATTGAAAGTACGTTTTATGTGATATATTAAAGCCCCCAGTTCATTCTCAGCGGCAATTTCTGCAGCGTGGTAGTCTCTGTCTCGAAAATCATCGCTTGAGAAGTCTGGATAATTTTCAACCACAACATTTTCAACATAATCATAGAGGTCTATCTCTGAAAGCATGTTCTCAAAATCACTCCACCATTCGTGGGCTTCATCCTCTTCTGTTGGAACACCGTATAAGTCACATAACTGTGAATATATGTCCGGCTCGTTCTCTTCAAGCCAGTTACGATAATTTGAATAGCTGCTGTTAATACTATGGTGAATGTCAAAACCATTTCCAATGATGTATAAATGTTTAAAATGCGTAGATATTGTTGTCATTATTTATCGAATTGAGTTTGGGGCAAATTAGGGCAATTTGGGGCAAAGTTTGGGGCAATCGAGATTGGGGAACTATGGGGAACCGCATCAGTTCCCCATACTCAGCCGCGCTCAAAATAATCGCACGCCAATACATATCACATCAATACAATCTATTATTGTAGCAGTCCTTTACCTTTGTCGGTAAGACGGTATTTTTGCCGTGGATGATTCGGACTTTCGGGATAGATGGGTTCTACCTGTCCTTCGGTAACGGCAATCTTCAAATACTCTTTGGTGAAATACCTCCGATTATTTAATTGCAGTTTTTCCATCATTTCCGTAACCGAATATGTATTCTCACCAATTACCGCAATCAGGTTCTCTACTTGGGTGGTACTTAGGTGTTCTTTTTCAACCACCTTGTATTACGGTATTACTACTTGTTGGGTAACTGTTGGGGAGGTGTTGGGTGACTATTGGGTATTTTTTACTTGCAATAATTATCTAACTTATCGGTATCGGTAATCAATATACTTGATTACCGATACTTAATATATTTGAATTTCAGTGCATTCGCAGCTTGAAGGTAAGTTTTCACCAGCACATATTTGGTTTAGGACCCATTTCCTTTCACTGTGCAAAGGCCAAGTCCTAACATCTGTTTAATATCCGTTTTGTGCTGTCAGCTTTGTTAAGAGAGGCAATCCAAGCATTGAAAAATGTAGCAGGTCATCATTCCATTCCGAATATGTTTCTGAGTTTGTCAGCTTCTGCATTCAACTTTTTCGGGTTTGATGCTTTCAGCTTCTGCAAATTCTGCATCTTCCATCTTACCGAAGGATATTCCTTAAAAGATGAATACGGAGAATTCTCCCAATCAACGGAAAGCTCTTCAAAGCCTATAAGAAATCGCCTATCATCTTCCGTCATCACAGAATTGACATCGTTGACAAGTTTCTCTCTTGTCGCTTCAAAGTCATTGTAGGTGAAAGGTATTTCACTCATGCCGGAAAATTGACGCTCCATTGCTTCGTGCTGATCGATAAGATTGGGCGCAAACGACTCGTGTATAGGACGGTCGCTTCCAAGCAGACAGAATATCAGTCCTTCTTTTACGTCTGTCAATGGAATGTCCATCTGTTTTATGTCAAAAAGGTCGCGGGGATGTTGGCGTGACAGGGCTGCTGAAATTTTACCACCATAAAGCTGAGGTAGCGACACTATTCTTGCATCTACTTCCATTCCGAACATTTCTTGCGCTTTTTCACACAAAGGATACAGTATTGCATCACCGCAGACAAGTCCGCGTTTTGTCTGGTTTACTTCAATCTTCACTTGGCATCCCCGGCTTTCACAAGTGATTTTACTGATATCAAGACGTGGGATAACCCTTACATCCCGGAATGTGCGTTTGACCCTATCGCTTATTCTCTCAAGAGCCTCATTTATCCGCAGAAGACTTGTATTTCTGTCTTCAATAGGAATATAAGTTACGTCTATATCAACCGAAAGACGGTATAAGTCTTTCACAAACAGATTAATGGCTGTACCACCATGTATAGCGAAACATTCTTCATCCGTTACAAACGGTAGAATTCTCAAAAGGAGTTCGACTTTTTGTCTATATATATTATTCATAATCAGCAAGTTCTTTGGGTATTACAATATCGTATGTATTGACTTTTACACCGCCTTTTGCAAAACTCCGTGTGCCAGAACCGAGAGATATTTTGGAAAGGTCAAGTTTGGCGAACCAGCGATGATGTGCCTTTTCCGCCATATACAGAAACATCCGCTTTACTTTCACTGAAGTGCAGTTTTCCAGTAGTTGTTGTATAAGGGCGGATCTAAGGGATGTAAGCATTTCCATAAGATAATACACATCCATTAAATCATAACGGGAAGGTGAAAGGAGAACACATTCCATTATTGCCCTTTCAGGTGATGAGACTGTCAATGTCTGTTCCTGGTAATCCATTTGTTCGATACCGATGGTCCCCAACACTTTGGTCGCCACTTCCGCAAGATTCATATCAAGGTCGGCATCGTTTAACCATTTGGGAAGCGGCGGTCGTACCGGAGAAAAAACGACGGCAGTCGGCTTCCCCATCGCAATGTAATGAGAGAAACCTTTCAGTTCCAACGCAGACGCGGCTCCGATATGATATTTCAGCCCGATCTGTTTTTGATATGAAGCTAATATACCATAAAGTGTAGGGGTATCCCCGGTGAATTGATATACACCTGTAGATATGCGTTGTAGCCATCCCGATTCCATATAATCATAAACTTCATTTCTGTTGAAGCCTGATTTCTCCAGCCATGAAGTGAGCATTATCCCATTCGATGGTATTTGCTGGCGTAGGTTATTGATTTTTGTACCCATTTTATAATGTTTCGTTTTACGTAAATATTATTGATAAACACCTCCAATAATTTTGCATAGAAGCAGGTGATTCATTGTTTCTATAAAATTGATTGTAAATAGGTATGATATGTTGATGAACTTATCAGACATCTTAACATCGCAACAAAATAATGGTTTAATCCATAATCATGTATTGTACGAGAAAGGTAATCATGAAGGAATTGCAATGTATCACTTAAGGATTTCCCGCAACAGATTGTTTTTATTAGTAATTCCATTTCGGCATAACTCTTTACAACTTCCTCATTATATCGTTCAATCAAATGAAGCCTGTTAAAATGGTTGGTTATTATTGCAACCAATGCTGGATCTGCGTTTGGGGGAAATGTGAGTATGTATGTAAAGGAGGGATATCCATTAGAATCAATCGTACAATCGGCTTCTAAAAATTCACAATTTTCAGGATCGTGATAGTAAAAGTTTATGGTATAAGGGAATCCAGATGAGTCCTTGACAGCTTCACCTTTATGACTATTGCATTTAGAACAACAGGGTATTAAATTATATAAATGAACTGCATATTCCGGATATTTTTCTTTTGGAAGAATATGTTCTATTGTAGATGGTTCTGATAATGTGCAATACGGACATTTGTTATTATAAACCCGTCTTGTAGTACTGGTAAATCTGTTATGATGTTGTCGTATTTTCTTGGCTATATCACAATCACTCTTGTATAATTTTTTTAGATTGTCCTTTTCTGGAGTGATAAAGCCATGAGGATTCAGATTATGGACAGAAGCACTGATGACAGCATTGTCATAATCATTATAGCAGCTTTCCATCTGCGTTTCAATAGCACCAAGGATAGCATCCCCTTGTGCCGCAGTTTTATACTCATCAAATGGTGTATTATCATCATTGATGGATTGATATAAAGGATACCTAATCATTGTTTCTTTTTGTTTTCAAATTCATATCGAGCCTGCATATAAAGAGCTAAACTTGGCGGTAATTTTCGTGATGAAAGTTGTTTCAACAATACCTCCAAAGTATCAGAATCATGAGCCTTTGTTCGGATAAAGGCCTTGTAATGAGGAGAAATAGAAGACTCCCCAAAAATTTCATCACTTATCACCGAAAGATTTTCGGCTAATGATTCATGATTTAGAATACGTAGTTCTGGGGTTCCATCTTGAAGTTTATCAATAATCGTGACATTGTCAGCCAACAGCTCTTGAACTACAATAGAAGAATGAGTTGCTAATATACAAGCGGAATTAAACTCCCTTGTAATTTTGAAAAGGAGGGACATCATTTGGCGAATTGCTTTAGGATGAAGGTGTACTTCCATTTCATCAAAAACAATAAGCGAGTTTTGGCGTATATTAGCATACAACGAAGCAATCAGATTGAGAATCATCGCTTCTCCTGTGCTCATAGTTCGAGATTTCTCTAATATTGCGCTTATGGCTAAACCGTCATCTGTCCATACTGAATCAACCCAGTCCTTTGGAAAGACGATTTCAAGGCCTTTGCAAAATAGTCTTATTAATCGTGTATTGCCAAATCCTTTCCCCTCATTACCACCATTAATCCAAATCAATGATTCTATTAATCGCGCTTCACGATCCTCTACGGACATGACAGTATTTTCTTTATCATGAAGCCCGCAGTATGTATAAGTAAGAACAGACTTTCCTCTAAGAGATATAAATGTATCAAAAATGCTGAATGATATGGCGATTACTTTTGAAAAGACAGGATGGGATGGGTAAAAATCACCTTCGTTGCGAATAAGACTTTTCACGAGAGCCTTTAGAATTGAAGTCTTACCTGAACCATTGGCACCAATCAATGCTTTTATACGTTTCGGATTGTCAACATCTTCAAGATCGCCAAATTCAAAGTTTATATCAATAGGTTGTTCGGAGTATGGAACTTGGGTTTTGAACATAAAATCCCAAGAATCATTTTCCTCTCTCTCAACTTTCCGTCTGACACTTGATAAAAGTGCCTCTGTAGATATTTCCCTTAAAAGAGATCTCTTAAAACCTTGATGATTTTCAAAACGATATTGTATTTCAGAAAACCAAGCAGTATCTTTTAATGCGTATAATACTGATTGATATTTGTCAGGAAGTAATTGCTTTAGTTTTCTATAATAATGTTCACTCTGGCCTAAACTGCAGAATGTCGCACCTAATGACATGAACGATTCGGGCAATACCTTACTTGTATTGTCTTCCTCTGAGTTGAGAATTTTTAGTTTGTCAATGGGGTTGCATTGGGCGTTGTTATCCCAATAGTATAATTTTGACGTAGTTTTATATCCAAAATCATCCCAATTATCAGTTTCAATTTGAAAAGCTGGATATTTTGTAGGTTCTACATTGGTGAAAAACAATATATCATTTGGACTTAATCCAATAGGATACTGTTCATATTCACTATCATCTTTGCTTTTCATTAAAGCAGAATGAATGGTTTGCCCATTCTTGTCTATCGTTTCTATTATCTCATATTCTTTGGGCAATAATGATTCTATGACAGAAATGTATTTTTCTACTTCTTTCTCATCACCTCTGACTTCTGGACTTATGACAACATTGATAAATTTGAGGAATTCTTCTTCACTACAATCAAGAAGTTTGAATCTATCAAGAAACACATAATCGTCATCCCAATCATCATTATCTATAAGATGCTTCTTTGCATCTTCTGCTGCAGTTTTGAACCGAGGGTCAGAAGATGACATTAGCCGCAAATCCCAAATTCTATTCAGGAATTGCACACTGTTAAGGTTGCCGGTTTGTCCCCAGATATTTCCTAATGCATTTATTGCCTTGTATATTTCTAAGCGTTGTTCACGTGTGATAACCATAAGTTTGTAAATTTGAGATCTACATAATAATAAGCTTCACTTCTGATAGAGGTTGATTTTCCCAGTCATGAAGTGAACTTTATCCCATTAGGAGGGTGTCGTTTGCATAGTGTATTTATTTTAGTACACATTTAGCGATGATTTTCATTGCAAAATTAACACCAAAATAAACTACAACCAAATATTTTTTCAGAAACTTCCACCTGAGGACGCATTTTTTTCGGATTATCGGACAAAATTGGACTTGCAAGTAGCGTATTTCTGCTCATTTTACTTTAGCACATCATATATGCGCCCGGAATAAAGTAAAACGATGAGAGGTTGTTCTTGGTGCTTCAGTGGTTGAAAATACTATATAATCATACTGTGATATAATCATACTCTATTTGTGGTTAAATTTCATTCAGAGTATGAAAGTAAGTTTGAAATCAGCGTCTTATACTAATTACGGTTAAGAAAATGAGATTTGTCAGGATATAATTTTCCTGCACATAATCTTCAATGTTACTTTGCATAAAAATTAAACTCAAACCCAATTAAACGCAAACGACAATGACACCGTATGTAATATTTGTCATCGTGCTGACGATAGCCTATATCATCTATTACGGCTACCATATCAGCAAGGACCTTTACGGCAAGAAAAACGAGAAAGAAACCTCGGTCGAGGAATTTGATGTCAGCGGGATGCAGGATGAAGTTGTGGCCACTCCGGTCAGGGAAAGTGGTGACGGATTCTCTCTCGGGGAAGAAACTGCCCCAGACAATGACCATTCAAGGGTTGCCGCCACGGAAGTGGAAACCCAATCAGGCGGCACAGGCCGTTTTGACAACCTTACAGACAATATGGACGAGACCGACGTGACGAGCGAGGGTGGTGTCTCGTTTGAAGAACTTGAACAGATGCTGTATGACAAGAAATCAGACATTGCTTTCCGTAAATCCACAGTCAGCCATACCCGTGAGACATATTGATCCTATACGAGTGGTACTGACGGCAATCCTGTCCGTTTGCTGCCTGTCCGCTTCCGCAAAATGCGGCGGAGTGGATTACAGTTGGGGTGCGGACGGACTGGCGAAAGCCCATGACTTCGTGATTACCATGCTACTGTATGTGGTGTATATCTGCTATGCGGTGGCCGGAATCGTGTCTGTCATCGCCAGCCTGCAGATTTACTTCAAGATAAACGCCGGAGAAGAAGGCTGGAAGAAAGAGATAATGATGGTGGTGGGAGCCATCCTGTTCATTATCGGAGCGACCATCGTGTTCCCCGCCTTCTTCGGCTATCGTGTATAAAAGAGACTCAAATGCGCAAATGAGAAATAAGAGAACCGTAAAACAATTTTGAAACAAAACAGATGAACAAATTACAGAAAATCAAGAATTCCATCAAGAAATTCGTCACATCACCGCGATTCAACTCACTGGCAGTCATGCTGCTTGTCGGCACCGTTACCTGTCTCGCCCAGAACACCGCAGGCAACTACGAAGCCGGTACTACGGCCCTGACCACGGTCAGCGAGGAAATCGCCAAGTATGTGCCCATCGTTGTCAAGCTCTGCTACGCCATTGCCGGCGTCGTGGCTGTTGTAGGTGCGATCAGCGTCTATATCGCCATGAACAACGAGGAGCAGGACGTCAAGAAGAAGATCATGATGGTGGTCGGAGCCTGCATCTTCCTGATTGCAGCAGCTCAGGCACTGCCTATGTTCTTCGGAATCTCCTGACCTTATGGCAGAGAACGCAGACAACGGCTATACTGCATACCCGGTTTTCAAGGGGCTTCAGAAGCCTCTTGAATTCCTGGGTATCCAGGGCCGGTACATCTACTGGGCTGCCGGAGCAGCGGGAGGTGCGATAGTCGGATTCATAATCGGCTACTGTGTGCTGGGCTTTCTCGCCGGACTTGTCGTACTGGTTATGGCAGTCAGCACGGGAGCCGGTTTAATCATGGTGAAACAGCGCAAAGGGCTTCACACCAAAAAAACAGACAAAGGGATATTCGTTTACACCTGTTCAAAAAAGATTTGAAAAATGAGACACTGCGGATTGATATTGTTTCTTGCCTTGTTCCTTGCCGGATGTTCGGGGAACACCCGTAAAGGGGACGCATTGTCCGCCCACCAAACGGCGGAAAAGGTGAAAGACAGTTGGTCGAAGATGTCCAAGCCCCTTGAGATAGAGGTCACGGGGCGGACAAAGGACGAACTGGAAGCCATAGGCTCGCTTGCCGTATGGCTTGACGGCATGGAGGGCGGCAAAGCCGTGGAGTTCCGTTTCGACGGCAAGCTATTCAAGCCCACTGTCCCTGTTTTGGCTGACAGCACGGCATCACCCCTTGTCTGTTATCCGTTCCTTCCGTCACTGCATCCGGCCGACACTGTTACGATTAGCCATCCGCTCGGCGAAAGACTTGCCGGACAGATCCAATCCGTGACACAGACAAATGACAAAACAAAGATTACAATGAAATTAGAAGAACTTACCGCACTGCTGCGCCTGATACTGAAAAGCGACAATATCAGTGACGTGATGCAGATTCTGGAGATACAGGGGGACTGCGTTTCAACAGCGGCCTTCCTTATTCCGCTTAAGGGAAAACTGGCCGGAACACGTGTCGATGCCGGCAATGTATGTTCTCCAAACAAGGACTGCCTCTTGAACAACGGCATCCCGCATGACTTCAACCTCATTCCTACGGAGGATTCCGGAGAGATACAAATATTCCTCAAAGTCAACGGGAAGAAGTTGTCCATATCCACCACGCTACCGCCTCTGAGACGTGGAAGCATCACCGAACTGCGACTTCATGTCAGCGATGGCAAATTGTCCGTAGGCAGCAGCTGGGTAGATACCAGGCATCCGTTTGAGAGACCGTCTGTCTTTGGCACAGATTCTGTCCGCATCGGACATTTCCTGCAAAGGGACGGTACTCTGACTTCCAAATTCGATGAGAATACCCTTGCCTGGGTCATCCAGACAGACGGACGACATGGTAAGGCAGTCGCCTTAGACGATAACAGCACGAGCAACTGGTTCGGGAAGAAGTCTTTCCGAACCGGCCATATCTTCGATACGGCTGACGGCAAGTTGCGTGAGGGCTATTTCGGACAGCTGCAGGAGGATGAGGAACATATCGTGTTCAGTCCCCGCATCCGCTATCCGGGCAGTTGTGCATTGGGATTCGACGACGGAGCCGCACTCACACAGGGCATACTCCGCCATGCGGACAGCCATGCCCTCAAGAACTTCCAGGAAAAGCGTGTGCTGCCGTCGGCCTACATACCGTCGCTTGCGGAGATGGCCCGGCTTGCCTACCATCTTGAAAAGCACAAGGACAGCATGCCTGCCTTTTTCAAGATGCCGGAAGGCATTTATGCCACCTCCAGCGAATCCGGCGAGGACACCTTTTATTCGATAGACATGACCGAATGGTTCGTCACCGCCTACAATTCCAAGGAGCATAGCGATATGAAAACAAGACTGTTTTACCTATTCTGAACGTCATGACCTGGTATGTGATACTGTTTTTCGCGGCTATCCTGATCGGTATGGCAATCTCGGTGGCCGCTTTCGGAACGGGAGGCAAACGCAAGCGTGTCTTCCATGACATCTATTTCTCCGTGGAGGACAATGACGGCATTGGTGTCATCTACACCAAGACCGGCGAGTATTCTGCCATACTTGAAATAGAAAATCCCGTGCAGAAGTATTCTGCCGATGCCGACCGCTATTACGATTTCTGCCATCTGTTCTCGGCAGTGGTACAGACCCTCGGCGAGGGCTATGCCATACACAAGCAGGATGTGTTCTCCCGCCGTGGGTTCGTACAGGCGGACGCAAAGGAAAAGGAGTTCCTGTCAAGATCCTATTTCTCCTATTTTGAAGGCCGTCCCTATACCGATACGCGCACCTGTCTCGTCATAACGCAGGAATCGAAGAAAGGGAAGCTGTATTCCTTCGATTTGAAAAAATGGAAGGATTTCCTTGTGAAGATACGCAAGGTGAAGGACCAGTTGCGTGACGGCGGCATGAAGGTGAGGTTCCTGACGGCCGACGAATGTGACAGCTATGTTGACCGGTATTTCACGCTGGACTTCAACAGTCCGGTCGTCACCATGAATAATTTCAAGGTAGATGACGAGGGCATCGGCATGGGTGACCGCAAATGTCGCGTGTTCTCCCTTGTCGATGTGGACTGTGCCGGGCTTCCTTCCCTTGTCCGTCCTTTCACCAATGTGGAGGTGAACAACACAGGGATGCCCCTTGACCTCATGTCCGCCATCGACAGTATCCCGGAAGCCGAGACCGTCATCTACAACCAGATGATTTTCATTCCCAACCAAAAGCGGGAACTTTCCGCTCTTGAAAAGAAGAAAAACCGTCACGCCTCCATCCCCAATCCGAGCAACCAGATTGCCGTGGAGGACATCAAGCAGGTGCAGGAAGTGGTGGCACGCGAGGGCAAGCAGCTTGTATATACACACTTCAACCTCGTTGTATGCTGTCCACGTAATGCAGATATGCAGAAGCCCGTGAACCATCTTGAAAACATGTTCGGGCGCATGGGCATCCATATCTCCAAGCGTGCCTACAACCAGCTTGAGCTGTTCGTGAACTCGTTTCCCGGCAACTGCTACAACATGGATCCCGAGTACGACCGTTTTCTCACCCTGTCGGACGCCGCCACCTGCCTTATGTATAAGGAGCATGTGCAGCGCAGCGAGGACACCCCGCTGAAGATATACTATACTGACCGGAAAGGGATGCCCGTAGCCATCGACATCACCGGCAAGGAGGGTAAGGTCAAGATGACCGACAACTCCAATTTCTTCTGTTTAGGACCATCGGGAAGCGGCAAGAGCTTCCACATGAACTCCGTCGTGAGGCAGCTTCATGAGCAAGGAACGGATGTCGTGATGGTCGATACGGGAAACTCCTACGAGGGACTATGCGAGTATCTCGGCGGCAAGTACATTTCCTATACCGAGGAAAAACCCATCACCATGAACCCGTTTAAGATTACCAAGGAAGAGATAAACATCGAGAAAATCAACTTCCTCAAGAATCTTATCCTGCAGATATGGAAAGGCTCGGAAGGCATTGTGACAAAGACGGAGGACAGACTTATCGGACAGGCTATCGAGGAATACTACCGCAGTTACTTTACGGGTAAAATTGATGCGCCGCTTTCGTTCAACTCGTTTTTCGACTTCGCCGTCGTCCGCATCCCGGAGATTATCACCGAGAACGAACTGAAAGGCATTGACACGGCAGACCTCAATTACCAGCTTCGGGATTTCTATAAGGGCGGCAGCCACGAGACCACGCTGAACGAGAACATGGACAGCACCCTGTTTGATGAGACCTTTATCGTGTTCGAGATTGACGCAATCAAGGATGATGCCACGCTGTTCCCGATAGTCACGCTGATTATCATGGATGTCTTTCTGCAGAAGATGCGTCTGAAAAAGAACCGTAAGGTCCTTGTGATCGAAGAGGCGTGGAAAGCCATCGCCACCCCGCTCATGGCCGAATACATCAAGTACCTCTACAAGACGGCCCGTAAGTTCTGGGCATCGGTCGGTGTCGTGACACAGGAGATACAGGACATCATCGGCAGTGAGATTGTGAAGGAGGCCATCATCAACAATTCCGATGTGGTGATGCTGCTTGACCAGAGCAAATTCCGTGAACGCTTCGACAATATCAAAGCCATCCTCGGACTCACCGATGTGGACTGCAAGAAGATTTTTACCATCAACAGGCTTGACAACAAGGAAGGACGCTCTTTCTTCCGCGAGGTGTTCATCCGCAGAGGATCGACCAGCGGCGTGTACGGTGTGGAGGAATCGCACGAGTGCTACATGACCTATACCACCGAGCGTGCTGAGAAAGATGCCCTCAAACTCTACAAGTCGGAATTAGGGTGCAGCCATCAGGATGCTATCGAAAGATATTGCCGTGACTGGGACAACTCCGGCATCGCCGCCCCGTTGGAATTTGCCCGACGGGTGCATAAGGTCGGCCATGTGCTCAACCTGCCCACAAGGAACGATAAAAATAACCCATAAACAACATTCATTATGAACGAGAACAAACTCATTGAGGAATTTTGGCGCGATTGCGACAACAACAATTTCAGCAAGGAAGCCACCGTGCTGTTCTTTTACCTGCTTTACCGTCACAAGCGTGACCGCCAGGAAACGATCAGCATCAATCCGGCCGCATTGCTCAGTCTTGTCAGCGGTTACAGCGTCACGGCGATGAAATCCGCCAGCGAGGAACTGCAGTCACGCGGATATGTGGAGTACACACCCGCCAACGACGGCTGCACTTCCGGCAAATACCGCTTCCTCAAGACAGGGACGGTGAAGAAAGGGAAATAAAACGACAAACTGACTGCAAGCATGAACCGCCTCCTGATCATATTGACCGTACTGCTGACCGTAGCGTCCGACGCTGCGGCCTCGGTGTGGTATTCCGTCAACTACGACAAGAAAACGGTGGCCGCCATGACCGCCGCTTTCGGCACGGAGACGGCCACGGAAATGTATTACAGCGAACAGGTCAGGAAGATACTCGACCGTTACAGCGCGGCGGAAGTCGCCACGGCCGGCATCTTCATGTCCAAGTATCTTGACCGCAAGGCGTTGACCGACCTCGGCATCTGGAGCAGTGCCACGGAAAACTATTACTACCGCCGCATCTATTCACTGGTGAGCGCGAAGATCATGCCGAAGATATGGACTGTCGCGGGCATGATGCTCCGTTCGCCCCAGACCGCGCTCTACTGGGGCAGCTACCTGTTCAAGGTCTGCCATGAGGTGGAGACGCTCTGCATGCAGTTCGAGTCCATCGTTACCAACAGCTCGCTGTCTTTCCGTGACGTGGTGTTCCTGCAGCTCGCCCCTCAGTTCCAGCCCCTGTTCGACCTTGCCGACGGCGGCAGCGTGGACTGGCGCAGGTTCTTCGACGACCTCGGCAGTATTCCCAACCATTTCAACAAGGAAAATCTCAAATCCGATGTAAACACCCTGTACGACATGGGAGTCAGCATAGCCGGTGCGGGAGCCGAGAACATGATGGAGGCACTGCTCGGCGGCAGTTCGTTCAATGACATCGCCAAGGGGAACGTCACCGCCATCGTGAACGCTGCGGAGAGCAGCTACGGATTCTACAAGGCACTTGAGCATGACCTCGGCGGCACCCTGCTCTCGATGGTCGGCGGCCCGGAAAACGTGGCCCGGCTGTTCAGTATAGACAGCTACAACATGACCTCGTGGATGACCGACTATCTCCGTGAGACGATGGGACAGTATTACATCCAGCGTTGGTATATCTACCGCCGTGACAGCGGCAGCGAGACACTTTGTGACTACATGCCTCCCACGGATGACAACAGCATCCTTTACGGCGGCGCGTGGACACGCGTCAATACCACCGACGCGGACTTCTACCCCTCGTCGGCACAGACGGAGCAGATACTCTCCAACTCGGAGAGCTACGCCGGATGGTCGAGAAATAAGGTCAGGCAGATGAACGCATCGGGCGACGGCTTCCATTATTCCATCTCCTATTCCCGCTACGCATACATACTGTCAAAGAAGAACAGGCAGTACGCCAAGTCCTACGCCTATTCCATCCGTGTCACCAAGAGCTGGAACCGGACGGAAGAGATATATGAGGATGTGTTCGATTCCTATTCGATGGATCTGGGCACCTTCCAACGGCAGATGCAGGCCCGGCTGTCGGAGTTCAACGACAACGAGGAAGGATATGTCTATTACATCGGTTCGGATGCCAAGAACTATTACCAGGCGACCGACGAAGCCAAGATGAAAGGCACGGAGAGCGTGATTATCTCCGTGACCTGCCATGACGGGTTCACCATATCGCAGGGAAACACGCAGTACAAGTGCCGTAGCTGCGGCGGTTCGCTCAACGGCCACTCCAAGGAGTGCGCCATGCAGACCACGCTGACGGACAACAGCCTCGACCTGTCGGAGTTTGACCGTCTGGAAACGGAATACAACAACCGCATTGCGGAGCTTCAGGCACAGATAGACATCTTGAATGCCGAGAACCGGTCGCTGATAAGCCGGATAGCCAATGCCACCGTGGAGGAAGCGGCGGTACTGCGCCAGCAGTACAACGCCAACAAGAGCCGGATAGAGGAACTGACACGCCAGCAGGAGGGCTTCAGACAGAAACTCATTGACCTGCGGGCTGCGCGTGAGGAAGCCGCCGGTGGCGAGGACGTGCCCACCGATGACTACTACCGCATCCCCGCCATCATGAACGACTGCAAGACCGCCTTCGACCTCACCTGGCAGGGAGAGGGACACTGGGAGGGCTACACCTATGTGCGCACCGCCACCTCCGGGAGCATGGACGCCGTGATTACGTTCAAGGCCACGCTGAGCATCGCCCGCAAGCCGAAATATTTCCTCGGCATCAAGATACACAGGGCCATCATGCAGATAGAATGGACGCTGACGGCGGATTACAGCGACACGCAGGTAGTGGACGTGCTGCAGCTCGACCCGGACAAGAGCGACAGGGAGAACGCCGCCACAGTGAACGCCCGCATCTCGGAGATAGCGAGGGACTATCCCTCCTGTACCGTCAGCACCGAATATATCAGGAACGAGCCGGTGGAGCAGGACAACAGCGGCGACACCTACCACCTGCTGTGGTCTTCGGACAGACTGGAGATAGCGCGTGAGGTGGACAGCCGCCTGACACGCATCTATGCCGACCTCGTGTGCCTTGAGAAGATGATGCACTACAAGCTGTCCATCATCGACGTGCTGAAAAATGCCGCCCCCTACATCAACGACGAGCAGGGACGCAGGCGCACGATTCTTGACGAGAGCTTCGCCCGTTGGATGAACGGTGCCGGAAGCCGCAATTACAGATATATGGAGGAACCGACCGAATGAAAATGCAAATCCACATACTGCTTACGCTGATGATGCTGGCAATGCCGGCTGTCGTCAGGGCGCAATGGGGCTTCGACGTGGCCTCCGTGGAAGCGTATATCGCCGACCACAAGAACCAGCGCAGCCTGCTTCTCGCCCGTGCCACGCTGGAACAGAGCAACAACCTGCTGCACGAGTACAGCGCGAAAGCGGCGGAAGACTACAAGGTGCTGAACTTCGACCTTGACAAATACACCAGGGCTTTCGATGTGATAGACGTGCTGTACCAGTCGCTCCGCACCTCCATGAACGTGTATTCCACCTATCAGACGGTGAGCGACCGCATCGGCGACTACAAGAAACTGCTCGAAGACTACAACTCCAAGGTGCTGAAACGCAACAGGCTCGCCCTGCAGGACACCGTCATCATACGGATAAGCCTGAGGTGCATCGACCGCATATCGGCCGAGGGCAAGGGGCTGTACCGCTCGGTCAGTGACCTTGTGCTGTACGCCACGGGAGCCGCCGCGTGCTCGACATCCGACCTCATGCTTGTGCTGGAGAGCATCAACACGAGCCTTGACAACATCAAGAAACTGCTCAATGCCGCCTATTTCGACACATGGAGATACATTCAAGTTCGGATAGGCTATTGGAAAGAAAGTATTTACACACCCCGTTCACGGTCGCTCATCATAGAGGACGCCTTCGGGCGGTGGCGGCAGAGCGGGCTTAACCCATACAGGAACAGGAAATGAGACTACTGATGCTATATCTGATGACAGGGATGTGCGTGGCTTCGGCCACGGCACAGAACGTGACCTACAACCATGATTCCGCCAAGCAGAACCAGTTTACCGTAGCGGAAATCGGCTCAGGCTCCCTTACGCCGGACCTGTATTACACCCTCCTGCACAACAGTTACCGGAAGACCGCCTCGGCGAAGAACAAGCTGTCGTTCCGCACCACGGCGGGAATCGCCGGATACTGGCAGGTGGACGATGCGGAGAAACTGGACTCCGCCATGACGAAACGCGCCGAGATAGAGGCGTTGAACGTGGCCGACCGCACAGGCGGCGCACTGGATGTGGCATGGCTGGCGGAGGGAGACAAGCTCAACTCCAAGATGGCGGACTTCAAGAAAAACATCGACCGCATCCTGCAGCTCGGCGGTTCCCCCGGTCAGCAGACGGTGTGGAAGGAATACTACAATGTGTTCAAGTCGGCCATCAAAGCGACACAGGATGCGTATATGCCCAACTCGCAGCGCAAGAAGCAGTATTTGAGCATCTATGCCGACGTGTCGCGCAAGAACGAGGAACTGGTGCGCTATCTCGTCTATCTGGCCAACAGCAAGACGACCGCCTCGCTGCTGGCATCAAGCTATGAAAGGGAAAACAAAAACGCCGTGTATGCGGCGGAGGCACTTGCCAGGTGGCGCGATGCGTGCTGGAGCGCGACAGGAAACAGTGTCAACCAGCCATAAGGGCGACAGATTCAGAAATAAATAACGACTAATAAACAAAATTCAATGGCAGACAATATTCTTAGCGATTTTGGTATCAACCTGCTTGAAGAAGAGGTGGATGACGTGATTTTTCAGACCAACGAGTTCTTGTGCGACGCTACTTTTACCGGTTCACAAGGCCCGTTCTGGTGGTTAGCGAAATCCTGCCCTTTGTTGTCCTTGCTAATCGTTCTAAATCAACATTTTATAAAATCTTG